>CAZBLR010000080.1:0-1526 GCA_964492895.1 uncultured Zetaproteobacteria bacterium | reverse complement strand
GCCTTGAAATGCCCCTTGATCGACTGCATGCGCCCGTAGCCGGCCATCAGGCTGTAGGTCTTCGTCACCCGGTAGCCCAGCCCCGCATTGGCCTGCCACACCAGGCCGCCCGAGACGTCGACGCCGCCGCCGCCGGCCGCACCCACCAGGCCCTCTCCATAGGCGAACAGCGGGAAGTCGCCGGCCGACAACTGCAGCCCCCCGCCGACCAGGCCGGTCATGTAGGCACCGGCCTTGCCATGGTAGGCGGCCATCGCCTCGCCGGTCAGGTAGAAAAACCGGTTGAGGAAGTAATCGCCCTGGAAGCCCAGCAGGTCGATGTTGCGATCGGCGAACGTCCGGCGCCACAGCGGATCGGCGCTGCGGTAGGTCTGCTGCGTGATGCGCCAGCGCAGGTGCCGGCGCGGGAACGGCGCCAGATCGTCGGCACTGAGCTCGGCGTCCGAGGTATCGGGCGTGCCGAAGCGATAGCCCAGTTTTCCCGACAGGCTGACCGCACGGAAGCCGCCGCGCACCGCCTTGGTGTAGCCGCCGTCGGCCTCGACGTACAGCTTCTCGCCGAAGTACTGCTGCAGGCCGAGGCCGCCGTCGACGATGACGCCGCCGCCGGTGGCCACGTCGCCGCCGCCGGCGGGACCTGCGGCCAGCGTCAGTTTCACGGCGGTCGAGTCGGTCAGGTGCAGGCGCAGGCCGCCGCCGAGCAGGATCTGCATGTAGCCGTTGCTCTGGCCGCCCATGGCCCCTTCGGTCTCGGCGCTGAGGTAGAACACATCATTCAGGTAGCGGTGCCATTCCACGCCCATCAGCCTCAGCGTGCGGTGCTGCGGCGCGCCGCTCGTGGTGCGCACCCCCGACGGGATCAGGTCATGGCGGTAGACCAGCGCGAACTCCTCCTCGCTCGGGTTCAGGTAGGAATCGATCGCATCGCCGGCGGCCGGCGGCTGCCAGCCGTCGGTCGTCCAGCTGTGGAACGGGTACTGCCAGGCGACATAGGGCTGGGTGCTGTGGATGCTGCCGTAGGGCGTGGCCACATAGCTGGCGCCGGCACCGATGATGCCCCACGGGCCCATGTCCCAGTCGAGGCCCGCGTGCGAGCGCAGGAACAGGCCGCCGCCGGTCAGGGCCAGCCCGCCGCGGCCGCCGCCGGCGCCGACGTAGCCGCCGAGCTCCGCCGCCAGCCGCTCGGTCAGCGGCAGCCTGACGCGTGCGGCCAGGCCCAGGGTGATGAAGCCGCCGCGCTGGCCGCTCATGGCCCCGTAGAAGCCGGGGCCGAAGGCCAGCCAGTGGCCATATGTGTCGTACAGCAGCGAGCCGCCCATCAGCCCGAGGTGCTCGCCGCCCGGCAGGTTCAGCTGCTCGTAGCTGAGCTCCGCCCGGGCCGGTGTCGCAGCGATCGTCTGGTCCGCCGCCTGCGCGGACATTGGCAGCAGCATGGCCATGGCAACGAAGATCCTGCTGGCGCGACTCGGCATGGTGCGATTCTCCCTCCCCCACACGGGCTACCGATGGCATAGACTGCCCGTTCC
>CAZBLR010000079.1:0-1944 GCA_964492895.1 uncultured Zetaproteobacteria bacterium | reverse complement strand
AGGATGAAGCCCGGCTCGGCGTAGTCGTAGGTCGAGGACATGATGACGTCCCACAGCCTTTGGGCGCGGATGGTCTTGTAGATGCGGCAGGCCACCTCGCCCTTGTCGTTGACCGTGTACTTGCCGGTGTGCGCCAGCGCCGGCATCGAGCGCCAGACGATGGCCGTCTCCGGGTCCGCAAGCTCGTGCTCGGTGGCCGGGAACACCAGGTCCCAGTCGGCATCGTGCTTGACCGCCTCCATGAAGTCCCGGGTGATCAGGCAGGACAGGTTGAACTGCCTGAGCCGCCCGGCCTCGCGCTTGGCGCGGATGAAGTCGGCGACGTCGGGGTGGCTGATGTCGAAGGTGCCCATCTGGGCGCCGCGCCGGCCGCCGGCCGAGGACACCGTGAAGCACATCTTGTCGTAGATATCCATGAACGACAGCGGGCCCGAGGTATAGGCGCCGGCACCCGACACGTAGGCGCCCCGGGGGCGCAGGGTCGAGAACTCGTAGCCGATGCCGCAACCCGCCTTCAGGGTCAGGCCCGCCTCGTGCACCATGGACAGGATGCCGTCCATCGAATCCGGGATGGTGCCGGACACCGTGCAGTTGATGGTGCTGGTGGCCGGCTTGTGCTCGGCCGCCCCGGCGTTGGAGGTGATGCGGCCGGCCGGGATCGCCCCGTGCCTCAGCGCCCAGACGAAGCGCTCGAACCAGGCCTCGCGGCCCTCCGGCGCCTCGATGTCGGCCAGCGCCCGGGCCACGCGCGTGTAGGTGGCCTCGATGTCGGCGTCGACCGGGTTGCCGGACTTGTCCTTCAGGCGGTATTTCTTGTCCCAGATGTCGAGGCTGGCCGGCTGCAGCGGGATGTCCGCGGCGCTGAGGCTGTGCTCTGTGGCTTCTGCGGTGTTGGCTTTGGTCATGGCTCCCCCGTCTCGAATGGCATTGGTGGACGGGGCTCCCCAGTCCCGCAGTTCGTCAGTTTAGACACTACATCTTGGGTGTCAATACGGTTTCGATCGCTAATGCTAGTGTAATGACTTGTCCACAGGCATGCACCGGCGACGCACCGTCCATCCACAGCTTATCCCCATCCATATGCACGATTGGAGGACGCGGGCAGCACTGGTACGATGCGCCGTCATGGATAGGCGCAAGGCGGCACAGATTTCCCACGCGGGCCCCGAAACGGGGTCGCAGGCGGGAGCGGACGCGGGGCAGACCCATTTCGGCTTCGAGAGCGTGGCGGCGGCCGACAAGGCCGGGCGCGTCATGGGCGTGTTCTCGTCGGTGGCCTCCAAGTACGACCTGATGAACGACCTGATGAGCGGCGGCATGCACCGGCTGTGGAAGCGGCGCATGATCGACGTGGCCGCCGTGCGCCCGGGATCGCGCGTGCTCGACGTGGCCGCCGGCTCCGGCGACATCGCCATCGGCCTGGCCAGGAAGGCAAGGGCCGGGCAGGCGGGCGGCGGGCGCGTGGTGCTGACCGACCTGAACGGGCCGATGCTGGGCGAGGGCGCTAAGCGCGTCGTCGACGCGGGATTGCTGCCGGGATCGGCCGACTGCGTGCTGTCCGACGGCACGAAGCTCGCCTTCGCCGACGCATCCTTCGACGTGGTGTCGATCGCCTTCGGCATCCGCAACTTCGCCGACATCGAGGCGGGGCTCGCCGAATTCCACCGCGTGCTGAAGCCCGGCGGCCAGTTCATCTGCCTGGAGTTCTCGCGTCCCGTGCTGCCGCTGCTGGACGTCGCCTACGACGCCTATTCCTTCAACGTGATCCCGGCCATCGGCGAATGGGTCGCCGGCGACCGCGCCGCCTACCAGTACCTGGTCGAGTCGATCCGCCGCTTCCCGGACCAGGGCCGCTTCGCCAAGCTGATCGAATGGGCCGGCTTCGGCCTGGTGCGCCACGAGAACATGACCGGTGGCATCGTCGCCCTGCATCGAGGCTACAAG
>CAZBLR010000078.1:0-2245 GCA_964492895.1 uncultured Zetaproteobacteria bacterium | reverse complement strand
ATGGTGCCGGAGACTGGACTCGAACCAGCACGGGTTGCCCCACCACCCCCTCAAGATGGCGTGTCTACCAATTTCACCACTCCGGCAATGTGATGGGGGCTTACTTGGCCCCCGGCAGCGGCGCGGGCGCGGGCTTGGCCGGCGCCGGCTTGGCCCCGTTGGCCTTCAGCGCGTTGGGGTTGAAGGTGCCGCCGTTGTCGCCGCCCGACGGCAGCTGCTGCTCCTGCTGCTGCTTGACCAGGCCCTGCTCGACGACCGAGCCGGCATGGCGCTGCGAGAAGAAGGCCAGCGTCAGCGAGGTCAGCATGAACACGGCCGCCAGCGCGCCGGTGAGCTTGCCCAGGAAGGAGCCCGAACCGCGGCTGCCGAACAGCGTCTGGGCGCCGCCGCCGCCGAAGGACACGCCCATGTCGGCGCCCTCGCCGCGCTGCACCAGCACCACGCCCACCAATACCACGGCCACGAGCACGTGCACCGTCAACAATAGCATGGTCATCGAATCAATCCTCCATTCAGGCGGCGGCCCTGGCCGCGGCCTGCACAATCTCCATGAACGAATCCGCCTTCAGGCTGGCGCCGCCGACCAGCGCGCCCTCCACACCGGGGCAGGCCATCAGCGACTCGGCGTTGCCCGGGTTGACGCTGCCGCCGTACAGCACGCGGCAGTGCGGCCGGCCCAGGCGCGCCAGCTCCTCGTGGATGAAGGCGTGCGTCTCGGTGACCTGGTCGGTGGTCGCGGTGTGCCCGGTGCCGATGGCCCACACCGGCTCGTAGGCGACGGTCAGCGGCAGGCCGCTATCGGTGCCCTCGAGGATGGCCAGCTGGCGCTTCAGCACCGCGTTCGTCTTGCCCGCCTCGCGCTCCTTCAGATGCTCGCCGATGCACAGGATCGGCTCCAGGCCGGTGGCCCACGAGGCCTGCAGCTTGGTGCGGATCACGTCGTCGGTCTCGCCGATGATGTTGCGCCGCTCGGAATGCCCGAGGATCACGTAGTGGCAGCCGGCGTCGCGCAGCATCAGCGGGCTGATCGAGCCGGTGAACGCGCCCTTCGGCTCGAAGTAGACGTTCTGCGCGCCGAGCGCGATGCCCTTGGCGGAGAGCGCCTCCTTCAACGGGTGCAGCAGCGTGAACGGCGGCATCAGCGCCATCTCGACGTGCTCCGGGGCCGGGTTGTCGCCGAGCTCCTCCACGAACTGCATGGCCTCGGCCAGGATGCCGTTCATCTTCCAGTTGCCGGCCACCAGCCGCCGCATCGATCCACTCACTGCCGTACCTTCCCCTTGATCCGATTAAATCCCCGCAAACCGCCGAAACGGGCGCGATGCAAAAATGGGCGCGTAGTTTAGGGGATTTCCCCGCCAAGGCAAGGATCGCCCGCCGCCGGCGGCCCGCGTGATCCATCCGTGGCCGAAGCACCCCCGACTGGGCTAGGCTGCGGCGATGGACGACACCCTCGCCAAGAAGGCCCTCGGCCAGCACTTCCTGCACGATGCGCACGCGATCCGCAGCATCGTCGAGGCCGTGCCGGCCGGCCGGCGGGTGCTGGAGATCGGCCCGGGGCTCGGGGCGATCACCGAGGCGCTGCTGGGGCGCGCGGCGCACCTGACCGTCATCGAGAAGGACGACCGCTTCGCCGCCCACTGGCTGGAGCGCGCCGAGGCCTGCGACAAATTGAGCGTGGTGCACGGCGACGTGCTCGACCGCGTGTTCGAGCGCACGGTGACGCAGGCCGGCGTCGAATGGATCGTCGGCAACCTGCCCTACAACATCAGCGGGCCGCTGACCGCCCGGCTCGCCGCCCTGGACCTGGCCGGCGGCATGGTGCTGATGTACCAGAAGGAGGTCGCCGACCGCATCGTCGCCGGCCCCGGCGGGCGCGTCTACGGCTCGCTGTCGGTGATGGTGCGCCACCACTACGAGCCCAAGCGGCTCTTGGTGCTGCCGCCCGGCGCCTTCTCGCCGCCGCCGGCCGTGCACTCGGCCGTCGTGCTGCTGACCCCCCACCGGCGCCGGCCGCCCACCGACATCCGGGCGCTGGAGGCCACGCTGCGCGAGGGCTTCCGCCACCGGCGCAAGACCATCGCCAACAACTTCAGGGGCCGGCTCAAGCCCGCCGACTGGTTCGACATGGTCATCGACCCCGAGACCCGCCCGGAGATGCTGCCCTACGCCAAGTGGGCGCAGATCGCCCACCGGCTCTATCCCGACGGCCTGGGCATCCGTGCCGGCCTGAGCGACTGGTAGC
>CAZBLR010000077.1:0-2281 GCA_964492895.1 uncultured Zetaproteobacteria bacterium | reverse complement strand
CGTGCTGGTTCGAGTCCAGTCTCCGGCACCATTGACATAGAAGGCCCGCAGGCTCACCGCCCGCGGGCTTTTTTTTGTGCCTGACATTCATTGCGTGTGACATGTCGCGGTGTTCGCTGCATTTCGATATAAGAACAAGCGTATGTCGAAAAGAGATGGTCAAATCGATATAAGAGCGTGAACAGAGGCGGAGGGACAGCTTCAACAGGCCACATGAGTCATGTGATGACTTGACCGCATGCCGAGTTGGTCAAGTCATTGCCTGATCACAGGTGATGATGGCTGGCCTTCGTCCGGCCGTAACGTCTGTATGAAGCGGCTGTTGGTTCGGGCCGGCCATGCCGGCCCGGTACCCCTTGCGCCGTCGCCACCCCTGGCCTAGCATTTTACGAAATGCGTATCGATAGGAGATTCGTATGCAAACAGTCACGGTATCGCCGAAATTTCAGATCGTCATCCCCAGCAAGGTGCGCGACTACCTCGACCTGCAGAGCGGTGAGAAGCTGCAGGTGATTCCGTACAACGGCCGCATCGAGCTGGTGCCGGTGCGCCCCATGCCGTCGATGCGCGGTTTCCTCGCCGGCATCGACACGTCGGTGCCGCGCGACGGCGACCGGGTATGAACCTCGTCGATTCCTGCGGCTGGCTGGAATATTTCGCCGACGGCGCCAACGCCGGGTTCTTCGCCCCCGCCATCGAGGATGTCGAGCATCTGCTCGTGCCCTCGATCTGCGTGCTGGAGGTGTTCAAGCGCGTGTTGCAGCAGCGGGACGAGAACGACGCCATCCGTGCCGCGGCGATGATGCGCCAGGGCGACGTCGTCGACCTGGATGCGACGATCGCCATGGATGCGGCAAGGCTCGGCGTACGGCACAGCCTGCCGCTGGCCGACAGCGTTATCCTGGCCACGGCGCAGGCGCACTCGGCCGAGATCTGGACCCAGGACGCCGATTTCGAGGGCCTGCCGGGCGTCCACTACGTCCGCAAGTGATCCTGCAGACCCTGTATCTCGCCCGCCATCTCCGAACCGCCGAAGTCGAGACCGACTGAACCTTCGCCTCCTCCTGTCAAAGGGGGCTGCACAACCGACGATGCTTACATTTGGACGATACCAAGCCCCCCGCCCTGTAAAAGCAATCCATAGGTTTCTCATAAATTGCATATAGACAACTTATAAGTTGACAAGATTGATCGATCCGACTACTTATATGTTGCTTCTATCAAGGGGTGACGCCATGAACGCACACAGCAAGAGCCTGGCCCGCAGGCAACTGGATCAACGCCTGCAGGCCTTCGCGGCGCTTAGGGAAACCCCGCCGCCGTTGCGGGGATGGATCCGTGCCATCCGCGATGCGCTGGGCATGACCGGCGGCCAGCTGGCCCGGCGCATGGGCGTGCAGCGCCAGCGCATCGTGGCGCTCGAGAAGGGCGAGCTCGCCGGCACGGCGACGATCAACTCCATCAAAAAGGCGGCGGCGGCCATGGACTGCGTGTTCGTCTATGCGCTGGTGCCGCGCGACAGCCTCGAGGCCACCGTGGAGCGCCAGGCCCTGAAGTACGCCGAGAAGATGCACGCGATCGTGCAGCATTCGATGCTGCTGGAGCAGCAGGGGCTGAGCGAGGAGGAGAGCCGCCACGGCATCGCGGCGGCCGCCGAGCGCTATGCGCGCAAGACGGCCAAGGAGATGTGGGAGGTCGAATGAGGCTTCCCGACTATCCCGAGGGCGCCACGCCCCTCGACCCGGACGAGGCCGAGGGGCTGCGCCTGACCCATATCACGACGCGCGAGGAGCTGAACCTCTTCGAGGCGGAGAATATCCGCGCCGGCATGGCGTGGGCCTGGCGCGCGCGCCCGAAACAGCTGGTCAGCGTGGATTTCATGCGCCGGCTGCACCGGAGGATGTTCGGCCATGTCTGGCGCTGGGCCGGCGAGTTCCGGCAATCCGACAAGAACATCGGCGTGGCGCGCGAGATGATCGGCGTCGAGCTGCGCCACCTGTGCGACGATGTGAACTACTGGCTCGCGCACGGCACGTACGCGCCGGACGAGATCGCCGCGCGCTTCCACCACCGCCTGGTGGCCATCCACCCGTTCGCCAACGGCAACGGCCGGCATGCGCGGCTGATCACCGACCTGCTGCTGGAGAAGCGCCTGGATCGCCCCCGCTTCACCTGGGGCGGCGCCGACCTGGAGCGCACCGGCGATGCCCGCCAGCACTACATCGCCGCCCTGCAGGCCGCCGACCGCGGCGACTACGCCCCCCTGCTGGCCTTCGTCCGC
>CAZBLR010000076.1:0-2394 GCA_964492895.1 uncultured Zetaproteobacteria bacterium | reverse complement strand
GAGTTCGTCGACCGGGCCGGTGCCGAGCTGGGCCTGAGGTTCGAATGGCGCGGTGAAGGCGTCGACGAAATCGGCGTCCTGGCTGCGGTCGAGGATGGCGATGCGGGGATTCGCGCCCGCATCGGCGAGAGCGTGGTCGCTGTCGATCCGCGTTATTTCCGCCCAACCGAGGTGGAAACGCTTCTGGGTGATCCCTCCAAGGCCAAGGAGAAGCTGGGCTGGGTGCCGCGCATCACGTTCGATGAACTGGTCAAAGAGATGGCGCTTTCCGACCTGAAAGAAGCCGAATTCGAATTGAAGGTACAAGCGCACGGGCATAAGGCGCTGCGATACGAGTCCTGATGGGCAAGCAGGGTGTGCTGATGCTCACCGGCGCCGGCGGCATGGTGGGCAGGAATATCCTGGAGCATCCGGGTATCGCGGACTGGCAGGTGCTGGCACCCCGGCGTGACGAACTGGATCTCGCCGATGCTGACGCCGCACTCACCTATGTGCGCCAGTACCGGCCCGATGTGATCGTGCACGCGGCAGGGCGCGTGGGGGGCATCCAGGCCAATATGGCGCACCCGGTCGATTTCCTGGTCAGCAATGTGGACGTCGGCCGCAATATCATCATGGCGGCCCGGGATGCGGGCGTGAAACGGCTGCTCAATCTCGCCAGCTCCTGCATGTACCCGCGCGCGGCTGCCAATCCGCTGACCGAGGATCTGATCCTCAAGGGGGAGCTGGAACCGACCAACGAGGGCTATGCCCTGGCCAAGATATTCGCCACAAGGCTGTGCGAATACATCCGGCGCGAGCAGCCGGGGCTGTCCTACAAAACACTGATCCCGTGCAACCTGTACGGGCGACATGACAAGTTCGCGCCGGAACATTCGCACCTGATTCCGGCGATCATCCACAAGATCCATCAGGCCGAGCGGGCCGGCCATGATGAAGTGGAGATATGGGGAGATGGCACGGCGAGGCGCGAGTTCATGTATGCCGGCGATCTGGCCGATGCCGTCATGCAGGCCCTTGCACGGTTCGATTCGCTGCCCGAGGAGATGAATGTCGGCCTCGGGCATGATTACACGATCAACGAGTATTACCAGACGGCCGCCGAAGTGATCGGCTGGCAAGGTCGCTTCGTGTACGATCTGAGCCGGCCCGTCGGCATGAAACGCAAGCAGGTCAGCATCGAGCGGCAGAAGACCTGGGGCTGGATGCCGCAAACCCCGTTGCACGAAGGTATCTCGCACGCCTACCAATTTTATCTGAAGGAATTCGCATCATGAGGTTCAAGTATCCGCTGGCGGAGTTTTCCTGGGACCAGGCCGAGATCGATGCCATGCAGCGTCTGATTGCCGCGGGCAGATTCACCATGGGCTCGCATGTACAGGAATTCGAGGAGCGGTTCGCCGAATATGTCGGCAGCCGGCACTGCGTCATGGTCAATTCCGGTTCCTCGGCCAACCTGCTGATGGTGGCGGCCCTGTTCTATACCCGGAACGCCGCCCTGAAGCTGCAGCGCGGCGACGAGGTGATCGTGCCGGCGGTGTCCTGGAGCACGACCTACACGCCGCTCTATCAATACGGGCTGAAGATCAAGTTCGTCGACATCGATCTGCAGACGCTGAACTACGATCTCGACCAGCTGGAGGCGGCACTCAGCGACCGGACGCGCGCCATCATGGCGGTGAACCTGCTCGGCAATCCGAACGATTTCTCGCGCATCCGGCGAATCGTTGACGATCGCGATATCGTGTTGATCGAGGACAACTGCGAGGCGATGGGGGCGGAATTCGAAGGGAAGAAGACCGGTACCTTCGGCGTGATGGGCAGCTTCAGCTCGTTCTTTTCGCATCATATCTCCACCATGGAAGGCGGCATGATCGTCACCGACGACGAAGAGCTCTATCACATCCTGCTCTCCCTGCGCGCGCATGGCTGGACGCGCAATCTGCCCAAGCACAACCATGTCTGTGACGAAAAGAGCGATGATCCGTTCAAGGAATCCTTCCGTTTCGTGCTGCCGGGATACAATGTGCGCCCGCTGGAGCTGTCCGGAGCGATCGGCATCGAGCAGGTCAAGAAGCTGCCAAGCCTGATCGCCGAACGGCGCAATAACGGGGTGCTGCTTCAGCAGGCGATGGACGGGCATCCGGATCTGATGATCCAGCAGGAGATCGGCAGCAGCAGCTGGTTCGGCTTCAGCCTGGTGATCCGCCCCGGCTCGCCGCTGACGCGTGATGCGTTGCTGAAGAAACTGAATGCGGCCGGTTTCGAGTGCCGGCCCATTGTGGCGGGCAATTTTGCCAGGAACGAGGTGGTGGGATACTTCGATTCGGAGGTGCATGGCTCGCTGGAGCATGCGGATTACATCGACCGGAACGGGCTTTTTGTCGGCAACCA
>CAZBLR010000075.1:0-2452 GCA_964492895.1 uncultured Zetaproteobacteria bacterium | reverse complement strand
TCGCCGGCGCACAGCTCGTGATGCACCTGGCCGTCCAGGTTCAGGGCCGCCGGCGCCGGGCTCTCGATCAGGATCAGCTCGATGCCAGCGGAGGCGGGCAGCACCACCGGCCGGTTGGACAGGATATGCGGACAAATCGGCACCACACTGATGGCCGCCACTTCCGGATGCACGATCGGCCCCCCGGCCGACAGCGCATAGGCGGTCGACCCGGCCGGGGTGGCCAGTACCAGGCCGTCGGCACGCAGGCGGAACATGAAATGGCCGTACACATGCATCTCGAACTCGATCATGCGCGGATGGTCGTTGCGCTGCAGCACCACATCGTTGATGGCATGGCCCGACTCCAGCGCCTGGCCGTCCCGCCAGGCCTGGGCCTCGAGGCTGAAATGCGTCTTGATCTTGGCGCGTCCCGCCAGCACCTGTCCGACGACCTCGAGCATGTTGCCGGCGGCGGCCTCGGTCAGGAAGCCGAGCCGGCCGAGGTTGATGCCGAGGATCGGGGTATCATGGCCGATGAAGCGTCGAGCCACGTGCAGCAGGGTGCCGTCGCCGCCCAGCACCACCATCAAATCCACGCGCGCGGGCATCTCGACCAGCGGCAGTTCATCGAATCCGGGCACGGTATCATCGACCAACACCTCGCGGCCTTGCCGCCGCAGCCAGTCGATCAGCTCCCGGGCCAGGGATCCGGCGCGTTCGTCATGCAGCTTGGCACTGACACCAATGGTCTGCATCTATTTCACCGGCCCCTGCCAGTCCTTGGGCTGGGTATGGCAAAGGAAACACTGGTCGTCCTTGGTGTGTCCCCTGGGCACCGGACGCACGCCGGTGGCGCCGTGGCAATGCATGCACTCGGCGCGCGAGGTCGCCGTGCGGTGCACCTGGTCGTCCGGGGTCGGCTTGGTCGTCTTCTTGTGGCTTCCCAATGCCAGCCCCAGCACCACGGAACCGACCAGCACCAGGAATATCACGTCCTTCTTTCCCGGCCTCCAGGACCGCTTCTTGTCCGACGTATCTTCCGACGTATCCATCCATCACTCCCTTCGCATGGCCACCCGGCAGGCGTTAGTAGTATGCCAAAGACTAACACGGTGCAAGCGGCAGGATTTTACCCATGATTTTTTAATGGTTGATCCGGAACCCCTTCGGGCCCAACTTCCAATCAATCTGGATTGAAGTGGTCTACAATAGCGACACCATCCACAAGGAGGAACCCACCCATGTCTTTCGAGTTGCCACCCCTGCCCTATGCCCAGGATGCACTGGAGCCGCATATCTCGGCCGAAACGCTCGAGTACCACTACGGAAAGCACCACAACACCTATGTCACCAACCTCAACAAGCTGACCGAGGGCACGGACAACGCCGGCAAGTCCCTGGAGGAGATCATCAGGACCGCGAGCGGCGGACTGTTCAATAATGCCGCCCAGGTCTGGAACCACACCTTCTATTGGAACTGCCTGTCGCCGACCGGCGGCGGCGCCCCGAGCGGCGCACTGGCCGCGGCCATCGACGCCGCCTTCGGCAGCTTCGATGCCTTCAAGGAGAAGTTCTCCACCTCGGCCGCCACGAACTTCGGCTCCGGCTGGACCTGGCTGGTCAAGGGCGCCGACGGCAAGCTCGCCATCGTCAACACCTCCAACGCCGGCTGCCCGATCACTGACGGCGTCACGCCGGTGCTGACCTGCGACGTCTGGGAGCACGCCTACTACATCGATTACCGCAATGCGCGGCCGAAGTATGTCGAGGCCTTCTGGAACCTGGTCAACTGGGACTTCGCAGCCGCCAACTTCGGCTGAGCTCCCTGCAACACGGTGTAAAAAAAGCGGCCTTCGGGCCGCTTTTTTCATCTACCCTTCACCTCTGCGTCCGACCATGATCCGCATATCCACCATACAGGAGAACCCATGAAACTGTTCACCGACCACCGGCTGACCATTGCCGCCGGCTTCGTGCTCGCCGCCATCCTGATCGGCGCCGGCATCGCCAGGAGCGGCACCGTGCCGGATGTTTACGACCTGGCCCGCTGGGGCCATTTCCTGGCCGGCATCACCTGGGTCGGACTGCTGTACTATTTCAACTTCGTGCAGGTGCCCTCGCTCGCCGCCGTGTCGGCCGGGACCAAGGCCGAGCTGTTCCAGGAAGGCGGCATCGTGCGCCGGGCGCTGTGGTGGTTCCGCTGGGCGGCGATGTTCACGCTGATCTTCGGCGGCATCCTGTACATGCACCTTGCCAAGACCGGTGCCGAAGGCGTGGACATCCGCATCGGAGCGACGCTCGCCATCATCATGTGGTTCAACGTCTGGTTCATCATCTGGCCGGCGCAGAAGCGGGTGATCGGCATCGTCGAGGCCGACGCCGGGGCGAAGGCCGCCGCCGGGCGCCGCGCCCTGATCGCCAGCCGCACCAATGTGCTGCTGTCGATCCCGATGCTGTTCTTCATGGCCTC
>CAZBLR010000074.1:0-2468 GCA_964492895.1 uncultured Zetaproteobacteria bacterium | reverse complement strand
TTCCGATCAGGCCTTCGGTGCGGAGCATGGCCTTGAAGGCCTTCATCGTCGGGCGGCCGATCATCGTTTCGGCGTACAGCCGCTGCTCGTAGACGCGCATCTTCATGGCCTCGCCGGCGTCACGGTATGCGGCGGCGATCAGGCGGTGGACATCGTCGCCCAACAGCTTGCCGGGGCGCGTCTTCGTGACGTCGTAGATGCGCGCCATCACCGCCTTCTCCGCGGGGTTCATCTTGCACTTGCCGTCGAGGATCTTGAGCTGGACGGCGGTGACGCAATCGAGCTCGATCGGCGACAGCGCCGCGGCCGCGGCCCAGGGCTCGACGTCGATGCCGACCCGGCCTGCCGCCGCTATTTCAGCCACACGCCCTGCCAGCCCAGCAGCGACAGCACGGCCCCGAAGCCCAGCACGTAGGCCACGGCGACGTGCCAGCCCTGGCGCAGCCACAGCCCGGCCGATTTGGCCTCCGGATACATGTTGGAGATGGCCACCCCGGCCGACGAGCCGAACCACAGCATCGAGCCGCCGAAGCCGACGGCGAAGGCGAGCGTGCCCCAGTCGTAGCCGTTCTGGTTGATCGCCAGGGCGGTCAGCGGGATGTTGTCGAACACCGCGGACACGATGCCCAGCCCGAACGCGGTATGCCACGAGGCGGCGGGCAGGCTTGCCACCGGCATCATCGATGCGGCCGTGACCAGGAACAGCAGGAACAGCGTGCCCTTGAGATTCTCGCCCAGCACCTCCCAGTCGTGCCGCCGGATCGGGATCGACACCAGGATGGCGACCCAGACCGCCGCACCGATGAAGGGGAAGCTGTCGCGCACCGCGCGGAAATCCGTATTGACGGTGATGTTGGTGGCCATGGCCAGGGCCAGGATCAGCACGACGATGAAGATCCGGTGCCAGTCCACCCTGGTGTGCTGGTGGGCGTTCTTCAGGATCGGCGAGTAGGCGTGCTGCTGCCTGGCCGCCACGTAGCCGAAGATCACCAGGGCTACCATGGATGCGACGATGGCCTGGAACACCTCGCCCGGCCTGACGCCGGCGATCCACATCATCGTCGTCGTCGTATCGCCGACCACCGAGAAGGCGCCGCCGGCGTTCGAGGCCGCCACGATGGCCGCCACATAGCCGATGTGCACCTTCGAGCGGAACAGCTGGTGGGCCATGGCGCCGCCGATCAGGGCGGCGGCGATGTTGTCCAGGAAGCTCGAGATCACCCAGACCACGACCAGCACGCCGAAGGCGCCCTTCCAGTCGTCCGGCAGGTAGCGCGGCAGGATCACCGGCACATGGCTCTTCTCGAAATGCCGGGCCAGGATGGCGAAGCCCATCAGCAATGCGAACAGGTTGGCCAGGGTGACCCAGTCGTGATCCAGCTGCCCCGCCAGCCCCGCCAGGCCGGGCCCGGTGCCGAAGCCCGCGAAGGCCAGCTTGTACAGGACGATGGCCATCAGCCCCGTCAGGGCTACATTGAACGTGTGATGGTGGAACACGGCCACGCCCAGCAGGGTCAGGGCGAACAGGAAGAACTCGAACGGGATGCCGTGGATGACGAGTCCCCCTCCCGCCGCAGCCAACACCGTCCCGGCAACGGCCGGGGCCGGAAACGCGGCCAGTGCCGGTAATGCCAGAACGCAGATGATCCCAACGATGCGCATATCGTCCTTCCTCCACGGGGCCGATCCCCGGTGATCTATGGTCTCATGACCAAGCAACCGCATTGCCAAGGGCCGGGCGCTTGGCGTGCAACGCCCCGCAGCGTAGGGCCTTGTCCGGAATGCGACAATCGGCGGCTTCGCCACAGCGGCCGGGCCGGTAATCCCAGCATTCCGCCGCTGGTGCGTTCCTTGCTGGAGCAGGGCAACACCCCACCAGGAGCAGGCCATGGCGCAGATCGGAATATTCTTCGGGACGGATACGGGCACGACACGGCTGATCGCCAAGAAGATCGCCAAGCGGATCGGCGACGCCGCGGCCAAGCCCGTCAACGTCAACCGCATCACCCCGGACGAGATGCTGGCCTTCGATGCGCTGATCCTCGGTACGCCCACCTACGGCGAGGGCCGACTGCCGGGCAGATCGGCCAACAACCAGACCGAGAGCTGGGAGGAATTCCTGCCGCGGATCGCCGACGCCGATCTGGCCGGCAAGACCATCGCCCTGTACGGGCTGGGCAACCAGGAGAAGCACGGCGATCACTTCGCCAGCGGCCTGGGCCACCTGTACCGCTTCTTCGAGGCGCACGGCGCCACCATCGTCGGCGACTGGCCGCTCGAGGGCTACGACTTCGCGCACTCCGAGGCCGTCGTCGACGGCCGCTTCGCGGGCCTCGTGATCGACCAGAACAGCCAGGCCATGCTGACCGAGGCGCGGCTCGATGCCTGGCTGGCCCAGGTGCTGCCGCAACTCGGTGCCTGACTTGAGGGTGCCTGACCTGGGCGCCTGGCCCCCCGGGACCTGTCGC
>CAZBLR010000073.1:0-2474 GCA_964492895.1 uncultured Zetaproteobacteria bacterium | reverse complement strand
CCATGCCCCCAGCCATGCCCCCAACCATGCCCAAATATCCAGCCCACGCCTTCCGGGAATACGACATCCGCGGCATCGCCGGCGAGGACATCACCGAAGCGCTGGCGCACGACCTCGGCATGGCCTACGCCACGATGCTGCCCGATGCCGGGGAAAGGCCCGTCGTCGTCGGCCGCGACGTGCGCCTGACGGGCCCTGCGCTGCAGCACGCGGTGATCGCCGGGCTCAACGCCGCCGGCATCGACGTCATCGACATCGGCATGGTGCCGACGCCGCTATGCTACTTCGGCGTGTTCCATCTCGATGCCGCCGGCTGCATCATGATCACGGCCAGCCACAACCCGGGCGAGTACAACGGCTTCAAGATGATGCTCGGGCGCGAGAGCATGCACGGCGAGCAGATCCGCACCCTGTACGAGCGCATGCACGCGGATCTCGAGCCGGCGGCCATGGCCGGCACCTCGGTGACCATGAACCTGCTGCCGGCCTATCACGACCAGCTGGTCCACGACATCAAGCTTGCGCGGCCGCTGAAGGTCGTCATCGACGCCGGCAACGGCCCGTCCGGCGTCGTCGCCGCGCCGCTGTTCCGCGACATGGGCTGCGAGGTCGTCGAGCTGTACTGCGAGCCGGACGGCCGCTTCCCCAACCACCACCCGGACCCGACGGTCGAGGCGAACATGCGCGAGCTGGCGGAGGCCGTGCGCGAACACGGTGCCGATCTCGGCATGGGCTTCGACGGCGACGGCGACAGGCTCGGCGTCGTCGACGAGCACGGGCAGATCATCTGGGGCGACATGCTGCTGCTGCTGTTGACCCGGCACCTTTTGAAGACGCATCCGGGTGCCACCATCATCTCCGAGGTCAAGTGCTCGCAGCACATGTACGACGACATCGCCGCGCACGGCGGCAACGGCATCATGTGGCGCACCGGCCACTCGCCGATCAAGGCCAAGATGAAGGAGACCGGGGCGATGCTGGCCGGCGAGATGAGCGGCCACATCTTCTTCGCCGACCGCTATTACGGCTTCGACGACGCCGTGTACGCGGGCGCCCGCATCATGGAGATGCTGGCCGCCGGGGATAAGCCGATGTCGGCGCTGCTGGCCGACGTGCCGCATGCGGTCACCACGCCCGAGATCCGCGTGGACTGCGCGGACGAGCGCAAGTTCGCGCTGGTCGAGGAGGCCAAGGCCCACTTCGGCGACCTGGGCTACGAGATCATCGACGTCGACGGCATGCGCCTGAAGTTCGCCGACGGCTGGGGCCTGCTGCGGGCCTCGAACACCCAGCCCAGCCTGGTGCTGCGCTTCGAGGCGCCCTCCGAGGCGCGGCTGGCCGAGATGCGCGACCTGGTCGAGGGCTGGCTGCGCGACCAGCGCTGAGCGCGCCTTTCGCCGCATCGCCGTTTCCGGTCTATCCTGTGGGTTAGCAACCCGGAAAGGATGGGCCCGTGAGCACCAGGGAAGACGACGCACCGCGAACCAAGACCTACAGCGAAGAGGCCGCCTGCGCCATGGTCTACTATGCCGCCGAGCGCACGCTGATGGCCTGGGTCCGCGTGGCGCTGGGCATGATGGCGCTGGGCTTCGTCATCGACCGCTTCGGGCTGGTGCTGCGCATGATGCCGGCGGCGGCGCAGGCGGGACATTCGATCCACTCCCCGACCACCTACTCGTTCTGGACCGGCACCGTGCTGGTGCTCGGCGGCTCGCTGATGGCCATCGTCGCCGCCATCCGCTACACCGGCCTGGAACGGCGCTTCAAGCGCGAAGGCTGCGGCGCCCCGGGGCACGGCCTGCCGCTCGGCGTGCTCTTCACGCTGTTCGTCGCCTTCATCGGCGTGGCGATCAGCATCTTCCTGACCACCGTCCGCTACTGATCCGGGGCGGCCTCGTCTGGCCAAATACACACACTTGGTCTACATACAAACGCGTTATGCACATGCTGATTGCCGACGACCACGCCCTGCACCGGGACCTGATGCGCGCCAAGCTGGAGAGCGTCTATCCCGAGGCGACGATCCACGAGGCGGAGGACTACGCCCAGGTGGAATCCGCCTGCGCCAGGTACCGGCCGAAGCTGCTGAGCCTGGACCTGTTCATGCCCGGCATGGGCGTGCTGATGGGCGTGCAGAACATCGTCCGCCAGTTCCCGGACGTCGAGGTGCTGATCTGCTCGGCCGTGGACAACCCCATCCTGGTGTGCACGCTGCTGGCATTCGGTATCAAGGGCTACATCTCGAAGAGCATGCCGGCCGACATGCTGATGGAAGCCATCGACAGGGTGTTGCACGGCGGCACCTATGTGCCGGAACGATTCCGTGCCGACGCATCCCCCCTGACCCGCCGCCAGTCCGAGATCCTGGGCATGATCTGCTCGGGGCTGAGCAACAAGGAGATCGCCCAGCGCCTGGAGATTTCGGTCAGGACCGTCAAATACCACACCGGCCTGGTGCTCGAGGCCCTCGGCGT
>CAZBLR010000072.1:0-2525 GCA_964492895.1 uncultured Zetaproteobacteria bacterium | reverse complement strand
CCGGTCATCTCCTGCACGATGGCCATGGCCAGCGGCCCGCGCGCGCCGCCCAGCAGCGTGGCCACGCCCCCGATCACGGCCCCCCAGGCCAGGGCCATGAAGATGGCCGCGGCGAAGCGGTTGCCGCGCGGCAGATCCAGGCCGCGCACGATGCCCCAGACGATCGGCAGCAGCACCGCCACCACGGCGTGCTCGGGCATGAAGCAGGCCATCGCCGCCGGCAGCGTCAGCATGGCCAGCAGCAGGCGCCTGGGGCTGTCGCCGAAGTGGTTGAACACCGCCAGCGCCAGATGCTCCGACAGCCCGGAGCGCATGATGCCGGCCGCCAGGATGAAGGCGCCCAGGATGAAGAACACCGCCGTATTGCCGAACATCGAGTACACCTCGCCGGTCGGCAACACCCCGAGCAGCGGCAGCAGGGCCAGGCCGAGGATCGAGGTCACCGCCAGCGGCAACAGCTGCGTCACCCACAGCACCAGGCAAAGCCCGAACACCACCAGCGTATGCCAGCCCTGGGCCGTCAGCCCGGCCGGGGCAGGTTGGGCCATCGCGCCCCAGGCCGCGGCGGCGACCAGCAGCAAGGCCACGAAGGGCACGCTGCGGTAGGCCGCCAGCACGTGGATGGGACGGAAATCCATCTCGCGGCGCACGGCATCGCCGGCGACGATGTCCCGCACCCGCAGATGTCGGCGAATCCCGTCCAGCCAGCCATGCACCTTGCGCCCGAAGCGGGACGACACCACGCGCTCGCGCAGCATGGTCTGGCGGCCGACCAGGGCCCCGCTTTCCATCGGCGTCAGCACCCTGCCCATGTCGCGCAGGCGATGCGTCGGCAGGCGGGAGGAAGCGAGCAGTTCGTACTGGACCAGCAGCGCCTGCTCGACGTCGTCGAGCGTCGGTAGCGGCTGGTGGGCCAGCGGCGTGCCCGGCAGCGGGCGGAACGGCAGCAGCAGCGGCACCACGCCCTGGGCCACCAGCCGCTCCATGCCGTGGATCGTGGACTCCAGCGGCTCCAGGCCGACGATCAGATGGCTGACCACCGTGCCCGGACGGAACACCGCGCAGGCGTGTTCCAGCGCCTGGAGAATCGCCTGCTGTCCGCCGGCCTGCTGCTTGCCCGGACACACCTCGGCGAAACGCGCGGCATCGGCCACCTCGAGGTTGCACACGAAGATGTCCAGCCCCGCCGTGTACAGCTCGTCGATGACGGACACATCCTCGGGCGCCACCGTCTCCAGGGCGATCTGCCGGTGGCCGAGATGCTTGCGCAGCAGCGCCACCAGCGGGATCAGGCGCGACAGGCCGCGATCCGGCGTCGGCGCATAGCCGTTGTACAGGTAGACGGTGTCCACCTCGCGCTCGGCCAGCGCCGCGCGCACGACCTCGACCAGCTCCAGCGCGTCGCGCATCGGTGGCTCGGCCTCGTTCAGCATCGAATCGTACTGGCAGTAGCCGCAGGCCTGGCCGGCACGCGCGAAGAAGCCGCAGCCCATGAACGGATGCAGGATCAGCAGCCGATCGTGCAGCGAGGCGAAGCTGCCCATGCGGGCGCCGCTGCGCGTCAGCCGCCGGTAGAACCCGGGGGCCTCGATGAGCGTCACATCCTGGGTCTCGCCGCCGCAGTCGAGGCGGGCGTGCCCGCCCTCGACATGCAGCGAAAATCCGCTCTGTTCCGTATAGGGCTGGCCCACCGGCACCGTGCAGAACTGACCCGTCGGCAAGCGGATATCGACGACGGTCTCCACGGCATTGGCCTGCGCCACGTATCGGGAGGCCTGCGGCAGGCCCTGCGGCAGGGCCAGCCCCCGGCTGACGAGTGCGAGCTTGGTGCGTCCCGGATTGGCGAACGGATGCAGATCCGTGGTCATCAAATCCCGGCGGTCTTCTCGACCCGGATCCTCCATTGCGCATCGGAAACCCGATCCTTCGACAGCACCTTCTGCCCCTGCTCTTCCAGCGACAGCGGCACATTGGCGATCGGCTCCCCGTGATCGAGGATGACATCGAGCAGGCTGCCCGCCGGCATGGTCGAAAGCCTGATCTTCGTCTTGACGAAGTTCATCGGGCAGGCCACGCCGGTCAGGTCGAGCACCGGCACCCCGGCCTCCACGGCCGGCTCCTGTGCCGGAGTCTCGGCCGCTGGTGCCGGAACCGCTTTTTCGGCCGGAACCGGCGCGAAGCGGACCGCGGCCAGCTGCAGCCAGGCGGCGAGCGCATCGCGCAGATGCGTCACACCCGGCGCCGGATCGCCCAGGTCGATGTTCATCAGGGCCTGCTGCACCCGGTTGAAGCCGTCGCGCACCTCGGCATCGGCACTGCCCGCGAGATGGCCGACCAGCAGGCCGAACACCTCGGCATCGTGCTCCGGCGCCTCGCCGAACGGCACCAGGAAGGCACGCGCCGTCGAGAAGGCCGAGCGCCTGAGGCTCATCGCGGCATCGGCCCAGAACATGGCATCGATGTGGGCCCGGGCCAGCAGCATCTCGTACTCGGCCTCGGACAGCAGCGCGTCGGTCATCGACAGC
>CAZBLR010000071.1:0-2527 GCA_964492895.1 uncultured Zetaproteobacteria bacterium | reverse complement strand
CGCCATAAGCGGAATCCCGCCTCGCGCACCCTGTCTGCAGCGAGCACCGACTTCACGTCCATGACCGGTGTGCCGGGCCTGCAGCAGGCCAGGATCCTGTCCTCCGCGCCCGTGTAGTCCTGATGCGCCACGGCCAGCACCAGCGCATCCAGATTCTGAAGCGCATCCCAGCCCACGAGCCGGATGCCGTACTCGCGCATGGCCTCCTCGGGATCGGCCAGGGGATCGTGGACCAGCACCTGCAGGCCCAGCGCCTCCAACTCGCGGATGGTATCCGCGACCTTGGAATTGCGGATGTCGGCGCAGTTCTCCTTGAACGTGAGTCCCAGCACGCCGACCCGCGCGCCCTTGACGGTGGCGCCGGAACGGATCATCTCGACCACCGTCTGTTCGGCCAGCCAGCGTCCCATGCCGTCGTTGATGCGGCGCGCCGCCTTGATGATCTCGGGGCGGAAGCCGGCGATCTCGGCGCGGTGCGTCAGGTAGTAGGGATCGACGCCGATGCAGTGCCCGCCGACCAGTCCCGGGCGGAACGGCAGGAAGTTCCATTTCGTCCCCGCCGCCTCCAGCACGTCCCGGGTATCGATGCCCAGCTTGTGGAAGATCAGCGCCAGCTCGTTGACCAGGGCGATGTTCACGTCGCGCTGCGTGTTCTCGATGACCTTGGCGGCCTCGGCCACGCGGATCGACGGCGCCCGGTGCACGCCCGCCTCGATGACCAGCTCGTACAGCCCGGCCACCTGCGCCAGCGTGTCCGCATCCTGGCCGGACACCACCTTCACGATTTTTTCCAGCGTGTGCACCCTGTCGCCCGGATTCACACGCTCCGGTGAGTAGCCCACCCTGAACCCGGATCCGCACTCGAGACCGGATTCCCGCGCCAGCACCGGCACGCATATCTCCTCGGTCACGCCCGGATAGACCGTCGATTCGAAGATCACGATGGCACCTTTTTTCATGTGCCGGCCAACCGTTTCCGAGGCCCGGATCACCGGCGTCAGGTCCGGCTGGTGCGCGTTGTCCACCGGCGTCGGCACCGCCACGACGATGAAGTCCGCCTCACCGAGGCGTGCGGCATCCGTCGTGAATTCCAGGTGGGACGCGGCGCTGAAAGCCTCGTCCGGCATCTCGCCGGTCGGGTCGCGTCCGTCCCGATAGGCGGCGACCTTGTGCTCGGCGACATCGAAGCCGAGGGCCGGCATCACGCGGCCGAAGGCCAGGGCCAGCGGCAGCCCC
Organism: uncultured Zetaproteobacteria bacterium; assembly: GCA_964492895.1. GTDB lineage: Bacteria > Pseudomonadota > Zetaproteobacteria > Mariprofundales > Mariprofundaceae > DATLWN01. Next base: position 1,291 of record CAZBLR010000071.1, on the reverse strand, counting down.
ACATAGCCCAGGCCGACGACGGCGACGCGCTTATCCTGCATCCCTGCCGTACCGGTCGTCGAAGCGCTCGATATCGTCTTCGCCCAGGTATTCGCCGACCTGCACCTCGACGATGTGCAGCGGCACCTTGCCCTTGTTCTCCAGCCGATGCTTCATACCGATGGGGATATAGGTGCTTTCGTTCTTCGCCACCGTATAGGTCTCACCATCGCGCGTCACCGTGGCCGTCCCCGACACCACCACCCAGTGCTCGGAGCGGTGCTGGTGGCTCTGCAGGCTCAGCGAGTGCCCCGGCTTGACCTCGATGCGCTTGAGTTTGTAGCCGCTGGCCCGGTCCTCCAGCACCGTATAGCAGCCCCAGGGGCGCTTGACGGTCAAGTGCTCGATATGCTCGGTGCCGCCGCGGGACTTCAGGGCATCGACGACCTCGCGCACCCGCTGGCTCTCGCCCCGCCTGACCAGCAGGATGGCATCCGGGGTCTCGACGGCGATCACGTCCTCAAGCCCGATCGCCGCGATCAGCCGGTGCTGGCTGCGCAGCAGCGAATCGCGGCAATCGAGCGCCAGCACGTTGCCGGATACGGCGTTGCCGCCTTCATCCTTGTCGGCGATCTCGTGCACGGCGTCCCAGCTGCCGACATCCGACCAGCCGATGTCGCACGGCACCAGGCTGACCTTGTCCGAGCGCTCGAGCACCCCGTAATCGATCGAGATGTCCGGCATGCGCGCGAACTCGCTACCGATGACCTGCTGCCACGGCGTACCCTGCCGCCAGGCCTGGCGCATCTCGTCCAGCACGGCCGCCACCTCGGGCAGGTGACGCCCGATCTCGTCCAGGATGCTGGATGCCTTCCACACGAACATACCGGAGTTCCAGTAGTAACGACCGCTGGCCACGAAGGATTCCGCGCTTGCGGCATCGGGCTTCTCGGTGAAGCGCCTGACCTGCAGCACGTCCTGCCCGTCACCCGCGACCTCGATGTAGCCGAAGCCGGTATCCGGGCGCGTCGGGGCGATGCCGAAGGTCACGAGGTCCCCCGATTGGGCCGCGTCGATGGCGACCTGCAGCCGGCGCTGGAACTCCGTTTCGTGCTTGATGATATGATCGGCCGGCAGCACCACCATGATCGGGTCGTCCTTGAGCTCGTCCTGCAGCAGCGCGGCGGCGATGGCGATGGCCGGTGCGGTATTGCGCCCGACCGGCTCCAGAATCCGCCTATACCCTTGCAGCGAATCGAAGGCCTCGCCGGTGGCCAGTCCCCGCCCGGTCACCACCCACACGTCGTCGGCC
>CAZBLR010000070.1:0-3187 GCA_964492895.1 uncultured Zetaproteobacteria bacterium | reverse complement strand
GCGGCGTGACGTTGACGATGATGCCGCAGCGCGCATAGGTCGACTTGCCGAGGCAGATCGTCAGCACGTTCCTGGGAATGCGCATGTACTCGATGGTGCGCGCCAGCGCGAAGGAGTTCGGCGGGATGATGCAGACGTCGGACTTGATGTCGACGAAGCTGCTGGCATCGAAGTTCTTCGGGTCGACGACGGCCGAGTTGATGTTCGTGAAGATCTTGAACTCGTCGGCACAGCGCACGTCGTAGCCGTAGGACGACAGGCCGTAGGAGATGGCGCCGATGCCGCCGTCGGTCTTCTTGACCTGACCGTCGACGAACGGCTCGATCATGCCGTGCGCCGTCGCCATGCGGCGGATCCATTTGTCGGACTTGATGCTCATGCGCCTCTCCACGGGTGGACTGAACGGGCGAGCATAACGGCGATCGGCGCGTTCGACAAAGGCGCCGATGCCCCTACCTGAGGTTCGCCAGCGCGATCCTCGCGATCTGCCTGGCCTGGTCCACCGCCTTGGCGCTGGCGTCCACGTTGCGGTTGACCACGATGGCGGCGCCGTGCGCCAGCACGTGCAGCTGGAAGTTTCCGGGCGTCTTGTACAGATAGGCGGCATCGCCCAGCCCCTGGACATCGCTGAAGCTCGGCTTCGGCAGGGTCGGCGGCACGTCTGCGGCTTCCTGTTTCTTCTGGCTGGCCACTTCCGCCGCCGCATCGCTGTAGCCGATATGGGCGGCGAGCAGCATGAAGCCTCCGCCGATGCCCGGGGCCGCGTAGTTGCACATCGAGGCGGCGTTCGGGCCGGCGGCCGACGTGTCGATGGCGCGCACGGTGATGGTGGTGCCGAGGATCCTGCCTGCCTGCTCGGCGCTGATGAGCTTGCAGGCGTCGATCCTGCCGCCGGCGCTGGCGGCGGAACTGGTGCTGTTGCTGGTGGTGCCGGAATTGTTGCCGGAGCAGGCTGCCACGAGCCCCATGGCACCTGCGGCCACGATGGCGATGCCGTGGCGGACGTATCGGTTCATGCTTGGCCTCCCTTTGATCTCCTCGAGACAACTCCCCGTGAAGTCCAGCTTAACCCCGATCGGCCCGTCCGCAACCCCGGTCAGTCGCCGATGTCGATCTCTCCCACCATGAACGTCACCGCCTGCCCGGACAGTATCACCCGCTCGCCCATCAGGCGGCAGCGCACGTCGCCGCCGCGCTTGGAGACCTGCCGCGCCCGCAGCTCCTGCTTGCCGAGCCGGCCGGCCCAGTACGGCGCCAGCTTGCAGTGCGCCGAGCCCGTGACCGGGTCCTCGGGCACGCCGACCCTAGGTGCGAAGAAGCGGCTGACGAAGTCGTAGTCCCGGCCCGGGGCGGTGACCGCGACGCCGCGCAGGTCCAGCGCGCTCAGTTTGTTCATGTCCGGGGAGAGGGCACGCACCGTCGCCTCATCGTCGAACACGGCGATGTAATCCATGGCGGCCAGCACTTCGGTGGGTTCTGCGCCGAGAGCTGCGACCAGCGCTGCGGTGATCTCGACCGGCGTCGGCAGCTGCGCCGGGAAGTCCATCGCCAGCATCTCCCCGTCGCGCATCACGGTGAGCCGGCCGCTCCTGGTCCCGAACTCGACCCGGTCCGCCGCGTGGCCGAGGATATCCAGGATCACGTGCGCCGTGGCCAGCGTCGCATGGCCGCATAGGTCCACCTCAGATACTGGCGTGAACCAGCGCAGTCGGAATCCATCCCCCTCCGGCACGAAGAAGGCCGTCTCGGACAGATTGTTCTCAGCGGCGATGGCCTGCATCAATTCGTCCGGCAGCCAAGCGTCCAGCGGACACACCGCCGCCGGGTTCCCCTCGAACACCCGGCTGGCGAAGGCATCAACCTGATACTGTTTGATTTTCATCAGTATTGCGTCCCCCGCGGATTTTCTGGCAACATCTTAACTCAACAGCGCGCCGCTTACAGAGCGCCCGTGTCGAGCGCCTTGTTGGGGGCCATGGAAAGAAGCTCCTTGATCGCGCTGAGAAAGCGGACATTCTCTTCTGGCAGCGCCGTGGTTATCCGCATAAATCCATTGCCCAGCATTGGATCGTTCAACGGCTTGATTAAAATCCCCCGCGTTTTCAATGCCTCTGCCAAATGTGCGGCATCATGTGGCGCGAAGTCGGCAAGGAAGAAATAGGTCTCGGTCGGATAGATGCGCACGCTCAGCGTGCGTAGCCCCGCCGCGAGTTCCTCGGTCCAGGCGCGCAACTGCGCGGTACGGGCATGGATCTTGTCCTCATGCTGAAGCGTAGCGATGGCCGCTGCCTGACTGGCGCGGGCGAGCGGGTAGGCGTCGTTGTGACTGTTCATGTCGTCGGCAATGGCTTCGGGCAATATGGCGTAGCCGATGCGAAAGCCCGCGAGGCTATGGGCCTTGGACAGTGTGCGAGTCACCAGCAGATTGGGATGGCCGGACACCAGATGGGCGACCGACTGTCCGGCCAAGCCGATGAACGCCTCATCGACGAGGAAGTGCGTCTCCGGATAGCGGCGCAGCAGCTCCGGCAAGGGGGTCATATCGAAGATGCCGCCATTGGGATTGTTGGGGTTCACAATGACCGCGAGCGTAGTGTTCTGTGGAATCTCCAATTCGGCAAGATCCAGGGCGAAATCGTTTTCGGGAAGTAGCCGTGTTTCCGTATAGTGCCGGGCGATCTCGGGAAACAGCGCATAGGTCGGTGTCAGCAGGTGTACCTGCTGACCGAAGCGACCGAATAGCTGGCGCAGAATGAGTTCAGAGCCGGCGTTGATATGAACGAGCCGTTCTGGAACGGCGATCTGTTCACTGATGAGTCTTCGTAGCGGCGCCGAATAGGGCTCGGTGTAATAGTTGCTGTGCGGAATTTCGGCTTGAGCCGCGGCGATGGCCTCTTCGATCGGCGGCAGCGGATTTTCGCACAGCAATAACTTGATACCCTGGAACGAGCCGCCGCCTTTCTCCGCAATAGCGCTCATGAACGGCCCATTCCGCCTCTATGGCGCCCAGCACCGCCACCAGCGGAACGTTGGGCACAACGCTGAAACGCGGCCAGATGTCGCTGCTGCGACGCTTCCTGCAGATTGCGCAGCACAGTGACAATGTCCGGGCGCAGGGATGACCCAAGCAGCCGCTCGTACATTTCGCCATTGGCAATCTCGGCGGTAACACCTGCTTCACAGGCCG
>CAZBLR010000069.1:0-3424 GCA_964492895.1 uncultured Zetaproteobacteria bacterium | reverse complement strand
TGTCCAACGCGGCTTTCGCCGCCTCGGTGTCGCCGGCCATCGCATGGGCGACCGTGAGCACGCGATGCGCGCCGACAAAGTCGCTGCGCTGGCGGATTCCCTCACGCGCCCACTTCGCCGCCTCCTGGTAATTGCGGCCGATGTACTGGGCATAGGCGAGGATGCCGTAATACACCCCCAGATACGGATCCCGCGGGCTCAGACGAATGGCGCGGCGCGCCGCTTCACTGGCCTCCTGCCAGCGGCCCGAATAACCGAGCGACAGGCCGTAATAACCCTGCGCCAGCGCGAAATTCGGATTGAGCCGGAGGGCGGTTTCGTATTCGGCGAGCGAATCGTCGAAGCGGCGGGAAAAGAGATAGACATGACCCAGCGCATTATGCGCCCACGGATCCTCGCTGTCGGCGCGGATGGCCGCCAGCGCAGAGCGCTCGGCAATCGTCATGGCGGTGGCCATGTCCATCCACCCCATATGAGCGGGGAACATGTAACTGGTGGCCAGTAGCCCGAGCGCCTGGCCGTAATTGGGATCGATGGCGATGGCTTTTTCGAGCAGCGCCTGACAGACGACAAAATCCTGCGGCGTCACTCGCCAATAATGCGAGAGCGCCCGCATCACCAGGTCCCAGGCATCGAGGCTGCCCGGCGCCTTGCGCTGCGCGCGGAAGTTCTCGGCGGCGTAGAGCTGCGGCTCGATCGCCGCGGCAATCGCTTCGGTGATCTCGTCCTGAACGGCGAACACATCGGCCAGGCTGCGGTCATAACGCTCGGCCCACAGATGACCGCCGGTGACCGTATCGATGAGCTGGGCGGTGATCCGCACCCGGTCGCCGACCTTGCGTACACTGCCTTCGACCACATAGCCGACGCCGAGTTCCTCGGCGACCTGCTTCAGATGGGCGGCCTTGCCCTTGTAGATGAACGAGGAGTTGCGCGCGATCACGAAGAACCATCGCAGCTTCGACAGCGCCGTGATGATGTCCTCGCTGATTCCGTCCGAGAAATAGTCCTGCTCGGGATCGCCGCTCATGTTGGTGAACGGCAGCACGGCGATCGATGGCCGCTCATGCAAGGGCATGCCGGCATGGCGCGATCCGCTTTCTGCGCTCTGCTGGTGGCTGGCGGCCTCCGGCGGCTCTCTTAGTGCGCCGACAAATCGGAAACCTTTGCGCGGCACGGTGCGGATCAGCGTCTGCCGATCGCCGCTATCGCCAATGGCGCGGCGCGCCGCATTGAGGCGGCTGGTCAATGTCGAGTCTGAAATCGCGCGGCCCTGCCAGACCGCCATGATGATGTCGTCCTTGCTCACCACCCGATCGTGGTTGTCGATCAGGAACACCAGCAGGTCGAAGACCTGCGGCTCGAGAGCGATCAGCTCGGTCCCGCGCCTCAACTCGCGCCGACCCGTATCGAGGGTAAAATCCTCGAAATAGTGCGCCAAACCTCCTCGTTCGGCGGTCATGTCGACCATTCTGGACCCGTGCTCAAGGCGAGCTTGTCGCCAATCGGGACGTCTTGGAGTTCAGCCGCTCGCGCCCCACGCCGGGATCAAACTACACCAATACGTCTGATATTAGCCGCATCCTGCGCCATACCAAAATACCTCCAGTCTTTCTCAACGGACCCAAATGCGAAGGGGATACCGAGTCCGTCCGGCGGTCCATGGGTCCCCGGACAGGCCCCTTCTGGACGAACAATGGAGGCCGCCTCCTCCGCAAATCAAGCTGCCGTCAAAGCTTTCCCGACCGGCCTCGTCCACTGTCCCGCCACCACCGGCACTCACCGCGAATCGCGCCGGCCCATACCTGGATGAAGGAGGTCACTATGACCCAATGGAGCATCAGCGGAAAATACTTCGAGACCTGCAACTGCGCCACGGCCTGCCCCTGCGTGTTCACCAGCGCGCCGACGGATGGCGAGTGCAATGCGCTGGTTGCCTGGCATATCGACAAGGGCAGCTACGGTGATGTGAAACTCGACGGCCTCAATGTCGCACTGGCGGTGCACGCGCCCGGGAACATGCTGCAGACCAAATGGAAGGTGGCCGCCTATTTCGATGAGAAGGCGAATGAGGCGCAGAACGACGCCTTGCATGCCATCTTCGGGGGCAAGGCCGGCGGCCATCCCGCGACCCTCGCCTCGTTCATTGGCGAGCTCGTCGGTGCCAAGAACGTACCAATGCGCTATGAGGCCGACGGCAAGCACGCCAGCTTGACCATTCCCGGCATCGCCGACGCCGCCATCGAGGCGATGGAGGGCCAGGGTGGCCAACCCATCACCATCAACAACCATCCGCTCTGCATTGCGCCCGGTGAGCCGGCGACGGTGGCCACGTCCAAGCACTTCACCTTCGCGGACTACGGCATGGACTGGAAGCTCTCGGGCCGTAACGGCTTTCTGTCCAATTTCGCCTATTCGGCGTGAGTGTCATGACGGGGTTCACGACGACCCTCGGCGCGGGAAGATGGCGCGATCATCTTCCCGCGCTCGCCGCCATCAGCGTGATCATCGCGTTGAGCTGGCTTTATCTGGTTCGGATGAATGCCGCCATGCCGCACGGTGCGGGCGGCATGGCGCGGATGATGATGCCAGCGACCGCGCCAGGACTTGCCGAACAATTCATCGCCGCCTTCATCATGTGGAGCGTCATGATGATGGCGATGATGCTGCCGACGGCGCTGCCAGCGGTGACAGTGTTCGGCAACCTGTCACGCCGGCGCGCGCCACATAGCCGGCCGGCCTTGTCGACCGGCATGTTCGTCGGCGGCTATCTCGCGGTCTGGATCGGATATTCGGTTGTGGCCGCGACCGGCCAGATGGCGCTCTCGCACGCGGCACTGCTGACGCCCATGCTGAAGAACACCAGCCAAGCGCTCAGTGTCGCCATCCTGCTGGCGGCGGGCGTCTTTCAGTTCACTGCGCTAAAGGAGATGTGCGTCACCCAATGCCGCACGCCATTTGCCTTCTTTCTCGCGGAATGGCGGGACGGTAAGAGCGGCGCGCTGGTGCTGGGGCTCAAGCATGGCAGCTATTGCGTCGGCTGTTGCTGGGCGCTGATGGCGGTGATGTTCGTGGTCGGCGCCATGAACCTGCTCTGGATGGCCGCGCTCACGCTGTTGATGCTGGTGGAGAAGGTCGCGCCAGCGCGCTGGCGGGTCAGCCAGGTAACGGGTGTCGTGCTGCTGGTATCGGCGGCTGTGCTGGCGAGCACCCTGGTCAGCTGAGCCGGATCGTCCGGTCAGCGATGCGATGGTCGGGGCCATCGGCTGGCTCCGACCGTTTTGCCCTATTATTCCACGACTTAGTTCTGCCATTGACTCTGCCCCGCGCCGGCGCATAATGAGAACAAATAGAGAACTAGCACGTTGCAAAACCGGCGATGTCACAGGACGCGGCAAGCACCCTTGCCGCGCTGCGCAGAAGG
>CAZBLR010000068.1:0-3653 GCA_964492895.1 uncultured Zetaproteobacteria bacterium | reverse complement strand
GCTTAAGGCGTCGTAGGCGATATTCAATCCGGGGTAGCCGTACAGGTCATCGTTGCCTTCGCGGGTGAACCCGTCCGGGCCGTTGTCGACATCGAGCATGATGGCGTCGAAGCCTTCCCGGTGCTCGCGCATGACCCGGCCGACATCCTGCTCCAGCACCGTTACGCGTGCGTCGTCGAGCGGGAAGCCGGCAAGCGCGCCCAGGTATTCGCGGTTCCAGCGTACGACCGCCGGCATCAGTTCGGCGACCGTGATGCGTGCGTCGGCAGGGGCATGCGCAAGGGCGGAACCAAGCGTGAAGCCCATGCCGAGCCCGCCGACCAACAGCCGCGGCGCCTTCCGATGGGCAATCCGCGCGCAGGCGAGCTCCGCGAGCACGTCCTCCGAGTGGTGCAGGCGGCTGTTCATCAGTTCGCCCTGCTGCCGGTCGACGCGGATCGAGAACTCCTCGCCACGCCGGTACAAGTGCAGGGTGGTGCCGTGCGCGCTGGAACTGTCGATCAGGGTATAGGGGATCACACCGCGCAAGTTAGCCAATTTTTGCCTGCACGGCATCCACCGGAATCCCGTTCCATCCGCGATGCCGTTGAACGCAGGAACCCCACATGGGTTGTGGTGGGCTGTTTTCCTCGGCCTTCACGCGAGGCTTTGTGGAAAGGATGACAATTGTCATGAATGTGATGGGGGGATTTCGATAAACATAAGCCGTTTCTAGCAGGCATGGCGGTTGCTAGTGGCATGTGCCGGCTCGCGTCGGTCAACCATCAACCATCTGGAGTGAATGCGTATGTCGATACAAGTGATTCGCGATTTTTCAGCCAAGGCTGTCGCCGATGCCGTGCTGGGGGAGAAGCTGAAAGCGTGCGAGAAGCTCAGGGAGCTGATCAAGCTTGCCCGTGAGGAAGGGTTCAATGTGGACGAGGAGCTTTTCTATCCGCCCAACGAACCCCAATTCACCGCCGAGCAGCTCTCCGAGAAGCTGGCCAACGCACTGCTGCGCGTTTAGGCGATACGACTGGAACCCGCCGGGGTCGGGTTTTGCTCGCGCATGAGCCCGACCCCGGTCGTCTGTCGGCTCAGCCGAGCAGGGGCGCCAGCCATTTCCCGGCCTCGGCCACCGTCATGCCCTTACGCCGGGCGTAATCCTCGACCTGGTCGTGGTCGATATGGCCGACCGTGAAGTAATGGGCGGCCGGATGCGCGAAATACAGGCCGGAGACGGCGGCGGGCGGGGTCATGGCGTAGGACTCGGTCAGGCCCATGCCGATGCGCTTCTCGACGTCGAGCAGCCGCCACAGCGTGTCCTTTTCCGTGTGGTCCGGGGTGGCCGGGTAGCCCGAGGCCGGGCGGATGCCCTGGTATTTCTCGCGGATCAACTCCTCGTTGGAGAGGTTTTCGTCCGGGGCGTAGCCCCAGAACTGCCTGCGCACCCTCAGGTGCGTGTACTCGGCCAGGGCCTCGGCCAGGCGGTCGGCCAGCACCTTGATCATGATGGCGGTGTAGTCGTCGTGCTGGGCCTCGAACTCTCGGGCCTTCTGCTCGGCGCCGAACACGGCGACGGCGAAGCCGCCGATATGGTCGTGCTCCGGGGCCACGAAATCGGCCATGCACAGGTTGGCGCGGCTGTCCTTCTTGTCCTGCTGCTGGCGCAGGAAATGGAAGCGTGCGATCTCCTCGCCGTTGCCCGGGTCGCCCACAACGACGCTGTCGTCCGCAGTCGCATGGGCCGGGAACAGCCCGATCACGGCCCGCGCCTGCAGCCATTTCCCGGCGATGATGGCATCGAGCCACGATTGCGCATCGGCGAAGAGCTTCCTCGCCTCCTCACCCTTGTGCGGGTCGTCGAGGATGCGCGGGTAGGCACCATTGAGCTCCCAGGCGGCGAAGAACGGCGACCAGTCGATGAACGGACGGATCTCTTCCAGCGGCACATCCTCGAATACCTGTACGCCGAGCTGCCTCGGGGCAGGCGGCACGGCGGAGATATCCAGCATGGTACGGTTGGCGCGGGCCGCCTCGATGCTCAGGAATTCCTTGGCCCGTTCGCGTCCTTCGTGCAGCGCGCGCAGCTTGGCATATTCGTCCTTGATACCGCTGACGAAGTCACTGCGGTTGGCTTCGGACACGAGGTTCTGGGCCACGCCGACGGCGCGCGAGGCATCCTTGACCCAGACCACCGGCTCGGCGTACTCGGGGTCGATCTTGACGGCGGTATGCGCCTTGGAGGTGGTCGCACCGCCCAGCATGATCGGGAGCGTGAAGCCCAGACGCGTCATCTCCTTGGCGATGTGCACCATTTCGTCGAGGCTGGGTGTGATCAGGCCGGACAGACCGATGATGTCCACGTCGTGCTTCTTCGCCTCCTCGAGGATGGTGGCGGCCGGCACCATGACCCCGAGGTCGATGACCTCGAAGTTGTTGCAGGCAAGCACCACGCCGACGATGTTCTTGCCGATGTCGTGTACGTCGCCCTTGACGGTGGCCATCAGCACCTTGCCGTTGCTGCTGCCGCCGCCGGCCTTCTCCGCCTCGATGTAGGGCAGCAGCACGGCCACGGCCTTCTTCATCACGCGCGCCGATTTGACCACCTGCGGCAGGAACATCTTGCCGGCGCCGAACAGGTCGCCGACCACGTTCATGCCGTCCATCAGCGGCCCTTCGATGACCTCGATCGGGCGGGCGAACTGCTGGCGCGCCTCCTCGACGTCCTCGGCCACATGCGCATCGATGCCCTTGACCAGGGCATGCTCCAGGCGCTTGGCCACCGGCCAGGACCGCCATTCGACATCCTCTTTCTTGGCGCGGGTACCGTCGCCGCGGTAGTCCTCGGCGATCTCCAGCAGGCGCTCGGTGGCATCCTTGCGGCGGTTCAGCACCACGTCCTCGACGCGCTCCTTCAGCTCGGCCGGAAGTTCGTCGTAGACCGCCAGCTGCCCGGCGTTGACGATGCCCATGTCCATGCCGCTGGCGATGGCGTGGTACAGGAATACCGAATGGATGGCCTCGCGCACCGGGTTGTTGCCGCGGAAGGAGAAGGAGACGTTGGACACGCCGCCGGACACCAGCGCGTGCGGCAGGTTCTCCTTGATCCAGCCGGTGGCCTCGATGAAGTCGACGGCGTAGTTGTCGTGCTCCTCGATGCCGGTGGCGATGGCGAAGATGTTCGGGTCGAAGATGATGTCCTCGGGCTTGAAGCCGAGCTCGTCCGTCAGGATGCGGTAGCTGCGCTCGCAGATCTCGGTCTTGCGCTGCAGCGTGTCCGCCTGGCCCTTCTCGTCGAAGGCCATGACGACGACCGCCGCCCCGTACATCTTCAAGAGCTTTGCGTGCCGCACGAAGGCGTCCCGGCCTTCCTTCAGCGAGATCGAGTTGACGATGCCCTTGCCCTGCACGCATTTGAGCCCGGCCTCGATGATCTCCCATTTGGAGGAGTCGAGCATCACCGGCACCTTGGAAATGTCCGGCTCGGAGGCGATCAGGTTCAGGAAGGTGACCATGGCCTTCCGGCCGTCGAGCATGGCCTCGTCCATGTTGATGTCGATGATCTGGGCGCCGTTCTCGACCTGTTCGCGACAGATGCCCAGCGCCGTGGCGTAGTCCCCGGCCATGATCAGGCGCTTGAACACGGCCGAGCCGGTGACGTTGGCGCGCTC
>CAZBLR010000067.1:0-3947 GCA_964492895.1 uncultured Zetaproteobacteria bacterium | reverse complement strand
AGTGCTGCGGCAGGTAGACGATGAACAGCAGGGCTCCGAATTTGACGATCAGCGATACCTGCTTGGCGATATGGGTTTCCTTTTGCACGGAGCAGTGCGGGCTGATGTACGCCTTGTAGATGTTCCGGGTAAATAGATTGGCTGCCGCGATGGACATGATGGCAGCCGGAACCAGTGCGCCGATCGCCACGGCGGCGAATCCCACGCCGACGAACCAGCTCGGGAAATAATGAAGCAGCAGGCCCGGCATGGCGAACTGAGGCCCGTACTGCTTGAAGTAAGGTGCCAAGCTCGGTTCAGTGGCGATGCCCGAGGTATACGCCACGTAACCCAGCAACGCGATCAACCCCAGTACGAAGGAATAGGCCGGCAGGAACACCCAGTTGCGACGCAAGGTCTTGGGGCCATTGGCAGCCAGGACGGCCGTGGTGGCATGCGGATAGAGCATCAACGCCAGTGCCGAACCGAAAGCCAGGGTGGCGTAGAAAGACATGAGCCCGGTATTGCCATCCCGGACCGGTGGAAGCAGCAGCTTGTCGTGCGGGATCGACGCAAAGATATGACCAAACCCGCCCACCTTGAATGGAACGATCACGATAAGGGCAATGACCGTGATGTACACCAGCAGGTCTTTGACGACGGCAATCGAGGCCGGTGCCCGTAGTCCGCTGGTGTAGGTGAATGCCGCCAGGATCACGAAGGCGATGATCAGAGGCATGTCACTGAGCAGGCCCTGGTTTGCAGGAAATCCAAGGCCGCCGATGACCACCTGCAGGCCAACCAGCTGCAAGGCGATATAGGGCATCGTGGCGACGATCCCGGTCATGGCAATCGCGAAAGCGAGGGCTGGACTTCCGTAACGACCGGCAACGAAATCCGCCGCCGTGATGTAATTGTGTTTATGTGCGACGACCCAAAGCCTGGGCAGGACTGCGAATACCAGGGGATAAACCAGGACGGTATAGGGCAGTGCGAAGAAGCCCAATGCCCCTGCTCCGAACACCAAAGCGGGCACGGCGATGAAGGTATAGGCGGTGTAGAGGTCACCCCCGATCAGAAACCAGGTAATCCAGCCGCCGAATCTTCGGCCGCCCAATCCCCACTCGTGCAAGTGCGTCAAGTCGCCCTTCTTCCAATGGGCGGAGATAAAGCCAAGTGCGGAGATAAGGACGAAAAGGCTTATGAAGACAATGATGGCGACGGTGTTCACAGCCTCAATCTCCACCGCCAGAAGGTGTCACCATCTTATAAACGATGGCGATGAACACGCTGGACAGTGGCACCCATATCAATTGCCACCAATAAAAGAACGGGAAGCCGAACAAGCGTGGTTCAATGGTGTTGAACCACGGCACGACGAGTATGGCAACGCAGGGGATAGCCAGAAGAATCATGTGTATGGGACGGAGCTTGCGTACTGCGTTTGACATGGCCAGCTCCACGGAAAAGGAGTGATATCGTTCTGATGTTGGCCGAACGCTACCAGATATTTTCTCGGGCAGAAATCTTGCCAGGCGAATGCTTGGCGAGAATCCGTCGTTCTTTTGTCTTTGTCGCTCTTGTTACCCGTGTCGCATGTTTGGCCCAGAACCGGATTTCGGTAGCCATGTCGATTGGTTCGAGGGCCGCCGACTACGTGGCCGACAAGGAGAAGCGCCTCGGCGAGGACGCCGTGCAGCCGCACCGCATGAAGTACATGCGCCTGGCCTGAGTATTTGATAACGAAAAGGGCGGCCATTGGCCGCCCTTCGTCCGAATGCGCCGTCCGGGTGATGCCGGGACTAGGCGAGATCGAAGCGGTCCAGGTCCATGACCTTGGTCCAGGCCGCCACGAAGTCGTCGACGAACTTCCGCTGGGCATCCGCGGCGGCATACACCTCGGCCAGGGCGCGCAGCTCGGAGTTCGAGCCGAAGACGAGGTCGACGCGGGTGCCGGTCCACCGCTTCCCGCCCGTGCTGCGGTCGGTTCCCTCGAAGACGTCCTCGTCCTTCGAGACCGGCTTCCACACGGTGCCCATGTCGAGCAGGTTGACGAAGAAGTCGTTGGTCAGCGCCCCAGGCCGCTCGGTGAACACGCCGTGGCTGCTCCCGCCGGCGTTGGTTCCCAGCACGCGCATGCCGCCGACGAGCACCGTCATCTCCGGCGGGGTCAGCGTCAGCAACTGCGCCTTGTCCACCAGCATCTCCTCGGCCGATACCGTGTACCTGGCCTTCGTGTAGTTGCGGAAGCCGTCCGCCTCCGGTTCGAGCACGGCGAAGGCCTCGACGTCGGTCTGCTCCTGGGACGCATCCATGCGTCCCGCCGAGAACGGCACCGTCACATCGACGCCGGCGTTCCTCGCCGCCTGCTCGACGCCGGCACACCCTGCCAGCACGATCAGGTCGGCCAGGGACACCCGCTTGCCGCCGGATGCTTTGCTGTTGAACTCGGACTGGATGCCTACCAGGGTCTTCAGCACCTTCGCCAGCCGATCCGGCTGGTTGACCTCCCAGTCCTTCTGGGGCGCCAGGCGGATGCGGGCGCCATTGGCACCGCCGCGCATGTCCGAGCCGCGGAAGGTGGAGGCGGCGGCCCAGGCGGTGGACACCAGTTCGGAGACGGACAGTCCCGAGTCCAGGATGTTCGCCTTCAGGCCGGCGACGTCATGGTTATCGACCAGCGGATGATCGACCGCCGGGATCGGGTCCTGCCAGACCAGGTCCTCGGCCGGCACCTCGGGGCCGAGGTAGCGCGCCTTGGGCCCCATGTCGCGGTGGGTCAGCTTGAACCAGGCCCGTGCGAAGGCATCGGCAAACTCCCCCGGGTGCTGCTGGAAATGCCGCGCGATCGGTTCATAGATAGGATCCATGCGCATGGCCATGTCGGCGTCGGTCATGATGATCGGCCGCTTCTGGGATGCGTCCTCCGCCGCCGGCGCCATGTTGGCGTCGGTCGCCTGCTTCGGCGTCCACTGGTTGGCGCCGGCCGGGCTCCGGGTCAGCTCCCATTCGTTGCCGAACAGCATGTCCAGGTAGCCCATGTCCCATGTCGTCGGGGTCGGGTTCCATGCGCCTTCCAGGCCGCTGCCGATCTGGTCGCCGCCCTTGCCGCTCTTATAGCCGCTCTTCCAGCCCAGGCCCTGCTGTTCGATCGGGGCCGCCTCGGGCTCGGGGCCGACCAGGGCGGCGTCGCCGGCGCCGTGGCATTTGCCGAAGGTGTGGCCGCCGGCCGTGAGCGCGACCGTCTCGTAGTCGTTCATGGCCATGCGCGCGAAGGTTTCGCGAACGTCCAGGCCGGAGGCGATCGGGTCCGGCCTGCCTTCCGGGCCTTCCGGGTTCACGTAGATCAGGCCCATCTGCACCGCGGCCAGCGGGTCCTCCAGGGTCTCGTGCTTGCCGGAGTCTTGCTCACTGGAATGGCGCTTGTCGCCCAGCCAGGTATCTTCCATACCCCAATAGATGTCCTTTTCCGGCTCCCAGATATCCTCGCGCCCGCCGCCGAAACCGAAGGTCTTGAAGCCCATCGATTCCAGGGCGACGTTGCCGGTCAGGATCAACAGGTCGGCCCACGAGATCTTGCGGCCGTACTTCTGCTTGATCGGCCACAGCAGCCGGCGCGCCTTGTCCAGGTTGACGTTGTCGGGCCAGCTGTTGACCGGTGCGAAGCGCTGGTTGCCGGTGCCGGCACCGCCGCGGCCGTCGCCGGTGCGGTAGGTGCCCGCCGCGTGCCAGGCCATGCGGATGAACATGGGGCCGTAGTGGCCGTAGTCGGCCGGCCACCAGTCCTGCGAGTCGGTCATCAGGTCGGTGAGGTCCTTTTTCAGCGCCTTCAGATCGAGGCTGCTGAATGCCTCGGCGTAGTTGAAGTCCTCACCCATCGGGTTGGATCTGGCGCCGTGCTGGCGCAGGATGTCCAGGTTCAACTGGTTCGGCCACCAGTCCCGGTTCGACGGGCCGCTGCCGGCCGT
>CAZBLR010000066.1:0-4065 GCA_964492895.1 uncultured Zetaproteobacteria bacterium | reverse complement strand
CGAGGATCATCGATGCGTGTTCCTTCTCCTCGTCCCGGTTATGCGCCAGGATCGCTTTCAGCTCCTTGTCGGTGCAGGCGTTGACGCGCTGGTTGTACCAGTCGACCGCCTCCAGTTCCTCCATCAGCGAGGTGATCGCCCGGTGCATGTCCCTCGTGTCGTCCGAGAGTTCGTCGATGGGCTCGTGATAGCCTTCGTTCGCCATTGCATCCTCCTGTCGTTCGGTATGATTGGATATGATGACCGATGCCTAACGGTCATTATGGCGCATGATCGGCATGGATGCTCAGCCCTAGGCCTCGTGCTCGAGCAGCGCCTTCAGGGCCTGCAGGTCCTTTTCGACGGCGACCGCGTCCGCGGCGAACTGGGCGTCGGACATCCCCGGCTGGCGGATCAGCGTGAACGTGAATTCGCTGCCCTCGCCGTTGGGCACCACGCGCATCGGGTTGTGCACGGTGATGCCCGAATCCAGCGTGACATCGTGGTCCATGACGCCGAAATCGTTGGGCGGCGCGAAGCGCAGCCTGGCGGTGCCGAACGGGGCCTCGACGATCCAGGCATCACCGTCCTTTCTGACCTCGGATTGCGCCAGGCCCGCGGCCCAGCGCGGCAGGTTGCGCGGATCGGCGGCGAAGGCGTAGACCTCGGCCGGCTTACGGTCGATGGCGATGCTGATGTGCCGGACCTCGTTCATGGTCACCCCGGCCGCTTGAAGGCCCGGCGCGCCTTGTCGACCTCGGCGCGGATGACGCAGCCCTCGACATGGTCGTTGATCAGGCCCATGGCCTGCATGAAGGCGTAGACGGTGGTCGGGCCGACGAATCGCCAGCCGCGCTTCTTCAGATCCTTGGACAGCGCCACCGATTCGGCCGAGGTCGAGGCCGTCTGCGGCGCCGCGAGCCCTCCCGGGTCCGGCTCGAAGCGCCAGACGTAGGCGGCCAGCGACCCTTCCTGCGCCACGAGCTCGCAGGCGCGCCGGGCGTTGTTGATCGCGGCCTCGATCTTGCCGCGGTGGCGCACGATGCCGGCGTCCCCCAGCAGGCGTGCGACGTCCTTGTCGGTGTAGTGTGCGATGCGCTCGAAATCGAAGCCGTCGAAGGCGGCGCGGAAGTTCTCGCGCTTGGCCAGGATGGTGCGCCAGCTCAGGCCCGACTGGAAACCCTCGAGACAGAGCTTCTCGAACAGGCGGTGGTCGTCACGAACCGGGAATCCCCATTCGCGGTCGTGGTAGTCGAGGTATTCGGGGGTGACGGCACACCAGCGGCAGCGCTGTCTGCCGTCCGGCCCCGTGATCGTGCTGCTCATTTGCCCTCCCTTAGTGTGCCGACGTGGCCGCGGTGGCGGCGATGGAGCCCAGCCAGGCGTCCATGCGCATCACCTCCCGCTCGATGAATTGCTCGTCGTGGAAGGCGTTGGCCAGCGTGGCCACACCCTGGCTGCGCGCCAGCAGGTGCATGGCCAGCGCATCGGCGTCCCGCTCGCGCCCGAGCTGCCGGAACTGCCCGGCCAGCCAGGTCCGGAACAGCGTGAACAGCGACTTCGCCTCGCCTTGGGCCGCGTGGTCCAGCTTCGCCAGCTCCGTGCACAGCGTGCCGATCGGGCAGCCGTACGCCATGATCCTGTCCCGGTTGGCTACCATCATGTGGATGAAGCTGCGGATGCGCGCCTCGGGTGTCTCCCCCTCGGCCTGCCACCGCTCCAGCATCGCCCGGGTGCCCTCCAGGCGCCGGGCGATCACGGCATCGAGGATCTCGTCCTTGGTCCTGAAGTGGTGATAGAAGTTGCCGCGCGAGATGTGCACGGCATCGGCGATGTCCGAGAACGAGGTGTGCGCGAAGCCCTGCCGGTAGAACAGGTCGTCGGCTGCTTCGGCGATGCGCTCGCGGGTCGTTTGGTCGCTCATCCGGCGCCCTCCGGCTAGGACAATCGTCCCAATCCGGATCCAGATTAGGACACATGTCCTACACAGTCAACGATGGCGTCAGGAAACCGTGTTATGTACGGCGTTCGCGGGCGGGTTGGCGGCGCGTTCGCGCCGGGCCGCGAGGCGGGCGTCGATCCACTGGTAGACGATCATGCCGGCGACCATGGCGGCGATAAAGACGTAGGCCTGCCACTGGCCCAGCAGCAGCGTGGTGAAGGCGGGTCCGGGGCATAGGCCGACGATGCCCCAGCCGATACCGAAGATGCCGGCCCCGAGCACCAGGCGGAATTCGATGTCGTTGCTCAGCGGCAGGTGGAACTTCGTACCGAAGATGGGGCAGCGGCGCCTCAGGATGTAGCGGAAGCTCAGGCCGGCGGTGCCGGTGGCGGCAGCCAGCACCAGCGCGAGGCTGGGATCCCAGTTGCCGGCGATATCGAGGAAATCGAGCACCTTCTCCGGGTTGTTCATGCCCGCAATCGTCACGCCCAGGCCGAACACCAGGCCGGACAGGATGGCGGCGAGATGCAGCTTCACGAGGCGACCCCGAAGACATGGCGCAGCACGTAGACGGTGATGATGGACGTGAACATGAAGGTCAGCGTCACCACCAGCGAGCGGCGCGAGAAGCGGCCGAGGCCGCATACGCTGTGGCCGCTGGTGCAGCCGTTGGCGGTGCAGGTGCCGAGGCCGACCAGGAAGCCGCCGATGATCAGGGCGGGCAGGGAGCTGGTGATATGGATGGCGACCGCCTCGCCCGACAGGGCGGTATAGGCCAGCGGCGACACGATCAGCGCGGCCAGGAACAGCACGCGCCACAGCACATCCCCGGGTACCGGGTGGATGATGCCGCGGGTGATGCCGCTGATGCCCATGATGCGGCCGTTGAACAGCAGCAGGGCCACGGCGGCGATGCCGATCAGCAGGCCGCCCGCCAGGGCGGAAACGGGGGTGAAGTTCTCCATGTCCCCTCCTTGCCAGGGACATTACTCAACGGAGGATATCTTTGGCAACAGGGGGGAAATGGGACACAATGGCTGGGATTGTGAAAATCTGAGCTGCAACTGGGGAGTCAGCATGCTTGTTTTCCGCCAATTATTCGATGCGCAGTCGTGGACCTACAGCTATCTGCTGGGCGACAGCGATTCCGGCGAGGCCATCCTGATCGATCCGGTGTTCGAGCAGGCGGCGCGCGACGCGGCGCTGATCCACGAACTGGGCCTGAAGCTCGTGACCACCGTCGATACCCATGCCCACGCCGACCACGTGACCGGGGCCTGGCTGCTGAAGAAACGCCTGGGCTCGAAGATCGCCATCTCGGCGGCCAGCGGTGCTACGGGCGCCGATATCGAGTTGAAGGACGGCGATCGCGTCGCCTTCGGCCGGCGCTATGTCACCGCCCGCGCCACGCCGGGCCATACCAACGGCTGCATGTCGTTCGTGCTGGATGACGAAAGCAGGGCCTTCACCGGCGATGCACTGCTGATCCGCGGCTGCGGCCGCACCGATTTCCAGCAGGGCAGCGCGCACCGGCTCTACCAGTCGATCAAGACCAAGATCTTCACGCTGCCGGACAACTGCCTGCTGTTTCCGGGCCACGACTACCGCGGCCTGACGATGACCAGCGTCGGCGAGGAAAAGGCGTACAACCCGCGCCTCGGCGGCAACATCTCCGAGGAGGATTTCGCCGGCTACATGGAGCATCTGGGCCTGCCGCATCCGCGGCAGATCGACGTGGCGGTGCCGGCCAACAACGTCTGCGGCCGCCCGGCCGACGAGTCGCATCTGCTGGACCAGCCGACCTGGGCCCCGCTGCGTTTCACCTTCGCCGGCTTCTGGGAGATCGATCCGGCCTGGGTCGAGGAGCACGCCGCCGAGGTGCAGATCGTCGACGTGCGCAGCGAGCAGGAATACGAAGGCCCGCTCGGCCATATCGAGGGCTCATTGCTGATGCCGCTGGCCACGCTGGCTAAGCGGGCCGGCGAGCTGGGCAAGGACAAGCCGGTGATCGCCGTCTGCCGCTCCGGCGCCCGCTCGGCGCAGGCGATCGCGATCCTGAAGAAGGCGGGCATCGATCAGGTCGCCAACATGGCCGGCGGCATGCTGCGCTGGCGCGACCGCAACCTCCCGGTCCAGGGCGGCGC
>CAZBLR010000065.1:0-4318 GCA_964492895.1 uncultured Zetaproteobacteria bacterium | reverse complement strand
TCATTGTCGAACTGGTATTCGAGCAGCACGTTCGTCGTGGCCGTGTAACCCGACTGGCCGCCCGTGCGGGCGAAGCTCTCGCCGACGATGGCCAGCCAGTTGTGGCCGAGGCGGGCGCCCACCTGCGGGATCAGGGCTACGCCGATGACCGTGGCACCGCTGTCGGCCACGCTGATGTGGTTGGCATCCACCTCCATCTGCACGCTCCAGATGTCACCCAGCTTCTGCCCGATGGCGCTGTTGGCGAACCAGCCGCTGCGGGCGTCCGCCGCCAGCCGCCGGTTCAGGCCGTATTCGCCCTGCAGCCAGCGGCTGCCGTGGCGGAATCCGAGCAGCATCTGCCCGGAGAGGTTGGATCCGGTTCCGGGGAAGGCATCGGGCTTGGGGTTGGGCCACCAGCTGCCCTCGGCCTCGAAGGCGACGATGCCGGAATCGATGCTGTCATCGTCCCCCCATTGCAGCGGGGCGTATTTCAGCCCGAAGGTCAGCGGCGCCAGCGCCGTCGCGCCCTTGCCCAACGGCTCCGTCGCCAGGATGCCGGGGGCATCGATCTCGGCACCCCAGCGGCGCGAAAAGGCCACATCCCATTCCACATTGGCGTTCCAGGTGTGCCCCGGCGTGGTGACGTTGTCGCGGCTGCTGGTCAGGTAGACCGCCGTTTCGATCCACGGCTCCTCGATGCCCAGCGCCCGCACCATGCCCCGGTCGGGATCGCTGCCGGCACAGGCGATCAGCGGCCAGCCGGCCACCATCAACATCCCCAGAACGGCTGATACATGTTTGCCCATGGCCGCAATATATACCATAATGAGAATCATTATCAATATCATTTAATGCATGGGTATCGTTGAGCGCCAGGTTCTTCGGGGGGGTGTGGAAATAGATCCCGGTGCGGACTTGCAAAACCCGAATCCGGTAATCCATAGTCAGATTCTGGCGACGGTTCCAATGCTCGAAGACAGCGAATCACCGAGACATCGAAGGAGAATACCCATGGCCACAGCTCAGGAATCCAAGGCACCGAAGAAAACGGCGGCCAGAGCACGCAGCAGCGCGCCGAAGGTCAACCGCGAGGCGATGATCGCCGAGGCGGCCTATTACATCGCGGAGAAGCGCGGCTTCGCCAGCGGCGACCACATCCGGGACTGGCTGGATGCGGAAGCCGAGATCGATCGGAAGTCGATGACCCGGGCGCGGAAATCCACCGCCAAGAAATAACCGCCCCGTAAACGTTTGACCGGGGGCAGCGGATCACGCGTTCGGCATGATCCCCCCCGGCATTGTATCCCCGCGAGGCCGCAACTCCCCATGCGGCCTCGCTTCTTTTGCGCCTTCGGCTGTGCGGCTGCCGGGCTGCGTGACGTCGCCTATTTGCCGTTCAGCTCTTTGTCCTTGTAATACTTGGTGCCCTGGAGCGTGGCCTGCAGCGCCAGGCCGTTCTCGGTGATCTGGTACAGATCCACATCGGGGGCGACGGTGATCGCGCCGGCCACGGCCTTGCCCTTGTTGCCCGACTTGGCGGCGGCATCGGCCTGGGCCGTGCCCTCCCAGCCGCTGTCGACGAACTGGTCGAACGACTTGCGGGTGTGGAACACGAACACGCCACGGAAATCCTTGATGCCCAGGCCCGGGCCCACGCCGCCGGAGATCATCTTCATGTAGATGTCCCGGCCCGTATGGTTGTCGTGCGCCACGCCCTCGCCGCCGCCGGCGGACAGCAGGATGATGTTGACGCCGACGTCGCTGAACACGGCATAGCCGGCCGAGCCGCGGATATCGGCGCGCGCGCCCGGGTGGTCCTTGTACAGCTGCGCCAGCGTCTGGCTGCGCATGTTGAGGATCGCATCGCGCTTCGCCGTCGGCGAATCCCCGTTGGTATGGGGCATGCACGACGAAAGCATGCCGATGCAGGCAACGAGGACTGAGGATCGGATAAAGGCCTTGCTCATGACGCACCCCCTAGGGCTTAAACGTAGGGAGGAAGTCTAATGGGGATCAATCGTATCGATGTGACACAGGGTACAAACGGCGATGGGGCGTGATTATCCCTGGCGCAGCGTCAGCGCCCTGAACACGTCCTCGGCGTGGAACGAGGAACGAACCACGGAGGGCATCGGGGTCAGGTCTTATCGTGCGCCTGTTCTGAGCGTAAGCAGTATGCCGACAACTACGCATATGACGACAATGACCAGATACGTGCAAAATGTTGCCCAGTACATAATGGGCTCACTACTTCGTCGGTATATCCGCACTTGGGATCCCCATCCGCGAGCCATGATCTCCTGAGTGGCGTATCCCTTGAACAACAGCCAGATGAAAACGGCACCTAAAGCGAAAAAGAAGGTTGCGATCATTGCGTTCTCCAGATGATTCCTTTTTCTGCCTAACGTTCACGGTGAGCCACGGCCTGCCCGGGAGCATAGCGAAGCGGAGCGGACGGTTAGACGGTTCGCTCGACCGGGTTGTTAGGTGACTGTACAGCTGAAGACATCATCTGGTGGTGCCCCCGGCTGTCTAGATGACCGCATCTACCGTTGTGAACGCGCGGTGCCCCCGGCTCATGCCGATTGTGTTGACGGAACAGCGGGGCTCGCTTTCGGGATCAGGCGCGAAGCTTCAGGGCCCTGAACACGTCCTCGGCGTGGAACGAGGAACGCACCAAGGGGCCGCAGGCGACCATGCCGAAGCCCTTCTTCTCGGCCAGGTACTTCAAATCCTCGAACGCCTCCGGCGTCCAGTAGCGCACCACCGGATGGTGCTTGGCGGACGGGCGCAGGTACTGGCCGACGGTCAGGATGTCCACGTCCGCCTCGCGCATGTCGTCGAGCACCTGCAGCACCTCGTCGCGCTCCTCGCCGAGGCCCACCATGATGCCGGACTTGGTGACCACCGACGGGTCCAGTTCCTTGGCCCGCTGCAGCAGGCGCAGGCTCGTGAAGTAGCGCGCCGCCGGGCGCACCGAGCGGTACAGCCTGGGTACCGTTTCCAGGTTGTGGTTGAAAATGTCCGGGCGGGCGGCGATCACCGTCTCCAGGCAGGCATCGGGCTTGCGCTGGAAGTCCGGCGTCAGCACCTCGACGGTCACCTCGGGGCAGCGCGCCTTCAGCGTACCGATGGTGTCGGCATAGTGGCCGGCGCCGCCGTCCGGCAGGTCGTCGCGGTCCACCGAGGTGATCACCACATGCTTCAGGCCCATGGCCTCGACGGCCTCGGCCAGGTGCCGTGGTTCCTCGTGATCGACCGGATCGGGACGGCCGGTGGCGACGTCGCAGAAGGCACAGGTACGGGTGCAGACCCGGCCCAGGATCATGAACGTGGCCGAGCCGTGCTTCCAGCACTCGCCGATGTTCGGGCAGCTCGCCTCCTCGCAGACGGTGTTCAGCTTCTGCTCGCGCATCAGCTTCACCAGCCGCCGGTACTCCGGCGACAGCGGTGCGCGCACCTTCAGCCAGGCCGGCTTCGGCGCCATCGGCGCCGCAGTGCCATCGGCCTGGATCGGGATGACCTTGCGGCTCATGCCCGGCCGGCCTCCCGGCGCTGGCGCACACCCTCGGCCAGCACGCGCAGCAGCTCGGCCGAATCCTCCCAGCCGATGCAGGCGTCGGTGATGCTGACCCCGTGCTTCAGGTCTACGCCCGGCTTCACGTCCTGGCGGCCTTCAAACAGATGGCTCTCGACCATGGCACCGATGATGCGGCGGTTGCCGGCGGCCAACTGGCCGGCGACGTCGCGCCCGACCTCGAGCTGGCGCTGGTACTGCTTGCGGCTGTTGGCATGGCTGCAGTCGATCATGACGCCGGTCGGGACGCCGGCGGCGTCCAGCGCGGCCAGCGCCTCGGCCACGCGCGGCGCCTCGTAGTTCGGCTCACTGTTGCCGCCGCGCAGGATGATGTGGCAGTCCTCGTTGCCGCTGGTCGAGAAGATCGCCGAATGCCCGTGCTTGGTCAGCGACAGGAAGTGGTGCGGGTGCGCGGCGGCGCGGATGGCGTCGATGGCGATGCCGAAGCCGCCGTCGGTGCCGTTCTTGAAGCCGACCGGGCAGGACAGGCCCGAGGCCAGCTCGCGGTGGCCCTGCGACTCGGTGGTGCGTGCGCCGATGGCCCCCCAGCTGACGAGATCGGCGATGTACTGCGGCGTGATCAGGTCGAGGAACTCGGTGCCGGCCGGCACCTCCAGTTCGTTGATGTCGACCAGCAGCTTGCGCGCCAGGCGGATGCCCTTGTTAATCTCGAAGGTGCCGTCGAGGTTCGGGTCGTTGATCAGGCCCTTCCAGCCGACGGTGGTGCGCGGCTTCTCGAAATAGACGCGCATGACGATC
>CAZBLR010000064.1:0-4582 GCA_964492895.1 uncultured Zetaproteobacteria bacterium | reverse complement strand
CCACCGGCCACCCGAGCTTCGTGATGTCCAACTCCTTCTCCAACCAGACGCTGGCCCAGATCGAGCTGTTCAACCACCCCGACCAGTACGAGACCAAGGTGTACACGCTGCCGAAGAAGCTGGACGAGGAGGTCGCGCGCCTGCACCTGGCCAAGATCGGTGCGACGCTGACGCGGCTGACCGACAAGCAGGCGGACTACATCGGCGTGCCGGTGGACGGCCCGTACAAGCCGGATCTCTACCGGTACTGATGCGCACCCTGACGCTGCTGCTGGCGCTGGTGTTCCCGCTGCTTGCCTGGGGGCAGGACGCGGCGAGCCCGGCTCCGGCCACCCGGGCCCCGGCCGCGCCGGCGGCGACGGCTCCGCCAGGGGCGCCCGCATCCGCGGCCACCACCAAGCCGGCGCCGGCCGTGCCACCCGCGGCGGCCCCGGCTGCAGCCACCTCCCCATCCGGGACGGGTGGCCAGCCCGCCCAGGCGCCGGCCACGCCGAACGCAGCCGCGCCCGCCCCTCCGGCCGCCGAGGCGCCGGCGCCGGTGGCCGGTGCCCCGGCGGCCGGCCCCGGTTCGCCCGACGCCCGCTTCGACAAGACCGGCGACGGCCTCGTGGACGCGGCCGACTGGGCGAAGATGAGCGAGAAGGAGAAGGAGGATTACGCCCGTGCCTCGCTGAAGGCCCTGGGCGAGGATCCGGATGCACAGGTCGGCAACGGCCAGACCCGTCTGCAGCGTTATCTGGCCGGCCTGCGCGCCGTCTACCAGTAGCCCTGAGTCCCCATTTTCTTTATGTTGATTTCGTCCGGTGATGATGGTAGCAATCGTGCCCGAAAAACGGGGGGGCCGTTTTCACAGCGTGTGTATGATGCCGCATCCGGCCGGGACATGACCGGGCAGGCAAGCGGCGATCCGGCAGGGCGGGCGAATCTTCGCGGCATCCTGGTCATACAGGCGGTGGTTTCCAGTCTGGCTGCCATGGCCGTGACATTCACGTCGGGTTTCCAGAACGGGATTTCGCTGCTCTACGGGGCGGCGTTGATGGCGGCCAACGGCCTGTGGCTGTACCGGGGCATCGAACGGGCGGTGAGCCATGCATCCGGTGACGGACAGGGCGCGCTGTATCGCTCGGCGGTATTCCGCTTCGTTTTTCTGCTGCTGGCGCTGGCCCTGGCGTATGCAGCGGGTCTGTATCTCCCCTGGGTGGCGGCAGGCATGCTGGCCGCGCAGGCAGTGGTATACATCTACGGTTTGGCGGGCGTCTGGCGCGCCCGGTCCGGGGCCTGAGGAATTTCAAGAGGGGGGTCTGCGTTGGCGGAGCCACATAGCGGCGGGATTGCCGAGCATCTGCAGTACTGGACCTATGTCGTCGACAAGGGCAATCCGTTCATGCAGATCCATCTGGATACGATGATCCTGACCATCATCATCGCGGGCGCCATGGCGGTCTTCTCGCTGTGGCTGAAGGCCCGCCTGGTCGACGGCACGCCGAGCGGCACGCAGAACTTCGTCGAATCCGTCGTCGACTTCATCAACCAGACGGTGCGCGACAACTTCCCGGTACACAACCCGCTGATCGCGCCGCTGGCGATGACGGTGTTCATCTTCGTGTTCCTGTGCAACTGCATGGACATCCTGCCGGCCTATACGATGCATCACGTCGCCGCCCTGTTCGGGCTGCCGCATTTCCGCCAGGTGCCGACCAACGATCTGAACCTGCCGGTGGCCATGGCCGTGTCGGTGTTCGCGCTGGTGCTGTACTACGAGTTCAAGCTCAAGCCCGTGCACTTCATCAAGGAACTGCTGTTCGAGCCCTTCGCCAGCCTGCTCCTGAACGCCAAGAACCCCATCGTCAAGCTGCTCGGCGTCATCCTGATCCCGATCAACCTGCTGCTGAAGATCGTCGAAGAGGTGGCCAAGCCCCTGAGCCTTTCCTTCCGACTGTTCGGCAACATGTTCGCCGGCGAGGTGATCTTCCTGCTGATCGCCTTCCTGCTGCTGAGCGGCGGCCCCGTCGGCAAGTTCTTCGGGTTTTTCGTCGGCTTCGGCTGGTCGATCTTCCACATGTTCATCGGCCTGCTGCAGGCGTTCATCTTCATGATTCTGACGGTGGTGTACCTGTCGATCGCACACCAGCCGGTGGAACACTGAGCGCCCGGCGACGCATGAGTTTGGTTTAGGTTTGGATTTTATTTAGTAGTACTGAGGAGAAGAAAATGGACGCACATACGATTATCACCGCTGCAACCGCCATCTCGGTGGGCGTGATCCTGGCCGCTGCCGGCCTGGGCTCGGCCATCGGCTGGGGTCTGATCACCTCCAAGACGCTGGAGGGCATCGCCCGCCAGCCCGAGATGCGCCCGCAGCTGATGTTCAACATGTTCATCTTTGCCGGCCTGATGGAGTCCTTCCCGTTCATCATCATGGCCTTCGCGCTCTGGTTCCTGTTCGCCAATCCGTTCCTCGGCTAAGGCGGGCGCAGCCCGAACGAACGAAGTACGGTTTGAGGTGATCCCATGAGTATTGATCTAACATTCGTCGGCCAGATCGTGGTGTTCCTGGCTCTGGTATGGTTCCTTGCCAGGAACCTCTACGGCCCGCTGAACAACCTGATGGAGACGCGTGCCCAGCGCATCGCCGACGGTCTGGCCGCCGCCGAGGCCGGCGAGGAAGCCAAGGCCGAGGCCCAGGCCGAGATCGCCGAGGCGCTGAAGACGGCCAAGGTCAAGGCCCAGGAGATCGTGGCCGCCGCCGAGAAGCGCGCGGCCGAGATCCATGAAGAGGCCGTCAACAAGGCGCGGGCCGAGGCCGAGCAGATCGTCGTGGGTGCCCGCGAGGAGATCAATGCCGAGCTCGGACGCGCCCGCCAGGCGCTGCGTCAGGAAGTGGCGGACATCGCCATCCTGGCCGCCGAGCGCGTGGTCGAGTCGGAGCTGGATGCATCCCGTCACGGCAAGCTGATCGAGGGCATCGTCAGCAAGGGCTTCGGTAACGCATGAGAACGCAGCAGATCTCCCGCCGGTACGCCCGCGCCCTGTTCGAGCTGGAGCAGGAGGGCGCCAAGAACCGCGCAGCCCTGGAGAAGCTGGCCGCCGTCGCGTCCCTCGACGAGGTGCGCGAGGTGCTGGCCAACCCGAGCTACGCGGAGGGCATGAAGGCGGCGGTGCTGGAGAAGGCGGCGGGTGCGCTGCCGGCCGAGATGAAGCGCCTGGTCGCCATGCTGTGCGAGCGCGGCAAGGCGGAGCTGCTGCCCGAGATCCACGCCATCTTCGAGGAGATGGTGCGCCAGGCCGAGAGCGAGCTCGAGGCCGACGTGGTGTCCGCCGTCAAGCTCAGCGACGCGCAGAAGAAGGGGCTGACCAAGGCCCTGGGCGACATCACCGGGCGCAGCGTGCGCCTGAACGTGTCCGAGGACAAGGCGATCCTCGGCGGCCTGGTGGTCCGCATCGGCGACCGCCTGATCGATTATTCGGTGCGCTCCCGCCTGGAGGCCCTGAAGCGGGCCATGGCGGCGTAGGCGACCATAGGATTCGAATTTTTAGTAAGGCTTTGAGGTAAGAAGATGAAGCTCGATACCGCAGAAATCAGTTCAATCATCAAAGAGCAGATCAAGGGCTTTGAGGCATCCGCGTCGGACGCCAACATCGGCCAGATCATCTCGGTCGCCGACGGCGTGGCCCTGGTGCACGGCCTGTCCGGCGCCATGGCCGGCGAGATGCTCGAGTTCCCGGAGGCCACCATCGGCATGGTGCTGAACCTCGAGGAGGACTGCGTCGGCGCCGTGATCTTCGGCCCCTGCGAGCACCTGCGCGAAGGCGACCAGGTCAAGTGCACCGGCAAGATCTTCCAGGTGCCGGTGGGCCCCGAGCTGAAGGGCCGCGTCGTCAACCCGCTCGGCCAGCCGATCGACGGCAAGGGCCCGATCAAGGCCGCCGCGTTCGACGCCATCGAGAAGATCGCGCCGGGCGTCATCGAGCGCAAGTCGGTGGACCAGCCGCTGCAGACCGGCATCAAGGCCATCGACTCGATGGTGCCGATCGGCCGCGGCCAGCGCGAGCTGATCATCGGCGACCGCCAGACCGGCAAGACCGCCATCGCCATCGACACCATCATCAACCAGGCCTCCACCGGCGTCACCTGCGTCTACGTCGCCATCGGCCAGAAGGCCTCGACGGTGGCCAACGTGGTGCGCACGCTGCGCGAGCACGGGGCGCTGGACAACACCATCATCGTCTCGGCCTCGGCCTCCGAGGCGGCGGCGCTGCAGTACATCGCGCCGTACTCCGGCTGCACCATGGGCGAGTACTTCCGCGACCGCGGCGAGGATGCCCTGATCATCTATGACGACCTGACCAAGCAGGCCTGGGCCTACCGCCAGGTGTCGCTGATCCTGCGCCGCCCGCCGGGCCGCGAGGCCTACCCGGGCGACGTGTTCTACCTGCACTCGCGCCTGCTGGAGCGCGCCTCGCGCGTCGACGAGCGCTACGTCGAGGCCTTCACCAAGGGTGAGGTCACCGGCAAGACCGGTTCGCTGACGGCGCTGCCGATCATCGAGACGCAGGAAGGCGACGTGTCCGCCTTCGTGCC
>CAZBLR010000063.1:2967-4624 GCA_964492895.1 uncultured Zetaproteobacteria bacterium | reverse complement strand
CAGTGGGTTCGACGCATCGGCAGGACTGCCGATGCGAACGGCCGCACGCCGGCCCGCAGGGCGACGGGCAGGATGTCCGGAGTCATCCCACCCTCTCCGCCAGATATGAAAGCGGCCCGATCCGGGTCTCTGATCGTTTCAGCCGGCGGCATGGAACCGGCCGGACCATCTCGCATGTCCATGGTCGGGTATCGAAATGACTTTGACCCGACATGATGTCGGTCTATTCTCATAGTCCAGCCCCTGCCACTGCCGGCACATGCAGGTGAGCTCCGTCAACAAGTACCGCCACGGAGACATATTCGGAAACATGCCAGAATCAACACCCGCCGACGTACTGCCCGAGCTTCAGGAACAGGATATCCGCAGGCTGCTGACGGAGAGCCTCTACAAGCAGTTGCCCGTGGCACTGCTGGCTTCCGGCGGCGTGGCCGCGATGACGCTGCTGGTGATCCGGAAGGACGTCCCGCTGATGCATCTGGCCGCATGGGCGCTATCCCTGCTGGCGGTCAGTCTGCTGCGCTACTACGTATACAGGATGTTCCTGCGCTCCGCAGGCGAAGCCACCGGGGTCGTCTGGTACCGACGCTATTTCGCCGGCATCCTGTTGGCCGGACTGGTCTGGGGGGCATTGGTCTGGATCCTGCCCAAGGGCATGCCGATCGAGCACTGGATCTTCATCATCTTCATCCTGGGCGGCATGATGGCCGGCGGCAGTGCCACCAGCGGCGCCATACTCGCCAGTTACCTGGCGTTCGTGCTGCCGATCTGCACCTCGACCATCGCCTGGTACTACACCGTCGATGTCCCGTTCCCGACCTCGATGTCGTTGCTGACCATCCTGTACACCATCATCCTGGTCGTCAGCGTTTCGCACGCCGGCAGGACCCTGCGCGAAACCTTCCGCCTGCGCTTCACCAACGTCGAACTGATCGCCAAGCTGACCCAGGAACAGGATAATTCGGCCCGCCTCGTCGACGAACTGCAGCACGAGGTGGCCCGGCGTGCCAACCGTGAGGAGCAGCTCAACAGTTACAACCAGCTGCTGGAAATGCTGGCGCACGGTGAGGCCTTGCCCGTCATCCTTGGGAACCTGAATGCCATCGTGGAAAAGCAGCTGAAGGGAGGCATGAGCTCGATCCTGATGCTGGATGAGGAGGGCAAGCGACTGTCCACGGTATCCGCACCTAGCCTGCCCGATGCCTACAACGAAGCCCTGCAGAACCAGGAAATCGGTTCGGAGGTCGGCAGTTGCGGCGCGGCCGCCTATCGCAATGCGACGGTGATCGCCGAAGATATCGCGACCAATCCTCGTTGGGATCAGTACCGGGAACTGGCACTCAAGCACAATCTGCGCTCGTGCTGGTCAACACCGGTCCGCAACACGTTCGGCCACGTACTGGGCACCCTGGCGGTCTATCACGACACGCCATACACGCCCAGCAAGACGGATCTGGAGATCACCATGGCCGCGGCGAACATCGCCGGTATCGCCATCGAGGCCAAACAGACGGAGCTCCGGCTGCAGAACATGGCCCACAACGACCAGCTGACGCAATTGCCGAACCGTGCCTACCTGTACGACCGGCTTTCCTTCATCATCACCCAGGCCAAACGCCGGGAAACGCAATTCGCCTTGCTGTTCATCGACCTGGAC
>CAZBLR010000063.1:0-2867 GCA_964492895.1 uncultured Zetaproteobacteria bacterium | reverse complement strand
GTGGGCCCCTGTACCACCTGTACCTGGTCATTCGGCCGGATGTACTTGGCGTAGGCGGCCTCGACCTGGGGCGCGGTCAGCTTCACGTAGCGGTGCGCCGCGATCATCGGCTCGTCCAGCGGCAGATCGTGCGTGGCCCGGTACAGCAGTCCCTTGGCAATCCGGCTCTCACTGGCTTCACCAAGCGGGATACGCCGCAGCAGCAGCGCCTTGGCCCGCCGCAACTCATCGGCACTGACCGGGGATGTGCGCATCGTCTGCAGCTCGCGCGCGATGATCGCCTGCACCTTGGAGACGTTGGGAGGATCGCAGGCGTATTCCACCATGAACAGCCCCCGGCTCTGGCTCACCTGGAAGCCCGTGAACACGTAATAGACCAGGCCGGAGTTGACGCGCAGCTTCCGGTACAGCCGGGTGGCGAACGAGTCGCCGCCGAACACGTGGTTGCCCAGCACCAGCGTGTCATAGTCAGGATCGGAGAGGCGTACGTCCACGGTCTGTGCCGTCGTCACCTTGTCCTGCACGCGGCTTGAATCGGGCACGTTGGTATTGGAAGGCTTGTTCGGCCCCACCGGCGGTAGCAGCGTCTCGGGCTTCGGCCCCTTCGACTTCCAGGATCCGAAATACTTGGCGATGAACTGGCGAGCCTGATCGGGCTGCACATCGCCAATGACGACGATGGTCGTCAGATCCGGGCGGAACACCTTGTGGTAATACGCCTTGACGTCGGCCATATGCAGGGCCGATACCGACTGCGGCGTGGCCTGGCGAAGCGTCGGGTCCCCCTTGGGATAAACCCCGGCCAGCATGCTGCGCGTCGCCAGGTAGCTTGGGCTGTGCAGCCGCCCCGCCACCTCGGCGGCGACTTGCCGCCTGATGATCTCGAAGGCCCGCTTCGGCAGCGCCGGACTCAGTTCGTTGGCGGCCAGCAACTGCACGCCGCGCTCCAGGTGCGCTACCGGCACCTGGATACCGAAATCGGTGCCGGCCGATTCGTCGGCACTGATATCGTCCAGGGCCTTCTGGAAGGCCAGACGGCCCATGCTGGTGGTACCGAAGGAGAACAACTGGTCCAGCACCTCGTCCACACCCTCCTTGCCCTTGGGCGTTTCCATCACCGGGCGGTTGCGGATCTGGCCGTAGATGCCGACCGTCTTGCTGATGGCCTCAGGTTGTACGATCAGCTTCAGGCCATTCGGCAGTGTGTACACTGTCGGCTTGGTCGTCGTGGCGGGCATCTCCAGGCGGTTGACCGCCTTCTCGGCCCATGCAGGCAGTTTCACGCCATGCTTCGGCGGCTTGCCGAAGGATTCCTTGCCGCCGAATCCCCTCGAGGATACGGGCTTGCCTGAGGCGTTGGGGGTCAGGATCGCGGTGATGGCGTGCTCCTGGTCAAGATAGGTCTGTGCGACACGCGCCACGTCCTTGACCGTGACGGCGCGGATGGCATCGATATCGTCCTCGGGTGAGTGGCGCCCCTCCACCACGGCCTGCGACCACAGATCAGCGAGGCCCTGAACGGAGTTTTTGCTGAACTCGAGGCTGGCGATCTCGCGTCGCTTGGCCGCCTCGACGAGATCCGCCGGCACATCGTGCCGGATCTCGCTCAGTACCTTGCGTACGGATGCCAGCAGCGCCTCGGCATCACCACCCTTGGGGAAGCCGGCGACGGCATAGCCGAGGCCGGATTGGGGCAAGGTTTGAAGAGAGAAATCGGTGAACAGCGCCTTGCCATCCGGCACCAGGCCGTACAGGCGTCCGCGCTGACTGGCCAGCACATCGGCCAGGATCTCGGAGGCGGCATAATCGCGACGGTTGTTCCAGCCGGGCATGCGGAAGGCCATGACGGCGAAGCCGTAGGGCCGGTCAGTGGTCAAATGCAGGCTCTCGGCCTTAACCGGCTGCAGATGGATGGAAGGCCTGGCCGGAAGCTTCTTGGCAGGAATGGCGCTAAAGCGCTGCTTGACCAGGGCAATGGTGCGTGCCGGATCGACGTCGCCGACGACGATGAGCACGGCGTTGTTCGGCGCATACCAGGTGTCGTGGAAATGCTTCAGCATTCTCCATGTCGTCTTGTTGAAGGACGGCCGGGTGCCCAGGGCATCATGGGCATACGGCGTACCCCTGAACATCGCCTTCAGCAGCTTGCTGTACATCACGTATTCCGGATTGGACATGTCCATCGCCACTTCCTGCTCGATGGCGCCACGTTCATCCTTCCAGCCCTTCGTGCCGCCGGTGATGGCTCGCATGCGGCTGGCCTCGATGCGCAGCACCACGTCCAGGTCATCGGCCGGCACGGTATAGAAATATTGCGTGACCATCTGCTGGGTATCGGCATTGGAGGCGCCGCCCAGGCTGGCACCGATCACCGCCAGCTGGTGTTCGGTAATGCCGGGACTGCCGCGGAACATCATGTGCTCCAGCGCATGCGCCGTGCCGGGAAAACCCTTCGGCGCCTCGTTGGAACCGACGCGGTAGTTCAACATCGTCGTGACGACAGGGGCCAGCGGGTTCCTGACCACGATGACCTCAAGACCGTTCGCCAGCTTCTCTCGAACCACGGAGAGGGCGGAGCCTGCAACGGGCGGCGTGGCCTGCGCCAGCGACGGGGCGATCGCCATCATCACGATCATCAGGATGGATTGGATACGCACAGTGTTCATGGGTGGGCCTCCGTGGCGCTGCCGTCCGTTCGGAACGGGCGGACCATGGTAGGGCCTCGCCACGGGCGGACAAGGGTAGAAAATGCGACGGCCCCGGAGAACCGGGGCCGCCACAGACCATCGATGATGGCCATTGCGCTGATAACGATTACAGCTTGCCCGATTCCTCGGCGAGGTACGAGGCCACGCCCTTGGCGTCCG
>CAZBLR010000062.1:0-4936 GCA_964492895.1 uncultured Zetaproteobacteria bacterium | reverse complement strand
CACCCATGCCGCGGAAGGCCTGGGCGCAGCCCTTGCCGACGTCGCCGTAGCCGAGCACGACGCAGATCTTGCCGGCGATCATCACGTCGGTGGCGCGCTTGATGCCGTCGATCAGCGATTCGCGGCAGCCGTACAGGTTGTCGAACTTGGACTTGGTCACGGCATCGTTGACGTTGATGGCCGGGAACGGCAGCTCGCCCTTCGCCGCCATCTGGTACAGCCGGTGCACGCCGGTCGTCGTCTCCTCGGTCACGCCCTTGATGTTGGCCTTGATGCGCGAATAGAAGCCCGGGTCCTTGGCCAGCTTGGCCTTGATGGCGGCGAACAGGTACTCCTCCTCCTCGCTCTCGGGCTTGGCGATCACCGAGGGATCCTTCTCGGCCTTGGCGCCCAGGATCACCAGCAGCGTGGCGTCGCCGCCGTCGTCGAGGATCATGTTCGGGGTGCCGCCGTCATGCCATTCCATGATGCGGTGCGTGAAGTCCCAGTACTCGGCCAGGCTCTCGCCCTTGAAGGCGAACACCGGGACATTGTCGGCGGCGATGGCCGCGGCGGCATGGTCCTGGGTCGAGAAGATGTTGCAGCTGGCCCAGCGCACCTCGGCACCCAGGGCGACCAGGGTCTCGATCAGCACCGCGGTCTGGATGGTCATGTGCAGGGAGCCGGCGATGCGCGCGCCCTTCAGGGGCTGCTCGGCGGCATACTTGTCGCGGATGGCCATCAGGCCCGGCATCTCCGTCTCGGCGATGCGGATCTCCTTGCGGCCCCAGTCCGCCAGGGCCATATCGGCCACGCGGCAGTCGTCGGTCGGGTTCATCTGTGCGCTCATGGGTCATTCTCCGTTCATATCAAGATGTGAACGGGCGCCGTTATGCATATGGTGCCGAGCCTGACCGGATGACCGGTTGCAGCGCCCCTCGGCGATGAAAACATGGCGCCCTGAATGTCAGGGCTTCCCGCAGGCCGGGAACGGCCTGCCAAAATCAGGCGCTTCCGCCGCCCGATTTTGTGAGCCAGGGCAACATGACACGTTTGTCCTGGCATACCGAAACATTGCACGGATGCGATGTTTCGGTTCAACACATCATGCCGTGACGGCGGCCTTGTGCGCCCCGACGGCGGCCCTCAGGGCCTCGGCCTTGTCGGTGCGCTCCCAGGTGAACTCGGGCAGCTCGCGGCCGAAGTGGCCGTAGGCCGACGTCCTGGCGTAGATCGGGCGCAACAGGTCCAGCTGCTGCACGATGCCCTTCGGCCGCAGGTCGAACACCTCGCGCACCGCGGCCGCCAGCCTGGCCTCGTCCACCGTACCGGTGCCGAAGGTATTGATCATCACGGACAGGGGATGCGCCACGCCGATGGCGTAGGCGACCTGCACCTCGCAGCGCTCGGCCAGCCCCGCGGCGACGATGTTCTTGGCGATATGGCGCATCATGTAGCAGGCCGAACGGTCCACCTTCGTCGGGTCCTTGCCGGAGAAGGCGCCGCCGCCGTGGTGGCCGAAGCCGCCGTAGGTGTCGACGATGATCTTGCGCCCGGTCACGCCGCAGTCACCCACCGGACCGCCGATCACGAAGCGGCCGGTCGGGTTGATGTGGTATTCGGTGCCCTTGTGCAGCAGCTCCGTGGACCCCAGCACCGGCTTGATGATCTCCTCCATCACCGCCTCGCACAGGTCCTTGTGGGCGACGTCCGGGTTGTGCTGCGTGGACAGCACCACGGCATCGATGGCCACCGGCTTGCTGTCCTCGTAGCGCACCGTGACCTGCGACTTGGCATCCGGGCGCAGGAAGGCGAGCACCCCGGACTTGCGCACCGCCGCCTGCCTCTCCACCAGCTGGTGCGCCAGATGGATCGGCGTCGGCATCAGCACCTCGGTTTCGTTGGAGGCGTAGCCGAACATCAGCCCCTGGTCGCCGGCGCCCTGGTCGAGCGGGTCGTCGGAGGCATGGTCCACGCCCTGGGCGATGTCCGGCGACTGGCGGTCCAGCGACACGAGCACGGCGCAGGATTCCCAGTCGAAGCCCATGGCCGACGAGTTGTAGCCGATCTCCTTGATGGCACCGCGCACCACGTCCTGGTAGTCGACGACGGCCGAGGTGGTGATCTCGCCGGCGATCAGCGCCAGGCCGGTGGTCACCAGGGTCTCGCAGGCCACGCGGGCGGTCTTGTCCTGCGTCAGGATGGCGTCCAGCACGCCGTCGGAGATGCGGTCGGCCACCTTGTCGGGATGGCCCTCGGACACGGATTCGCTGGTGAACAGGAAGTTGCGGTTCATGAATCTCACCTCACGGGCCTTCACGGGCCCTCTCGGGAATTTGTAGCGCAGGCTAGCGCCTAGCGCCGCAAACGCAACGCGAGCAAAACGCCCGCCGACAGCGAGGCCACGCCGCCCAGCGCCGGCCAGCCCAGCGCCTGCCCCCAGCCCAGGGCCAGTACCGCCGCGCCCGCCCCGGCCAGGGCGAGGCCGGCCAGCCGCGGCAGCAGCTCGGGCAGCCCCGACGGCACCTCGGGACCCGGCGCCGCGTTCGCCTCGGCCAGCAGGCGCGTGATCTCGTCGGGCAGGGCCAGCCAGGCCGCCGCCCCCTTCTTCAGGTCCGCGGCGGCGCGCTCGATGCGCGCCTTCGGCCCGAGGTACTCGGCCACCCAGCGGGTGACCAGCGGGCGGGCCAGGCTCCAGATGTTGACCTGCGGCTCCAGCTCGCGCGCCACGCCCTCGATGACCACCATCGTCTTCTGCAGCAGGAGCAGCTCCGGGCGCGTCTCCATCTGGAAACGCTCGGTGACCGAGAACAGGTACAGCAGCAGCTCGGCCAGCGAGATGTCGCGCAGCGGGCGGTTGAAGATCGGCTCGGCGATCTCGCGCATGGCGTCCTCGAAGGCGGAGAGGTCGACGTCCGGGTGGATGTAGCCGGCCTCCAGGTGCACCTCGGCGGCGCGCCGGTAATCCTGCTTCAGAAAGGCCAGCAGCATGTCGGCGAGATAGCAGCGGCTGGCGATGTCCATGCGCCCGACGATGCCGAAGTCGACGAGCAGGATGTCGCCGGCCCTGGACACGAAGATGTTGCCCGGATGCAGGTCGGCGTGGAAATAGCCGTCGACGAACACCATGTGGAAGAACAGCGCGGCCAGGCGCTCGCACAGACGCAGCGTGTCGTGGCCGGCGGCGCGGATATGGTCGCGCTCGTCGATCGGGATGCCGGACACGCGCTCGGTGACCAGCACGCCCGTCTTGGTGTAGTCCCAGACCACGGCCGGCACCTGCACGCCCTCCACGTCCGCCAGGTTGGCGGCGAAGCGGCTGGCGTGCGCCGCCTCGGCGCGCAGGTTCAGCTCCTCACGGATGGTGCGCGCGAACTCCTCGACGACCTCGGGCGCCTTGAGCCGCCGGTACTCCGGCAGGTAGCGGTCGAACAGCCCGGCCAGCATGCGCAGGATCGACAGGTCGGCATCGATGGTGCGCTCCACGTTCGGCCGACGCACCTTGATCGCCACCTGGCGCCCGTCGTGCAGCGTGGCGAAGTGCACCTGCGCGATCGAGGCCGCGGCCACCGGCTGTTCCTCGAACTCGGCGAAGCTGCCGTCCTCGCCGGTCAGCGGCCGGCGGTAGGCGCGCTCCAGCACGCTGCGGATGGCGGCCGGGCGCTCCGGCGGCACCGCGTCCTGCAGCTTCTTGAGCTCGACGGCGACGTCGACCGGCAGCAGGTCGACGCGCGTGGACAGCATCTGCCCGAACTTGATGAAGGTCGGGCCCAGCATCTCGAACACGCGGCGCAGCTGCGCCCCGGTCTCGCGCGGCAGCTCGCTGCGCATGAACAGATAGAAGATCCAGGCATAGGGGCGGAACAGGTGCAGGCGCACGGCCAGCGCCCCCAACCCGTGCGAGGCCAGCACATGTGCGATTTTGAGCAGCCGCAGGCTTTGGCGCAGGCGGCCGAACCATCTCATGCCTTGTCCTTCGGCACGTGGCGGTCGAGTTCGTGTTCCAGGCGGGTCAGGCGGCCCTTGGCGCGCGTGATGTGGCGCGCCAGTTCCTCGGTGCCGGCCTGCCAGGCCTGCAGCCTGGCCTCGTCCGGCACCTGCATGTCGTGCAGGGCCCCGGACACGGCCGCGTGCGTGCGCCGGCGCAGCTTCTCCTCGGCCGCCAGCACCGCGCGCGCCGCCTCGGCCACGCGCGTGCCGAAGTACTCCCCGAAGGCGGAGCGCAGCTCGCGCTCATAATCGATATCCGCCGCGGCCAGCAGCTTCTTGAAGCGCAGCATCGATTCGGTGTCGCCGGACAGCTTCAGCACCTGCTGGAACACCAGCTCGTCGGCATCCTCGTGGGCGAAGCACAGGCGCGCGAAGCCGGCCGTCGTCGCCTCGATGCGCACGTCCGCCTCGCCGGTGTGGGCCGTGTGCACCCACGGGTGGCCGGAGGAAAAGCCCATATAGAACACCGCGCCGGTGTCGCGCACCTCGATGCGGAACACGCGCCCGTCCAGGCCCTCGAGCAGCGGTCCCAGCGAGGCGTCGCGCGAGAAGAACAGCTCCAGCACCGTGGACAGCACCACCGCCTGCACCGGCTGTGGTATTAATCTAAGAGGTAGAAACATCACACTCATGCGGCACCTGCCGCATGAGTGTTTATTGTTCCCATCGCCCTGTGGCATTCCTGCCTCGGGCTTACACGCGCATCCACAAAAGCGCGGTTTTGCGCATGCTCACTGAAGCCGCACGTCCTGTGCGGATGGCGGGCTCTGTTCCGGCGATCACGCATCAGACCGGCACCCTCTCCGCCCACGGACGGGCGGCGGCGCAGAGCGCCGTGAGCATGGTGAAGCCCGCGCGCTTCGCCATGCGTCCAAGGCCGAGGAAAGGAGTTCCGAAGCCGGATGTTCATAACTTGTAGCCTCGATGCAGGGCGACGATGCCACCGGTCATGTTCTCGTGGCGCACC
>CAZBLR010000061.1:0-5108 GCA_964492895.1 uncultured Zetaproteobacteria bacterium | reverse complement strand
TGAACTTCAGGCCCATCATGATCATGCGCGCGACCCAGAAGAAGATGATGTCGAAACCGGTCACCAGCACGTTCGTCGGATAGAAGCGGGCCAGCTCGTCGGTCCGTTCCGGCCAGCCCAGGGTCGAGAACGGCCACAGCCCCGAGGAGAACCAGGTATCGAGCACATCCTCGTCCTGGCGGATGCCGGTACCGCCGCAGCCCTCGCAGCGCTCCGGCGTCTCGCGGGACACCGTCACATGCTCGCAGTCGGCGCAGTACCAGGCGGGGATGCGATGCCCCCACCACAACTGCCGGGAGATGCACCAGTCCTGGATATTGCGCATCCATTCGAAATAGGTCTTCTGCCAGTGCTCGGGCACGAAGCGGATGCGCCCGTCCTCGACGGCCGCGATGGCGGGGGCCGCCAGCGGCGCGATCTTCACATACCACTGGTCGGTCAGGTAGGGCTCCAGCACCGCATGCGAACGGTCGCCGCGGCCCACCTGGTGCGTGTGCTCCTCGACCCGGTGCAGCAGGCCCGCCGCATCCAGGTCGGCGATGATGTGCTCGCGCGCCTCGTAGCGCTCCATGCCGCGGTACTGCTCCGGCACGGCGTCGATCTCAAGCACATGCGCACGCGTATCGAAGATGTTGAGCATCGGCAGATCATGGCGCTTGCCGACCTCGTAATCGTTGAAGTCGTGCGCCGGCGTGATCTTGACGCAGCCGGTGCCGAATTCGGGATCGACGTAGTCGTCGGCGATCACGGGGATGGTGCGCCCGGTCAGCGGCAGGAGCAATTGGCGCCCGACCAGGTCCCGGTAGCGCGCATCCTCCGGATGC
This sequence comes from uncultured Zetaproteobacteria bacterium, assembly GCA_964492895.1. Classification (GTDB taxonomy): domain Bacteria; phylum Pseudomonadota; class Zetaproteobacteria; order Mariprofundales; family Mariprofundaceae; genus DATLWN01. The sequence goes on along the minus strand of CAZBLR010000061.1, from coordinate 4,284 downwards.
ACGGCCACGGCCATGTCGCCGAGCATGGTCTCCGGACGGGTCGTGGCGACGATGACATGCCGGGACGGATCGTCGGCCATGGGATAGCGGATATGCCAGAAATGCCCCTGCTCCTCCTCGTGCTGTACCTCGAGATCGGATACCGCCGTCTCCAGCACCGGATCCCAGTTGACCAGGCGCTTGCCGCGATAGATCAGCCCCTCTTCATGCAGGCGCACGAACACCTCGCGCACGGCGTCCGACAGCCCTTCGTCGAGCGTGAAACGCTCGCGGGACCAGTCGCAGGAGGCGCCGAGGCGCTTGAGCTGGCCGACGATGGTGCCGCCGGAGTGCTCCTTCCATTCCCAGACGCGGTCGAGGAAGCGCTCCCGCCCCAGCTCGCGGCGGTGCTCACCCTCTTGGTCCAGCAGGCGCTCGACGACCATCTGCGTGGCGATGCCGGCATGGTCGGTACCGGGCTGCCACAGCGTCGGGCGGCCCTGCAGGCGCTGCCAGCGGATCAGGATATCCTGCAGTGTATAGGAGAAGGCATGCCCCATGTGCAGCGAGCCGGTGACGTTCGGTGGCGGGATGACGATGCAGTAGCCCTCGCCATCATCGGAGACCCTGGCGCTGAACACGTCCGAATTCAGCCACTGCTCGCTGACCGCCGGTTCGACGGTCTGGGGATCGTAGGTTTTCGCAATTTCCGAAGCCGGCATCGTCATTCCTCTGGTCCTGAATCCTGGTGTTGCCTGTCGTCGATGAAGGCCGACAACCGGCGCGCGAGCGCCTCGCGGATCATCTCGGGCAACTGCTCTGCCATGGCCGAGCAGACATCGTCCGTGACCTGGTCCACCAGGGCCTGGACATCCTGTTCGCTCCACATCTCGCCTTCGGAAGCAGCGCCTGGCACGGACGCCGGGTCGCGCGCGGATTCCGACTCCCGGGTATCGCCCAAGGCCAGCGGCAGCGACTGCTGCACATCCTCGACCAGCATGGCATCGGTCAGGACAACGCGTTTCGACCCCGGCTGGTCCGCCGCATCGCGCCCGGCTTCGACGGCGGCATCGGCCGGAGCCGGCGCTTCGTCGGCCTGATCCGCGGCAGCGGCGTCCCCGGGCTCATCGCCCCATGCCTCGTTGTAGGGCTCGGATACCGCATGATCCAGCGCCTTGAAGAACCCCGGCCCGGGGGGCTCGGCTGCTTCCTCGACAGGGGCTTCAACGGGTGCTTCGGCTGATTCCTCGGCATGGGCCTCGGCATGGGCCTCGGTGTAGGCCTCGGTCGGCGCATCGGCGGCGGGTGGATGGGACGATGGTGCAGGCTCGTCGTTCCGACCCTCGCCTTCGTTCAGTAGCCGATCGAGGCTGGCAAGAATCTCGTCAATACTGGGTTCGTCGGCCATCGGCGCATGTTACGTGCCGGACCGGCCTTCGGCAAAGCCTAGCTACGCTGCCCCTGCCCGCCCAGATACTCCGGTTCGAAGCCCATGTCGCGATAGGTCCGGAAGCGTTCGCGCGCCGCCTGCTTCAGATGCGCATCCCAGCCGTCGACGAAGTCGACGATGTGCGAGAATCCCTCCACATCCGGCGGCACCTCGAGCCCGCCGTTGATCAGCACGGCAGGGCCATTGTCGCGCGTGACCGTATGCGCCAGCAGGATGGGCTGTCGTGCATTCTCCTCGGCCTGGCCGCGATCGACGCCATGCGCCAGGAACGACTCCGGATGGACCGTCCACAACCGCTCATCCAGCCGCGACCGGAAGTCGTCGTCCGGGCAAAGCACCAGCACATGCGGCTGCAGGCGCCCACGCCGGAGCAGCAGACGGGCGATGCCCTCCACCCTGTCCGGCTGCTCCAGCAGCTCAAAGTGAACCTTGGTTTCCATGCCTGATCCTCCAACTCAGCATGACCCATGCCAGCGCCATCACGGACAGGCCGAAGGCCAGCGGCTGGGCGGTGGACGGCTGGATCCGGTAGCCCATGCCGAGCACGACGGCCTCCGTCACCAGAAGCATGGCCGGTGTGCGCCAGCCCCAGACGCTCCGGGCCCAACTCGCCACCCGCGGGGCAACCCGTGGGTGCTTCAGCCCACGCCAGCAAAGCACCATGCTGATCCAGCCGAGCATCAGACCGGTCAGCACATCGAACGGAAAATGCACGCCGCCGTAGATACGCCCGTACGCGGCCGCCAGGTACAGCGCCACGCCCGCCCACGCCCACCCATCACGCATGCCCCACAGATACAGGCACAGCACGGCCATGGTGCCGTCGGTCGCCGCATGTCCGGAGGGAAAACTGCGGGAGGTCAGGGCCGCACCCAGCACATGGACATGATCGAACACGGCGGGTGGCCGCGGCATGTCGAACAGGTGCTTCAGGATCTGTGCCATAGTGCCGGACAGCACATAGCCCGCCATGCCGGCAAGGCCGGCCTCGAACCGCCACAGCATCAGCGCGGTCAGCAGCACCACCGCCACCAGGCCGTCGCCGAGCCCGCTGACCACCCCGAGCACCGCATCCGCGGCCGCCCCGTGCCGGCCGTTGATCCACAGGAACAGCGGATGGTTGAAACGCCACGCAGGAATCAGCAACAGGCCGCCAAGGGCCCATGCCGCGTACAGGACGATCCGGCTCCGGCCTTTCGGCACCGGAGCCTCAGGCACGGCGTTGCAGGTAATCCACGATCAGGCGCACGCCGGCGCCCGTTGCTCCCTTGGCCGAAATGTCGGTGCCCTTCATGTTCCAGGCCGTGCCGGCGATATCGAGATGCGCCCACGGCAGATCGTCGACGAACCGGGACAGGAAGCAGGCGGCCGTGATCGTTCCGGCCTCGCGGCCGCCGATATTCTTGATGTCGGCGATCTCGCTCTTGATCTGCTCCTGGTATTCCTCGTACATCGGCAGCTGCCAGACCCGATCAAGGGTATGGTCGCCGGCCGCCTTCAGCCTGTCGATCATGCCCTCGTGCGAACCCATCAGGCCGCTGGCCTGGGAACCGAGCGCGATGACGCAGGCGCCGGTCAGGGTGGCGAAATCGATGATCTCGGCCGGCTGTTGCTCGGCTGCATAGGCCAGCGCATCGGCCAGGATGATCCGCCCCTCGGCATCGGTGTTCAGCACCTCGATGGTGATGCCCTTGTAGGACGTGATGATATCACCCGGCTTGTAGGCCGAACCGCCGAGCAGGTTCTCGGTCGAGGCGATCACGCCCAGCAGGTTCACCGGCAGCTCCAGCGCGGCGACGGCCTTGAAGATGCCGAGCACGGCGGCGGCACCGCACATGTCGAACTTCATCTCGTCCATCTGCGCCGGCGGCTTGATGGAGATACCGCCGGCGTCGAAGGTCAGTCCCTTGCCGACCAGCGCCACCGGCTTGTCATCCTTGGCGCCGCCCTGGTAATGCAGCACGATGAAACGCGGCTCCTTGTCGGAGCCCTGGTTGACGGCCAGCAAGCCCCTGAAGCCGGCCTTTTCGATGGCGGACTTGTCCATCACCGTGACCTTGAGCTTGCCATGCTTGAGGCCCTGGGCCTGCGCGCCGAGGAACTCGGGCGTACAGACGTTGCCGGGCTCGTTGCCGAGGTCGCGGGCGAAGTTGACGCCTTCGCAGATGCCACGTGCCGTGCGCACGGCGGCCTCGGCATCGGCCAGGTCCCGCCGGGACGGAATCATGACCGTCACCGAACGCAGCTCGCGCTTGGGCTCCTTGTCATCCTTCCCGGACCGGTATTTGCCGAAATGGTACAGGCCCAGCCACACGCCCTCGGCTACGGCCTGCACCTTGTCCGCCAGCGAGGCGCCTCGCACGTTCAACTCCGGCAGGTACAGCGAGATATCGCGCGCGCCGCTGCCGTTCAGCTTGCGCGCCGCCAGCGCCGCCATGCGGCGCAGGTGGTGCAGGGTCAGCTTCCTTTCCTCACCGGCACCGATGAATACCACGCGCTGGGTAAAAACGTTCTCGACTTCGTAAAGGATGCCGGTTTCGCCGAATTTCCCGAGATGATCGAATTTGCGCAGGTATTGAGGGATGGCCTTGCCGGTCGCCTCCTGAAGGTTCTTGCCTGCCGCGGTCAGCTTGCGGCCGGCCAGTAGCGGCAATATCACCGCATCATCGCGCTGTTTACCCGGATCGCCCGCCTTGACCGAGATATCCACCATGTCATCACCCCGCTTGCTGTAAGGAATATTGTAAAAACGACCTCAAAATACGTGCCCACAAGATATACAGCCAAAATAAAAAATAAAGGGCCGCCCAGGTATTGGGCGGCCCCTTGGCTGCTGAGTCTGCTTGTGATCAGCA
>CAZBLR010000060.1:0-5329 GCA_964492895.1 uncultured Zetaproteobacteria bacterium | reverse complement strand
TCCGCTTCTCGGTCAACATCATGCGCGGCTGCTTCGGCGGCTGCACCTTCTGCTCGATCACCGAGCACGAGGGGCGCATCATCCAGAGCCGCTCCGAGGATTCCATCCTGCGCGAGGTCGAGGCCATCCGCGACAAGACCCCGGGCTTCACGGGCGTGATCTCCGATCTCGGTGGGCCGACGGCGAACATGTACCGCCTGGCCTGCCGCTCGCCCGAGATCGAGGCGGCCTGCCGCAAGCCGTCCTGCGTCTACCCGGACATCTGCGGCAACCTCAATACCGACCATGCGCCGCTGATCCACCTGTACCGGAAGGCGAGGAAGCTGCCCGGCATCAAGAAGGTGCTGATCGCCTCGGGGCTGCGCTACGACCTGGCCGTGCGCTCGCCCGAATACGTCAGGGAGCTGGTGACCCACCACGTCGGCGGCTACCTGAAGATCGCGCCGGAGCACACGGAAGAAGGGCCGCTGTCGAAGATGATGAAGCCCGGCATCGGCAGCTACGAGCGCTTCAAGCAGCTGTTCGACAAGTATTCGAAGGAGGCCGGCAAGAAGCAGTACCTGATCCCGTACTTCATCGCCGCGCATCCGGGCACCACCGACGAGGACATGCTGAACCTGGCGCTGTGGCTGAAGCAGAACGGCTTCCGGCCGGACCAGGTGCAGGCCTTCCTGCCCTCGCCGATGGCCACGGCCACGGCGATGTACCACAGCGGTCTGAATCCCTTGCGCAAGATCTCGCGCAAGAAGGGCGAGAAGGTCGAGGTCATCCACGGCATCCGCCAGCGCCGGCTGCACAAGGCCTTCCTGCGCTACCACGACCCGGCCAACTGGCCGGAGCTCCGGCAGGCGCTGAAGCGCATGGGCCGCGCCGACCTGATCGGCCATGGCGATCAGTGCCTGGTGCCGCCGGCCGGGCGCGACGCCGGGCCGCGTGCCGGAAGGCCCCCCGTTCCCGCACATGCCCGGCGCAGGGAGACGGGGCACAAGGGTCGGCCCGGAAACAGGCGCGGCGGCCCGAGGGGCCGCCGCTAGGAAGCGTCCGGAAGGGCGCCGGGCCTATTCCTCTTTCAGCCGCCGCTTGCGGCCGGTGACCATGGCGCGCACCAGGTTCTCGTCGTGCATCAGGCTCGAGGCCGCGACACCGATCAGGTGCAGCACGATCAGCAGCAGCATGATGTTGACGCTGGCCTCGTGCGCCTCTTCCCAGAATTCGTCGCCCTCGCGCCCGCCGCGCTCGCCCATGCCTCCGTCGTCGTCATCGGCGTGGGCCTTGGGGATGATCTCGGGGATGGCCATCGTGACCGCCGCGCCGCCGTCGATAGCCGCCAGCGGGCCCTTGCCCTCGGCCTGGTAGGCCTTCAACCCCGTCCAGCTGACCGCGATCAGCGACAGGATCATGGCGACGACCATCAGGCCGCCGGCCGGGTTGTGGCCGAGATAGCGCTTGGGATGGCCGGTGAACACGTCCTTCAGGTAGGTGAGGATCTTGCCCGGGCCATAGACGAAATCGGTGAAGCGGGCATGCCGGCTGCCGAACAGGCCCCAGACGATGCGGAAGGCCAGCAGGCCGATGATGGCGTAGCCGGCCCAGGCATGCACCGTGGCCAGGCCGCCCTCGTCGTCGTCACCGGTCAGGTAGGCGATGACGAAGAACGCCACCAGGCTCCAGTGGAACAGGCGTACGCCGATGTCCCAGACCTTGATCGTTGCCGCTTGCTGCATACGTCCTCCATGGTTCGAATGACAGCGTCCAACGTAAGGCCCAGGACTGAAATGAAGCTGAATTACAACTGCATCTGCTTCAGCCAGCGCTCCAGGAAGTGGATGTTGAAGTTTCCGGACTGGAAGCCGGGGTTGGCCAGCAGGCGCTGGTGCAGCTCGCGGTTCGTATCCACCCCTATCACCGCCATCTCGTCGATGGCGCGCTGCATGGTGCGGATGCAGCGCTCGCGGGTGCGCGCATGCGTGATGACCTTGGCGATCATCGAGTCGTAGTACGGCGGGATGTTGTAGCCGGTGTACACCGCCGAGTCGACGCGCACGTTGCGGCCGCCCGGGGCATGGAACAACTCGACCTTGCCCGGGCTCGGCGTGAACTTGAACGGGTGCTCGGCATTGATGCGGCACTCGATGGCATGACCCTTCATCTTCAGGTCGCTCTGCGTGAACTCGAGCGGCTCGCCCTGGGCCACGCGGATCTGCCACTCGATCAGATCGATGCCGGTGATCATCTCGGTGACCGGATGCTCGACCTGGATGCGCGTGTTCATCTCGATGAAGTAGAAGCTCTTGTCCGGGTTCATCAGGAACTCGATGGTGCCGGCTCCGACATAATCGACGGCCTTGGCCGCGGCCACGCCGGCCATGCAGATCTTCTCGCGCGTCTCGGGATCCAGGAAGGGGCTCGGCGCCTCCTCGAGTACCTTCTGGTGCTTGCGCTGCATCGAGCATTCGCGCTCGAACAGGTGCACGACGTTGCCGTGCTTGTCGCCCAGCACCTGCACCTCGATGTGGCGCGGCTCCTCGAGGAACTTCTCGATGTAGACGGTGTCGTCGCCGAAGGCCGTGGCTGCCTCGCTCTGGGCCATCATCACGGCGCCGGCCAGCGCCGGCTCCGAGTGCACGACCTTCATGCCGCGGCCGCCGCCGCCCGCCGCGGCCTTGACGATGACCGGGAAGCCGGCCTCGCGGGCGATGCGCTTGGCTTCCTCGATGTCGGTGATGGCCCCGTCGGAGCCGGGGACCAGCGGTACGCCGGCGCTGCGCATCTTCTCCTTCGCCGCCACCTTGTCGCCCATGATGCGCATCGATTCCGGTGACGGGCCGATCCAGGTGTAGCCGGATTCGATGACGATCTCGGCGAAGTCGGGATTCTCGGCCAAAAAGCCGTAGCCCGGATGGATGGCGTCGACGTCGCCGACCTCGGCGGCCGACATCAGGGCCGGGATGTTGCGGTAGGATTGGTCGCTTTGGGCCGGGCCGATGCAGATGGCGTGATCGGCCAGCCGCGTATGCATGGCATCGCGGTCGGCCTCGGAATAGACGGCCACCGTCTCGATGCCGAGCTCCTTGCAGGCGCGGATGATGCGAACGGCGATCTCGCCGCGGTTGGCGATCAGTACTTTGCGGATCATCGGGACCTCGGCTTACAGCGGTCGGATCACGAACAGCGGCTGGCCGTACTCGACCGGCGTGGCGTTGTCGATCAGGATCTCCTCGACGACGCCGTCGTATTCGGCCTCGATCTCGTTCATCAGCTTCATCGCCTCGATGATGCACAGGGTCTCGCCCTTCCTGACCTTCTTGCCCTCGGACGCGAACGGCTCGGCCTCCGGCGAGGCGGAGCGGTAGAAGGTGCCGACCATCGGGGATTTCAGCAGATGCGCCTCGTTATGGGCGGGCGCGGCGGCGGGCGCAGCGGCCGGTGCGGCGGCAGCCGCGGCCGCGGCCTGTACCGGCTGCTGCTGTACGACCTGCACCGGGGCGGCCGTCGACTGCCTGGACAGGCGCACGGTGTGCGGTCCGTCGGACACCTCGATCTCGGTGACATCGGTATCCTGGATCAGGCGGATCAGCTTGCGAATCTCGGAAATATCCACATCAGGCTCCTTGTTGGGATGAAAGTAATTCGATCAGGCCACGCAGGCCCAGCGTGTACGATGCCGGCCCGAAGCCGGCGATTACGGCCAGCGCCACGTCGGCCAGCAGGGATTTGTGCCGGAATTCCTCGCGCCGGTGCACGTTCGACAGGTGCACCTCGACGAAGGGGATCTTGGCGGCCAGCAGGGCGTCGCGCAGGGCGATGCTGGTGTGGGTGTAGGCGGCCGGGTTGATCAGGATGCCGTCGGCACGGCCGGTTTCCGGACCGGCCAGGCCGGCCTGCTGGATGTGCTCGACGAGTTCGCCTTCGTGGTTGCTCTGGAAGGTGACGACCTCGGCGCCGAGCTGGTCGCCGAGCGCGATCAGGTCGCGGTCGATCTCGGCCAGGGTGCGGTGTCCGTAATGGCCCGGCTCGCGGGTGCCGAGCATGTTCAGGTTCGGCCCGTGCAGGACCAGGATGCGGCGGGTTTTCATGCCGTTCAGCCCTCGCTGGCCCAGGCCTTGCGCAGGGCCTGCAGGCGCTCGTCGTCGGGTTGGCGCATCATCAGCACCGCCAGCATGGCGCGCGCCGTATCGTGATCGCCCTGTTGCCACAGCAGCTTGGCCAGGTGAATCGATGCCGGGGGCTGCTTGAACGAAGCGGTTTCCCATGTGCGCAGCTTCTCGGCCTTGCCGTGGCAGCGCGCCGCCTCATCGGCATCGCCCTGCAGCTCGCGCAGGGCGGCGAGCATGTCCCAGGCCCGGGCCTCGGACGGCGCGAATTCCAGTACCTCGCGGACCAGCGTTTCGGCCTGCTGGAACTGTTGCGCCTGCATGCACTGCTCGGCGTGATTGAGGCCGTGGCGCACCCCTTTCCAGTTCGTCGGTGTCGGTGCGGACGCCGGCGTCGGCTTGGGCCCATCATTCGATGCTGGTAGCATGTCGCCACGCTATGCGGCGGAGCATGGCGGGTCAACGTGATTCTCGCGGGTTTAGGACGGTTTTTGGCTGGTTTTTGTAAAAAAATCGGCCAAAAAGCGCCAATAACGGCCGCAAACGGGCGGCGAAAGAGGTTCCCTGATGCCCCAGATGTGCAGCATCCAGCTCAATGGCGAGGCGCGTCGGGTCGCGGCCCGTACGCTGGCCGAGCTGGTGGCCGAGCTGGGGCTGGAGCAGCGCATGATCGCCATCGAGCGCAACCTCGAGGTGGTGCCGAGGAGCCGTTATGCCGAGACCGAGCTGTGCGAGGGCGACCGCATCGAGCTCGTGCACATGATCGGCGGCGGGTGAGGGCCTTGGGGATTGTTTGATACGGCCTCGGGCTCCTGCCCTCGGCCTAGGACGCCGTCCGAATTGCGCGGAATTCGGACGGCTCACTGAAGCCACCCGTCCATGGGTGGATGGGGAGCGGTATCAAACCCCCGTCGCATAAATTGAAGGACATTGGTAACTACAACGATGAGTGAAGATCTTCTGAGGATAGGTACATACACGTTCAAGTCGCGTCTTATTGTAGGGTCGGGCAAGTACAGGGATTTCGCCACCACGAAGGCGGCGACCGAGGCGTCCGAGGCCGAGATGATCACGGTGGCCGTGCGCCGCGTGAACATCACCGACCCGGGCAAGGAGAACCTGCTCGATTACATCGATCCGAAGAAATACACCATCCTGCCCAACACGGCCGGCTGCTTTAATGCCGAGGATGCGGTGCGCACGCTGAGGCTGGCGCGCGAGGCCGGCGGCTGGGA
>CAZBLR010000059.1:0-5656 GCA_964492895.1 uncultured Zetaproteobacteria bacterium | reverse complement strand
TGGCGGTAGTCGTAGCCCGAGCAGCCGATGCGCACGTCCATGGGTCAACCATAGCGCATCGGCCACCGAGCATGCGGCAAATCGCTGGCGCCCGCCCCGCCCGTGGCCCATGATGAACCGCGTTTGACACGAGGTGATCCGGCGCGCGCATGACCAGGGCCAATTTCATCGTCATCGTCTCGGCGGCCATGCTGACCGTGGCCCTGTTCGCCCTGTTCAACCAGCCCACGCACGAGGCGCCGTGGCCCGAGCGTATCCAGGGCTTCGCCTTCTCCCCGTACCGGGAGGGTGAGACGCCGCTGGCGCACCGCTTGCCGACTGCCGCGGAGATCGACCGGGACCTGGCCCTGCTGCAGGGCAAGACCTATGCGATCCGCACCTATTCCACCGAGGGGGTGCTGGCCGATATCCCGGCCATGGCCGCGCGCTACGGCATCAACGTGGCCATGGGCGCCTGGATCGATGGCCGCCTGGACAACAACGAGACCGAGCTCGCCCGGCTGATCGCGACCGCACCCAGGCACCGCAACGTCGTGCGCGCCATCGTCGGCAACGAGGCGCTGCTGCGCGGCGATGTGACCAGCCAGCAACTGATCGGCTACCTGGACCGGGCGCGCCGTGCCCTGAGCATCCCGGTCAGCACGGCCGAGCCCTGGCACGTGTGGCTCAAGCATCCGGAGCTGGCCGACCATGTCGACTACATCGCCGTGCACATGCTGCCCTACTGGGAGGGCATCGACGTGAAGCGGGCGGTCGACTACATCGATGCGCGCATGCATGCGCTGCACGCGGCCTTCCCCGGCAAACCGATCGTCATCACCGAGGTCGGCTGGCCGAGCGAGGGCCGCACCCGCGCCGCCGCCGTGGCCTCGAAGGCCAACGAGGCGATCTTCCTGCGCCGGTTCCTGGCCCGGGCCGCCGAGCGCCATTACGTCTATTACGTCATGGAGGCCTTCGACCAGACCTGGAAACAGGACACCGAGGGTGCGGTCGGCGCCTACTGGGGCGTCTACGACGTGCAGCGCCGGCCGAAGTTCGCGTTCATCGCGCCGATCGTGCACATCCCGTCCTGGCCGGTGCTGGCGATGCTGTCGGTGATCCTGGCCGTCATCGTGCTGACCGCCCTGCTGGTCGACAGCCGGACCCTGCGACCGCTCGGGCGGGGGTTTCTCGCCATCGTCGCCTACGCCGTCGCCACCTCTGCGGTGTGGATCGTCTACGACTACACCCAGCGCTACCTGAGCGTGGCCAGCGTGCTGGTCGGCCTGCTGCTGGTGTTCGGCATGATCGGCGTGATCCTGGTGTTGCTGGCCGAGGCGCACGAATGGGCCGAGGCGCACTGGGTGCGCGATCACCGGCGCATCGCACAGCCGCCGGCGATGGACGAGGCGGCGCTGCCGATGGTGTCGATCCATGTGCCGGCCTACAACGAGCCGCCGCAGATGGTCATCGACACCCTCGATGCCCTGGCGCGCCTGGACTACCCACGCTTCGAGGTCATCGTCGTCGACAACAACACCGCCGACCCCGAGGTTTGGCGGCCGGTGGCGGCGCATTGCCGGCATCTCGGGCCGCGCTTCCGCTTCTTCCATGAGGACGAGCTGTCCGGATTCAAGGCCGGCGCCCTGAACTACGCGCTGGCGCGCACCGCAAGCGAGGCCTCCATCGTCGCGGTCATCGACAGCGATTACACGGTGGAGCCGGACTGGCTGCGCCAGTCGGTGCCGCTGTTCGCCGCCCCCCAGCTGGCCATCGTGCAGGCGCCCCAGGACTACCGCGACGAGGCGGCCAATGCCTTCAAGGCCATGTGCTACGCCGAATACCGCGGCTTCTTCCACATCGGCATGGTCACGCGCAACGAACGCAACGCCATCATCCAGCACGGCACCATGACCCTGGTGCGCCGCGCCGCCCTCGAGGCGGTCGGCGGCTGGAGCGAGTGGTGCATCACCGAGGATGCGGAATTGGGCCTGAAGCTGTTCGCCGAGGGGCTCGAGGCCATGTATGTCCCGCACAGTTATGGCAAGGGTTTGATGCCGGACAGCTTCTCCGATTTCAAGAAGCAGCGCTTCCGCTGGGCCTACGGGGCCATCCAGATCCTGCGCCATCATGCCGGGCGCCTGTTCGGGCGGACGCCGAGCCGGTTGTCGACCGGCCAGCGCTACCATTTCATCGCCGGCTGGCTGCCGTGGCTCGCCGATGCCATGAACCTGGGCTTCACGGCGGCGGCGATCGCCTGGTCGCTGCTGATGCTCGTGGCACCCATCCGCTTCGATCCGCCGCTGCTCGAGATCTCGGCGCTGCCGCTGAGCCTGTTCGCGTTCAAGGTCATCAAGATGATCTTCCTGTACCGCAGCCGGGTGCAGGCCAGCACCGGCCAGACCGTGGCCGCCGCCGTCGCCGGCCTGGCGCTGTCGCACACGATCGCCCGCGCCGTGATGACCGGGCTTGCGACCACGGAGCGGCCGTTCCTGCGCACGCCGAAGCTGGCCCATGCCCAGCCGTGGCGCCAGGCGCTCAGCGACTCGCGCGAGGAGGCCCTGCTGGCGGTGGCGCTGTGGCTGGCCGCCTGGGGTGTGGCCGTGCAGCCGCATGTCGAGAGTCCGGACCTGCTGGGCTGGATCGTCGTGCTGCTGGTGCAGTCTCTACCCTATCTGGCGGCGGTATTGCTGGCGCTGGTCAGCGCCCTGCCCGGCCTGCCCGCGGCGCTGGTGCGCCGCCGCGGCCCGATGCAGGAGGCCGCCCGGGGCTAGCGCTGCTTCTCGACCTCGAGGATCTGCATCGTCGTGGACAGCACGCTGTCCGGGTTCAGCGACAGCGATTCGATGCCCTCCTGCACCAGGAAGGCGGCGATGTCCGGGAAGTCGGACGGCGCCTGGCCGCAGATGCCGACGTATTTGTTGCGGCGCAGGCAGGCGGCGATGGCCATGGACAGCATGGCCTTGACCGCCTCGTTGTGTTCGTCGAACACGTGGGCGACCAGCCCCGAGTCGCGGTCCACGCCGAGGGTCAGCTGCGTCAGGTCGTTGGAGCCGATCGAGAAGCCGTCGAAGCGGTCGAGGAAGGCGTCGGCGGCGATGACGTTGGCCGGGATCTCGCACATCACGAAGATCTCCAGGCCGTTCTCGCCGCGTACCAGCCCGTGCTTCTTCATCTCGGCCAGCACCTTGTCGCCCTCGTCGACCGTGCGCGTGAACGGGATCATCAGCGCCACGTTGGTCAGACCCTTGTCCTCGCGCACCCGCTTCATGGCCCGGCATTCCAGCGCGAAGGCGTCGCGGAAGCCCTCCGAGTAGTAGCGCGAGGCGCCGCGGTAGCCGATCATCGGGTTCTCCTCGACCGGCTCGAAGTCCTTGCCGCCCAGCAGGTTGGCGTATTCGTTCGATTTGAAGTCGGACATGCGCACGATGACCTTCTTCGGGTAGAAGGCGGCGCCGATCATGGCCACGCCCTCGGCCAGGCGCTCGACGTAGAACTCCACCGGATCGGCATAGGCGGAGGTGCGCGCCGTGATCTCGGCCTGCAGCTTCGTGTCCAGGGTGGCGAAATTGAGCAGCGCGTTGGGATGGATGCCGATGGCGTTGTTGATGATGAACTCCAGGCGCGCCAGGCCGACGCCGTCGTTCGGGATGCCGCTGAAGGCGAAGGCCTGCTCGGGGCTGGCCACGTTCATCATGATCTTGGTCTTGGGCCGGGCCAGGGTGTCCAGCGGGATCTGCTCGACCTCGAAATCCAGCTTGCCCTCGTAGACGTTGCCGGTCTCCCCTTCGGCGCAGGATACGGTGACGGGGGTGCCGTTGGGGATGCCGGTGGTGGCGTTGCCGGTGCCGACGACGGCCGGCAGCCCCAGCTCGCGCGACACGATGGCGGCATGGCAGGTGCGGCCGCCGCGGTTGGTGACGATGGCGGCGGCGATCTTCATGATCGGTTCCCAGTCCGGGTCGGTCATGTCGGTGACCAGCACCTCCCCCGGCTTGAGCTGGTCGATGTCGGCCACGTTCTTGATGATGCGCGCCGGCCCCGTGGCGATCTTCTTGCCCACGCTCTTGCCCTGCACCAGCACCGGGCCCGTCCCCTGCAGGTGGTAGCGCTCCATGACCTGGGTCTGCCGGTTCGCGTACACCGTTTCCGGGCGGGCCTGCACGATGTACAGCGCGCCCGACTCGCCGTCCTTGGCCCACTCGATGTCCATCGGCTGCACGTGGCCGGCACGCGCCGAGTAATGCTCCTCGATGGCCACGGCGTAGCGCGCCAGCGTCAGCAGCTCGTCGTCGTTCAGGCAGAAGCGGCGGCGATCCTCCTCGGGCACGTCGACGTTCTTGGTCGGGTGCCTGAGCGATGAGGAGAAGATCATCTTGATGGCCTTCTCGCCGAGGTTGCGGCTGAGCACCGGCGCCTCGGCCTTGTCCAGCGTCGGCTTGAACACGTAGTACTCGTCCGGGCTGACGGCGCCCTGCACCACGTTCTCGCCCAGGCCGTAGGAGGCGGTGATCAGCACCGCGTCGGGAAAGCCGCTCTCGGTGTCGATCGAGAACATCACGCCCGAGCAGGCCAGATCGCTGCGCACCATCTTCTGCACGCAGGCCGACAGCGCCACCTGCGTATGGGCGAAGCCCTTGTCGACGCGGTAGGAGATGGCGCGGTTGGTGAACAGCGAGGCATAGACGAGCTTGATCGTGTCGGACACGTGCCTGGGGCCGCTGACGTTCAGGTAGGTCTCCTGCTGGCCGGCGAACGAGGCGTCCGGCAGATCCTCGGCCGTGGCTGAGCTGCGCACCGCCACCGACAGCGCCCCGCCCCCTTCCCGCTTCTGCAGCATGGCATAGGCCTCGGCGATCTCCTGCTCCAGATCGGGCGGCATGTCGGCATGGGCGATGCGGCTGCGGATGGTGGCGCCGGCCGTCGCCAGCGCCTGCACGTCGCGCGTGTCGAGTCCGTCGAGGATGGCGCCGATCTCCTCGCGCAGGCCGTTGTGTTCGAGGTAATGCCAGTAGGCGTCGGCGGTGGTGGCGTAGCCGCCGGGCACCTTGATGCCGCGGCCGGACAGCCCCTGCACCATCTCGCCCAGCGAGGCGTTCTTGCCGCCGACCAGCGGCACGTCGTCCATGCCCAGCTCGTCGAGAAAACGGATGTAGCGGAATGTGGTCATCGGATGCCTCCTGCTGTGTCCCTGGCCTGGTGTTGGGAAGTGTAGAACATGGCCACGATTTTGCAGCGGCGATGGAGGGGGGATGTCGGGGGGCTAACAGTGGCGCGGATTTTCTGCGATACTGCGCCGCCCGGCGGCGATGCGCTCGCCGACCGGAAATACGGTGGAAGGTAGATCAGCGAGATGTCAGCCCGTTACCAGACCGACGATTTGCGCATCCGCGGCATCCAGGAGGTGGCGCCGCCGCTGCGCGTGCACGAGGAATGCCCGGTGACCGACCGGGCCGCCGCCACGACCTGGCAGGCGCGCAGCGAGATCCACGACATCCTGTACGGCCAGGACGACCGCCTGCTGGTGGTCATCGGCCCCTGCTCCATCCACGATCCGGATGCCGCCATCGAGTACGCGCTGAAGCTCAAGGCCATGCGCGAGGCGCTGAAGGACGATCTGCTGATCGTCATGCGCGTCTATTTCGAGAAGCCGCGCACCACCGTCGGCTGGAAGGGC
>CAZBLR010000058.1:0-5660 GCA_964492895.1 uncultured Zetaproteobacteria bacterium | reverse complement strand
GTCGCAAAGGGCGTTGAGATATGGCCGATCGGATGCATCCGCATGTGGTCAGGGTATTGGCTGGGACCGAGGATGCCAACAGGCCGCGCGCAATTCGAACGAATGATCGTACGTGGCCGCATCCGGCCGGACGTGCCTGGGACGTCGGGGCAGCCATATCGCTCCTTGATCCGGCTTTTTCAGAGCCGCGTTTAGCCCTCGGCCGCGTCCCAGGCGGCGAGGAAGCGACCGAGGTGCGGCCGGCCCTTCGCCTCTTCCTCGAGGTAATTGCGCACCCCGAGGATGGCCCGGGCATAGGCGTTGCCGGTCAACGCCCCGGTGAACAGCTGCCAGCGCAGGAACACCAGCAGGGTGGAGCAGACGTCCGTTTCGCAATAGTCGCGGATCTCGGCGATGCGCCCGGCCTCGAACATCTCGCGCACCTCGCCGCCGCTCGTCTCCAGCTTGCCGGGCACATCGAACGCCGCCGCCACCTCATCCAGCGAGCAGCGGGCCGAGGCGCCGTAATCGGACAGCACCTCCATCAGATCGACGTGGTATTCCTGCGCATAGCGGGCATCGTAGTTGGTCCACTTGTCGCCCTCGTTGAACCAGCGCGGGCAGCTGACGCCGTGCACCATGGCCCGGTACTTGAGCACCGGCACGTCGAAGCCGCGGCCGTTGAAGCTGACCAGCTGCGGCGCCCGCTTGTCGATCAGCCCGAAGAAGCCCTCCAGCAGTTCGGCCTCGCTGCTCCCCGCCTCGCCGCCGCTGGCGATGCGGCTGACGACCAGCTCCGTGCCGGTTTCGCCCGGCTCGCGCGCCAGCTGCACGTAGCTGATGGCCACCACCTGGTGGAAGGGCTGGCGCGGGAAGTCGTTGCGCCCGTCGGTCTTGTCCAGGAAGTAGGCGGAAAGCGCATCGCGCGCCTCGCTATCCGTCAGCTCCGGCCGGCGCAGCAGGCGGCGGGCGGCCTCGGCGTCGACCACGGTCTCGATATCGAACACGAATACGTCACGGCGCATGGTCATCTCCCTTGGGTGTGTCGGCCTTGGGCGTGTTGGCCGGGCGGCGGAAGCCCAGGCTCGGCCGCTCGCCGAGCAGCCAGGCCCCGGCGAAGAACACCGCCATGCCGCCGCCCAGCGCGACGGCGAGCCACGCCGCCTGCAGCCATTTGCCGGCGTCCGGGTAAGCCCAGGCATGCTCCAGCCCCGCGATGGCGGCCAGCATCGCCAGGCTGGCGAGTACGGCGCGGCCGATGCGCGCCAGGCTCGCCGCGTCGAATACGCTGCCATGCAGGCGGCGCACGCGCAGCACCAGCATCGCCACGTTGGCGAAGGCGGCGAGCGACGTGGCCATGGCCAGCCCCACGTAGCCGAACGGGCGCATCAGGATCACGGCCAGCACGATGTTGACGGCCACGGCGACGGCGGCGTAGCGCGTCGGCGATCTGGCATCCTTCTCGGCGTAGCAGGCGGCGGACAGCACGCGCACCCAGCAGAAGGCCAGCAGGCCCACGGCATAGGCCTGCAGCGTGTGCGCCGTGGCCACGGTGTCGGGGTGCATGAAGCGGCCGCGTTCGAACAGCACGCCGATGATCGGCTCGGCCAGCCAGAAGGCGCCGACGATGGCGGGCAGGGTGATCCAGGTCATCCAGGCCAGGCCCTGGCGCAGATCGCGCCGCGCCTCGTCGTGGCGTCCGCTCGCGGCATGGTCGGACAGGGTCGGCAGCAGCGCCGTGCCCATGGCGATGCCGAACAAGGCCAATGGCAGCTGTACGATGCGGTCGGCGTAATACAGGTAGGAGACGGCGCCGGCCGGCAGCAGCGTGGCCAGGATCGTGCCCACGAGGATGTTGACCTGCACCGCCGCCACGCCGAGCACGGCCGGGCCGAACAGGCGCAGCGTGCGCCCGATCGCCGGCATCCGCGGGCGCCAGGCCAGCCGCGGGCGCCAGCCGATGCGCCTGAGCGCCGGGATCTGGATGCCCAGCTGCAGCACGCCGCCCAGCAGCACGCCGATGGCGATGGCCAGCGCCGGGTTGGCGAAGCCGGGGGCCAGCACGATGGCGGCGAAGATGATGGCGAGGTTCAGCAGCGCCGGGCTGGCGGCGGCCAGCGAGAACCTGCGGTAGGCGTTCAGCACCGCCCAGGCCAGCGCCGTCAGCGAGATCAACAGCAGGTAGGGGAACATCCAGCGCGCCAGCAGCAGGGCCTGCTGCCAGCGCTCGGGATCGCCCCGGAAGCCGGGTGCGAAGGCCATCAGCAGCCACGGCATCAGCAGCATGCCCAGCAACGTGAAGACGACGAGCGCTGCGAGCAGCAGCGTGGCCAGCGCGTCCAGGAAACGGTGGGCCTCGTCCTCGCCGCGCATCCGCTCCTCGGCCAGCACCGGCACCATGGCCACGGTCAGCGTGCCTTCGGCGAACATGCGCCGGAAGAAGTTCGGCAGCCTGAAGGCGACGAAGAAGGCATCGGCCAGGGGGCCGGCGCCGAGCACGCGCGCCAGCAGCAGGTCGCGCACGAAGCCGAACAGGCGCGAGGCCAGCGTCCAGCCGCCGACCGTGGAGGCCGCGCGCAGCAGCCCGCCGCCGGTCTGCGATGATGGGGGATTTGACTTGTCCGCCGTTGCCATGATAATCCGTCGCCCTTCCCTGTTTTCCGGGAGCCTATGCGCCGTGGGCGCAAACGGGAAGCCGGAGGCCGGGAATGCACCGAATTGCGGAACAAAGGGGGTGATTTTTCATGCCGGGTGTCAAGATACACCAGGATGAGCCGTTCGAGCTGGCGCTGAAGCGCTTTCGCCGTCAGGTCGAGAAGGCCGGCGTCATCACCGAATGCCGTCGCCGCGAGGCTTACGAGAAACCCTCTGTCCAGGCCAAACGCAAGGAGGCCGCGGCCCGCAAGCGTCTGAACAAGCGCCTGCGCCGCATTCGCATGCGCGAGCAGCGGAACTACTGAGATCCGCCCGCGCTGCGGTCATGACAGGGAATGCCGGGCGCCGATGCGCCCGGCATTTTTGTTTCACCGGTGCCGGTCCGGCCGGCGCCCCGAGGAGGATGTCCATGCTGACGCAACGTATTGCCGACGACATGAAGGAGGCGATGAGGGCGGGCGACAAGGCCCGGCTGTCGGCCATCCGCATGCTGCGCGCCGCCATCAAGGACCACGAGATCGAGATCGGCAAGCCGCTGGTCGACGAGGATGTGCTGCAGCTGGTGTCCCGGCTGATCAAGCAGCGCAAGGAGTCGGCGAACCAGTACCGCGAGGCCGGCCGCGCCGATCTGGAGCAGCGCGAACTGGCGGAGGTCGAGGTGCTGAACGCCTACCTGCCGGCGCAGCTGTCCGCCGAGGAGCTGGCGCGCATCATCGAGGAGGGTATCGGCGAGACCGGTGCCTGCAGCATCCGCGACATGGGCAAGGTCATGGCCTGGCTGCGTCCGCGCGTGCTCGGGCGCGGCGACATGGGCGAGGTCTCGGCGAAGGTCAAGGAGCGGCTGCAGGGCGGCTGACCGTGCATGCTCCCGCCAATCCGGGCACGCTAGCGTCATGAGGCGCTTCTCCCCCGCATTCATCGACGAGGTCGTGTCGCGCAGCGACCTGGTCGAGATCATCGGCCGCCATGTCGACCTGAAGAAATCCGGCTCCAACCTGATGGGGCTGTGCCCCTTCCACCACGAGAAGAGCCCATCGTTCTCCGTCTCTCCCGACAAGCAGCTGTACTACTGCTTCGGCTGCGGCAAGGGCGGCGGCGTCATCCAGTTTTTGACCGAGCACGACGGTTATTCCTTCCCTGAGGCCATCGAATACCTGGCCGAGAAGGCCGGCATGGCCCTGCCGGCCGACACCGAGCAGCGGCCCGAGGAGGAGGAGAAGCGCCGCCAGGGGCTGGATCTGCTGGCCCGCGCCGCCGCCGGCTTCGCCCGGCAGCTGGCGTCCCCGGCCGGCCAGGCGGCCCGCGACTACCTGGCGCGGCGCGGCATGCCGGAGCAGGTCATCCGCGACTACCAGGTCGGCTACGCCCCGCCCGGCTACGGCTTCGTGCAGAAGGCGCTCGGCGGCGAGCGCCAGGCCATGGCCCTGGCCGAGACGGCCGGCCTGGTGTTCAGGAACGACAGCGGCGGCTACGGCGACCGCTTCCGCGATCGCGTGATGTTCCCGATCCGCGACCGCCGAGGCCACATCGTCGGTTTCGGCGGCCGCGTGCTCGGCGACGGGGAGCCGAAGTACCTGAATTCGCCGGAGACGCCGTTCTTCCACAAGTCCGAGCTGCTGTACGGCCTGTCCGAGCACCGTGACGAGATCCGCAGGCGCAAGCAACTGGTCGTCGTCGAGGGCTACATGGACGTACTGGCCATGGCGGCGCACGGCCTGAAGGTGGGCGTGGCACCGCTGGGTACGGCCATCGGCGAGCGCCAGTTGCGCGAGATCCTGCGCCTGCACGAGGCGCCGGTGTTCTGCTTCGACGGCGACCGCGCCGGCCGCCAGGCCGCCTGGCGCGCCCTGGAGCAGATGCTGCCGGCGCTGAAGGCCGAGCTTGCGCCGCGCTTTTTGTACCTGCCCGAGGGCGAGGATCCGGACTCGCTGCTGGCGCGGGAAGGGGCCGAGGCCTTCGCGCGGCGCCTGGCGGACGAGGGCAGGCCGGTGCTCGAGACCTGGCTCACGGGCCTCAGGCTGCTGGCCGGGCAGGGGGCCGAGGGGCGGGCGCGCATGGCCAAGAAGGCGGACCAGATGCTGGCCGCCATGGCCGACGATTATCTGAAGCAGGCCTGGCGGCAGGAGGCCGAGAAGGCCACGGGCCTGCGCCTGGCCGCCGGCGCGGCGCGGGCGCGAAGGCCGGCCCCCGAACGGCCGGTACGGGCGCCGGCGATGACGCTGGCCGACCAGTTCATGGCCGCCTTGTTGCAGCAACCCGAACGCTTGTCCAAACTCACAGAAGCCGATTCAGGGTATATACTACTTGACGGCGAGGCCGCCCATCGGGTATACACGCGCGCTTTTGATCTTGGTAAGAAGCAGCCGCTTTCCGGCAACGCGCTATTGAAGATCCTGATGCAGGAGTATCCCGATGAGCCGAACCTCCCCCGCTGGGCGAACCAGCCGGCGTTGGATGAGGCGGCGTTCGATGCCCTGCTGGTGGCCGTGAAGGCCGAGAGCATCCGCCGGCGCCTGCAGGCGCACCGGCACGAGATGGGACTGGAAGAGGCGATGCGCCTGCAACGCGAGCTGCAGGCACTGAATCAGCAACGTAGGGGTTAGCATGACATCAAAGCAGGATCAGATCCGTATCCGCAAACTCGGTACCCTGATGGCCAAGGGCAAGCAGGCCGGGTTCATCACCTACGATGAGCTGAACAAGCATCTGCCCGAGGGCCTGGTGTCCGCCGACCAGGTGGAGAACATCATCAACATCTTCACCGAGATGGGCGTCGAGGTCGTCGATCCCGAGCGCGCCCCGACCGGCGCCTATGCCATGCGCAAGGACCGGCTGCGCAAGGAGGATTCCGCCCTGCGCGCCGACACCACGACGCTGGGCACCGTGGTGCGCATCGACGACCCGGTGCGCATGTACCTGCGCGAGATGGGCACGGTCGAGCTCTTGACCCGCGAGGGCGAGATCGAGATCGCCCGCCGTATCGAGGAAGGGCGCATGCAGGTGCACGAGGCCATCTGCCGCTGCCC
>CAZBLR010000057.1:0-5868 GCA_964492895.1 uncultured Zetaproteobacteria bacterium | reverse complement strand
TCCCGCGGCAGGCCGCCAGCGAGGCCGCCGAATCGAACCAGGTCAGCGCCGCCGATGCCAGGGCCCGGCGCAGGCGCAACCGGGCCGCCCGGTTGCGCAGGACGTTGCCGCGATAGGCCGGATGCGTCAGGTAAAGCACGTCGTGCACCGTATGCACGGCCGGACATGGCAGGCGCCGCCACGGCAGTTTCGGATACGGGCTCAGGAACAGGTCGTATCCCTGCGCCAGCCCGGGCCACCACAGCTCGGCGGCATGCGGCAGGTATACGATCCCGACCTTCGCTGCCAGCGATGCCGGCAATGCACACGCCTTGGTCATGGCCACCGTCAGCCGCCAGTCCGGATGTGCACCGCCAAGCGCCAGCAACAGCCCCTCCAGGAAACGGCCGATGCCGGTGCGGCGCCCGGCCACGAACTCGCGACCGTCGACCAGCATGCGCCGGCTCAATCCCGGCTCCCGCGCAGGGCAGCTCCCGCCGCATGCCCGGCATGCCGTTGCATCATGGCGGTGGGACCCAGCCTGTATAGATTCAGTGTATCCCCGTCCGGGCCGATGAATTGCTTCTCCAATACGAGTCGGGAAGGCATGTCACCTGCAAACAGCTGTGTGAACGCCTCGGGACGGGCGACCGAAAAACGCCGGTTGTCCACGACCAGCCAGTCCCCCGCCCGCATGGGCTGGATGAACGCATCGATATCGGCGTCTTTCGGCAATGCACGGCGCTCCATACCCGCATAGAATGCCACCCACGGCTTACGGCTCCATACCCACGCCCCGTGGTGCGCCGCATGGGCGCCCAGCCATACCCCTGCAGTACGCGCGGCGATATCGCCATTATCCTGGCGCCTGATATGCAGGGCCGCGCCGACCAACAGCACAACGGAACAGATCAGTACCGCGATACCGACCGGACGCCTCCGCCGAAGCAGGAACATCGATCCTGCGCCGGCCCATGCGAGGAAGACCGTCGCCCACGGCAGCATGATCCTTGCATCGATCAGGAAGGTCAGACTCGGCAGATAGACCAGGCTCACCACCCCGAGGACATCGAGGTTGCGGCCGCCCGCCACGACCAGGCCCAGGGCCATGAAAAAGGTCAATATCACGGGGAATTGTTGCGGCCATATGATTTGGAGCATCAGGTAGCCATTGACGCCCACCCGTTTGATGGTGGCCCATGGGTCGGAGAACCAAAAGGAAAGCAATCCCTGGGAAAACCGATCCGCCGGTAATTGCATGTTCGTTTCTTTCACGGCATTGAAGTCGTGCTTCCCGACCGCCATCGCCCCCCGCAGGTTGGCCTCGGTCTTCATCGATATCTGCCAATGCCCCGTATGCTTGTGCAGCATCAGCACATAGGGCGAATACACCGCCAAACAGGCAAGCAGTACCAGCCATGGTCCAACGGAAAGAAGGCTCTCCTTGCGGCGATAGAGGATCCACAGCGGGAAAACCACTGCCCCCACAAGCATTTCCGGGCGACTCAATGCAGCCAGGCCGAGCGATATTCCGGCACCCAGCATCATGACCATGCGACGGTCGGGGCGCATGATCGCATGCAGGCACAATGCGAGGGACAGGAAGAACCAGAAGGCGCCGACCGACATGGACTGGGTCTCGGTACCATACTTCACCCAAATGGGCAGGCAGGCGTAAAACAGCAGCCCCAGCATGGCGGCGGGGATGCCGACACAGCGCCTGAACACCGCATACAGCGGCACGAGCAGCAACAGGGAAAAGACGAATGACGTCCATTGGCCTGCCTTGATCCAGGCCACGCCGGTCAGCTTCTGAAGCAGGGCGACCCATAGCGGGTAACCGGGAGGAAACACCGGATGAAAGAACAAGAAGCGGGTGCCGATGTTTTTTGCGATTTCGAGGTAGCTGACGCCATCCGTGGGTATCACGCGATGGGCGTTACCCATCACGAGCATCCTCAGGACGGCGGCAACCAGCGCCACACCCAGAAAAAGCCATGCCTCGGTCCCCGGTGGCCCTGCGAACCCTTCCTGGCAGTCACCCAGCGATTGCTCCTTGATGGCGCCGCTCATGGCGGTGCCCCGACCACGGACGCATACACCTTCGCCACGGCCTCGGCATGCGCCGCGGGCGAGAATTCCGGAGCGCGCCTGAGGCCGGCCTCGCTCATCGACCGGTGCAGCAGGGTGTCGGCCAGCATGTCGTGTATGGCCCGGGCCAGCGCCGCCTCGTCGCCCGGCCGCACGAGCCGGCCCTGCACGCCGTCCTGCAGCACCTCGGGGATGCCGCCGACGGCGAAGGCGACCACCGGCACGCCGCAGCCCATGGCCTCCACGATCACGCGCCCGAAGCCCTCATGCCGGGAGGGCACGACGAGCAGGTCGGCAATTGCATACCATCGCGCCATGTTCTCGCACTGACCGAGCCAGTGGATGCGATCGGCGCAGGCAAGCCGGGCGGCCTCGGCCCGTATCCGTGGTCCGTAATCCGGGTCCAGCGGATCGTCGCCGCCGGCCATGACCAGGTGCATTCCCCGGGTATCGCCGGCCAGCTCCGCGAAGGCCCGCACCGCCACATCCGGCTGCTTCTCCTCCGACATCCGCCCGACGAACAGCAGCACCGATTTCGCCCCCCACGGCTTGGCGGCCGGCTTCACGTTGAGCGGCGGGATGCCGTTGTAGATCACATCGACCTTGTCGCGTCGGTCTTCGAAACGCTCCGCCACGGCCCGGCTGTTGCAGATGATGCGGGTGGCCAGCCGCCCGATCAGCCAGTCCAGCCGGGCGTCCCTTTCGGCAATCCTGCAGTGGAAGATCATCGGGATGCCGTGCAGCCGGCCGGCGATCCCGGCATAGACCGCCGCCCGCGAGTTGTTGGCATGCAAGAGCAGCGGGCGCTCGGCCCGCAGCCATGCCGACCAGCGCGCCAGGGCGGGCAGGCTGGCCGGGCCGAGCCCCGGCATCGGCAGGTGCACCACGTCGATGCCGGACAACGAGGCCCTGGCCGACAGCGGCCCCGCCTGCGGGGTCACCAGCAACGGATGCCAGCGCTCCGGCAGCTCACCGAGCAGCTCGAACAGCGAATGCTCGCCGCCGCCGACGAAGTCGGTGAACTGGCTGATGCAGGCGACGCGCATCTAGCCCCCCTCGGCCCGGGCCAGCACCTGCCCGTAGAAATCCTTGGTGTCGGCGGCGATCGCATCCCAGCCGTAATCCCGTTCGGCGAGCCGCCTCGCCCGTTCCCCCATCGCCTGCCATTCCCCCCGTTGCCGCAGGGCCGCCGCCAGCGCCTCGGCATAGGATGGCCAGGAGGCCTCGGCCGACACGAAGCCCACCGCCGGGCTGACGACCTCGGGAAAGGCGCCGACCGGCGTGCAGACCACCGCCTTGCCGGCGGCCAGGGCCGCCATCAGCACGCCGCTCTGATCGATATGCCGATAGGGCAGCAACAGCGCATCGGAGATGGCGAACACGTCCGGGATCTGCGCCTCCGGCACGTAGCCGAAGCGGAACGCGACCCGCGCATCGATGCCGAGCTCCCGGCTCAGGCTCCGCAACGACGACTCGCTGACACCGGTCAGAAGATGGCCGATGACGAGCACGCGCACGTCGTCCGGCCAGTCGTCGACAGCGGCCACGGCGCGTAGCAGCCAGTCGACCCCCTTGTACGGACGGATGGCGCCGAAGCAGGTCAGGTAGCGGGCCTCCGGCAGGTCCAGGGCCGCGAGCGCCGCCACCCGGTCGCGGCTGCCGGCCGCCAGTTCCCCGTAATGCCCGTGCGGGATCACCGCCGACGGCACCGCGAAGCGATCCCCCATCAGCGCCTGCAGCGCCCGAAGGCTGGCCTGGGAATGCACGATCAGCCCGTCGGCCGCGCGATACAGCCGGCGGTAGGCGGCCCGTTCCCCGAAGGCCGTTTCATGCGGCAACACGTTGTGCACGGTGACGATGCGGCGGATCTGCGGATGACGCAGGCGCAGCCAGTGGAACATCAGCCAGTCGCGGCGGGTGGAGAGCAGGGACTGGAAATGCAGGATTTGCGGCCGATGCTGCAGGCACAGGGCGAACAGCCGCCGCCAGTCCGCCAGCTGGCCGTCGCCCCGGAACACCTGGTCGACGGGGTAGCGCTTGGCGAATGCCTGCAGCGCATAGCGGCGGGCATGCGTCGCCAGCCGCAACTCACAGCCGGCAGCAACGAGCGCATTGCACAGGCAATGGGTGTAATGGCCGATGCCACCCCAACCGCCGGTTTCCACCATCAGGACCTTCGTGCCGATGCCCCTTCTCCCTGCTGCCCCTCCCGGGAGCCCGCGCTCCGTGGCAATTGACTTCGCTTGATCATCCCCAATGATATTCACAATGCAACCATACTGCGAAGCCTTGCCCCATGCCTGATCACGCGGCGGCCGTGACGCGCGTCTTCCTGGTCGGCTGCCCGCGCTCGGGCACCACGCTGCTGCAGAGCCTGCTGGCCGCCCATCCGCGCGTGCTGTCGTTTCCGGAGAGCCATTTCTTCACCGAGGGCTTCGGCGGTAGCCGCATGGCCCGGCTGCGGAAGCGCCTGGCCGGCGGACGACACCTGCAACGCGTGTTCACGCGCTGGCTCGACCAGCTGGCAGCCAAGGGCATCCAGCCCACGCGGGCTGTGCGGCCGCACTGGCGGCGCCAGGCCGTCATCGACCAGTTCACGGCCCAGCTGGATGCCTGGACGCGGGACGCGGGCAAGAATGTCTGGATCGAGAAGACGCCGATGCACCTCGATCATGTCCACCAGATCGCACCGGCGGTGCCGGGCGCCCGCTTCGTGCATATCGTGCGCGACGGCCGCGCCGTCGTCGAATCGTTGTATCGCGTCACGCGCCGCTTCCCGGAGCAATGGGGCGGGCCACGCTCGGTCGAGAACTGCGTCGCGCAATGGAACCGCTGCCTGCACCTGACGCTGCACTACCGCAACGATCCGGCCCACCATATCGTGTGCTACGCGGCGCTGATCCGCGACCCCGAGGCCACGCTGCACGCCGTCTGCGAATTTCTCGACCTCGACTGGCAGGCATCGATGCTGCAAGGCGCCGCCGGCACCGCCGGGGACCTGATCCTGGCCGGAGAGGCCTGGAAGGACGGCAACCGCGAAGACGGGATCGTCTCGCACGGCCTGGAGCGCTTCCGCCAGGCCTTCGGCGCGGATCAGCGGCAGGCGATCAGCGACGCCCTGGACCTGCAGGGCTATGCCGGGCTGTGCCCGTCGGCGGGCCCCCTGCCGTGAGGCGCCGCTACGAGGCCGGCCGGCCGAGCGCGGCCTCCCTGCAGGCCATCGCCGAGGCCGCGGCGGCGGTGCAGGGCGAGGAGGAGGTCCGCGACTGGTTCGCCGGCTACGTGCAGACGCATGCCGAACGCCTGGCCTTCGACCTCGACGAGGTGCGCCGCCTGTTCCCGGCGCAGGCGAACATCCTGGAGCTCGGGTCGACACCACCGGTGCTGACGCTGGCGCTGGCCCGCCTCGGCTACCGGGTCACCGGCATCGACATCGCGCCCGAGCGCTTCGCCGGCAGCATCGAACGGCTCGGTCTTTCCATTCTTCGCAGCAACCTGGAAGCGGAGCCGCTGCCCTGCGCCGATGCCGGCTTCGACGGCGTGATCTGCAACGAGATCTTCGAGCATCTGCGCGGCGACCTGATCGGCATCTTCGAAGAGGTCCGGCGGGTGCTGAAGCCGGGCGGGCGCCTGATCCTGACGACCCCCAACATCCGCTCCGTCGAGGGCCTGCTGCGCTTCCTGCTGGCCGGACGCAGCATCTCCTGCGGCGGCGGGATCTACGACGAATACCAGAAGCTGCGCACCCTGGGCCACATGGGACATGTGCGCGAATACACGCTCAGGGAGGTGCGGGAG
>CAZBLR010000056.1:0-6682 GCA_964492895.1 uncultured Zetaproteobacteria bacterium | reverse complement strand
CGCCCCCCGCAGGTTGGCCTCGGTCTTCATCGATATCTGCCAATGCCCCGTATGCCCGTGCAGCATCACTACATAGGGCGAATACACCGCGAAACAGGCAACCAACACCAGCCATGGTCCGACGGAACGAAGGCTCTCCTTGCGGCGATAGAGGATCCACAGCGGGAGCACCACCGCCCCCACCAGCATCTCCGGGCGACTCAATGCAGCTAGGCCGAGCGCGATTCCGGCCCCCAGCATGACGATCATGCGGCGGTCGGGGCGCATGATCGCATGCAGACACAGGGCGAGGGACAGGAAAAACCAGAAGGCGCCGACCGACATGGATTGGGTCTCGGTACCATACTTCACCCAAATCGGCAGGCAGGCGTAGAACAGCAGCCCCAGCATGGCGGCGGGGATGCCGACACAGCGCCTGAACACCGCATACAGCGGCACGAGCAGCAACAGGGAAAAGACGAATGACGTCCATTGGCCTGCCTTGATCCAGGCCACGCCGGTCAGCTTCTGAAGCAGGGCGACCCATAGCGGGTAACCGGGAGGAAACACCGGATGAAAGAACAAGAAGCGGGTGCCGATGTTTTTTGCGATTTCGAGGTAGCTGACGCCATCCGTGGGTATCACGCGATGGGCGTTACCCATCACGAGCATCCTCAGGACGGCGGCAACCAGCGCCACACCCAGAAAAAGCCATGCCTCGGTCCCCGGTGGCCCTGCGAACCATTCCTGGCGGTCACCCAGCGATTGCTCCTTGATATCGCCGCTCATGGCGGCGCCCCGACCACGGACGTGTACACCCTCGCCACGGCCTCGGCATGCGCCGCGGGCGAGAAGTCCGGGGCGCGCCTGAGGCCGGCCTCGCTCATCGACCGGTGCAGCAGGTCATCGGCCAGCATGTCGTGCATGGCCCTGGCCAGCGCCGCCTTGTCGCCGGGCCGCACGAGCCGGCCCTCCACCCCATCCTGCAGCACCTCGGGAATGCCGCCGACGGCGAAGGCGGCCACGGGCACGCCGCAGCCCATGGCCTCCACGATCACACGCCCGAAGCCCTCATGCCGGGAGGGCACGACGAGCAAGTCGGCGATCGCATACCATGGCGCCATGTTCTCGCACTGACCGAGCCAGTGGATGCGGTCGGCGCAGGCAAGCCGGGCGGCCTCGGCCCGTATCCGCGGTCCGTAATCCGGGTCCAGCGGATCGTCGCCTCCGGCCATGACCAGGTGCATTCCCCGGGCATCGCCGGCCAGCTCCGCGAAGGCCCGCACCGCCACATCCGGCTGTTTCTCCTCCGACATCCGCCCGACGAACAGCAGCACCGATTTCGCCCCCCACGGCTTGGCGGCGCGCTTCTTCACGTTGAGCGGCGCGATGCCGTTGTAGATCACCTCGACCTTGTCACGCCGGCTTTCGAAGCGCTCCGCCACGGCCCGGCTGTTGCAGATGATGCGGCTGGCCAGCCGCCCGATCAGCCAGTCCAGCCGGGCATCGCGTTCGGCGATCCGGCAGTGGAAGATCATCGGGATGCCGTGCAGCCGGCCGGTGATCCCGGCATAGACCGCCGCCCGCGAGTTGTTGGCATGCAAGAGCAGCGGACGCTCGGCCCGCAGCCATGCCGACCAGCGCGCCAGGGCGGGCAGGCTGGCCGGGCCGAGCCCCGGCATCGGCAGGTGCACCACGTCGATGCCGGACAACGAGGCCCTGGCCGACAGCGGCCCCGCCTGCGGGGTCACCAGCAACGGATGCCAGCGCTCCGGCAGCTCGTGCAGCAGCTCGAACAGCGAATGCTCGCCGCCGCCGACGAAATCGCTGAACTGGCTGATGCAGGCGACGCGCATCTAGCCCCCCCCGGCCCGGGCCAGCACCTGCCCGTAGAAATCCATGGTGCCGGCGGCGATCGCATCCCAGCCGTAATCCCGTTCGGCGAGCTGCCTCGCCCGTTCCCCCATCGCCTGCCACTCCCCGCGTTGCCGCAGGGCCGCCGCCAATGCCTCGGCATACGACGGCCAGGAGACCTCGGACGACACGAAGCCCACCGCCGGGCTGACGACCTCGGGAAAGGCGCCGACCGGCGTGCAGACCACCGCCTTGCCCGCGGCCAGGGCCGCCATCAGCACGCCGCTCTGGTCGATATGCCGATAGGGCAACAGCAGCACATCGGAGATGGCGAACACGTCCGGAATCTGCGCCTCCGGCACGTAGCCGAAGCGGAACTCGACCCGCGCATCGATGCCGAGCTCCCGGCTCAGGGCCCGCAACGACGCCTCGCTGACACCGGTCAGCAGATGGCCGATGACGAGCACGCGCACGTCGGCCGGCCAGTCGTCGACGGCGGCCACGGCGCGCAGCAGCCAGTCGATCCCCTTGTACGGGCGGATGGCGCCGAAGCAGGTCAGGTAGCGGGCCTCCGCCAGGTCCAGGGCCGCGAGCGCCGCCGCCCTATCGCGGCTGCCGGCTGCCAGTTCCCCGTAATGGCCGTGCGGGATCACCGCCGACGGCACCGCGAAGCGATCCCCCATCAGCGCCTGCAGCGCCCGAAGGCTGGCCTGGGAATGCACGATCAGCCCGTCGGCCGCGCGATACAGCCGGCGGTAGGCGGCCCGTTCCCCGAAGGCCGTTTCATGCGGCAACACGTTGTGCACGGTGACGATGCGGCGGATCTGCGGATGACGCAGGCGCAGCCAGTGGAACATCAGCCAGTCGCGGCGGGTGGAGAGCAGGGACTGGAAATGCAGGATTTGCGGCCGATGCTGCAGGCACAGGGCGAACAGCCGCCGCCAGTCCGCCAGCTGGCCGTCGCCCCGGAACACCTGGTCGACGGGGTAGCGCTTGGCGAATGCCTGCAGCGCATAGCGGCGGGCATGCGTCGCCAGCCGCAACTCACAGCCGGCAGCAACGAGCGCATTGCACAGGCAATGGGTGTAATGGCCGATGCCACCCCAACCGCCGGTTTCCACCATCAGGACCTTCGTGCCGATGCCCCTTCTCCCTGCTGCCCCTCCCGGGAGCCCGCGCTCCGTGGCAATTGACTTCGCTTGATCATCCCCAATGATATTCACAATGCAACCATACTGCGAAGCCTTGCCCCATGCCTGATCACGCGGCGGCCGTGACGCGCGTCTTCCTGGTCGGCTGCCCGCGCTCGGGCACCACGCTGCTGCAGAGCCTGCTGGCCGCCCATCCGCGCGTGCTGTCGTTTCCGGAGAGCCATTTCTTCACCGAGGGCTTCGGCGGTAGCCGCATGGCCCGGCTGCGGAAGCGCCTGGCCGGCGGACGACACCTGCAACGCGTGTTCACGCGCTGGCTCGACCAGCTGGCAGCCAAGGGCATCCAGCCCACGCGGGCTGTGCGGCCGCACTGGCGGCGCCAGGCCGTCATCGACCAGTTCACGGCCCAGCTGGATGCCTGGACGCGGGACGCGGGCAAGAATGTCTGGATCGAGAAGACGCCGATGCACCTCGATCATGTCCACCAGATCGCACCGGCGGTTCCGGGCGCCCGCTTCGTGCACATCGTGCGCGACGGCCGTGCCGTCGTCGAATCGCTGTATCGCGTCACGCGCCGCTTCCCGGAGCAATGGGGCGGGCCGCGCTCGGTCGGGAACTGCGTCGCGCAATGGAACCGCTGCCTGCACCTGACGCTGCGCTACCGCAACGATCCGGCCCACCACATCGTGTGCTACGCGGCGCTGATCCGCGACCCCGAGGCCACGCTGCGCGCCGTCTGCGAATTTCTCGGCCTCGACTGGCAGGCATCGATGCTGCATCGCGCCGCCGGCACCGCCGGGGACCTGATCCTGGCCGACGAGGCCTGGAAGGACGGCAACCGCGAAGACGGGATCGTCTCGCACGGCCTGGAGCGCTTCCGCCAGGCCTTCGGCACGGATCAGCAACGGGCGATCAGCGACGCTTTGGACCTGCAGGCCTATGCCGGGCTGTGCCCGTCGGCGGGTCCCCTGCCGTGAGGCGCCGCTTCGAGGCCGGCCGGCCGTCCCCGGCCTCCCTGCAGGCCGTCGCCGAGGCCGCGGCGGCGGTGCAGGGCGAGGGAGAAGAGGTTCGCGACTGGTTCGCCGGCTACGTGCAGACGCACGCCGAACGCCTGGCCTTCGACCTCGACGAGGTGCGCGGCCTGTTCCCGGCGCCCGCGGACATTCTGGAGCTCGGGTCGACGCCGCCGGTGCTGACGCTGGCGCTGGCACGATGCGGCTACCGGGTCACCGGCATCGACATCGCGCCCGAGCGCTTCGCCGGCAGCATCGAACGGCTCGGCCTTTCCATCCTGCGCTGCAACCTGGAAGCGGAGCCGCTGCCCTGCGCCGATGCCAGCTTCGACGGCGTGATCTGCAACGAGATCTTCGAGCATCTGCGCGGCGATCTGATCGGCATCTTCGAGGAGATCCGGCGGGTGCTGAGGCCGGGCGGGCGCCTGATCCTGACGACCCCGAACATCCGCTCCGTCGAGGGCCTGCTGCGCTTCCTCTTGGCCGGACGCAGCATCTCCTGCGGCGGCGGCATCTACGACGAATACCGGAAGCTGCACACCCTGGGCCACATGGGACATGTGCGCGAATACACGCTCAGGGAGGTGCGGGAGTTTCTGCAGGCGATGGGCTTCACCGTCGAACAGATCGTGCACCGCGGACGCTACGCGGGCTGGCGCCACCTGATCGAGACGGCGGCCCCGCGCCTCAGGCCGTTCATGCAGTTCGTCGCCCGGAGGCCAGCAGGCCGAGAAGCCGGCTGACCCAGGCCTTGCGGCAGATGCCGCCGGCGATCAGTGCCGCGGGTACGGCGAGCGGCAACAGCCACAGCAGCGGATTGCCGATGCCGCAGGCGGCGACCGCAGCGCCCATGGCCAGCTGCACCAGCATCACCTTCGCCAGCCACCACCGGTCGTCGACCAGCTCGGCCCGGCACAGCCAGCGCCACAGCACCAGCGCCGGCCCCAGCTGCGCCAGCACGGCGCAGGACGCGATACCGACGATGCCCCATTGCCTTCCGGCCCACCAGAACAGCGGCGCAGCCACCACCAGCGCCAGCAGCACCACCCGCGCCCAGCGCGCCTGCCAGCCCCAGGCCGACACCACCGAACCGAACAGGGAGCCCAGGGTCGGGAAGACGGCGGCGATGGCGAACAGCACCAGCCACGGGGCACCGGCCGTGAAGGTGCTGCCGTAGATCCAGGCCAGCCAGTGCGGGGCGCCGGCGATCAGGATGGAGGCGAAGCTCAGGATCATCAGCATGCTGGTACCGAGTGCCGGCATCAGCAGGCTGCGCGCGTCCGCATGCCTGCCGTCGCGGGCCATCTCGGTCAGCGTGGGGTACATGGCGCTGCTCAGGGCGATCACCGCAAACAATGCCAGCAGCGACAGGGTCTGGCCCGCCGCGTAATAGCCGACCGGGGCCGGAGCCTGCTGGAACCCGAGTACGATCAGGTCGAACTTCGACAGCACCCCGCTGGCGATGCCGGCCAGGCCGAACGGGATGGCGAGGCGCAAAAACCGCCAGGCCGACATCTCCACACCACCGGCCGGCCAGCCCTGGCGAAGCATCCATCGCCACAGCGCCAGCACCACCGCCAATTCCCAGATGCACAGCCCGGCCGCCAATGTCACCAGGCCGGCATGGAGCCCGAACACCAGGGCCCCGATTAGCACGGCGCCGCCGATGCGCTCGGCCGCCGTCCACACCCCGACCGGCACGAACAGGCCGCGCCCGGACAACACGCCGGTGAGGATGCGCATCTCCACCCACAGCAGCGCGAAACCCAACAGCACGATGCGCAGCCGCTGCACGTCGGACAGGCCTTCCCGCAGCACGATCACCAGCACGGCGATCGCCGCCAGCGCCGCGCCGAGGCAGAAGGAAACGATCACTGCGTAGCGCAGCAGGCCCCGCCAGTGCCCGGGCTCGCGGGCCACCTCCCGGATCAGGGCCAGGCGCACGCCGGAATCGGCGACCGTGGCCAGCGCCGTCGCCAGCGCATAGGCGGCCGCGAAGATGCCGTAGGGCGCATCGCCCATGCCGCGGGCGATCGACCATGCCATCAGGAAGGCGGCGATGTTGGCGACGATCTGGGATAGGGAAAGTGCGGTCGAGTCCCTGAAGAGCTTGCCTATCATCCCCGGCTGCCGCCTTGAGGGATCAACCGGTCTGTTCCCAGACCACCCGTTGCGACAGGGCCCGGCCCAGGGTGTATTCGTCGAGGTATTCCAGTTCGCCGCCCTCCGGCACGCCGCGGGCGATGCGTGAGACCTTGATGCCCGAGGCCTGGTAGCGGCGGGCCAGGAAATGCGCCGTGGCCTCGCCATCGACGGTGGCGCTGGTGGCCAGGATCAGCTCCTGCACCTCGCCGTCGGCCACACGCCGATCGAGTGCGGGCAGGCGCAGCTGTTCCGGGCCGATGCCGTCGACCGGGCTCAGGCGACCCTGCAGCACGTGGTAGCGGCCATGGAAATCGCCGCTGCGCTCCAGCATCAGCACGTCCACCGGTTGCTCGACGACGCACACCAGGCCGTTGGCCCGGCGTTCGCTGTCGCACATGGCGCAATGCCCATGCTCCGCGAAACAGCCACAGCGATCGCAGAAGCCCATCTGCCGGTGCAGCTCCGCCAGTGCCGTGGCCAGCTGATCCACCTGCCCGGCCGGCTGGCGCAGCAGGTTCAGCCCCATGCGCAAGGCCGTCT
>CAZBLR010000055.1:3086-6969 GCA_964492895.1 uncultured Zetaproteobacteria bacterium | reverse complement strand
CCCGCACCATGCTGTGGACCAAGATGCTGTGGAACTGCGGCTTCAACGCCATCACGGCCCTGACCCGGCGCTATGCGCGGGACATCGCCGCCGACGCCGATATCGCAAGGTGGGTCGAGGCGGCGATGCTGGAGGCGGTGGCTGTGGCCCGGGCCGAGAGGGTGGCGCTTGCCGATAATGTGGTGGAGAGGATCCTGCGCTCCAGCCGTAGCGCCGGCGAGGTCAAGACCAGTATGTGGCAGGATATCGAGCACGGGCATCCGACCGAGATCGCCGACATGAACGGCCAGGTCGCCGAACTCGCCGAGCACCACGGCCTGGCCGCCCCCGTCAATGCCCTGCTGGCCAGCCTGATCCGCGCCGCCGAGGGCGGATTCGGCCACTGAGCCGCCAGTGTCCCGCCATTGCCTCGAGATTGACCGCATCGCCCTCGTTTGCTAGAAAGCGCGCCCTCCACTGGGTGCCCGAATTAGCGGGCACGGCTTCGGGAATGGGCGATTAGCTCAGCGGGAGAGCACTGCCTTCACACGGCAGGGGTCGCAGGTTCGAACCCTGCATCGCCCACCATTTCCTTTCTGTCCATGTCGCATAATTTGTCATCGCCGTCCGCGGCACTTAGTCTGATCCCATGAAGCTGTCCAAGCCGAGCATGGCCAGACTGGGCCGAGCCGTCATCGCGGCCTTCGCCGCCCAGGTCGTGGCCGGGGCCATGTGCCTGATGCCTGCGGTCGCCATGGCGGCACCCCAGGCGTCCGCTTCGTCGGCGATGCCGGCCTGCACCATGGACCATGGCGCTTCTCCAACGCATGCGCGGCATGCCTGCCCGCATTGCGACGCCCCGGACAGTATCACGCCCTCACACATCGGCTTCGCGCACCCGCCGGCGATGGCATTCGTGGCGGTTGTCGCGCCGTCGCCGTCGGTGGCCGAAACGCGCGTGGGCTTCTTCGTGCGGCCGATCCCCACGGGACCGCCGCGCAGCGCCTCGCTTCTCCTGACACAGACAAAGCGCCTCCGTATCTGATCGGGCGCCGGCTTGCCCGGTCGTTCCGATCCCATACGTACGGAGAAAACAATGAAAACCCTGACCCTGCTTCTAGGCCTGCTGGCGCTGCCAGCAGTGCAGGCGGCTGCCGCCGAATTCAATCTCAGTATCGACCGTAAGACGATGCACATCACCGGCCGCTCCGCGGACGGTATCGCCATCAACGGCTCGATTCCCGGCCCATTGCTGCGCATGAAGCAGGGCGAGGAGGTTGTGATCCATGTGACCAATCACCTGGATGTCGACACCTCGCTGCACTGGCATGGCCTGATCATCCCATCCGATATGGATGGCGTTCCCGGTCTGAGTTTCGACGGCATCAAGCCCGGCGAGACCTTTACCTATCGCTTCACGCCGCACCAGTCCGGTACCTACTGGTATCACAGCCATTCCGGCCTGCAGGAGCAGGCCGGCGCCTACGGCCCGATCATCATCGAGCCGGACCGGCCCGATCCGGTGCATGCTGACCGCGAGTATATCGTGATGCTCTCCGACTGGACCGACGAGAAGCCGGAGACGGTGCTCAGGCACCTGAAGTCGCAGTCGGATTACTACAAGAAGCCCAGGCGCACGCTCGCCGGGTTGATCGGCGAACTGGTCCATGCCGCCCCGGATGAGCGGCAGCACATCATCGGCGAGCGCCTGGCATTCGCCCGCATGCGCATGGACCCGACGGATATCGCCGACGTGACCGGCTACACCTTCCTGATCAACGGCCGCAGCCCGGCCGGGAACTGGACGGCGCTGTTCAAGCCCGGCGAACGGGTGCGCCTGCGTTTTATCAATGCGGCCTCGGCGAGCTTTTTCGACGTCGCCGTTCCCGGCTTGAAGATGCAGGTGGTCGCAGCCGACGGCCAGAACGTCCGCCCGGTGATGGTGGATCGCCTGCCCATCGCCATCGCCGAAACCTACGACGTGATCGTCACGCCCACCGAGGCAAGACCGTTCACCATCTTCGCCGAATCATGGGATCGCAGCGGCTATGCGCGTGGCACCCTGTCGCCGAAGCCGGGGCTTGCGGCACCGGTGCCGCCGATGGATGCACGCAGGGTGCTGACCATGGCCGAGGTCATGCCGGGACATGCCATGCCCGGCATGTCCATGCACATGCCGATGGGGCACGGTGACCATGGCGCTGGTCATGCGATGACCGGCGATGCGAAGCCGGTGGTGCTGACGTATGCGGACCTCAAATCGCTGGTGCGCACCGATGGCAAGGTGACCCGCGAGATCACGCTGCGCCTGACCGGCAACATGGAGCGGTATTTCTGGTCGTTCAACGATGTGAAGTATTCGATGGCCAAACCGATCGAGTTCAAATTCGGCGAGCGGGTCCGGGTGCGCCTGGTCAATGAGACGATGATGAATCATCCGATCCATCTTCACGGGCTGTGGCAGGTGCTGCAGAACGGACAGCAGCCGTATGCGCCGAAGAAACACACCATCAACGTGCCGCCCAAGCAGACGGTCGTGGTCGAGATCCCGGTCGATCACCGCGGCCGCTGGGCGCTGCACTGTCATATTCTCTACCACATGGCGACGGGCATGTTCCGTGAAGTGGAGGTGAAGTGATGACACGCCTGCTCTTCCTCGTTCTGGCGATCACGCCGCTGCCGGCGCTGGCGATGGACGATACGGCATGGTTCCGCAGCACCATGATCGACGTCGATACCGGTCGGGCCGATGCTCAGGCCACGATGAGCTGGGATGCGAAGCTGAGGATCGGCGGCGACTACGACAAGCTCGCCGTGCGGGCACGTGGCGACCGCCAGGGCAGTGTCACCGGCCACAACGAGCTGCAATTGCTGTGGAGCCATTACCTGTCGCATTTCTGGGACGTCCGGGCGGGATACCGGCACGACTTCAGGCCGTTCGCCCGCAACGAGGCGGTGCTGGCCATCACCGGCCTGGCACCGTATTACGTCGAAACCAACGTGGCGCTGTACGTCGGCCGGCACGGCCAGCTGCGCGGCGAGATCGAACTGGCCGAGAACCTGCAGCTGACCCAGCATGTGGTCGCCGAACTCTACCTGGACAGCGAGTGGAACGGCTTCAACGATCCATTCCGACAGACGGGCATGGGCGTGTCGCAGGTCAATGTCGGTACCAGGTTGCGCTACGAATTCAATCGGCATGTGGCACTCTATGCCGACTTCTTCATCGATCAGGCCACCGGCAACACGCGCAGCCTGATGCAGGCGTCCGGTGAGCGGACAAGGCAGGCGGGCGTGCGCGGTGGCCTCCGTCTGTTCAATTTCTAGTCCGTGGTGCCGGGCCGGGCGTTGGGGGTCGACGCGCAGCTTGTGTTACGATGCGGCGCATTCTTCCCCGCACCTCGGCTTTCTGCGGGCTGCAAGGAGCGATCATGCGTTGTTTGAAGATCGTTGCGGGACTGGCGGTGGTAGCGGTTGTTGCCGGCCTAGGCATCCTGTATTCGGGCATCGTCGATGTCGGGGCCACACAGCCGCACCACGCGCTGACCCGCTGGCTGCTGCATACCGGCATGAAGGAATCGGTGCGCCACCATGCCGAGGGCATCACGGTGCCGCCGCTGTACGATCCGCAGATGGTCATGGAAGGCTTCCGCCATTACCGGGAGATGTGCGTGGGCTGCCATCTGGCACCCGGCATCAAGGATTCCGAGATCCGCCAGGGGCTGATGCCGCGGCCGCCCAGGCTGCAGCTGGCGGCCGAACGCTGGAAGCCGGCCCAGTTGTTCTGGATCGTCAAGCACGGCGTGCGCATGACAGCCATGCCGGCCTGGGGCAACACCCACAGCGACGCCAAGATCTGGGCCATCGTCGCCTTCCTCGAGAAGCTTCCGGGCATGACCGCGTC
>CAZBLR010000055.1:0-2986 GCA_964492895.1 uncultured Zetaproteobacteria bacterium | reverse complement strand
CCAAGATCTGGGCCATCGTCGCCTTCCTCGAGAAGCTTCCGGGCATGACCGCGTCGCAGTATGAACAGATGAACCAGGCCGCGGGCCATGGTGACGGCGATGAGGAACACGCGCACTGACCCCGGCCCAGCTGCGGACGGGTGCATCTTGATCCGTATCTGCACAATGCGCAGGTTCGGATGCGCGATGAAAGCGGACGGAGGACAAGGATGAGCATCGATCCCGTATGCGGCATGGAGGTCGCCGAGGACAGCGAACACGCGCGCAGCTTCCGCGGCGCGGCGTTCCATTTCTGCAGCGCCCATTGCCTGGAGACGTTCAACGCCGATCCCGAGTCCTATCTGGGCGACGACTGCGCCATCGATCCGGTGTGCGCCATGCGGGTGCCGC
Source organism: uncultured Zetaproteobacteria bacterium (assembly GCA_964492895.1). Lineage (GTDB taxonomy): Bacteria > Pseudomonadota > Zetaproteobacteria > Mariprofundales > Mariprofundaceae > DATLWN01. The sequence goes on along the minus strand of CAZBLR010000055.1, from coordinate 2,596 downwards.
CCACATCGGTCAATCACCTCGTGCACGCGGGCAGGGACGTCTATTTCTGCAGCCAGCACTGCGTGGAGAAGTTCCGCGCCGATCCCGATGCCTATCCGGAAATCACGGAGTCCGTCAGGCCGGTCGTGAAACCGACGGCAGCGGCGGACAGGGACGCGATGCACTTCTGCCCCATGTGCCCGGGCCAGGAGCAGCAGGGGCCGGGCATCTGCAAGGTCTGCGGCATGGCGCTGGAGCCGATGGCCGCCCCCAGGCTGGCCGAGCGCACCGAATACGTGTGCCCGATGCATCCGGAGGTCGTGTCCGACGAACCGGGCGACTGTCCGAAGTGCGGCATGGCGCTGGAGCCGCGGACCGTGGCCGTCGCGGAGAGGAACGCGGAGCTCGAGGACATGACGCGCCGCTTCAAGCTCAGCGTGGCGCTGGCTCTTCCGGTGTTCGTGCTGGCGATGGTGGCCGACCTGGCGCCGGGCTGGCTGCCGGCGGCCCTGCCGATGAAGACGGTGCAGTGGATCGAGTTCGTGCTGGCCACGCCGGTGGTGGCCTGGTGCGGCTGGCCCTTCTTCGAGCGCTTCTGGCTGTCCGTGAAGACCTGGAACCTGAACATGTTCACGCTGATCGGCCTCGGCGTGGCGGTGGCCTGGGGCTACAGCGTCGTGGCGCTGCTCGCCCCGCATCTCTTCCCGCCGGTCATGCGCACGCCGGACGGCCTCGTGCACGTCTACTTCGAGGCGGCGGCGGTGATCACGGCCCTGGTGCTGCTCGGCCAGGTGCTGGAGCTCAGGGCCCGTTCGCGTACCAACGAGGCGATCAAGCTGCTGCTCGGGCTGTCGCCGAAGACGGCCCGGCGCATCGCTGACGACGGCTCCGAGGCGGACGTGGCGCTCGACCGGGTGCAGGCCGGCGACCGGCTCAGGGTGCGGCCGGGCGAGAAAGTGCCGGTCGACGGCGAGGCCGTCGAGGGCGAAAGCCATGTCGACGAATCGATGGTCACCGGCGAGCCGGTGCCGGTGCGCAAGCGGAAAGGCGATACGCTGATCGGCGGCACGGTCAACGGCACGGGCTCTCTCGTGATGCGGGCCGAGAAGGTCGGTGCGGACACGCTGCTGGCGCGCATCGTCGCCATGGTGGCCGAGGCGCAGCGCTCGCGCGCCCCGATCCAGAAGCTGGCCGACACGGTGGCCGGCTATTTCGTGCCGGCCGTGGTCAGCGTGGCCGTCATCGCCTTCGCCGTCTGGTTCTTCGCCGGGCCCGAGCCCAGGCTGGCGCATGCCGTCGTCAATGCCGTGGCCGTGCTGATCATCGCCTGTCCCTGCGCCCTGGGCCTGGCCACGCCGATCTCGATCATGGTCGGCACCGGCCGGGGCGCCACGGCCGGGGTGCTGATCAGGAACGCCGAGGCGCTCGAGATCATGGAGAAGGTCGACACCATCGTCGTCGACAAGACCGGCACGCTGACCGAGGGACATCCGGAGCTGAGCTCGGTCACGCCCATGAACGGCGCCGATGCCGACGAATCGCTGCGCCTCGCTGCCGGCCTGGAGCGGGCCAGCGAGCATCCGCTGGCCGCCGCCATCGTGCGCGCCGCCGAGGCCAGGGGCCTGAAGCCGGGCGATGCCGCGGGCTTCACGTCGATCACCGGCAAGGGCGTGGCCGCCACCGTCGACGGGCGGCGGGTGCTGCTCGGCAATGCGCAGCTGATGGGTGAGGAGAAGATCGATATCGGCACGGCGGAAGACCTGGCCGATGCCCACCGCGCCGAGGGCGAGACGGTGATGCTGATGGCGGTGGACGGACAACTGGCGGCGCTGATCGGCGTCGCCGACCCGATCAAGCCGACCACGGCCGGGGCGATCGCCAGGCTGCACGAGGCGGGCGTCGCCATCGTGATGCTGACCGGTGACAGCCGCAAGACGGCCGAGGCGGTCGCCGCCAAGCTGGGCATCGACCGCTTTGAGGCCGAGGTGCTGCCGGAGCGGAAGGCCGAGGTGGTCAGGAAGCTGCAGGCCGAGGGACGGACGGTGGCCATGGCCGGCGACGGCATCAACGACGCGCCGGCGCTGGCGGCCGCACATGTCGGCATCGCCATGGGCACCGGCACCGACGTGGCCATGGAATCGGCCGGGGTGACCCTGGTCAAGGGCGATCTGACCGGCATCGTGCGCGCCATCCGCCTGTCGCGCGCCACCATGCGCAACATCCGCCAGAACCTGTTCTTCGCCTTCGTCTACAACTCGGCGGGCGTGCCGATCGCGGCCGGCATCCTCTATCCGGTCTTCGGCATTCTGCTGTCGCCGATCATCGCCGCGGCCGCCATGAGCTTCAGTTCCGTGTCGGTGATCTCCAATGCCTTGCGGCTGAGGCATGCCAGGCTGTAGGCGGCCGCGATTTTGACGAACCGGTCCCGCCTTGTGCTATAAACATGGGTCCTGCCCATTGGCAGAAGGAGGATGGTCATGAAGCCCCTGAAACATCGTCTGATACTGACATCATGCCTCGCCCTGGCGGCGGCGCTGATGCTGTCTTCCAACGCGTATGCCGCCCACGCCGAGGATCTGTCCATGTGGGAGCTGCCGGCGGTTCCGGTTCCGGCGGA
>CAZBLR010000054.1:0-7476 GCA_964492895.1 uncultured Zetaproteobacteria bacterium | reverse complement strand
CTCGTCGGTGAGCAGGATGTAGGGGTAGGACTTGGCGTCCTTGAGCAGCACGTTGTAACGCGGCTTCAGCTGCTTGATCAGATTGTGCTCGAGCACCAGCGCCTCGGCCTCGCTCGGGGTCACCGTGACCTCGATGTCGCGGATCTGCACGGCCATGGCCTCGGTGCGGGGCGAATCCGGCCGGCGCTGGAAGTAGCTGGATACGCGCTTTCTCAGATTGCGCGCCTTGCCGACATACAGCACCTTGCGCCGCCCGTCGAGCATGCGGTAGACGCCGGGCTCGCGCGGCAGCGCGTTCAACGCGATCGGGGGATCGATCCACATGCCGGTATCCTACGCGTCACCGGCGCCGGTGGTAGAGGAGGCCGGTACGCCTCCTCCGGCTCAGACCTTCTGCAGATCCTTGATCAGCGTGCCGATCAGCTTGGCGTGCGGATCCTGCTGGTGGTTCTTCTCCAGCGCCGTGGCCTCGCTGTCCATGCGCCGGGCCTGCTTGTCCGCCTCTTCGGTGTGCGCCTCGCGCAGCATCGCCGCCGTGGCGGCGTAGCTCAGGGGCTGGATCTCGCTGCAGCTCGGGGGCGCCTTGGTCTGGAAGGTGTCGAGGAAGTCGAAGGCATCGCCGCCGAGACTGTGGATGGCCACGTGCAGGCTCTCGTCGGCGGTCGGCGTCTTGCCTTCCTGCATCTTGGCCATCATCTGGTGCACCTTGGCCATCTCCGGGCCGCCCATGGCGCGCCTGAGCAGCATCGCCGATGCAAGCACCATCTGGTCGCGCGAGGTGGCGGTGGCCATGCACGGGGCCGACACGGCGACGACGACCGCCTGCTTGGTCATCATGCGGATCTTGTTCAGCGGCGCCTGCATGGCGTCCTCGCTGTGCCGCGAGCAGGCGCCGAGCAGCACGCTGAGCAGCAGGGGGATCAGGATCGTCGGCATGGTTGTTTTCATCATCGTCTCTCCAGGCAGCCGGGCGGGGTATCGTGGTCGCCGTGCATCCCAAGGCATCGGGCCCATGCCGTCAAGGGGATGGACTGCACCGTCGGCAGCTCACGCGGCCGCCGGACGCAGAACGCCGGGGCCGTGGGCGCAGCCGGGCAGAAGCGGGCAACCGGCACACAGCGGCCGTGTGCGGCAATGCTGCTTGGCGTGGGCGACGATCAGGGCATGGTATTCCTTGAACAGCGGCACCGAGGCCGGAAGACGCGACTGGAAATAGGCCTGCAGCGCCGGATACGGGGCATCGGGCGGGGTCAGGCCGAGGCGGGCGAAGATGCGGCGCGTATAGGCATCGATGACGAACACGGGCCGATCGAGCGCATACAGCAGCATCGAGTCGGCCGTTTCCGGGCCGATGCCGTGCATCTCCAGCAGGGCCTGCCGCGCCTCGGGCAGGCTTGCGATACCGTTCTCGCCGCCGTGTTGCAGATAGAAGCGGGAGAAGGCCTTCAGCCGCTGCGCCTTCTGGTTGTAGGTGCCGGACGGCCGGATGGCCGCAGCCAGGCGTTCGCGATCGCAGGCGTCGATGGCCGCCGCGCCGAGCAGCCCGGCCTGCTTCAGATGGGTGATGGCGCGTTCGACGTTGGTCCAGCTGGTGTTCTGGGTCAGGATCGCGCCGACCATCATCTCGAAGGGGGAGTCGGCCGGCCACCAGCCCTGGGGTCCGTAATGCGCGAGCAGGCGGTCGTGGACGGCCAGGGCGGGATCACTCAAGGAGCCGCCTTCTTCCGGCCCTGGGCGATCATGTTCCTCAACGCCCGAAGCTCGCGCGCCCTCATCGGGCGCACGGCTCCCCGCGGCTGATCCTCCAGGGACACCGGCCCGAAATGGGTGCGGATCAGCCGGCGCACCGGATGGCCGCAGGCCTCGAGCGTGCGCCGCACCTCGCGCCAGCGGCCGCGGTGCAGCACCACGGCCAGCCATGTGTGGCCGCCGGATTCGGCATCGACCGATACCTGCCACGGATCGCTCGTCTCCCCGTCGCCGAGATCGATGCCGCCCCGGCGCAGGCGTTCCAGGGTGCCCAGCTCGACCCGGCCGCCGACGCGCACGCGGTAGGTACGCGGGATGTGCGAGGACGGGTGCGCCAGCTTCTGGGCCAGGTCGCCGTCGTCGGTCAGCAGCAGCAGGCCTTCGCTGTCCATGTCCAGGCGGCCGACCGACTGCACGTTGGCGGCCACGTCCAGCTGCTCGTAGATCAGCGGGCGCCGCTCGGCATCCTTGCGCGAACACAGCAGGCCGCGCGGCTTGTGGTAGACGAGGTAGGTGAGCTCGGTGACGGGGCTGACCGGCTTGCCGTCGACGGCCACGGCATCGCGGGGGCCGACCTGGGTGCCCAGCGCCGTGACCGCGTCGCCGTTGATCGACACGCGCCCGGCCGCGATCCAGCGGTCGGCCTCCCGGCGTGAGCACAGGCCGCAGCGCGCGAGGTAGCGGTTCAGCCGCTCCGGCGCCGCACCCTTACCGGCCGGGGCGGCGGCCGGCTTTGGCGACGGCCGGCGCTCAGGCCTCGGCGGACGTGTCGGCTTCGTCGGTCTGCGCGTCGGCTTCTTCGATCGCTTGGGTTGTTTCGGTTGTTTCAATTGCTTCAGTGGGGGCATCTTCGATGGGGGCGTTCCATTCTTCGTCGTCGAGCAGCTGCGAGGATTCCGGCAGGTCGCGCAGCGAGTTCAGGCCGAAATCGCTGAGGAATTGCCTGCCGGTACCGTACAGATGCGGCCGTCCCGGCACCTCCTTGCGGCCGACCACCTTGATCCAGCCGCGCTCCTGCAGGCCGGCGATGATGTTCGAGGACACCTTCAGGCCGCGCAGTTGCTCGATCTCGGCGCGCGTGGTCGGCTGGCGGTAGGCGATGATGGCCAGGGTCTCGAGCATGGCGCGTGACAGCTTCGGCGGCCGCGTCTGCCACAGCTGGTGCACGATGGCGGCGTATTCCGGGGCCGTGCGCAGCTGCCAGCCGCCGGCCACCCGCACCAGCCTGATGCCGCGATCGGCATAGTGCGCCTCGAGCTCGGTCAGCGCGGCGCGGATGTCGGCGGAGGGAATCTCTTCGGCCCCCTCCGTGTTCCCAGTTGAACTCCCATCCGTGCTCAACAGGCCGCGCAATCTGGCCAAGGTCAGCGGCTCGTCGCTGGCCAGGATCAGGGCCTCGATGCGGTTCGTCAGGCTCATGCCGCTTGGTCCTCCCCGTTGTCCTCTGCCGGCAGCAGCGTGATCGAGCCGTAGCACTCGCTCTGCACCACGGTGACGGCCTGCTGGCGCCACAGCTCGAGGATGGCCAGCACCGTCGTGACCAGGGCCTCGCGGCCCGGCATGTCGGCGAGCAGCTCGTCCAGCTGTACCCCGCCGCGGCGCAGGCGCTCCATGACGAAGCTCATCTGCTCGCGCACGCTCATGGTATCGGTGAAGATGTGGTGGCGCACCTCGCCGCCGACGCGCTTGAGCACGTTGCGGAAGGCCGTCAGCAGCGCATCCAGATCGGCCTCGGGCAACGGGCGCTCGACCTCGTCGGACTCCGGGAAGATCGGGCGCAGGAACACGTCGCGGCCGACGCGCGGGCGTTCGTCGAGCTGCTCGGCCAGCAGCCGGTACTGCTCGTAGGCGATCAGCTGCGCAACCAGTTCCTGGCGCGGGTCGATCTCGTTGCCTTCCTCGTCCAGCTCCGGGCGGGGCAGCAGCATGCGGCTTTTCAGCTGCATCAGGGTGCTGGCCATCACCAGGTAGTCGCCGGCGACATCCAGATCCATCTCGGCCTGGGCCTCGAGGATATCCAGGTACTGCCCGGTCAGCTGGGCGATCGGGATATCGAAGATATCCATCTTCTGGCTGCGGATCAGATGCAGCAGTACGTCGAGCGGCCCCTCGAAGGCGTCGAGCCGCACCGGCGGCAGTGGCAGCGTCGAGGTGGCGGGATTGGCGATCCCGGCCTGGACGGCCTCGGCCTGAACGCCTCCGGCCTGAACGATATCGGGCGTACTCACACCCGGTAGTCCATCTTCAGGCTGCGCCGCACCTTGTCCATGGTGCGTGCCGCCTCGTGGCGGGCCCGCTCGTTGCCGGCCTTGACGATGTCGTGCACGTCGTCCGGGCGGGCGGCGATGCCGGCGCGCCTGTCACGGATCGGCTGCAGCTCTTCCTCGAGGTGCTTCAGGAACACCTGCTTGCATTCGAGGCAGCCGATGCCGGCGGTGGTGCATCCCTCGCGCACCCAGTCCCGCTCATCCTCGCTCGCATAGATGCGGTGGAATTCCCAGACCGGGCACTTTTCCGGATTGCCGGGGTCCGTGCGCTTCACGCGCGCCGGGTCCGTGGGCATGGTCCTGACCTTCTTCTCGGTCGTGGCCCAGTCCTCGGCGATGTCGATGGTGTTGGCGTAGGACTTGCTCATCTTGCGCCCGTCCAGGCCCGGCATCTTCGAGGCCGGCATCAACAGCGCCTGCGGCTCCGGGAACAGCGGCTGCTCCGGCTTGCGGTACAGGTGGTTGAAGCGGCGGGCCACCTCACGCGTCAACTCCACATGCGCGACCTGATCCTCGCCGACCGGCACGGCATCGGCCAGGTAGATCAGGATGTCGGCCGACTGCAGCAGCGGGTAGCCGAGGAAGCCGTAGGTGCCGAGGTCCTTCTCCCTGAGCTGCTCGATCTGGTCCTTGTAGGTCGGCACGCGCTCCAGCCACGGCAGCGGCGTGATGAACGAGAACAGCAGGTGCAGCTCCGCATGCTCCGGCACCTCGGACTGGATGAAGATCGTGCTCTTGTCCGGATCGATGCCGACCGCCAGCCAGTCGATCAGCATGTCCCAGATGGTGCGGCGCACGATGTCCGGCGTGGCGTAGTCGGTGGTCAGCGCATGCCAGTCGGCGGCGAAGAAGAAGCAGCGGTGCTGCTGCTGCAGCGTCAGCCAGTTCTCGAGTACGCCCTTCAGATGTCCCAGGTGCAGGCGGCCGGTGGAGCGCATGCCGGACAGGATGCGCATCGGTTTGCCGGATGGTTGGTCGGACATGTCGGCTTGCTCCCTCGCGAAATGGTGAGGCCCAATCATGGCATGCAGGGGGGGCGAAAGCCAACGGGAGGGCCTGGTCACACGCATTTCGATGGCGTCGATACGGCCATTTCTTCGCCCCTGCAAGGCCTTGTGAGCGTGGCGTGCTCATTGCACGCAAGCGAACGATAACGCGGCAGGACGGAAAAATGGCCTATCCCTGCGGGCTGCGCCCCGAATCGCGCCACGCGGCGTTGCTCGGGGTTCATTTGGAGTCACCAAATCACATCCCTCTCGCCTTGATTGGCTCGATTCGTCGCAGCAGCGACAACACCGAAATGCGTGCGAACAGGCCCTATGCGTGCGTGCATCCACTTAGTAAGCTTGCTTATAATAAGCGTGCGGATAGCATGCGGCGCATGGCCGAGGATTTCTACGCCCGCAAGCTCGGGTTCCTGATCAACGACGTGGCGCGCCTGATGCGTCGACGCTTCGATCGCGAGGCGCAGGTGCTCGGCCTGACCCGGGCGCAGTGGTCGGTGCTGTTCCACCTGCACCGCAACGAGGGCGTGACCCAGGCCTGCCTGGCGCAGCTGATGGACATCCAGCCGATCACGCTGGCCCGCCTGATCGACCGCCTGGAGGCGGACGGTTGGGCCGAGCGGCGGGCGCACCCGTCCGATCGCCGCGCGCGCAGCCTGTACCTGACCGGCAGGGCCTTCCCGATGCTCGAGGCGATGCAGGGCATCTCCAGCCGCCTCCGGGCCGAGGCGGTGGCGGGTCTGTCGCCCGGCGAGGTGGAACATCTGCTGGACATGCTCGTGCACATCAAGTCCAACCTGATGGCGCAGGAGTATGCCGGCACAGACAAGGAGAAGGCATCATGAAACGGCTTGCGGGCATGTTCGGACGGATGTCGATGGCGCAGAAGCGCAAGCTGCTGCTGATCGGCTTGCCGGTGGTCGGCGTGCTGGTCGGCGGCTACTTCTACATCGAGAGCCTGTTCTACGCCACGACCGACGATGCCTACGTCAGGGCCGACAAGGTCTACGTGGCCGCCGAGGTCGGCGGCCGCCTGGTCTCCTTGCCGGTGCACGAGCACGAGGCCGTCAAGGCCGGCCAGCTGCTGCTCGAGCTCGACGATGCGCCGTACAAGCTGGCTCTGGATGCGGCCGAGGCGCACCTGGCCGGGGTCAAAAGCGATCTGGAATCGCTGCAGGCCGAGTATCACCAGAAGCAGGCGGAGCTGGCGCGCGCCGAATCCGACATCGCCTATTATCAGCGCGCCTTTGAGCGCAACCGCCGTCTGGCGAAGCCCGGCTTCGCCTCGGCCACGGCGCTCGACGATGCCAGGCACCGTCTGGACGATGCCAAAATGACGGTCAAGGTGGTCCAGCGCGCGCTGGCGGTGGTCAAGGCCAAGCTCGGCACCGACCCGGACCAGCCGGTCGAGCGTTTCTCCAGCTACCGGCAGGCGCTCGCCGAGCGCGACCAGGCGGCGCTGCGCCTCGAGAAGACGCGCGTCTACGCGCCGATGGACGGCGTCATCGGGCCGCTGGCCGCGCAGCCGGGCGATATGGTCATGGCGGGCAAGGCGCTGTTCCCGCTCGTGTCCACGTACCACTACGTCGAGGCCTACCTGAAGGAGACGGACCTGGCCGACGTGCGTCCGGGGCAGAAGGCCACGATCGACATCGACGCCTATCCGGGCCGCACCTGGCAGGCACGGGTGCAGAGCATCAGCCCGGCCACCGGCTCCGAGTTCTCGCTGCTGCCGGCCGAGAATTCCTCCGGCAACTGGGTCAAGGTGGTGCAGCGCGTCGGCGTGCGCCTGAAGCTCGACGATCCGAAGGGAGCGCCGCCGCTGCGCAGCGGCCTCAGCGTCAACGTCAAGATCGACACCGCGCATGCCGCGCCGTGGTCGGTCGCGGATGCCCAGCCGGCCCACCAACCGACCCCTGCCCAATCGACGCGATAGGGGCCGGACGCCATGAACCTGCCCAAGGGCGAGGATACGCCGCTGAACGAGGGCGTGATCACCGTCGCCATCATGATGGCGACGGTGATGCAGGTGCTGGACATGACCATCGTCAACGTGGCGCTCCCGTACATGCAGGGCGGGCTGTCGGCCACGCGCGACCAGATCTCGTGGGTGCTGACCTCCTATATCGTGGCCTCGGCCGTGATGACGCCGGTCACCGGCTGGATCGCCGCCCGTTTCGGGCGCAAGCGCGTGTTCGTGTGGTCGGTGGTGATCTTCACGCTGACCTCGATGCTGTGCGGCACGTCCCAGACGCTGGGCGAGATGGTCGTGTTCCGCCTGCTGCAGGGCCTGGCCGGTGCCGCCCTGATCCCGTTGTCGCAATCCATCCTGCTCGACACCTATCCGCGCGAACGCCACGGCTCGGCCATGGCGCTGTGGGGCATGGGCATCATGGTCGGGCCGATCCTGGGGCCGACGCTGGGCGGCTACCTGACCGAGTACGCGAACTGGCGCT
>CAZBLR010000053.1:0-8568 GCA_964492895.1 uncultured Zetaproteobacteria bacterium | reverse complement strand
CCGATCAGGACGGCGATCCAGCGGGTCTCGGGGTTGGCTTCGAGCGCCAGCTTGACGACCATGGTCAGCGGCACGGACAGCAGCATACCGACCGGGCCCAGCACCCAGCCCCAGAACACCAGGGACAGGAACACGACGAGCGTGGACAGGCCCACGCCCCGGCCCATGAAGCGCGGCTCGACGACGTTGCCCATGACGATGTTCACGACGAGATAACCGGCGCCGGCGGCCAGCGCCGGACCGGGGCCAAGCTGCACCAGCGCCAGCAGGAGCGCCGGCACGGCGGCGATGATCGAGCCGATGTTCGGCACGAAGTTGAACAGGAAGGCCACGAGGCCCCACAGCACCGGGTAGTTGACGCCGAGCACGGCCAGCCACACGGCGACGGCCACACCGGTGGCCAGGCTGACCCAGCCCTTGATGGCCAGGTACGAGTTCACGCTCTCGACGAAGCGGCCGAGGTTGTCGATCGACGGCGCGTGCCGGCCCATCAGCCGCCACTTGTGCGGCAGCGCCACGCCCTCGATCAGCAGGAAGATCACCGTCAGCACGATCAGGAAGGTGTTGGCCAGCGCGTTGCCGAGCCCGGCCACCATCTTGCCGGCCAGACCCATGGCCGTGGCCGGATTCAGGTTGTCGCGCAACAGCTGCAGGTTCAGCGTCACGCCGTGGCGGGAGAGCCAGTCGAGCAGGGCGCCGGTCTGGTGCTGCAGGTTGTCCTGGTAGGTCGGCAGGTTGCGCGAGAAGTCCGCGATCGAGGTGCCGACGAAGGTGCCGATCAGCACCGTGACCAGGACCAGGCCGAGGGCGATCGCGAGCACCGCCAGCCCCGCCGGCACCTTGCGGCCGATCAGCCAGTGCATCGGCGGCAGGCAGATGATGGCCACGAAGGCGGCGAGCAGGAACGGCACCAGCAGCGAGGCCGCGGCCTGCATGCCGGCGACGACGACGACGAACGCGGCGGCGCCGATCAGGAAGGACGGGCGGCTGCGCTCCTTCGCCATCTATTCGTACTCGGCCAGGCGCGGATCGTCGATGGCGAACGCGGTCTCGCCGGTGGCGAACGCCAGCTTCATGTAGGCCAGGCAGCCCTCGCACTCGCGGCCGGACTCCGTCTCGGCCATCGCCGTCTGCACATCGCCGAACTCCAGCAGCTTCGCGAACTTGAAGCCGGTGCAGTCGCAGCGGTCCACGGGTCTGTCGTCACTCACTTCCGGCCTCCGGGCGACTCAGGATCGGATAGGCACCGATGCTACCGCGAAACGGCAGCGCGAGCATCCAGCGAAGGCGGTAGGTCTCGGCCTGCTGGAACTGTTCGAGGCCGATGGTCATCTGCACGTGCCCGGCCGCCGGCTGGGCCCGGTAGGTGCCGAACAGCCGGTCCCACCACGACAGGTTGAAGCCGAAGTTGCGGTTGGTCTCGTCGCGCACGATCGAGTGGTGGACGCGGTGCATGTCCGGGGTCACCAAGAGCCGGCGCAGCCGCGTATCCAGGGCCTGGGGCAGGCGCACGTTGGAATGGTTGAACATGGCCATGGCGTTGAGCACGACTTCGAAGATCACCACGGCCGCGACCGGCGCCCCGAGCAGGGCCACCACGGCCATCTTGATCAGCACCGACAGCAGGATCTCGCCCGGATGGAAGCGCAGGCCCGTGGTGACGTCGATGTCCCGGTCGGCATGGTGGACCATGTGCAGCCGCCACAACAGCGGCACGGCATGGAACAACACGTGCTGGGCGTAGATCGCGAGATCCAGCAGCACCACGCACGCCAGCACGGCCGACCAGCCGGACCACCCCAGCAGGTGGCACAGGCCGACGTGGTGCGCCCCGGCCCACAGGGCGGCGCCGACGGCGCCGGCCGGCAACAGCAGGCGTACCGCCACGGTGTTCACGGCCACCAGCATCAGGTTGCCGGGCCAGCGCCGGCCGCGACCCATACCGGGAATGCGCCGCGGCGAGACGGTCTCCCAGGCGGCCATCGCCGCCAGCACCGCCGCGAACACGCCGAACCGGATCCAGGCCTCGTGCACCATGGCGGCAGCCTAGGACTTGCGGGTATAAAAGAACAACGGCAGCCGGGATACGGCTGCCGTTGGCATCGGCGACAAACGGTCGCTCAGGCTTCCTTCTTGGCGCAGGTGCTGGCGCCGAACAGCGCGTAGGCCGGGCAGAAGCCGATCAGGGCGGTGGCCAGCGGCACGACGCCGATCCACCCCCACGGGGTATGCGGACCGACGAACACCAGGCTGATCAGTACCAGCCCGACAATCACGCGAAGAACACGATCGATGGTTCCGACATTGGCTTTCATGGCTCACCTCCTGTGCGATCTGTTTGATAGGGAGTATAGCCGAATCCGGCGTCAGTTCAGTGACAATGTTACCGTTCGGCGTCCATGGCCCCGAGGCGCTCCGGCGCCAGCACGCGCACCTCGCCGCGCCCGAGGCGCACCAGGCCCCTGGCCTCGAAATCCTTGAGCAGGCGGCTGACCACCTCGCGCGCCGTGCCGAGCTCCACGGCCAGGTCCTGGTGCGTGACGGCCAGCATGCCGTCGGCATCCGCCCGGTGCGAAAGCAGGCGTGCCAGGCGCATGTCCATGCGCCCGAAGGCCACGTCCTCGATCAACATCATCAGGTCGGCGATGCGCCGGCTGATCGCCGACAGCACGAAACGCCGGAACCCGGCCGACTCCGCCACGGCCCGGTCGAAGCCCGGCGCCGGCAGCATCGCCAGCCGGGTGGTCTCCTCAGCGATGCCCTCGGCCGGATAGGCGGTGCCGCCGAGCAGGCAGGAGGTCGTCAGCATGCAGGTCTGCCCCTGTTCGACGCGGTAGAGCACGATCTCGCGCCCGTGCGGGTCCATCTTCTGCACGCGCACCGAGCCGTCGAGCACCAGCACGTAGCCGGCGCAGGCATCGCCGTCGCGGAACAGCACCGTGCCCGGCGCGACGCTCAGGATGCGCGCGGCGGCGGCCGTCCGCCGCCATGCCGGGTCGTCGATCGCCGCAAGCTGCGGGAACTGCCCCATCCACGATGGGTCGGCCATGCTCACGCCCATGCCAGGTCCAGGCGGCGCACATGCGCCAGGCTGCGCCGGAAGCGCACCCAGTCCCACCGGCGGCCCGGATCCCATTTGCGCCCGGGCGCCACGTCCTGGTGGCCGACGATGCGCGCAGCCGTAATGCCGGGAAACGTGCGCATCAGCATCCGGCACAGGCGCGCCGTCTCGGTGTACTGCTTGCGGGTGAAGGGCTGCCGCTCGTCGCCGATCATCTCGATGCCGACGGCATAGTCGTTGCAGTCCGGGCGTCCTTGCCAGACCGACTCGCCGGCATGCCAGGCGCGCCCGGCCACCGGCACGAACTGCGTGATGCGCCCCATACGGTCGACGACGAAATGCGCGGAGACGCGCAGCCCCTTCAGGTCAGCAAGGTCCGGATGATCGTCGGTATCCAGCCGGCCGAGGAAGAAATCCTCGACGACGCGCGCATCGAAGCGCCCCGGCGGCAGGCTGATCGCGTGCAGCACGATCAGGTCGACGGCCGTGCCGGCCGGCCGTGCGTCGTGATGCGGCGAGGCCAGGAAGCGGATCGGGCGAGGGGCGGAATCAGTCGGCATCGGTCATGACGGGCAGGGCGCGTGGGACAACGGCATGCATTCCTGGTCTCCTTGCTTGATCCTTGTGGCGCCGAGTCTGGCCGCGCGGCGACGCCGGCGCAAATTGCGCCGCTTCAAGCAAGCCTCTACGCTCCCGTGATGCCAGAGTTCGACACCGCCCATCCGCTGGCCTGGCTGTGGGGCAGCAGCCTCGGCTTCGCGCTGACGCACAGCCTGCTGGCCAGCCGCCGCTGCAAGCGGGCCCTGGATGCCGCCGGGCTGCCGGCCCAGCGCTATCGCCTGGCCTTCACCCTGTCGGCGATCGTGCTGACGGCCGTCTGGCTCGCCTTCGTGCGCATGCTGCCGGACACGCCGCTGTACCGCCTGCACGGGGCATGGCTGGTGCCGGCGATCGCGCTGCAGCTGCTCGGGGCCTGGATCGTCTGGCAGAGCATGCGCGCCTTCGACATGCGCATCTTCATGGGCCTCAAACCCTTCCCGCCCGGGGGCGAGCCCTTCGTGGAGCGCGGCATCTACCGCCACCTGCGCCATCCGATGTACACCGGCGTGCTGCTGATCCTGTTCGCGATGCCGGCGCAGAGTGTCAACAGCCTGCACCTGTATGCGGCCGTCGCCCTGTATTTCGTGCTCGGCTCGCGCCTCGAGGAGCGGCGCCTCGCCACCGACCATCCCGAGTACGCCGACTACCGCCGGCGCGTACCGGCCTTCCTGCCGCGCCTCGGAGGCCGCCATGAATGAGAAAAAAGGCATCGTGCTGGCGCTGGGCAGCGGCGGCGCCCGCGGCATTGCGCACGTCGGCGTCATCGAGGCCCTGGCCGAGCATGACATCCCCGTCCGCGCCATCGTCGGCAGCAGCATCGGCGCCGAGATCGGGGCCTTCCTGGCCGCCGGCGTCCCGGTCGGGGATATCCGCCGCCTGGCCACGGACATGGACTGGAAGAAGACGCTGCGCCTGTTCATGCCGGAGTTCGGCAGCCCCGCCATCTTCACCGACCGCGGCATCCGCGAGTTCCTGGCGCCGCATATGGAGGGCAAGTCGATCGAGAGCCTGCCCATCCCGTTCGCGGCCGTGGCCACCGACCTGGTCGACGGCTCGGAGGTGCTGTTCACCCAGGGGCCGCTGCTGGACGCCGTATGCGCCAGCATCGCCATCCCCGGCCTGCTGCCGCCGGTCAAGCTCGGCGGGCGCCTGCTGGCCGACGGCGGCCTGATCAACCTGGTGCCGTTCGATAGCGCGCGCGAGCATTTCGGCGGACCGGTGGTGGCGGTAGCCGTGCATCCGGGCGCGTTCGACCTACGCCTCGATCCCCCCGAGGACAACGCCTGGACGAGCCGCCTGACCGAGCTGCTGCAGCTGGAATGGACGCGCAAGCTGCCGCAACTGCACATCTGGCTGAGCCAGCTGAAGAACTCGCTGCGCAACGACAAGCAGCCGACGCAGAGCGTGTTCTCCACCTACAACCGGGCCATGGACATCTCGCGGGCCGAGATCACGCGCCTGCGCCAGCGGCTCTCCCCGCCCGACGTCATGATGCGCCCGGACGTCTCCGGCATCGGCATGCTCGAATTCTACCGGGCATCGGAGGCCGTGGCTGCCGGGCACGCCGCGGTGCGGCGTTCGCTGCCCGAGATCCATGCGGCGCTGGAGCGGGCCTAGGACGGCGAACGTGACATTTGGTTCACATGTGCCGAGGCGGTAGACTCGAGCCATGAGTTCCCCGGCGGCAGCGACCTCCGACAACGGCCGCCTGATGCGGCTGGCCACCTATGCCTCGATCTCGGTCGCCGTGACCCTGATCCTGGTCAAGTTCGGCGCCTGGCTCAGCACCGAATCCGTCAGCCTGCTGGCCACGCTGATCGACTCCTCGCTCGATGCCCTGGCCTCGCTGATCAACCTGCTGGCCGTGCGCCATGCGCTGACGCCGGCGGACAAACAGCACCGCTTCGGCCACGGCAAGGCCGAGGCCCTGGCCGGCCTCGGGCAGGCCACCTTCATCGCCGGCTCCGCGGGCTTCCTGGTGCTGCAGTCCATCTCCCGCATCGTCCATCCGCAGGCGGTGGGCATGATCGGCGTCGGCATCGGGGTCATGGTGTTCTCGATCCTGGCCACCCTCGGCCTGCTGGCCTTCCAGCGCCATGTGATCCGCAAGACCGACTCCACCGCCATCAAGGCCGACGAGCTGCATTACCGCACCGACCTGATGGTCAACGGCAGCGTCATCGTCGCCCTGGTGCTGGCCGAATACGGCTGGCCCGGCTTCGACGCCGTGTTCGCGCTCGGCATCGCCGCCTACATCCTGTACAGCTCCTGGCAGATCGCGCACGAGGCCGTGCAGCACCTGATGGATCAGGAACTGCCGGACGAGGATCGCCAGCGCATCATCGACACCGTGCTGAAGCATCCCGAGACGCGCGGCATGCACGATCTGCGCACCCGCCGCTCCGGCACCACCTGCTTCATCCAGCTGCACCTGGAGCTCGACGACCAGTTGTCCCTGGTCAAGGCGCACCGCATCTCCGACCAGGTCGAGATCCAGTTGCGCAACCTGTTCCCAGACGCCGAGATCATCATCCACGAGGATCCGGCCAGCATCAACGAGCCCCAGCCCGAGTTCTCCGAGGAGATCCCCTCGCCATGACCCGGCGCGCGGGGCTGGCCCTTCTGGCCATCGCCCTGCTGCTGGCCGCGCTGCCGTCCGCCCGGGCCGAGACGGCGACCATCGATATCCATTTCCTCACGATGCAGGAGGCGGTCGACCTGGCCAGCAGCCAGCTGTCGCCCGAGGGCCGGGTCATGCCGCTGGCCTCGCGCCGCCTGATCGTCGTGGACGACGATGCCGACCATGTGGAAGCGGTGCGCGCCCTGATCCGGCGCCTGGACGTACCGGCGCAGAGCCTGCGCGTGCAGCTCGGCCTGGCCACCGCCACCGATACGGCGGCCTCCCGCGTGTCCGTGCAGGGTGTCGCGATGCCCGGGGGCTGGGTGCGCCTGTCCGCCGGGCAGTCCGCCCTCGGCTCCCGCGAGGCGGGCATCTACATGCTGCGGCTGGTCTCGGGCGGAAGCGGGCGCATCGAGGCGGGCACGATCCGGCCGGTGGAGAGCGAAACCCGGCAATGGCTGGCGGCCCACGGCATCGGCCGGGCCACGGGCGTGACCCTGGTGCCGGTCACGGCCGGCTTCTCGGTGTCGGTACGCCTGGCCGGCGACATGGCGCAGCTGCAGCTGCGGCCGTGGCTGCGCCGGGTGCAGGGCGGGACGGACGAGCGCCCCGTCATCGACGTCGCCGATGCGGATACCGAGCTGGACGTGCCGCTGGGGCAATGGGTGACGATCGGCGCCGTGCAATCCTCGGCCCGGGCCTTCGGCCGGGCGCTGCTGTCCGGGAGGCAGGGGGATGCGGGACGGGCGCTGTTGATCCGCGTCCGCGTCGACGCACTGCCCTAGGCGGGAAGGGGCGCGGCTAGCGCTTCAGGCGATACCACTGCGACTTGCGCAGCTGCCAGAATGCGCGGTATTCGTCGGGCGTGACCTGCCCGTCGTGGTTGGCATCCATGGCATCGAAGCGGTCCTTGGCCCGCTGCTGCACCATCGCCATGTACTCGTCGAAGGACACGCTGTCCGACTTGTCGGTATCCAGCTTCATGAATTGGTCGACGATCTTGTCGGTCGGCGTCTCCGGGCCGCTGGCCTGGGGTGTCGTGGTGCCGCCCGGCGTGGTCGCGGCGCCCGGGGTCCCGGGGGTCGCCGTGGCCGCTGGCGCGGCCGGATTGGCGGGCGCAGCCTGTGCGGCAGGGGCCTCCTCGTCGTCGACATTGCTGTTGGTGTTGAGATCGGCGGCCCGGACCGGCGACGCGAAACCGATGGCGGCGGCCAGCAGGCCGATGGACACAACGCGCGCGAACATGATGCCTCCTTGAGCGGCCCCGCCGACGTTGCAATGCCGGGCCGCGCGTGCAGCATATCCGACGAAGGCGCCCGGCGCCAATTCGGCGCCAATTCGGCGCAAATGGGGGGAGGGTCCGCGTGAAAGCCTATCTCGATCTGATGCAGCACGTGCTGGAGAACGGCACCCGCAAGGAGGACCGCACCGGCACCGGCACGCTGTCCGTGTTCGGGCACCAGATGCGCTTCGACCTGTCCGAGGGCTTCCCCATCGTCACCACCAAGAAGCTGCACCTGCGCTCGATCATCCACGAGCTCTTATGGTTCCTGAAGGGCGAGACCAACATCGCCTACCTGCACGACAACAAGGTCACGATCTGGGACGAGTGGGCGACGGATACGGGCGATCTCGGCCCGGTCTACGGCTATCAGTGGCGCTCGTGGCCGACCCCGGACGGCCGCCACATCGACCAGATCAGCGAACTCGTGGCCCAGATCAAGGCCCGCCCGGACTCCAGGCGCCTGATCGTGTCGGCCTGGAACGTCGCCGATCTGCCGGACGAATCGGTATCGCCCCAGACCAACGCCGAGCACGGGCGCATGGCGCTGGCCCCGTGCCACGCCTTCTTCCAGTTCTATGTCGCCGAAGGTCGGTTGTCCTGCCAGCTGTACCAGCGCAGCGCCGACATCCTGCTCGGCGTGCCGTTCAACATCGCCAGCTACGCACTGCTGACGATGATGATGGCCCAGGTCACGGGCCTGAAGCCCGGCGAGTTCATCCACACCTTCGGCGATGCGCACATCTACCTGAACCACCTGGAGCAGGTGCAGACCCAGCTGTCCCGCGAGCCCTATCCGCTGCCGGTCATGAAGATCAACCCGGACGTCACGGACATCTTCGATTTCACGTTCGAGGACTTCGAGCTGGTCGGCTACGAGAGCCACCCGCCGATCAAGGCCCCGATCGCCGTTTAGAAAGGCCGAAGCCTATCGCTCGCCGGACGGCGGCAACCGGCCGGTGAAGGCCAGAAACGCCAGCGCCCCGACGAAGATCGCCGTCAGGG
>CAZBLR010000052.1:0-8574 GCA_964492895.1 uncultured Zetaproteobacteria bacterium | reverse complement strand
TTCCTGGCGAAGGGGTACTCCTTCAGCGGCATGATGACCTTGCCGCCGTCGGCGAGCGCCGCGAAGGCGCGCTCGATCTCGGCCTCGTCGGCCACGTCGACGAACAGCGACATGGCGGGGGAGAACGGGAAACTGGCATGGTCCGACGGGCTGTCGGCGCAGGCGAAGCCGCGGCCGCACAACTCGAACGTGGCCTCCTTGACCGAGCCTTCGGCGCCGGGGCCGTCGCTGCCGTAGCGGTCGATGGCGATGATCCTCGAGTCGCCGAACAGCGACACGTACAGGTTCACCGCCTCCTCGGCCTTGCCGGTGAACATCAGGAATGGCGTCACGGATCGGGTCATGGCTGGCTCCTTGGTCTTCGCGCCCGCTTACGGCGCCGCCGCATCGTCCGGGTTGTCCTCATCCGGCGCGGGCTCGGGCTGCATGTAGTCCGGCTTCAGGATCTGCACGTGCGCATGGCTGACGGCATTGCTCAGCCAGCGGTCCATGGCCTTCTGGTTCAGGATGCTGATGATCTCGTCGTGGGCCTCGTCCAGGCTTTTCAGGGTGGCGGGGCGCCGGCCGAGCAACTGGATGATGTGCCAGCCGAACTGGGTGTGCACCGGCTTGCTGATGTCGCCGGGCTTCTGCAGGGCGAAGGCCGCCTGTTCGAACGACGGCACCATGGCGCCGCGTGAGAACCAGTTCAGGTCGCCGCCGCGCGCCTTGGTGCCGTCGTCCTGGGAGTACTGGGCGGCCAGGGCGGCGAAGTCCTTGCCGTGCTTCAGCATCTTGTAGATCTTCAGTGCCATGTCCTCGCTGTTGACGAGGATGTGCCGGGCGTGGATCTGTTCGGGAATCGTGAAATCCGCCTGATGCTTCTCGTAGTAGGTCTCGATGGTCTTCTCGTCCGGCGGCGTCAGCGATTTCAGCTCCTGGTCCTTCAGCGTCTGCACCAGGATGTTCTCGCGGGCCCGCTCGATCTGCTGCTGCACCACCGGGTCCTTGTCGATGCCCATGGCGATCGCCTGCCGGCTCAGGATCTTGCGGCGGATCAGCGTCTGCAGGATCGCGGCGCGGGCCCGCGGATCGGTGCCGATATCGCGCATGGATTCGGGCAGGGCGTTGATCTCGGCGTCGATATCCGACTCGCGCAGGTTCTGGCCGTCGAGCTTGGCCACGATGGGGCTGGTCGGCGCCGAGGTGGTCGAGGCGGTGTTGCCGTGCTGCTGGTTGCAGGCGGCCAGGAGCAGCGGGATCAGCATCAGGATCAGGCGCATGGGAACTCCGGACAAAGGCGTTTGCCAAACGGCATGAGGCTCCTAGAGTAACGGCAGTCCGGCACAAATGCACCGTGTGCGATTTCCGCCGGCAATTTGCGGAGGGGTGGGTGTGATCGAGGGTGTGTTGGCAACATTGCAAATCCGCCGTGAACGGGGAGCGCAGACCGCCTGATGTCCGGCCTGATCCTGAGCAAGCTGATCGGCCAGTTGCTGCTGCCGCCGGCCAGCCTGATCCTGCTCACGGCCATCGGCCTGCTGTTTGCTCGCCGCCGCTGGGGCAAGCCGCTGGCGGTCCTGGCCCTGGCCCTGCTGTGGCTGCTGTCCACCGAGCCGGTGCGCGACGGCCTGATGGCGTCGCTGGAGGATCGTTACCCGCCCGTGGCGAGCCATGCCGCGCTCGGCTCGTCCGCCGATACCGCCATCGTGCTGTTCGGCGGCGGGGTCTATGCCCGGGCGCCGGAGTACGGCGGGGCCGACGCCCTGCGCATGAGCGCGCTGTCGCGTACCGTCTATGCCGCCGACCTGTCACTGCGTTCGGGTCTGACCGTCTATCCGAGCGGCGGCGAGCCGCTGACGGGCACGGCGGAGCCGGAGGGCAGCGTCATGCGCCGCTGGCTGGTGCGCCTGGGCGTGCCGCCCACGCACATCGTGGTCGAGGACGCGGCCGCCACGACCTGGGAAAACGCCCGCCGGCTCAGGGTGCTGCTCGACGAGAACCACATCCGCCGCGCCGTGCTCGTGACCAGCGCCTGGCACATGCCGCGCGCCGTGTGGAGCATGAGATCCCAGGGCATCGTGGTGATCCCGGCGCCGTGCGACTACCGTCAGGGCAGGCTGCCGTACGACGTGCTCAGCTTCGTGCCGAACTGGGATGTGCTGGCCGATTCCTGCCAGGCCCTGCACGAATACCTGGGGCTGTTGTGGTACCACTTCCGCTACGGCATGCTCGGCACCTGAACCGGGGCGCGTGCCTTTGCGCCTGAATTGGGCTATAAAGCGCGTGTGCGCAAAGCATCATTTCGCGAGGTTGGTGTGATACAGGGTGTGCCGGACATGGCGGCCATGGAAGGGCCGGATATGCATACGCTGAACAGCGATTACCTCAACCAGCTCTACGACGCGTTCCTCCGGAACCCCGCGGCGGTGCCCGAGGCCTGGGCCCGCTATTTCGAGACCGTCGAATCGGCCGCGGAACGCACCGCCGCCTCGCATTCGACGATGCTGCAGCGCATGCATCTGCCGGCGCGCAGCGGCGGCGGGGAAGCGGTGCACGGGGCCGTGGCCGTACCGGGCCAGGTCGAGTTCCCGTCGCGGGCGATCTACCTGATCCATGCCTACCGCGTGCACGGGCACCTGCATGCCGATCTCGATCCGCTGCGCCTGAACCCGCCCCATTTCAGCCCCGAGCTCGAGCTCAACTACTACGGGCTGTCCGAGGCGAACCTCGACGACGAATTCCCGACCGGCGACCTGGTCGGCTCCCCGCGCATGAAGCTCCGCGACATCCTGGCCCTACTCAACGAAACCTATTGCGGGCACATCGGCCCGGAGTTCATGCACATCACCGATTCGGCGCAGAAGCACTGGCTGCAGGAGCGGCTGGAGAAGGCGCGTTCGCGCCCGGGCATGGACGCGGATACCCGCCGGCACGTGTTCAGCCGCATCATGCAGGCCGAGGAGTTCGAGCATTTCCTGCATACCCGTTATGCCGGCCAGAAGCGCTTCTCGCTGGAGGGGGCGGAGAGCCTGGTACCGATGATGAGCGCGCTGATCCAGAACGCCGGCAGCCACGGCGTCAAGGAGATCATCCTCGGCATGGCGCACCGCGGGCGCCTGAACGTGCTGGCCAACGTCATGGGCAAGTCGCTGTCGGACATCTTCTCGGAGTTCGAGGGCGAGCGCATCAAGGATGCCAACGGCTCCGGCGACGTGAAGTACCACATGGGCTTCTCCTCGGACATCCGCACGCCCGGCGGCATCGTGCACCTGTCGCTCGGCTTCAACCCGTCGCACCTGGAGATCATCACGCCGGTGGTGCTGGGCTCGGTACGCGCCCGCCAGTGCCGGCGCAACGACAGCGACCGGCGCGAGGTCATGAGCGTGCTGATCCACGGCGACGCGGCCTTCGCCGGCCAGGGCGTGGTCGCCGAGTCGCTGAACCTGTCGAAGCTGCTGGGATTCCGTACCGGCGGCACCGTGCACATCGTCGTCAACAACCAGATCGGCTTCACCGTCAATCCCTTCGATGCCCGTTCCTCCACCTACTGCACCGACATCGCCAAGATGGTGCAGGCGCCGATCCTGCACGTGAACGGCGACGACCCCGAGGCCGCGTGCTTCGCCATCGAGCTGGCGGTGGAGTTCCGCCGCCGTTTCCGCTCGGACATCGTCATCGACCTGGTCTGCTACCGGCGCCACGGCCACAACGAGGCCGATTCGCCGGAGGTCACGCAGCCGGTGATGTACCGCAGCATCAATGCGCACCCGACGGCGCAGCAGCTGTACCGCCAGCGCCTCGTGGACGAGGGCATCCTCGCTGACGACGAGATCGACGACATGGTCAGGCTGTACCGCGAGCGGCTGGAGGAGGGGCGCCGCGACCGCCATCCGCCCAGTTCCCCGAACAGTCTGCAGGGACGCTGGGAGGGCTTCGAGCCCGATGCGCCGGAACCGGACACCGCGGTGGACGCCGGCGAGCTCAGCGAGCTGGTGCGGCGCGCGCACCAGGTGCCGGATGGCTTCCAGTTGAATCCGCGGGTGCAGAAACTCTTCGACGCCCGCATCGACATGATCGAGGGCCATCAGGGGATCGACTGGGGCTGCGCCGAGATCATGGCCTACGCCACGCTGGTGCATCAGGGCCACTGGGTGCGCCTGAGCGGCCAGGACAGCGGCCGCGGCACCTTCTTCCACCGCCATGCGGCGGTCTACGACCAGGCCAGCGGCAAGAAGTTCATCCCGCTCAGGCAGCTGGAGAACGGCGATTTGTCCCACTTCATCGTCGTCGATTCGATGCTGTCCGAGCTCGCCGTCATGGCCTTCGAGTACGGCTACACGATCGCCGAGCCGCGGGCGCTGGTGATCTGGGAGGCGCAGTACGGCGATTTCGCCAACAACGCGCAGGTGGTCATCGACCAGTTCATTTCCTCCGGCGCCTCGAAGTGGAACCGCATGAGCGGCCTGGTGCTGTGGCTGCCGCACGGCTACGAGGGGCAGGGGGCCGAGCATTCCTCGGCGCGCCTGGAGCGCTACCTGCAGCTGTGCGCCGAGAAGAACATGATGGTGGCCTATCCGACCACGCCGGCCCAGCTGTTCCACCTGCTGCGCCGCCAATTGCTGATCCGCACGCGCCGGCCGCTGGTGATCATGGGGCCGAAGAGCATGCTCAGGCAGAAGCTGTCGTTCTCCCCGGTCTCGGCGCTGGCCGAGGGGCGGTTCGAGCCGGTGCTGGACGAGGCGGATACCGCCATCGCCCCCTCGCGGGTCAAGCGCCTGCTGCTGTGCTCCGGCAAGATCTATTACGACCTGCTGGCGGCGCGCCAGGCGGCGAAGACCACCGATGTGGCCATCGTGCGCCTGGAGTGCCTGTACCCGTTCCCCAGCGACGAGCTGAAGATGGTGCTGGCGCGCTTCGCGGCCACCACGCAGATCGTCTGGGTCCAGGAGGAGCCCCAGAACCAGGGGGCTTGGTTCCAGATCAAGCACCGCATCGAGCGCTGCCTGCATGCCGGGCAAAAGCTGACGCACGTGTCGCGGCCGGCCTCGGCGGCGGCGGCCGTCGGTTCGCACCAGCGGCACGACGAGGAGCAGCAGAAGCTGGTGACGACGGCCCTGACACTGTAGGGCCGGGAAGGGAGGGAAGATGGCGAACGTGGAGATCAAGGTCCCGGCCCTGGGCGAGTCCGAAACCGAGGCGACGCTGGTGTCGTGGCTGAAGCAGAAGGGCGACGCCATCGACGTGGACGAGGTCATCGCCGAGGTCGAGAGCGACAAGATCACGATGGAGATCACGGCCTTCGACGCCGGGGTGCTCAAGGAGGTCCGCCGCCAGGCCGGCGAGACCGTGGCGCCGGGCGAGGTCATCGGCGTCATCGATACCTCGGCAGCCAGGCCGAAGAAGGCGGCCAAGGCCGCGAAACCGGCCGGGAAGGCGCCGGCTCCGGAGCCGGCGAAGCCCGAGGTCCGGCCTGCCCCGGAACCCGCCCCCGAGGCGAAGCCCGCCGCTCCGGCGGCGAAACCGGCCCCGGTCGCGCGCATGGCGCCCAAGGCCGCGCCGGCGTCCGGCGGCGGTGAAGGGCGGCGCGAGGAGCGCCTGCCGCTCAGCGGCCTCAGGCGCCGCACGGCCCAGCGCCTGAAGCAGGCGCAGAACACCGCGGCCATGCTGACCACCTTCAACGAGGTCAACATGCAGCCGGTGATGGACCTCAGGGCGCGCTACCGCGAGGCCTTCAAGGCCAGGCACGGCGTGGATCTGGGCTTCATGTCCTTCTTCGTGCGCGCCTGCGCCGAGGCGGCCCGGCGCTTCCCGGCGGTCAATGCCTACATCGACGGCGACGAGGTCGTCTACCACAACTACATGGATGTCGGCGTGGCCGTGTCCACCGACAAGGGGCTGGTGGTGCCGGTGCTGCGCGACGCCGACAGCATCGGCATGGCCGAGGTCGAGCTGCGCATCGCCGATTTCGCGCGGCGTGCGCGCGAGGGCGGCCTGTCCCCGGACGACCTGAAGGGCGGCACCTTCTCGATCACCAACGGCGGCGTGTTCGGCTCGCTGATGTCGACCCCGATCCTGAACCCGCCGCAGAGCGCCATCCTCGGCATGCATGCGATCAAGAAGCGGCCGGTGGTCGAGAACGATGCGATCGTCATCCGCCCGATGATGTACCTGGCCCTGACCTACGATCATCGCCTGATCGACGGCAGGGACGCCGTGCAGTTCCTGGTGGCGGTCAAGGACTTCCTCGAATTCCCGGGAGGGGCGCTGCTCGATCTTTAGTAAGGGATGGCCGTGCCGGTCGACCAAGCGGGCATAAGGGGGTCGCGCGTGTTCCGCCGTATCGCACCGCTGCTGGTCCTGGTCGCCGGCCTGATCCTGTTCTTCGCACTGGACCTGCAGCGCTACCTGAGTCTCGATGCCCTGCGCCTGCACCGCCAGGAGCTGGCGGCCTGGGTGCATGGCCATCCGTGGAGCGCGCCGCTGGCCTATATGCTGGCCTATGTCCTGGTCGTGGCCCTGTCGGTGCCGGGGGCGACGGTGATGACGCTTTCCGGCGGCTTCCTGTTCGGCGCCGTGGCCGGCACGCTGTACGCCGTCGTCGGCGCCACCATCGGCGCCACGCTGCTGTTCCTGATCGCCAGGACCTCGCTGGGCGACGTGCTGCTGGCCAGGGCGGGGGAAGGTCGATTCGAGCGCATGCGCCGGGGCTTCGCCGACGATGCCCTGAGTTATCTCCTGGTACTGAGGCTGATCCCGGTCTTCCCGTTCTTCCTGGTCAACCTGGCGCCGGCCTTCCTCGGCGTTTCATGGCGAGTATATGTGGCGGCCACCTTCTTCGGCATCATGCCGGCCGGTTTCGTCTACGCGCTGGCCGGTGCCGGCATCGGCGACGTGCTCGATCGCGGCGGTGCGCTGAGCCTCGCCGGCATCCTGACGCCGCAGGTCCTCGGTGCGCTGGCCGGCCTGGCGCTGCTGGCGCTGCTGCCGGTCGCCTACAAGCGCCTGCGTCGCGGCCGTGACGGCGGCGGGGATGCGGCATGAGCGGTGACCTGCTCAAGGTCGACGTCTGCGTGATCGGCGCCGGCTCCGGCGGCCTGACGGTGGCGGCCGGTGCCGCGCGCATGGGGGCGACGGTGGTGCTGGTCGAGAAAGGCGAGATGGGCGGCGAGTGCCTGAACACCGGCTGCGTGCCGTCCAAGGCGCTGCTGGCCGCGGCGGCCCGGGCCCAGGGCGTGCGCGAGGCCGGCGCCTTCGGGATCCGGACATCCGGGCCGGATGTGGACTGGGCGGCGGTGCACCGGCATGTACGCCAGGTGATCGACAACATCGCCCCCCACGACTCCCAGCAGCGCTTCGAGGGGATGGGCGTGACGGTGATCCGCGCCGCCGGGCGCTTCGTCGACCGGCGCACGCTGGAGGCAGGGGGCAGGCGGATCCGCGCCCGCTATTTCGTGCTGGCCACCGGCTCCTCGCCGGCCGTGCCGGAGATCCCCGGGCTCGACGGGGTCGATTACCGGACCAACGAGACGATCTTCGCCGACGCCGCGCCGGTCGGGAACCTGGTGGTGATCGGCGGCGGACCGGTGGGGCTCGAGATGGCGCAGGCGCATCGCCGCCTCGGGGCGGCGGTGACGGTGCTCGAGGCCGGGCGATGCCTGGCGCGGGACGATGCGGAGATGGCGGACATGGTCACCGCCCGGCTGCGGGACGAGGGCATCGAGATCCACGAAGGTGTATCCGGACTGCGTTGCGAGCCGGTATCGGGCGGCGTGCGGGTCCGGTTCGCTACGGCCAGTGGTGAAGATGCCGTGGACGGCACACATCTGCTGGTCGCCGCCGGCCGGCGGCCGAACGTCGATGGCCTGGGCCTGGAGGCAGCGGGCGTCGCCCACGGCGCGCAGGGGGTGCAGGTGGATGCCCGGTTGCGCACGTCGAACCGGCGCATCTACGCCGTCGGCGACGTGACGGGGCCGTACCGTTTCACGCATGCGGCGGCCTACCAGGCCGGCATCGTGATCCGCAACATGCTGTTGCGGCTACCGGCCCGCGTGGATTACACGGCGCTGCCCTGGGCCGTGTTCACCGATCCGGAGCTGGCGCATGTCGGCCTGACGGAGGCCGAGGCCGGGCGGAAGGGGCTGAGGGTCAGGGTGCTGCGCCAGGATTTCGCCGGCAACGACCGGGCCGTCGCCGAGCGGCACAGCGAGGGCGGCATCAAGATCGTGGTGTCGCCCCGGGGAAGGGTACTGGGCGCCACCATCGTCGGGGCGCATGCCGGCGAGCTGATCGCGCCCTGGGTGCTGGCGGTGCGCCAGCGGCTCGGCATCGGCGCCATGGCCTCGCTGGTCCTGCCGTACCCGACGCGCGCGGAGGCCGGCAAGCGCGCGGCCGGCAGCCATTTCGAGCCGATGCTGGTTTCCGGCCGCATGCGCCGGCTGGTGCGCCTGCTGCTGCGTCTCGGCTGAGCCGCCGGGTTCTTGCAGAAAATCGTAGTTTGGCATTAAAGTGGCTGGTCAGAAGGGAGGGGAGCATGAAACGATTTCTAGCAGTATCGGTTTTGTTGTGCCTGGGCAGCATGTCCGCCCACGCCGG
>CAZBLR010000051.1:0-8583 GCA_964492895.1 uncultured Zetaproteobacteria bacterium | reverse complement strand
ACAACAGCTAAGACGTCCACCATTCGCAAAGGGGCCATCCGGAAACGGGTGGCCCCTTTCCACATCGGCGCACCCCCGGGCAGGCCCCATCGGTGCTAGCCTAGGGATGCGCTGAGAAACCCAGCGCATCCGTGCAGGCTATTCCTAGATATCATCACACGAGAAATCCATCGGAGGTCATCCATGAAAGTTTCTGAGGTCATGACCACGGGGCTTGTCACCGTCAAGCCGGAAGACACGCTGAGCAACGCCGTCCAGAAGATGATCATGCGCCGCTGCGGATCGCTGCCGGTGATCAACGATCACGACGAACTGGTCGGCATCGTCACCATCCGCGACACCATGCTGCCGCTGTATCCGAATTTCGGCGAATACATCCATGATGCCGTGAACGCACGGGATTTCGAGAGCTTGGAAGAGAACTACAAGCGGGTCATGCGCATGAAGGTGCGCGACGTCATGACCCCGGACCCGATGAGCGTCTCCCCCGACGATCCCGTGCTCAAGGCCGCCTCCTACATGGGCCTGAAGAACCTGCGCCGCATCCCGGTCACCGATCAGGGCAGGCTTGCGGGCATCGTCAGCATCGGCGACATCAACCGCGGCCTGTACATCCGGCTGCACTGACGTCTGCGCCGGCCCCATGCGAGCCGGCCCCGCGATCGACGAACATCCCTCATCCACGGCCCGGCCGGGCCTGTGGAGGTGAACCGGATCGGCTATTCTTGATGGCATGCTGTCCCCGACATCACGCGGCACGCATGCGCCGGCGCGGCCGCCGGCGTATATCCAGGCCATGCTGGAACCGGCCTTCTACGATCATCCCACCGGCGACATCCGCCTGATCCAGACCCATATCTCGTGGGTCATCCTGACCGGCACCTACGCCTACAAGGTCAAGAAGCCGGTCGATTTCGGCTTTCTCGATTTCTCGTCCCTGGAGAAGCGGCACCGGATGTGTATGAGGGAGCTGGAGCTGAACCGCCGGCTGGCGCCCGAGCTGTATCTCGACGTGCTTCCCGTCTGCCGCTCGTCCCGGGGCTACCGGCTGGGCGCCACGGACGACGGGGGCGATGCCGTCGAGTACTGCCTGAAGATGGCCCAGTTCGACCCCGAGGCCCTGCTGAGCCGCGACATCGATGCCGGCCGGTTCGATCCGGCATGGATGGACGCGCTGGCCCGCCAGATCGCCGGCTTCCATGCCCATGCCGAGATCGTGCGCGATCCCCGTTTCGGCGGTGCGGACACCTTGGGCCGCTACCTCTCGGAGAACCTCGAGGCGGCCCGGGCGCTCGCCGCGCACTCGGGGCCGGAGGACCTGCCCGAGTCGCTGGCGCGGCAGGGTTCGCGCATGCTGCAGGCGCTGGCGCCGCAGCTTCGCCAGCGGCAGCAGGACGGCTGTATCCGGGCCTGCCACGGCGACCTGCATCTGGGCAATATCGCCCTGGTGCGCGGCGAGCCGCGCGTGTTCGACTGCATCGAGTTCAACGACGAACTGCGCCTGATCGACACCATGAACGACGCCGCCTTCCTGGCCATGGACTGCGACGCCAGGGGCCATCCCGAGCTGGGCATGCGCTTCCTGTCACGCTATCTCGAGCATACCGGGGACTACCAGGGACTGATGCTGCTGCGGCTGTACCAGCTCTACCGGGCCGGCGTGCGCGGCAAGGTCGCAACCCTGCTGTCCGGGGATGCCGCCATGGATCCGCCCATGGTCGAGGCCCAGCGCCGGCAGGCCCGGCATTATTTCTCGCTGGCAGCCGCCTACGGCGACCCCGCCAGCGGGCCGGCCCTGTATGCCGTCGGCGGGCTGTCTGGCAGCGGCAAGAGCCATCTGGCACTGATCGGCAGCGCCGCCGCGGATGCACTGGTGATCCGCTCGGATGCCACGCGCAAGCGGCTCGCGGGCGGATCGCCCGCATCGCTGTACACCCCTGCGATGACCGAGGCGACCTATGCGGCGATGTGCGCGGGCGCGGACGCGGCGCTGGCAGCCGGCTACCCCGTGATCCTCGACGCCACCTTCCTGGACCGGGGCCACCGGGACCAGGCGCGGCAGCTTGCCCACAGGCATGGCATCGCGCTGCGGATGTACTGGCTGGACCTGCCCGCTCCCGTGCTCAGGCAACGCATCCGGGAGCGCGGCGCGGCGGGCGGCGATGTGTCCGATGCCGACCTGGCCGTGCTTGAATCGCAGCTGACCGGCTACCGGCGTCCGGACGAGTCGGACATCCGTTTCCTGCAGGCCAGCGATCGCTGGCCCTAGGGGCCCTGCTACATCACATCGGCGGCATAGGCCGCCAGGCGGGAACGTTCGCTGGCACGCAGCGTGACATGGCCGGCATGGGGCCAGCCGGCGAAGCGCATCGCCGCCATCGTCAGGCCGTTGGTGTGCGCCGTCAGGTAGGGCGTGTCGATCTGGGCATTGTTGCCGAGGATGATGATCTTCGAGCCCTCGCCCATGCGCGTGACCAGCGTCTTCATCTGGTGCGGCGACAGGTTCTGCGCCTCGTCGACGATCAGCCAGGTTCTGGTGAACGTGCGGCCGCGGGCGAAGGACAGCGACGTGATCTCGATCTTGTACTGGTCCAGCGCCGACAGCCCGTGGAAGTCGTTGCCGAGCAAGAGCTTCAGGTTGTCGCTGATGGCCCCCATCCACGGCTCCATCTTCTCCTTCTCGGTGCCGGGCAAAAAGCCGATGTCCTGGCCCATCGGCACGGTGGCGCGCGTGATCACGATGCGCTCGTACACGCCCAGGTCGAGGGTCTGGTTCAGGCCGCTGGCCAGGGCCAGCAGGGTCTTGCCGGAACCGGCCAGGCCGAGGATGCTGACCATGTCCAGGGCCGGATCCATCAGCAGGTTCATCGCCATGTTCTGTTCGGCATTGCGCGCCTGCACGCCCCACACCGCATTCCTGGAACCACGGTACGAATGCATCTCCTTCAGGTGCACCTGCCGCTCCGGCCCCACCTCGATGCAGCGCAGCGCCTGCTCCTTCTCGCCCGGGAACTCGACGAAATCATTGACGTGCGGCAGGGACAGCTGCTCCGGCCATGCGAAGTGGTAATGGCTGACGTGGTTGCCGTCCTCGATGACGTCGTCGACCTTCATCTGGCCGCCGGCAGCCCAGGATTCGTCGTCGAACTTCACCCGGCCGCTGCACAGCACATCCAGATCGTCGACCACCTTGTCCGAACGGTAGTCCTCGGAGACCAGCCCCAGCGCCCGCGCCTTGATGCGCATATTGATGTCCTTGGACACCAGGATGACCTCGCGGTCCGGGTGCTCCTTCTGCATCGCCATGGTCACGGCGATGATGCGGTTGTCGCCGCTGCCGCGGGCCAGCGATTCCGGCAGGATCTCCAGCGCCCGGTGGTTCAGCTCGAAATACAGCTTGCCTCCCCCGGGCAGCGGGCATCCCTGCTCCAGGTCCTCGGTGTCGGCGCTGATCTCATCCAGCTGCCGGGACACGGCGCGGACGTTGCGCGCCAACTCGTCGAAGCCGCGCTTGACCTTGTCCATCTCCTCGAGCACCGCGATCGGCAGCACGACGTCATGCTCGTCGAAACGGGTCAACGCGCTGGGATCATGGATCAGCACGTTGGTATCGAGGATGTAAATCTTGCGTTCAGACTTGTCGATCAAACCGTCCTCCTCGGGCACAGGCTCGCCTTCCCTTGTGGCGACGTCACGCATCCTGACAAAACTTGCTGCCTCCTGCATGCACAATCTTCACCGCCAGGCGCTTGACAGCATGCCCGTGCTTGGCATTATTCGGCGCGCGCTTCGCGGGAATAGCTCAGTTGGTAGAGCGCAACCTTGCCAAGGTTGAGGTCGCCGGTTCGAGACCGGTTTCCCGCTCCAGATCAGGGGCCGAACGGCCCCCTTTTTTTCGTTCCATGGCCCGGCAGGGTAGCCAAGTGGTAAGGCAGAGGTCTGCAAAACCTTTATTCGCGGGTTCGATTCCCGCCCCTGCCTCCAGTCCCGGGCGCCGTCTCCGCGCTGACGGGTCCGACCGCACCGGGTCCTTTCCCCATCTTGCCGCGACCTCGGCTGGATACACTATAATGGGTCGTTGTCATGCCCCGCAGTACGCCGCAGGAGAATCGCATGCCCACCCTGCTCCGCATCCTGAAACACCGCGCCGTCATTACCCTGCTGGTCCTGCTGGGGCTGGCCACCGCCCTGGAGCTCGCCACCCCTCCGGCGATCCGCCTGTACGCCATGCAGTGGCTGAACGACCACGGCGTCGCCGATGCCGAGATCGGGAGCATCCGCATCAATCCGTTCACGTGGACCATGGTCGTGCATGACCTGAAGGCGGGACCCGGCCTGCAGGCCGGGCGGGCGGCGATCAACGTCGACTGGTGGCCGCTCTTGCACCACCGGATCTATGTCCGGGATGTCACGCTCGACCATGCCCACCTGGAACTGGTGCAGGATCAAAAGGGCGTCTGGCAGATCAGCGGTCTGACCATGCCCGCCGCCACCGCCGCCACCCCCGCCACGGAGAGCAAGTCGGAGCCGTGGTATGCCATCCTGCATCGGGCCAGGCTGCGTGACGTGCGCATCCTGCTCTCCGGCCGCGACCTGAAGGTGGATGTGCCCATCCAGTCCCTGGACATGGACCATGCCTTCATCTCGCAGGCCGGGCATCAAGTGCTGAATACGTCACTGCGGCTCGGGCCCAGCGCGTTCTCGGGCTTCGGCTACCGCGTCGACGGTGGCGGCTTGCTGTTTTACGGCCAGATCCTGCTTCCCGGGCCCGGGGCGTCGCCCGGGACCGTGGGTGCCAGGAACGCCACGATCAAGCTGCGCGGCCTGAGCCTGCGCACCGCCAAGGGAACGCCGTCCCTGACCCTCGCACGGGCGCGCGTCAGCGGCTTCACCGTGGATGGTCCGGAGCGCATCGGGGCCGGCGATGTGGAGGCCGATGACGTGGCGCTCCGGACGGAGTTGCCCGGGGCCACCGATGCCAGCGTCGGCCATGTCGAGGCCCGGACCCTGCATTTCGCGAAGGGCAACCTCGACCTGAACGCGCTTCAGGCGAAGGACATCCGCGCCGCGGATGCATCCCGGAAGGTCAACCTGGGATCGGTCGGCAGCATCGCCGTGGAAGGCCTGTCCGTGGATCATGACCGGCAGGGCGTCCTCGCCAGCCTGAAGATCCGCGACATCATCCTGCCGGCGACCAAGGCACACGCCATGGGCCACGTCGGGGAGATCACCGCCACCCGCGCCAGCCTGTCGTCGCCCGGGAATATCAGGATGGACCGACTCGATATCCAGGGCCTGGAGATGAGTCTGCTGCACGACAAGCACGGCATGGCCGTGCTGGACGGCCTCAAGGCCGGCATGCCCCGTCCTGCCCCCGCGCCGGCGACACCCAAGGCGCCCGCCACCGCCCCAGGCCCGCTCAGCGTCCAGATCGGCCATCTGACCGTCGACAAGGGAAGCAGGATCGCCTTCACGGACGATGCCGTCTACCCGCCGTTCCAGAGCGCCCTGACGGTGGAGGCCTTCGATGTCTCGCCGC
This sequence comes from uncultured Zetaproteobacteria bacterium, assembly GCA_964492895.1. GTDB lineage: Bacteria > Pseudomonadota > Zetaproteobacteria > Mariprofundales > Mariprofundaceae > DATLWN01. The sequence goes on along the minus strand of CAZBLR010000051.1, from coordinate 3,044 downwards.
TGGCGGTCGGCGGCAAGCAGCCCGGCAACGTGAATGCCGCCTTCGGGATCGGCGACCAGGGGAAGCTCACCGTCAAGGGGGAGATGAACCTCGACCGCGCCGACCCGACAGCCAGGCTCACCATCACCCTCAGGCGCCTGAACATGCCGACGCTGTCGGGCTACCTGGCCAGGAGCTTCGGCTACACCATCGGCACCGGCCAGTTGGATCTCGACGGCCAGCTCGACATCCGCCACCACGCCATCGACGCCAAGAACAAGCTGACGATCCGCAACCTGGACCTGAACGCCACCAAGCAGTCCGGCAAGGCCACCCAGAGCATCGGCATGCCGCTGGACATGGCCGTGAGCATGCTGCAGGACGATCGTGGGGACATCTCGCTGGACGTCCCGGTCAACGGCCGCCTCGACGATCCGAACGTCAACATCGACGACGCCATCAACCAGGCCCTGTCCACGGCCATCCAGTCGGGCGCGATGAGCTACGCCTCGCTGTTGCTGCAGCCCTACGGCAGCATCCTGCCGGCCCTCTCTATGGCAGCGGATCTCATCGGCTATGCCTCCAGGCCCAGGCTGACGCCGATCGCCTTCTCCCCCCGCACGGCATCGCTGTCGGATGAGGCCAAGGCCTACATCGGCAAGATCGCGCTGCTGCTGAAGAAGAAGCCGTTCCGGCTCCAGGTCTGCGGCATCGCCAGCCGCACGGAGCTGCAGGCCGAGTCCTCCGGGGACGAGGCGAAGGACGGACGCCTGCTGTCGCTGGCCAAGGCGCGTTCGTCGGCCGTCTCCAAGGCCCTCGTGGCCGACGGCATCAGCCCCGATCGCGTCTTTGCCTGCCTGCCGAAAATCGACGAGAAGCCGAAGGGGGCCGGCCGGGTGGAGCTGCTGCTCAACTAGGAACGGGCAGGCGCGCAGGCGGAACGCCAGGGCCCGTCGCACGAGAAAAACACTAATGACAGTGTCAGCATCGCACCGTACAGTTGTCGGGGAGACACCGGCAATGCGATGCTGGGGTGGTGGAATTGGTATACACATGAGACTTAAAATCTCACGCCCTTGCGGGCTTACGGGTTCAAATCCCGTCCCCAGCACCACCGGACCCGTCCCGGCAGCGGATCGCCCTTGAGGCAGGAGGAGGGAACCATGCTCCCAGGTAGGTGTATTCGGATTTATCTGTCCGAATCGGACCAGATCGACGGCAAGCCGGCCATGGAATCCATCCTGGCCCTGTGCCAGCAGGCGGGCCTGCGCGGGGTGTCCGTACTCCGGGCCACCGAGGGGCTCGGGGCGCACGGCGTGCACACCACATCCTTCCTGTCCCTGTCCAGCGACCTGCCGCTGCTCGTCGAGGCCATCGACACCGAGGAGCGGATCAACCACGCCCTGGAGATCATGCGCCCGCACCTGGGTCCGCATCTGGTGGCGGTGTGGCCCGTATCCCTGATGAAGGGGGAGTGGAACGATGACAACGATGCGTAACCTGATCCGCAAGGTCCCCCTGTTCTCGGAGCTGAACGATGCCGAGACCGACGCCGTCATGGCCCTCGTCTCCACGCGCAACGTGCCGCGCAAGTCGATCGTGGTGCAGGAAGGCGACGTCGGCGATTCGCTGTTCATCATCCTCAAGGGCTCGGTCAAGATCTCGTCGTACACCGCCGAAGGCAAGGAGGTCGTGCTGTCCCTGCTCGGCGAGGGCGGCGTCTTCGGCGAGATGGCCCTGCTGGACCGCCAGCCGCGCTCGGCCACCGTCAGCACCATGGAGGACGCCAGCCTGGCGCAGATCCGCCGCCCCGATTTCGAGCGCCTGCTGCTCGAGCAGCCGGCGATCTCCCTGAAGCTGCTGAGCGAGCTCGTCTCGCGCCTCAGGCGCACCACCCAGGTGCTGGAACGCATCAGCACCATGGACGTGCCCCACCGCCTGTACAACTACATCCTGGACTTCTGCCTCAGGCACGGCGAGCACACCAGCGGCGACGGCGCCATGCAGGTGCGCCTGCCGACCCACCAGCTGATCGCGGACCAGCTGTCGACCAGCCGCGAGACCATCTCCCGCGCCATCAGCACCCTGAAGAAGGAGGGCATCATCATCCCGATCCAGGGACGCAGCCTGGTGCAGATCGACATGCAGGCGCTGGAAACCCTCGCCGAGGCCATGAAATAAGTCCGGGGAAAGTTGACAGCCCCTGCCCCGCCGCTATAGTTCGGCGCACTTCGTAACGCGGGGTGGAGCAGTGGTAGCTCGTCGGGCTCATAACCCGAAGGTCGTCGGTTCAAATCCGGCCCCCGCAACCAAATAAAAACAAGGGCCTACGGCACATCGCCATGGGCCCTTTTTTATTGCCTGTGGCAGATTCGTGCCGCGAATTGAAACAACCCTACGCGCGTTAAGCGGGAACGAGGCCCCCTCTGCGTCAAACAAACGCGAGACGTTAACGTCATCGGCAAAGGCCGGACTCGGCACCCGCCATTGCTCACTCTAAGCTGCGGCCCCCCCCTGCCCCATCTGGACAGGCCGCCCCGGAACGGTAACCGTCGTGTTGCCATACGCGGCCCGGTTCGGCCATATCGCAAACGCACAGAGGATTTCGGAATCACTGGTTATATCGCCCGGGAAAGCGTACCCTGTACATCGTCGCCCTCCTTTTTACCGGATATCAGCAGACATGACAGGTAAATCATAAGCGTTCCGAACGCATCTGGTATCACACGGGGCCAAGGGTTCCGCACGGCCGGCTCCTGGCACCTCCCTGAAGAACAAACTCCGCTCGTCATCCATGATCAATGCGACATCCGGATACCATGGGATCAATCCGGATGAATGTGACCGCAACGATCGAAACAGAACACCCGCATAAAGGAGCCATCATCACATGAAAAAAGGACAACGGAACGGTCGAGAAGACAAGAAACCGGCGGCTTCAACGCCAAAAGAGAAAAAAGCCGCGAAGAAGGCCAAGAAAGCGTCCAAAGATTTTGTCGAGTAAGCGATGAAATAAAGCCGCCTTCTTATCAACAGGTGAGCTATGTTGAACGTATGCGGAAAAA
>CAZBLR010000050.1:0-9026 GCA_964492895.1 uncultured Zetaproteobacteria bacterium | reverse complement strand
TGCTGATCACAAGCAGACTCAGCAGCCAAGGGGCCGCCCAATACCTGGGCGGCCCCTGTTGTTTGCACCGTGGCATGGGGCCGGTTCAATCCTTCAACGTACGCTCGTGCAGGCAGAAATAGCCCCGGCAGCCCCCGGCCTCGCGTGCCATACGCTTGCCGTACTCGTCATCGGGCCGGGCAATGGCATAGGTCATGATATCCGGGTGGCGGCGATGGCAGAATGCCAGCAGGGCCAGCCCGCCCAGGCTGTTCGTGTCGATGTCGGCCACCACGGTGCCGACGTCGTGCTCCAGCAGGCAGTCGTAGGCGTGCGCGTCGCTTTGCACGATCTTCGTCAGCCATCGGCACCGTTCCATCATGGTGGCGATCTGCTGGCCGATGCCGGCGTCGCCCACCAGGATCAGGCATGTCTTCACGGGTGGGCTTCCCATCAATGGCTGGTCATGGTCCTGATGCGCAAATGGCTGCTACACGCGCTGGCGAACGGACAGTCCTCGATGCCGCAAGGGGCGCTCCATGCCTCGCAGAAACAGGGCATATGCCCTTCCTGGAACTGGATGGCGCGGATCAACTCGCCCGGGCTCATGCGTTCGGTGTCGTCCACGTCCAGTGCCGATGCCAGCCTGCGTACATCGTCCGCAAGCATCAACGGCACCTGTCGATGTCGTTCTCAGCCTCCAGCCAGTCGTGCAAGGCCTCGCCTGGTGCGAAGCCGCGGCGTTCGGCACGGTAATACGCCGCTTCGGCGATCATCCGCTGGCGCTTGGCCGGCGTGATCCTGCCGGCGCGTCTGCCTGCGGTCCTTTTCGTGGTCGCTTGATCCGTTCCGCCCGTCCTGGCCATGGTCCCTCTCCTGCGGTTGAACTGGAGCGTTCGTGAGGCGGGTGCATCGTCGAGGGTAGGCACCATCCTATGCTCGTTACGCCGAAGTTAGGGCGTGGCCACCCGTGCCGGTATCGGAATAATTCTGAACTTGGCGCCGGCGATGCTGGCACCGTTGAGCGATATCAGGGGATGAAAACGGAACGGGGCGCCAAGCGGCGCCCCGTTCCTCGAATCCGTCAAGGGATGGTCAGGCGGCCTTCTGGACCTTGCCCGAACGCAGGCAGCGGGTGCAGATGCGCACCTGCTTCGCCTGACCGTTCACCACGGCGCGGATCTTCTGCAGATTCGGCAGAAAACGCCGGCGGGTGACGTTGTGGGCGTGACTGACGTTGTTGCCGCTCACCGGGCCCTTGCCGCAGACTTCGCAACGCTTTGCCATGGTCAACCTCCTGAAGGGGCGCGCACTTTAGGTCAAAGCACCATCGCTTTCAAGCCTTTTCGCCGCCCGCAGTTGAGGGGGATTCCGGCTTGCGCCAAGATGGGCCGGTGTATGCGTACCTGATGCAGCCGGTGGACATGCTGCCCGGTATCGGCGAGGCCATCGGCCGGCGCCTGGCCGGGCGCGGCATCCAGTACGTCGGCGATCTGCTGCTGCACCTGCCGCGTGATTATGTCGACGACCGCCACGTCCGGCTCGTCAGGGAACTGCGCGAGGGCGAAGCCGCGCGCGTCACGGGGCGCATCCTGCGCCGCGAATCCCGCGGTTTCGGGCGCCGGGCCCAGGTGCTGCTGACCCTCGAGGACGAGGGGCTGCAGACGCTGCGCCTGAGCTTCTTCCATTCCCCGTACATGCTGAAGGATGCACGTCTGGTCGAGGGCGCATCGATCTCGGTGCGCGGTCGTCCGGAGCGCTGGCGCGGCCAGTGGCAGATGACGCATCCGGAATGGATGCCGGCCTCGCGCTACGCACCGGGTTGGCGCCCGATCTATGCCAGCATCGCCGGCGTCGGCGGACCCCGCATCGGCCAGTGGATCGAAACGGCGCTATCCAGTCTGCCGGAAGCCGCGAGCCCCCTGGATGTGCACTTTCCGGCCTATCCGCCGCTGGCCCGCGCCCTCGGCCAGGTGCATCGGCCCGGCGATGCCGGGGTGCTGGATCCGGCCTGGCGGCAGGCCGTCGCCCGCCTGCGCCTGGAGGAGCTGCAGGTCTACCTGGCGCTGATGGGGCGCAAGAAGCGCCAGGCCGGGGTGCCGGCGCCCAGACTTTCCGACAATGCGATGGTGCGTGCCCTGGTGCAGCACCTGCCCTGGCTGCTGACCGCAGCGCAGCGTGATGTGGTACGGGACATCGCCGCCGATCTCGATTCGGGGCGGCGCATGCACCGGCTGTTGCAGGGCGATGTCGGTGCCGGCAAGACGGCGGTGGCGGCGATCGCGGCCATGCACGCCGTCGGCCACGGCTACCAGGCGGCGCTGATGGCGCCGACCGAGGTGCTGGCGCGCCAGCATGCCGAGACCCTGGCCGCACTGCTGGCGCCCGTCGACGTCGCGGTGGGGCTGCTGACCGCCGGCGTGGGTGCCAGGCAGCGCAAGGCGGTGATCCGGGCATTGGGCGAGGGGGAACTGCCCGTCGTCGTCGGTACCCATGCGCTGATCTCCGAGGATGTGCGGTTTGCGAGGCTCGGGCTGGCCATGGTCGACGAGCAGCACCGCTTCGGGGTGCGCCAGCGCTGGGAACTGGCCGAGCGCGGCGAGGGGGTGCACCTGCTGGCGATGACGGCGACGCCGATTCCGCGCACGCTGGCCTTGGCGCTGTACGGCGACATGGACCTCAGCGTCATGCGCGGCATGCCGCCCGGGCGCAAGCCGGTCGAGACGCGCGTGCTGTCCGGCCGGGCGCTGGACAAGCTGTACGAGGGCATGCGCCGGCTGCTGGCCCAGGGGGCGCGCATCTACTGGATCGTGCCGCGCATCGACGAGGACGAGGATGGCGCCTCGGTGGTGCAGCGGGCCGAGGAGCTGGCCGCGGCCTTCCCGGACGACGGGGTGCAGGGCCTGCACGGGCGCATGAAATCGGCGGACAAGCATGCGGTGCTCGATGATTTCGCGGCCGGGCGCTGCCGCATGCTGGTGTCGACGACGGTGGTCGAGGTCGGCGTCAACGTGCCCGAGGCGCGGCTGATCGTCATCGAGCAGGCCGACCGCTACGGCCTGGCCCAGTTGCACCAGCTCAGGGGCCGCGTCGGACGATCGGAGGAGCAGGGCTACTGCATGCTGCTGGCCTCGTCCGAGGCTTCGGCGACGGCGGTCGAGCGGCTGGGGCGCATGGTCGGCCTGCACGATGGTCTGGCCCTGGCCGAGGCGGACATGGAGCTGCGCGGGGCGGGCGATGCCGTCGGCGTGCGCCAGAGCGGGGAGGCGGGCTTCCGCGTGCTGGATATCGTGCGCGATGCGGCCCTGATCCGGCAGGGCCAGCAGATCGGCTGCGCGGAGGCCGTCAGCGAGCGCATGATCGAGTTCTGGCGCCCGGTGGCCGAGGCCGTCGACTGAGTGTTCATGGGGGGAAGTCATGCCCCGGAACGGTCATAAGCAGTCAATCACCCAGAATATTCACCATTGTGTGGTATATAATATAGATCGGCTGTCATTCTAAAGAGATTCCATCTCTTTCAGCTGTAGGAGTTCAACATGGCAATGGGTTCTGGATCTGCAATGAAAATTATCGGAATTGTCCTAGTCGTTATAGGAATTGGCCTTGCTATATGGGGCTATCAACTATCTGGTTCTGTCGGATCGCAAATATCACAAGCTGTTACAGGTTCAGATACGGATAAGGTGATGACTTTCTATATTACCGGTGCTGTCAGTTTTGTTGTCGGCATGTTCCTTTTCATTAAAAATTAAACTGGATGCATCATGGATATCACTAGCTTGATAATATTTTTAGCAATTGGCGCGTTAGCCGGGTGGATTGCCGGCAACATCATGAAAGGAAGAGGATTTGGCGTCATCGGTAATATTATTGTGGGAGTTGTTGGTGCTGTACTGGGCGGTTTCGTATTCAGCTTGCTGGGCTTAACATCAGTCGGGTTAATAGGCTCTATAATTACAGCCACTGTCGGCGCTATTCTTTTGCTATTTATCATTAGTTTGGTTAACAAGGCCTAGTTCCATTGCAGCCAACAAGAAAATTGGCCTGACCAATATTTGGGAAAAGGGGACTCCTTTGGGTAATGACCGATTCCGCGATGAAGTGGAGAAGGTATTGGGCCAGAGAGTTGGACATGATCATCGAGGGTGTCCCGAAGCGAAAGTAGAGAAGGAAAAAGGGATCTGACCCCTTTTATGCTGAGGCCGCCGGCCGGTCTCAGCAGTGCACGAGGTCGGTGTGGCCGAAGCCCTTGGCGTAATCGAGCACGGAGATCACCGTCGGCGTCACGCGGAAGATGCGCACCTCGTCCGGCGCCGGCATCTGCACCGGCAGCGCGTGTTGCCTGGGATACTTCGTGGGCAGAAGACGCAGCACCCGCTCCGCCTCGGCCCGGTCGGTCACGGCCTCGGCATGCGCGGCCATGGACAGGCCGGTGATGGCCATGATGTCCGACGTGTCGTGATCGATGGTCAGCGACACCCGGTCGTCCTGCGCCAGGTTCCGCGCCTTCTGGCTGTCCGGGCCGCACAGGAAATACAGGGTCAGTCCTTCGCTGACGTAGCCGACGGTCGTGGCCTGCGGCCAGCCGTCCGGCCTGATCGTGGCGATCGTCATGATCCGGTGTTCGTACAATAATTTGAGAATCTTGGCTTTGATCTTCTCGTCCATGCGCCCCTCCTTTGTCGTGGCCAGGGTCTGATCGAGGAATCGTCCAATCGAAGATAGCAAACGCTCAAGGGTTTGCGATGCATCGTTGCGGATTATTTGTCAGGTAGGGCGCTCACAACGCTTGTGGACGGATGTCGGCGGCTTCCCGGGACCCCGCGACGGGCGCGCTATGGTTGGATGACCGCCGTGACGCGCTTCGCCTTCAGCATCTGCTGCATCAGGTCTTTCGCCTTGTCGCGCGCGGCGCGGTTGATGTAGACGTGCAGGCGATCGCGGTAGTGCACGGCGTCCTGGTGGCCGCCGCTGGCAACGGCAAGCATGTACAGCGCATAGGCAGTCACACGGTTGCGCCGCACGCCAAGGCCCAGCTCGTACAGGATGCCGAGGCTGGTCATGGCATTCGCATTGCCCTGGTCCGCGGCCTTGATCAGCCACTGCCTTGCCTTTTGATAGTCACGCCCCACGCCCCGGCCGTCGGAATACAGGATGCCGAGTTCGACCTGCGCCGGCGCCACGCCCTGTGCGGCGGCCTTTTCGTACCAGTGGGCGGCCTTGACATAGTTTTGCCTGACACCCTGGCCGTTGGCATACAGTGATCCGAGACTGTTCTGCGCCTGGGCGTTGCCCTGCAAGGCGGCCTGGCGGTACCAGCGGGCGGCCTGGCGGTAGTCCTGCTTCATGCCCTGCTGGCCGTTGGCGTAGAGGTCCCCCAGCTTGTTCTGGGCGGCGGCATCGCCTTGCTGCGCCGCCTGGCGGAGCGTGTCCAGTGGGTTCGGGGCTGGGGCTGGTGTTGGCGTTGTAGCTTGAGCCTGGGCAGCGGACTGAACCGCCTGCTGCGGCGCGTCGCCCCCGGCCTGGTCCGTTGCGGCCATGGCGGGGAAGGCCGCAGCGTATAACGCCAATGAGGCAGCCATCCATGGCATCAGCCTTTTCACGCTTCGACTCTCCTTTCGGGCAACCAGGTATCCCACAGGCACGCGCGCAACACACCCCTTTCGTTTCGGTTCGTGCAGGCACGCGCGAATACCCATGTGCATCCGAAGGTATAGAACCCGCTGCGGCGGGACAAGCACCGGAATCGAATCGTAGCCCGGAAATCGATCAGGCCGCCACCCCGGACATCGTCTCGTTGAGCAGCGCCTGGATGGCGCCGTGGCAGGCGCCGCAGCCGCGGCCGGCGCGGGTTTCGGACATGACGCCGTAGATGTCCGTCAGTCCGTATCCGCGGATCGCTTCGACGACGTCGCCGCGTACTACGCCCTGGCAGCCGCAGACGACGGAGAAACCGGCCGGTCCGGCGGAAAACTGCATGCCGGGGGAGGACGCCGCCCCGGCCTGCAACAGCTGCGAGCGGATAGCGGTCACATCGGCCTGCGAACGGATCAGGTCCAACAGTCGCGGACCGTCGGCAGTATCACCGAACAGCACGCAGCCGACGACACGGTGATCGCGCAGCACGACCTTCTTGTAGATGTCCATGCCCTGGTCGAGGTAGAGAATGGCCTCGGCGCCCTCCGTGGCACCGAAATCCCCGGCCGAGTACAGGTCCACGCCCGAGACCTTGAGCTGGGTGCCGTGCGCTGTGTCGCGGTAGGGCGCCGTCTGCCTGCCTGCAATATGGGCGGCCAGGACCTTCGCCTGCGCGAACAGTGGGGCGACGAAGCCGTGGGTGCGATTGTCGCATTCCGCACACTCGCCGACGGCGTAGACGGCCGGGTCGCTGATCGATCGCATATGGGCATCGACCGTGATGCCGCGACCGCAGTCCAGCCCGGCCTGCCTCGCCAGATCGGTATTCGGCACGATGCCGGCAGCCATGACCACGAGATCGGCCTCGATCCCGGAGCCGTCGGCGAACCGAAGCCCCGTGACACGGTCGTCACCAAGGATCTCCGTGGTCTGCACGCCGGTGCGCACATCCATACCGAATGCGGCCAGCCGGGAGCCCAGCATGCGCCCGGCCGTGGCGTCGAGCTGGTGGTTCATCAGATGCGGCTGGTCGTGGATCACCATGACCTGCATGCCCTGGTACAATAGTCCGTAGGCCGCCTCCAGGCCCAGCAGGCCGCCGCCGATCACCGCCGCACGCGGATACACGCGCGCGGCGGCCAGCATGGCGTTGGTATCGGCGATGTTGCGGAAGGGGACGACCCCGGCCTTGTCCGTGCCCGGCACCGGGATCATGGAAGGGTGGGAACCGGTGGCCAGGATCAGTACGTCGTATTCGGCCGTGGTACCGTCTTCCGCGATGACCCGATGCTTCTCCCGGTCGATGCGGACAACCTTCTTGCCGAGGTGCAGCGTGATGCCGGCGGTCTCGTACCATCCGGCATCGTTCAGCGTCAGGCCGGCCACCGTGCCCTCCCCGGTCAGGATCTCGGCCAGGCGGATGCGGTTGTAATTCGGATAGGGCTCGGCGCCGAAGATCGTGATGTCGAACAGTGCGTCATCGATCTCCATGATCTCCTCGATGGCGCGCATGCCCGCCATGCCGTTGCCGATCATCACCAGTCGCTTGCTCATGTTCGCCCCTGTACGCAAATGATGCACTTGGCGAGCACGGGATATGCCAGGCATCGCTGTGCCCCGTACGCGTCGCCGGAGGCCGTGGTTTTTCGTGCCTGGCCGGAGCGGATGTGCCCCGAACGCCTTTGTGGGTAATCGAACAGCGGCAGATGTTTTGTCGCATACACGACCTTGGGCGATGTCCCGGCCATTCGCCGTAATTCTCATGTATTTCAATTGCTTGCACAGATTGCTTCCAGGCTGGCACGGCCCTTGCCTTCCCATGGCACTGCACCCGCATTCCAAATGCGAAAGGAGAGAAATCATGGCAATGAGACAATGTGCAATCTATGGCAAGGGTGGTATCGGCAAGTCGACCACCACCCAGAACCTGGTCGCGGCTCTGGCCGAGCTGGGCAAGAAGGTGATGATCGTCGGCTGCGATCCCAAGGCAGACTCGACCCGTCTGATCCTGCATTCGAAGGCCCAGAACACCATCATGGAGCTGGCTGCCGAGGCTGGTACCGTCGAGGACCTGGAGTTGGACGACGTGCTCAAGACCGGCTACGCCGACATCAAGTGCGTCGAGTCCGGTGGTCCGGAGCCGGGCGTCGGCTGTGCCGGCCGCGGCGTGATCACCTCGATCAACTTCCTCGAGGAGGAGGGCGCCTACGAAGAGGATCTGGACTTCGTGTTCTACGACGTGCTGGGCGACGTGGTCTGTGGCGGTTTCGCCATGCCGATCCGCGAGAACAAGGCGCAGGAGATCTATGTGGTCTGCTCCGGCGAGATGATGGCGATGTATGCCGCCAACAACATCTGCAAGGGCATCGTGAAGTACGCCAACTCCGGCGGCGTGCGTCTGGCAGGCCTGATCTGCAACAGCCGCAACACCGACCGCGAGGACGAGCTGATCGAGGCTCTGGCCGCCAAGCTGGGCAGCCACATGATCCACTTCGTGCCGCGTGACAACGTCGTGCAGCGCGCCGAGATCCGTCGCATGACCTGCATCGAGTATGATCCCAAGGCCAAGCAGTCCGACGAGTACCGTCAGCTGGCGCAGAAGATCGTCGACAACAAGAACCTGACCATCCCGACCCCGTGCACCATGGACGAGCTCGAAGAGCTGCTGATGGAGTTCGGCATCATGGAAGAGGAAGACCTCTCCATCGTCGGCAAGACGGCCGCCGATGAGGTTGTCGCTACCGCCTGATCCTGCAGTCGGAGAGCCCGGCCGGATCTCCGGCCGGGCGATCCGGGCACTCAGGTCACAGCTAATCGGGAGGCGCTGTGCCTCCGTCAACGAACTCGTCCACAGATTGGTGGCGAAGGAGGAAAGAAATGAGCTCAATGACAACTGAACAAACCGAAGCTCTCATCCAGGAAGTCCTCGAGGTCTACCCGGAGAAGGCGAAGAAGGACCGCACCAAGCACCTGGCGGTGAACGACCCGTCGCTGGAGCAGTCCAAGAAATGCATCACCTCGAACCGCAAGTCGCTGCCGGGTGTTATGACCATCCGCGGTTGCGCCTATGCCGGTTCCAAGGGTGTGGTGTGGGGTCCGATCAAGGACATGATCCACATCAGCCACGGCCCTGTCGGCTGCGGCCAGTACAGCCGTGCCGGACGCCGTAACTACTACATCGGCACCACGGGTGTGAACACCTTCGTGACGATGAACTTCACCTCCGATTTCCAGGAAAAGGACATCGTGTTCGGTGGCGACAAGAAGCTGGCCAAGCTGATCGACGAGTGCGAGACGCTGTTCCCGCTGCACAAGGGCATCTCGGTGCAGTCCGAGTGTCCGATCGGCCTGATCGGCGACGACATCGAGGCGGTGTCCAAGAAGGCCACGGCCGAGATCAACAAGCCGGT
>CAZBLR010000049.1:0-9532 GCA_964492895.1 uncultured Zetaproteobacteria bacterium | reverse complement strand
GGCATTCCCGGGCCGTGCCTCCGCACTTCAGTGCTGAGTGCTGAGTGCTGAGTGCAGAAGGTGAATAGAGAATGGTGAATGGTGAATGCCAAGCACTGATGACGCTTCACGCTTCACGCTTCACGCGTTCCTCACCCCTCGCCCCTCGTTTCTCGCTCCTCATCCCCGTCCGTCGGGCATGGCGTTCAATGCCCTAGGCGGACAAAAGGGCTCAGGGTCACGTACAGGACGAACAGGATCAGCAGCACCATCAGCACGAACTGCAACGGGTGCTTCATGATGTTGCCGATCCAGGTCGGCGCCCTGCCCTCGCGCCTGAGCTGTTCGTAGGCCGCCCGCGCGCGCTCGGCCCTCTCCCGCTGGTAGGCGTCGATCAGGGACTGGGCCTGATCGAGCTGGGTCTCGTCGCGCAGCCAGTACGCTGGCGCGGAAACGCCCCAGGCGCTGCCCTGGGTCTCGTAGAAGTCGATGCCGTGGTCGGCCAATAGCTGGCGGACCTCGTTCGCCTCGTCCTCGGGCACGTTCCTGAGATTGAATAACCTGACCGGCATGGGATCGCGCTCCTATCCGCTGAATGTTGACTGGCCCGAAACGCTTGGCGCTTGACCACTACGATCCGTTCGCAGTTTCACGCTGTTTTCCACGCACTGACCACCCCAGCAACAGCACGATACCAGCCACTGCGGAAAACACCGATGCCGCCAGGATACCCAGTTTGGCGTCGTTGATCAGGCTGGCGCTGAAGGCCAGGTTGGCAATGAACAGCGCCATCGTGAAGCCGATACCGGCCAGCATGCTCCCGGCGACCAGCAACATCCAATCGAGGTCCGGTGGACGGGTCGCAATGCCCGTGCGCACGGCCAGCCAGCTGAACAGAAAGACGCCAATCGGTTTGCCAAGCGCGAACCCCACAAATATGGCCACGGTGACGGTGTTGCCGAGATGGACGAACGATATCGGCACTCCGGCGTTGGCAAAGGCAAACAGCGGCATGATCAGGAACCCGATCCACGGGTGCAGCATGAGCTCCAGCCGTTCAACCGGCGATAGCGTTTCACGCGCCGCGGCCTCAGCCATACGCAATGCCCGGCGATCCTCGGTGTTGCCGCTCCAGTGCTCACCGGGCGGATACGCAACGACTCGATCCAGAATGGCATGCAGGCGTTCGTCGCTCACCCATTTCCCGGTCGGCGTCATCAGGCCGAGAATGACGCCAGTCGCTGTGGCATGGATTCCGGATGCATCCACCGCAATCCAGATCAATCCGCCTGCCAGAAAATAGATCGTGATGCTTCGGACACCGAGCATCGCCATACCGCGCACGGTGACAATGCCGATCGCGGCCAATCCGAGCATGCCCCAACTGATATGCGTGCCGTAGCCGACGGCGACGACAAGAATGGCGCCGATATCATCCACGATCGCCAGCGACAGCAGGAATACACGCAGACTCTTGGGAATGCTCGATCCCAACAGCGCCAGGCAACCGATGACGAATGCGGTGTCGGTCGCCATCACCGTGCCCCAGCCCGTCTCGCCGGGATGCCCCGCCTGCAGCATCAGATAGAGCACTGCGGGCATAATCATGCCGCCCAGGGCGCCCGCAATGGAGAGTGCGGCCATGCGCGGATTCTTCAGTTCACCCAGCACCAGCTCGCGCTTCAGCTCCAGGGCGACCAGGAAGAAAAACAGCGTCATCAGGCCGTCGTTGATCCATTCCCGCAACGAACGGGTGAATTCCAATGTGCCGAGATGGATACCTACCGGGGTTTCCCAAAACGCCAGGAAAGGATGGGCCCACGGGGAGTTGGACAAAACCAGTGCGGCGACGGTAAAAAGCAGCAGCACGCCGCCGCCCGCGGCTTCGATGCGCAGGAATCGTGAAAACGGCTCGGCCAGCCGGTCGACGATTTCCTTCGGTAATCGATGCAGTTCTTTCTTGACCGGGTGGTCGTCACTCATGGCGCACGCCCTGCCGAGTCTCCATTAAAGGGAGCGGTTTTTGCGATGCATGAAGAAGCTATGCAGAACCCATCCGATGATCATGCCGATGGCGATCAGGAAGAACATCAGCAGGGATCGGGACATTTCAATGGACCAGAACAGGAAGCGCACCTCGACCACGACGACATTCTGGATGATGAAGAGCACGGCCAGGCCGGAAAGAACGAGGATGAGAACCAGTTTGTAACCCATCGAGCCCGCCTCCTGCCCTCTTCCCCGGCATACCGACAGCCGGACAAGCGGTGCTAACCTACTTACTTATAGCTGTTCTCGTACCTGGGTGCTGCACAGGATGGAATCATTCGCCTCGTCTCCGGGCGCGTTCGGCAGGACGGACATGGTGTCTCAGACCCAATAGCCCCCCGCTCAAGGAACCCGAATCACGCCCCGGACGATGCCGAGGATGCGGATGTCCTCGTTCTTCAGGTAGATCGGCTCGAGCTCCGGGTTGGCCGGCTGCAGGCGCACGCCGTCCTTCTCGATGTAGAAGCGCTTCAGGGTCACGGTCTCGCCGTTGATCATGGCCACCACCGACTGGCCGTTCTCGGCCGAGGCGCGCTTCTCGATGACGATGATGTCGCCGTCCTGGATGTTGTCGTCGATCATCGAGTTGCCGCGCACGCGCAGCGCGTAGCAGTCGCGGCGCACCATCGCCGCCGGCACGGAAATGCTCTCGCGGTTCTCGAACAGGTCCATGGGCTGGCCCGCCGCCACCCAGCCCAGCAGCGGGATCTCGACCATCTCGGCCGCCTCGACCGGCAGTACGTCCGCCGTACCCGGCCATACCGGCCTGTCCTTCTTCGGAATCAGCATGTGAACCTCGGACATCGCTCCCTCCCGCCGACTTTGGCAACGAATATCCCCTATCATTGCCCCGATGCAGCGAAATGCCAAGCCCGGACGGACGGAAGGGCTGTTCCGAATCTGTTACAGTAGAGGCATGCTGAAGATCACCGCCCAGGCCGCGATCCCCGACGACGAGATCGAGATGCATGCCATCCGGGCCCAGGGCGCGGGCGGGCAGAACGTCAACAAGCTGGCCACGGCCGTACACCTGCGCTTCGACGTCAGGGCCTCGTCGTTGCCCGATACCTACAAGCAGCGCCTGCTCGAAAGCCGTGACCGGCGCATCAGCAGCGAGGGCGTGATCGTCATCAAGGCCCAGCGCTACCGCAGCCAGGACAAGAACCGCCAGGATGCCCTGCTCAGGCTGCAGGCGCTGGTGCGCGCCGCCATCACCGTGCCGCGCCGGCGCAAGCCGACCCGCCCCTCCCAGGCCGCCAAACGGCAGCGCCTCGAGTCCAAGTCCAGACGCAGTACGGTCAAGACGCTCAGAAAGACGGTCGACGAATAAAGAAACTCATCGCCGATTTCCGGAGAATGCGTGTTTAGGATTGCAATTGATCCCCCGCTAGCAGGCTGCCGAGACCAATGTTCAACATCGGAGAAGAGCGGCAGCGCCGCGGCCGATGTCGGACATGCAGGATCGGGGACCCGTGGGGCAGGCTGGTTCCGGGGTGCCCTTCTTTGGTCCTTTCTTGACTCAGGCCCTCCATGGCCCTCGCCCCTTCAAGGCGGCCTACGGCCGTCCAAATCGGCACTCCCACCGATTTGTGGGCATGCAAGAAAGGACGGATGAAATCATTTGCTTACATATCCGCACGCTTGTGCAATGAGCAATAAAAAAGGGCCCGCCGTTGCCGGCAGGCCCTTGTTCCATCCCATGGCGTGGACTCAGTGGATGTGCTTCTTCGCCTGCGCCAGCTTGGCCGCGGCTTCGGCCTTGCGCCCCTTGGAGTAGATCGGCCGGCTGGCCACGTCCGGCAGCGCCAGCACCTTCTCGAGATACGGCACCGCCTTGGCGTACTTCTTCTCGTGCAACCAGTAGTCGCCCATGAAGTAGTTGGCGTCCATGTCGTTCGGGGCGATCGCGAGCGCCTTCTGCAGGTAGGCCAGGGCCTTGTCGTCGTCGCCGAAGCCGATGAAGCCGCCGGGCACCATGTAGTAGAAGCTGCCCAGCGTCGTGTAGATCGAGCCATCCATGGCCTTCGGATCGATCTTCTCGGCCGCCAGCAGCAGGTCGCGGCCCTGCTTCATCTGCGGCATGGCACTGAACAGCGACTGCAGGCCGCCCATCGCCCCGGCATAGCCGGCGCGGATGATGGCCTCCCAGATCTTCGGCTCCGCCTTGTCCGGATACCTGGCGGTCAGCGCCGAGGCCTTGTCCACCAGGGCCTTGAACGCCGCCTCCTTGCCCTTCTCCGGGGTCTGGTAATTGGCCACCGCCCATTCGTGCTGCAGCTGGGCCACCTGCTGCATCATCGTCAGACCGGCCGCCGCGCCGGCCGCCATGGCCGGTGCGGCCGCGGCCAGGGCGATGCCGGCCGCCAGCGCCAGGGAAAGAAGTCGTGTCATGTCAGGGCTCTCCTAGAAATGGTATTTGGCGTCGATGACGAAGCTGTCGACGTTCAGGCCGCCGAAGCTGGTGTTCTTGGTCGCGGTATCGGCCTGGCTCTGGTAACGCACCCACTCGGCCCCGACCGTGTACTGGGCGCCCGCCCAGTAATCGACGCCCAGGCCGTAGCTGAGATCGGCCTTCGTCTTGCCCTGGGAGCGCAGGGTCGTCGCCGAGGTATAGGTGGTGCGCGCCACGGTCAGGCCGAGCAGGCCGTAGAGGGTCAGATCGCCGGTGACATCGAACTTCGGCTTGGCGTAGGCGCCGACGAACCAGTTCATCTTGGCATTGCCGGCGCTGCCGGTGGCGCCCAGGCGAACCTCGCCGCCCAGGTAGGGCATGAAATCTTCCCCGGCCTGCAGATAGGCGCCCAAAGCGGCATTGCTGTTACCACCCGGATCCAGCGAGAACGAGCCGATGCCGACACCGATATAGGGCTGCTGTGCGTGGGCCGCGGGCACCATGGCGGTTCCGGCCATCAACATTCCAGCGATCAGGACAAGGGTCTTCTTCATGCTTGCTTCTCCTTCATGACTTCTTGGTTGGAGCCGCGGCCTCCTTGGCAAAGTCGCGGGTGGTGCGATTCTGGGCGGCCACCGCCTTGTCGACAAGACGCGGCAGGATGGCGTTGATGCGCACGAACAGTTTCTCCGGGAAACCGAGGTACACGTCCTTGTCCCGGCGGGCGATCGCCGCGGCAATCTTCGCGGCCACCTGCTCCGGCTCGTCCATGTTCATGCCGGTGGCCTCGCCCATGCGCATGATGACATCGGTATTCAGCGGCGTGCGCACGGCGCGCGGCGCGATGTAGGTGACGTCGATGTGGCTGTCGGCCAATTCGCGGCGCAGCGCCTCCGAGAAACCGCGCACCCCCGCCTTGCTGGTCGAATAGGCGGTGAAATACGCGAAATTGATCGAGCCGAAGATCGAGCCGACGTTGACGATATGGCCCGAGCCCTGCGCGTGGAAATGCGGGATCACCAGGCGGCTGAGCAGCATGGGTGCGATCAGGTTGACCTGCATCAGCGTCTGCAGGTAGGCCGGGTCCTCGTCCTCGATGGCGCGGAAACTCATCAGCCCGGCCAGGTTGACCAGGATATCGACACCCCCCAGCAGGTGCAGTGCTGCGCTGACCACCGCCTCGCAGCCCTCGGCACTCGACAGGTCCCCCGGGACGGCATGGGCCTGTCCCAGCTCATCCGCCAGCTGCGCCAGCGCCGCGGCGTTGGCATCGACCAGGGCCAGCTGCGCGTCCTGCCGGTCCAGTTCGCGCGCCAGCAGGCTGCCGATACCCCCGGCGGCCCCGGTCAGGATGATGCGTTTACCATTCAACGACATGACGACTCTCCTATGCGACGGCCACCATGGGCAGGCTGCGGAATATATCCCCGTACAGCTTGTAGAATACCCGGGCGGCATGGATCACGGCCTGTCGATCCTCCGGCTGCTCCAGGCGGTTCATCAGGCCCTCGTAGAACCCCACGTGGCCGACGTCCAGCGAACCGTGCGAGCGAAGGTAGCTGAAGGCAGTATCGGGCAGGTTCAGTGTCGTCTTGATGACACCGGCGGCCTGGGTGGCCAGGGCCACGCTGGTGCCCTCGAGCACCAGCACCATGCCGAAGAAACCGACCGGGTTGCGCCGGTGGATGGTATCATAGGCGTAGGCCACCATCAGCTCGGTGGGCATCGCGGGGCAGCCGTGGCGCACCGCCTCGGCATCGGCGCCGCAGGCCTGGATGTCGTTCAGGATCCATTCCTGGTGGCCCATCTCCTCCTCGATGTACTCCCCGACGGCCGCGCGCAGCCATTCCAGGCGCTCGGGCAGGCGCCCGCCGCAGGCCATCAACAGCGGCGTCGTATGCTTGACATGGTGGTAGGCCTGGGTCAGGAAGGCGATATAGCTGTCCAGGCCCAACCCGCCCGCCACGCCCAGCTGGATGAAGGGTATGGCCAGCATCTCGTTGCGTTCGGCCTCGGTCTCGGCCAGCAACTGTTCATAAAACGCCATCGGCATTCTCCTCAGTGTAGATGGCCTCGATGCGCTTGGCATAGGCCTTCCCGATCACCGTGCGACGCGGGCGCCCCGTGCCGGTCCACTGGCCGTTCTCCAGTGAGAACGGGGCATCGGCGACGATCCAGCGCCTGACCTGCGCATAATCCGGCAGGCGCGCATTGGCTTCACGCACCGCAGCGGCGACCGCCTCGGCATCGGCCCCGCCGCGCGGCACCAGCACGGCCGCATTGAAGGGCCGGGCCTCGCCGAACACCACCGCCTGGGCGACGGCCTTGGTGACGGTCAGTTCGCGCTCCACCCACTCCGGCGCCACATTGCGCCCGAACGAGGTGATGAAGATGTGCTTCTTGCGCCCGGTCAGATGCAGGAAGCCCTCGTCGTCCAGGTGGCCGATGTCCCCGGTCGGCCAGAACTCGCCCACCTCGGTATCCGCATCGTGCAGGTATCCGGAGAACAGGCTGCCCGCGACCTCGATCTCGCCATCCTCGGCAAAGCGCAGCCGCACATGCGGCAACGGCCGCCCCACGGTGCCGGGCTTCGTGGCATCCGGACGGTTCACGGCCACGACGCTGGCCGCCTCGGACAGCCCGTAGCCCTCGTACACCGGCAACCCCATCTGCGTCGCCTGCCTCAGCAGGTACGGCGATACCGGCGCCCCGCCGACAGCGATGAAGCGCAGGGTCCCCGGGCGCGGCATGCCCTGCCCCACTGCGGATACCAGCGCCAGCAGCATCTGGGGGATCAGGATACAGGTGCTGGCCTCATGGCGGTCGAACGCGGCGGCGAAGCGCTGCACATCCAGGCCCGTGGCCCCGCGTGCGCCGACGTCCGCCAGCCCGGGCAGGCAACAGGTGGCGCCGGTCAGCATCGAGGCATACAGGCCACCGACGTTCTCGAGCAGCGTGGCATACGGCAACACGCTCAGATGACGATCGGCGGACTTCGCACCGGACACCTTGGCCAGCGAGGCGGCGACCTGCTCCATGGCCTGCTGGCCGAGGCACACCCCCTTCGGCTCGCCGGTGGTCCCGGACGTGAAGGTGACCTTGGCCACCCCGCGCGGAATGCGCGGCATGCCGTCTTCGATGTCGATCACCTGCAGGCCGGTCCCGGTCTCGTGGATCCAATCCGGTGTCCTGTGGTACGGGACCTCAAGCGCATCGAGCAGCGGCAGGGCCCGCTCGGGCATGTCGGTCAGCAGGGTATTGACGCCGGATGCATCCAGCAGGTGCCGTACCTGGTCCGGCGAGAAGAACAGGGGCACGGGTACGCACGGAATCCCCATGGCCACGCAGGCCAGGTCGGCAACCGCACAGGCGGGGGTGTTGTCGGCCAGGATGGCCACGCTGCGCACCCCGTCCCCGCTCAGGCGGCCCACCAGTTCGCATACGGCATGCCACAGCTGCTTGTAGGTCAGGGACCCGGAGCCGCCCTGCAGTGCCACGGCTGAGGGAGATTTGGCGGCATGGCCGATCACCGCATCCAGCACGCGGCTCATCGCGGTCTATGCCGCCTGTTTGGCCAGGGCCTGGCCCTGATTCATGGCATCCTGCCAGGTCTCCAGAAGCAGCCTGCGCAGCATGTCCAGCGATTCGAAGCCCTGGCGGATGTCGCCGCCCATGACCAGTGGCTGGCCTGCGTAGTATCCGCCCCATTCCTCCCTTTCCTGCGGCGTCAGGCGCATCGGGTCGGCAGGGGCCAGCTCGATCGGCTCGAGTCCGAGGCGGCCGAAGGCATTGCGCAGCTTGGGCACACCGGTGAACACCACCCAGCGATAACCGGCGCTGTGCAGAAACGCGGTCAGGATGATGATGGCGGCACGGGCACCGCCCGGCGCGGCATCGGCCAGGTTGCCCACCTCGACGATATCCTCGCGCCGCACGGGCTGGCCGAGCTGGGCGGACAACACGTCCTCGACCGGCTTGTCCAGGTATTTTTCCAGATACAGGCGATGTTCCGCAGCATCACGATACCCGACCACGGCCACCAGGTGGTTGTGGATGGTCCTCAGGCGGACGAGATGCGGCATGAAGGTGTTGACGCGTGCCTGGTAGACATCGAAGAAGGTCGCCCGAATGAACGATTCGATCTCCGCACGATCCGCATGATCGGGTTCGATGGTATCCAGCCGCATGGTCTAGCGCCTCCTCGGTGGTAGGAGGAATTGTTCAGAACGCTCCTGAAATGAAAGTGAACAACGTCACGGGATTATAGACCACGGGGGTGGTCCGGCTCAGCGATCCCGCATCATTTGTTCGTATTCACTCAGCGAACGCTCGAATGCCGGCCGCTCGAACAGGCTCTTCATGTAACGCTCGAGATTGCGCATGCGGGCGGTATCGACCCCCTGCGACGGCAGGCGCCACAGGATGGGGGCGATGGTGATGTCGGCCAGCGAATAGGTCTCGCCGACGAAATGCTCCTGGCGCGCCATGTAGCTGTCGAGGGTCTCCAGCCACGAGCGGAGCTTCTTCATCTGCTCGGTCTTGCGCTTGATCCGCTCGATGCTGTCGTACAGCGGATACAGCTCCTGCTCGATGCGCATCACGGCCAGACGCATCTGCGCCCGTTCGGCCGGGGACCCCGGCTTCAGCGGCGGATGCGGGTAGCGGTCATCCAGGTACTCGCAAACGACCGAGGCCTCGAAGAACACGATATCGCGGTCGACCACCGTCGGCAGGCGGCCGTAGGGATTGAGCTGCAACAGCTCGGCGGGCAGGTTCTCGGGGTCGACATCGATGATCTTGGTCGGCAGTTCCTTCTCGGCCAGGACGATGCGGGTGCGATGCGAGTCCGGGCTGGTCGGGCTCGAGAACAGCTTGATCATCAAAACCTCCAAAAAAACCCGCCTGGACAGCGGGGCGGCGGATTATAGCGTTTTCTATGTAAAAATAAAGACTTATGATGGAGATTTCGACCTATGCGTCCGGATCGCCGCTCCCGCGCCGGATTCCCATCAGCTGGGCCGTGATAAAATCGTCGATATCACCGTCCAGAAATCCCTGCGTATTGCTGGTTTCCATGCCCGTGCGCAGATCCTTGATGCGGGACTGGTCGAG
>CAZBLR010000048.1:0-9551 GCA_964492895.1 uncultured Zetaproteobacteria bacterium | reverse complement strand
GCACTCAGCACTCAGCACTCAGCACTGAAGTGCGGAGGCACGGCCCGGGAATGCCCCGGGCCGCGCCGCGTGCATCAGGCGTGCGAGGGCTCGTCGGGCAGCTCCCCGGATTCGTCGGCCTTCTTCGAATGGTCGGCGGCGATCAGCATGTACACGGACGGCACCACGAACAGCGTGAACAGCGTACCGATGGCGATGCCGCTGCCGATGACCAGGCCCATGTTGTAGCGCGATTCGGCGCCGGCACCGCTGGCGGTGATCAGCGGCAGCACGCCGAGCACCATGGCGGCGGTGGTCATCAGGATCGGACGCAGCCGGATGGCGGCTGCCTCCTGGACGGCCTCGCGCTTGGATTTGCCCTCGCGCTGCAGGGTGTTGGCGAACTGCACGATCAGGATGCCGTGCTTGCTGATCAGGCCCATCAGCGTCACCAGGCCCACCTCGGTGTAGATGTTGATGCTGGCCCCGCCGATGCCGAGGCTGATGAAGATCAGGGCGCCGGCGATCGACATCGGTACCGATACCAGGATGATCAGCGGGTCGCGGAAGCTCTCGAACTGCGCCGCCAGGGCCAGGAAGATGATGATCAGCGCGAACACGAAGGTCTCGAGGAAGCCGCTGGATTCCTGCATGAACTGGCGCGACTGGCCGCCGTAATCGACCGTGTAGCCCGCCGGCAGCGACTGGTTGGCGAGATTCTTCAGGTAGCCGAGGGCCTCACCGATCGTCACGCCCGGCATGGCCACGCCCTGGATGGTGGCGGCATTCAGCTGCTGGAAGTGGTTCAGCGATTCCGGCGTGACCTTGGTCGTGATGTGAACGACCGTGGACAGCGGCACCGAGCTGCCGTCGGCGGCGCGGATGTAGTAGTTCAGCAACTGGTCGGCATTCAGGCGATACTGCTGCTCCACCTGCGGCATCACCTTGTAGGACCGGCCGGACAGGCTGAAGTAGTTGACGTAGCCGCCGCCGAGCATCGAGGCCAGGGCATTGCCGATGTCCTTCATCGACAGCCCGAGCAGGGCGGCCTTGTTGCGGTCGATCTGCACCGTGGATTGCGGCAGGTCGATGCGCAGGTCCGAATCGAGGAACATGAACATGCCGCTCTTCTGCGCCTGGGCCAGGAAGTTCTGCGACACCGCGTTCAGCTGGTCGAACGGCTGGGTGGTGCCGATGATGAACTGGATCGGCAGGCCGCGGCTGCCCGGCAGCGACGGCGGCTGGAAGGCCACGGTGCGCATGCCGGCGATCTGGCTCAGCTGCCCCTGCACCACCGGCTGCAGCTGGCTGGCGGTCTTCTTGCGCTGATCCCACGGGGTCAGCACCATGCCGGCGATGACGCGGCCCGGGGCATCGATCTGGAACACATGGTCGGTCTCGGGATGGCCGGCATAGATCTCGTAGATCCTGTGCGAGTACGGCTCGCGCTGCTGCAGCGTCGAGTCCGGGGCGGCCGTCGCCGAGGAGATGATCACGCCCTGGTCCTCCTGCGGCGCCAGCTCGTGCTTGGCGCCGGCATAGAGGAAATAGATGCTGGCCAGCACGATCAGCGCGAACGTCCACGTCACCGGCAGGTAGTCCAGCGATCCCCTGAGGCCGTTGGCGTACTTGCTGCGCACCCATTCGAAGCGGGCGTCGATGGCGTGGACGATCCGGGATTCCAGGCTCATGTCGTCCTTGGCATGGTGCCTGAGCAGGCGCGAGCACATCATCGGCGACAGCGTCAGGGCGATGATGCCGGAGATGGTGACGGTGCCGACCAGCGTGAAGGCGAACTCGGTGAACAGCGCACCCGTCAGGCCGGCCTGGAAGCCGATCGGGATGAACACGGCGATCAGCACCGTGGTCATGGCGATGATGGGCCCGCCGAGCTCCCGCGCGCCGAGGATGGCGGCGTCCATCGGCGTCATGCCCTGTTCGAGATGGCGGTTGACGTTCTCGACGACGATGATGGCGTCGTCGACGACGAGGCCGATGGCCAGCACGAAGGCCAAGAGCGTCAACAGGTTGATCGAGAAGCCGAACATCACCATCGCCGTGAATGTGGCTACCAGCGACAGCGGGATGGCGATGACCGGGATGACCACCGAGCGCGGCGAGCCCAGGAAGGCGAAGACGACGAGGGTGATGACGACCAGCGCCTCGATCAGGGTCTTGACCACCTCATGGATCGAGCTGTTCACGAACTTGGTGGAGTCGTAGACGATCTTGCCGTTGATGCCCTGGGGCAGCTGGGTCTGGATCTCCGGGAACACCTTGCGCACGCCGGCCACGACGTCGAGCAGGTTGGCCGTCGGTGCCACCTTGATGCCGATATACACGGCCTTCTTGCCGTCGAACGCGACCTGGGAATCGTAGTTGTCCGCGCCCAGGGCCACCGTGGCCACGTCCTTCAGGCGCACGATGGCGCCGTCCTGTTGCTTGACCACCAGGTTCCGGAATTCGTCCACCGAATGCAGGTTGGTGGAGGCGTTGAGGTTGACCTGCACCATCTGGCCCTTGGTGGCGCCCACACCCGACAGGAAGTCGTTGTTTGCCAGCGCATTGCTGATATCGGTGGCGGTCAGGCCGTAGGCGGCCATCTTCTTCGGGTTCAGCCAGGCGCGCAGCGCGAAGTTCTTGGCACCGAGGATCTCGGCGGTCTGCACGCCGTCCACGGCCTGCAACTTCGGCTGCACGTTGCGCAGCAGGTAGTCCGTGATGTAGTTGGACGTCAGCTGGTTGCTGTAGAAGCCGATGTACATGGCATCGATGGTCTGGCCGATGCTGATCTTCATCACCGGCTTCTGGGTCTGCGGCGGCAGCTGGTTCAGCACCGAGCTGATCTCGGCGTTCATCTCGGTCAGCGCCTTGTCCGAGTCGTAGTTCAGCTTCAGGTTCGCGGTGATGGTGCTGTTGCTGTTGGTGCTGGTCGACGTCATGTAGTCGATGCCGTTGACCTGGGCGATGGCGTTTTCCAGCGGCGTGGTGATGAAGCCGGCCACGAGATCCGGATCGGCTCCGTAGTAGGTCGTGGTGACGGTGATGACCGCGTTCTGGGTGCGTGGGAATTGCAGGATCGGCAGCACACCGAACGAGCGCAGGCCCAGCACCAGCAGCAACAGGCTGACGACCATGGCCAGCACGGGTCTGCGAATGAAAAGATCGGTGAATTTCATGCCGTGTCGCCTGCCTTATTCTTCGACCGGGTGGGGGTTCGGGTCGTTGGTCGGCTGGATGCTGTTGTTGACGGCGATGGCGGAACCGTTGCGCAGCTTGATCTGGCCGGCCGACACGACGGTGTCGCCATCCTTGACGCCTTTCAGGATGGCCACCTGGTCGCCGCGCTTGTCGCCGGTGGTCACGAACACCTGCTTGGCCACGAGCTTCGGCTTGCCGTTCTCGTCCTCACCCTGGTTCTCGACCAGGTAGACGATGTCGCCGTACGGGTTATAGCTCACCGCGGTCTGCGGCAGCGTGACCAGTTGCTGCACCTGGCCGGCCACGACGTCCACGGTGGCATACATGCCGGGCAGCAGCCGCTTGTCCGGGTTGTCGAGCCGCGCGCGCACCTTGACGTTGCGGGTGTTCGGGTCGACCTTGGGATCGATGACGGCGATGACGCCGGAGAATTCCTGGCCGGGCCAGGCATCGGTTCTGACCATGACCTTCTGCCCGACCTTCAGTTTGCCCAGCGATTGCTGCGGCACATAAAAATCGGCGAAAATCGGATCGAGTGACTGCAGCGTGACCATCGGGGTTCCCGCTTTGAGGTACTGGCCGAGATTCACCTCGCGCACACCCAGGCGGCCGGAGAAGGGGGCGCGGATGACCTTCTTGTCCACCAGCGCCTGCTGTTCGGCCACATTGGCCCTGGCTTGCTTCAGGCTGGCTTCGGCGGCATCCAGGGTCTGCTGGCTGATGGCCTTGACCCCGAACTGCTCCTTGTCGCGCTTGTAGGTCGTGGCGGCCAGATCCGCCGTGGCCTGCAGCGCGTGCAGTTTGGCGATGTCGTCATCGGCGTTCAGCTTCAGCAGCACGGTGCCGGCCTTGACGTCCTCGCCCTCCTTGAAGCGGATGTCCGAGACGATGCCGGGCAACTCGTTGCTCAGGTCGGCGCCGCGCACGGCGGCAAGGCTGCCCACGGCCTCGATGGTCGGCTGCCAGGGCTGCTTGCTGGCGACGACGGTGGAAACCGTCTGCACCTGGTGGCCCATCTTGCTCATGTATTTGTGCATCATGTGGCTCTTGAAGGCCTCGAACCCGAAGATGCCGCCGAATACCACGCCCACCAGTACGAGCATGATGATCATTCGTTTTGTCATGGATGTGCTCTCCGTTGTTGAAAATGCATGGCGGACACCGGCCTAGTCGCTGTCCGCGGTGTTCTGGACGCCTGTGCCGGCGTCGTCGTTGCGGTTCCACCAGCCGCCACCCAATGACTGGAACAGGGCTGCGGTATCCGCGTAGCGCGTGGCCTGGGCCTGCACGAGACCGATGCGTGCCTGCTCATAGGCCTTCTGCGCATTGAGCAACGCCAGGTAGCTGATGGCCCCGACCTTGAACTGCTCCTTGGCCAGATCCAGGCTGTCGGCGGCGGCCTGCTCGGCCCGGGTCTGCGCCGCCAGGGCGTCGGCATCGGATTCCAGGGCGCGCAGCGTATCGGCGACGTCGCGGAAGGCGTTCAGCACCGCCGAGCGGTACTGGGCCGCGGCCTTGTCGTAGCCGGCGACGGCGGCACGGCGCTGATGCAGCAGGGTGCCGCCGCGGAAAATCGGCTGCAGCAGCCCGGCACCCAGATTCCATATCTCGGAGCCCGGGGTGAACAGGTCGGCGGCGCGGGTGCCGACCGTGCCGTAGCTGCCGCTCAGCGTCAGCTCGGGCAGCATGGCCGCGGTGGCCACGCCGACCTTGGCGCTGGCATCATGCAGCTGGGCCTCGGCGGCGCGGATGTCCGGGCGTTGCGCCACCAGCTTCGACGGCAGGCTGACCGGCAGTTCGGCGGGCAGCTGCAACCCCGACAGATCAAAGGCCTCGCCGTGGCCCTGGCCGGGGAAGTTGCCGGCCAGCGCCGCCAACTGGTTCTGCACGGACGCGAGCTGTTTCTGCAACGGCGGCAGGGTCGCCTGGGACTGGGCCACCGTGGTCCGCTGCGCCAGCACATCGTTCAGGGACACGGCGCCGGCGTCGTACTGCTGCTGCAGGATGTCCTGCTGCCGCTGCTCGGAGGCGATGATTTCTTCGGTGGCCGCGATCTGGGCACGCAGCGAGGCCTCCTGCACCGCCGTGGTCACCACGTTCGAGGTCAGGGTCAGGTAGGCCGCCTCGAGCTGGAAGCGCTGGACATCGGCCTGCGATTCCAGGGATTCGAGCAGCCGCCGGTCGTAGCCGAACAGGTCGATGCCGTAGGAGACGTCGACCGACGCGTTGTACAGCGTGTACAGCGAGCCGGCGGAGCCCGGGCGGCCGTACTGGGAGCCCGTGGTCTTCTGCCGGGTGACCGAGCCCTTGGCGTCGATGCTCGGCATCAGCGTGCCTTCCCCGGCATAGACGTTTTCCCGGGCCTGGCGCAGCGAGGCCTGGGCCGCCTGCAGGTCGGGATTGGCCTTCAGGGCCCGTTCGATCAGCGCGTTCAGCGTCTTGGAATGGAACAGGGTCCACCACTGGGCCGGAATGTCCGCACCCGGTTTGAAGGCCTGCGCCTGGCCGCCCGGCACGTCGGCCGCGGCGGTCTTCGCCGGCAGCGGCTTCGCGGTGTAGCCCTGCACGTCCGGGGCGGGCGGCCGCTGGAAGTCGGGGCCGACGGCACAACCGGCAAGCAGCAGCGCCAAGCCGGTCGCCGCGATCGAGGTGCGTAGACGCTTGGACAGGTTCACGATGAGGCCTCCCTCGGGACGGACGAAAAAGCGATGCCGTTCATGGCGCCATCCGCATGCCGGACTGGTCGCCGGCATCCGTCATCGGCGCGGTCAGCAGGTTGGCCGCCGTCTTGCGGATCATCGCCTGATCCAGGCGGCCGACCGACGAGGCCAGGCGCAGCCGGGCCATCAGGTAATCACCGCGGGCCTGGGTCAGTTCATGCACGGCCGAGTACAGCCGCTCCTCGGCGTCCAGGCGCTCGACGATATCGCGCAGGCCCACCTGATAGCCGAGCACCGCCGCCTGCCGGGCCTTGCGTGCCGAACGTTCGGCCTGGCTCAGGGCCGTGACCTGCGCCTGGGCGGCGTGGACGGCCAGGAATGCGGCCTGCGCGTCCAGGCGGGCCTGGCGTTTCGCTTCCTCCAGGTCCAGCTCGGCCTTGCTGGCCAGCTTCTCGTCCAGGCGCAGCTGGGCCCAGGTGCCGCCGCCGGCGTACAGCGGCACGCTCAGCTCCACGCCGATGCGCTCGGTGCGGGTGGTGGTGCCGGTGTGGAAGGCGCTGCCCGTGGCCTTGTCGTAGCCGACGGCACCGACCAGGCTCAGCGACGGCGCGGCCGTGCCGATGGCTCCCGTGACCTTGGCATGCGCCTGACCCGCCTCGTTGGCGGCCAGGCGCACGTACGGGGAATCCTTTGCGGCCAGCGACTGCCAGTGCGCCACGTCGTCCGGCTGGGGCAGCGGGGTGGCGGCTGAGGTGGAGAACACGGCCATGTTCGGCGTATGCGGGCCGATCAGCGACGTCAATGCCGCCTCGGCCTGGGCCACGTCGTTGTCGGCCTGGATGCGCGCCGCCCGCGCCAGGTCCAGGCGGCTTTCCGCTTCCAGGGAGTCGTTGATGTTCTTGGTGCCGGCCTTGAAGGCGGCCGTGGCCTGCTCCGCCAGCTTGTCCATGGCCTGTTCCTGCGCCCGGGCGGCCTGGTCGGCGCTGCGGGCCACGACCACGCGCACGTAGGCCTGGCTGACGCCGAGCAGCAGCTGCTGCAGCGAGACGTCGAAGCGGATGTCGCCGGCCTGGGCGGCGAGCTTGCCCTGTCGGTAGTCGGCCAGGCGGGACAGGTCGAACAGCGGCTGCGACACCGTCAGCTCGCCCTGGGTGCGGTTGAAGTTGGCCTGCGAGTCCTGCAGGAAGGCGTTCGGATTCGAGTAGCCGTATTTCTGCCGGTAATAGGCGTAGCCGCCGGTCGCATGCACGTACGGCAGCAGCCAGGCGCGGCCGATGGTGCGCTGCTCCTGGGCCGCATCGCGACCGGCCGCCGCCGCCGCGTAGGAAGGTGCATGGTCGATGGCCATGCTGATGGCATCCGGCAGGTTCAGCATGTCCGCGCCCCGTGCCACGGCCGGATACAGGGCCAGCAACGCCATCGCGGCGATCCAGCGCCTCATGGCTGCGCCCTGGGCGGGCGCATGCCCTCGATCAGCATGTCGAACAGGTGGCGGCCGGTTTGCGCGACATCGGTGATGCCGGCGCCGGGCAGGTGGCGGATGACCGGCCAGCTCTGGAACAGGTGCAGGTTCATGCCGACGATGGCGATCGCGGCCTCCGCCGGCTTGATGTCGGCGCGGATGTCGCCGGAGTCCTGGCAGGCGCGGATCAGCGTCACCAGGCGCGAGAAATGTTCGCCGAACACCTGCTCGGCCATGGCGCGGCTCTGTTCCTGATCACCGGTGATCAGCTCGCGGCTGACCAGTCGGGTCAGCGCGTCATGTTCGAAGATGTGTGCCAGGTGTGCCGCCGCGAAAGCGCGCAGGCCGTCCAGCGGGTTGCCGCTGTTCCTGGCCTCGTGCAGCAGGTCCTGGGTATCCAGGCAGGCGGTGCGGACGACCTCGAGGTACAGCGATTCCTTGGTGGGGAAGTGATGGAAGACGGTGGCCTTGGACAGGCCGGCGGCCAGCGCGATCTGCTGGATCGACACGGAGGCGTAGCCGCGCTCGGCGAACAGCCGTTGCGCCGAGGCGAGAAGCCTTTCCCTGCCTGCGAGTTCGATCGCCGCTTCGCCCATTCGCTCGACCCCTTTCCCAACCGACCGATCGGTCAGCTGGCGAATCTGCGGGCTTTGTCCGGGGCTGTCAATGGGGCCAAGCCCGCATGAATTGGATGGTTAAGCTGCGGGCGGACCCTTCACCGGTGCAGGCTCTTGAAGATGCGCTCGGCGAGATTGGCCGAGATGCCCGGCACCTCGGCCAGGTGATCGCGGGAGGCGCCCTTGACGCCCTCGATGCCGCCGAAATGCCTGAGCAGCGCCACCCGTTTGGCCGGCCCGATGCCGGGGATGGTGTCCAGGGCCGAGGTGAACATGCTGGCCTGCTTGCGCTTGCGCATGTACTGCCCGGCGAAGCGGTGGGCCTCGTCGCGCACGCGGGCGATCAGCAGCATGGCCGGGGAATGGATGCCGGGCCGCAGCGAATCGGTCCGCCACGACGGCCACAGGGTCTCGTTGCCGAGCTTGCGCCCGGCTCCCTTGGCGACGCCGACGAGTTTCATCGCCGACAGGCCGGCATCGGCCGCCGCCCGTGTCGCGACGGCCAGCTGTCCCTTGCCGCCGTCGATGAACATCAGGTCGGGCTCGGGCAGGGCCTCCTCATTGATGGCGCGGAAGAAGCGTGCCAGCACCGCGGCCATGGCGGCGTAGTCGTCGCCGGCCGGCACGTCGTCGAGCTTGTAGCGCCGGTAATGGGCCTTGTCCGGGCCGTTGTGATCGGCATAGACGATGGCCGCCACCATCTGCTTGCCGCCCAGGTGGGCGTTGTCGACGGCGGCGATCGATTGCGGCAGCGCATCCAGGCCGAGCAGTTCCGCCAGCGCCTCGAAGGCCGCCTGCTGGCCGGTGGCGGCACGGCTGGCCAGTGACTGCTCGCCGGCATGCGCCACCTGCCTCAGCCAGTCGGCGCGGGCCCCGCGCCTGGGCGAGCGTACCGTGCACCGGCCCTTCGGGTGCAACAGCCGCAGCAGGCGCTGCAGCTCCTCGCCATCCGCCGCCTCGCCCTGGACCAGCAGCTCCGCCGGCGGCGTCTCCTGCCGGTAGCGCTCGATGCACAGCGATTGCAGGATCTCCAGGGCCCCGGCATCGCTCGCCTGGTCGACGCGCACGGTATGCGTACCGAGGTTGCGTCCGGCGCGGCGCACGCCGACGCTGACCGCCACGCCGCCCGGATGGCGGGCGATGGCCAGCGCATCGGCCTCCGCGGGCAACTCGGACGCATCGCTGCCGGCCAGGATGCTGCGCAGGGCGCGGATGCGGTCCCTGAGCTGGGCGGCGCGTTCGAAGGCGTGGCGGGCCGCCGCTTCCTGCATCTGCGTCTCCCATTGGCGGATCAGGCGCTGGTCCTGACCCTTCAGGAAGGCCCGGGCCTCGGCCACCTGCGCCGCGTAATCGGCATCGGTGACGACATGGCAGCACGGGGCCGAGCAACGGCCGATCTGGTACTGCATGCACGGTCGGGAGCGGTTCTGGAACACGGCATCCTCGCAGTCGCGAATGCGGAAGATCCGCTGCATCAGGTGCAGGATGTGGTGCACGGCCCCGGCATCCGGGAAGGGGCCGAAGTATTCGCCGGGCAGCGAGCGGTGGCCGCGGTACAGGCGGAAGCGGGGATAGGTCTCGTCGGTGAGCAGGATGTAGGGGTAGGACTTGGCGTCCTTGAGCAGCACGTTG
>CAZBLR010000047.1:0-9839 GCA_964492895.1 uncultured Zetaproteobacteria bacterium | reverse complement strand
CCGCGAGGGCGGCCGTACCGTCGGCGCCGGCGTCGTCACCGAAATCGTTAAGTAATAGAAACGGCCTGCAGGGCGGCGGCAGTACGACTGCCGCCGCTTTTGCGCCACTGGAGAATGGGATATGCGCGATTTGTTGGCTCTGGCTTGCGGTGAGTGCAAGCGTCGCAACTATACGACGGACAAGAACAAGCGGACGTCGACCGAGAAGCTCGTGCTGCGCAAGTACTGCCGTTTTTGCAAGAAGCATACCGAGCACAAGGAAACGAAGGTTTAAGATAGGCCAGTAGCTCAATTGGTAGAGCACCGGTCTCCAAAACCGGGGGTTGGGGGTTCGAGTCCCTCCTGGCCTGCCACTCAAGAGGAGATCGATCAGGCGCCGCAACGGGCGAGAGGAATGAAGCAATGAGCCGGTTGGCAGATATCCAGAGATTCATGCGGGAAGTGCAGGTCGAGACCAAGAAGGTCGTGTGGCCGGACCGCAAGGAGACCATCCAGGCGACCCTGATGGTCGTGATCATGGTGGTGGTGGTCTCGATTTTCCTGTGGATCGTCGATACGGCGCTCGGCGTGGTGGTGCAGAAGGTGATTTCATAATGGCGATGCATTGGTACGTGGTCCAGGTGTTTTCGGGCAGCGAGGACAAGGTCAAGTCGATGATCCTCGAGAATGCCCAGCGCGCCGGTCTGGCCGAGCAGTTCGGCGAGATCCTGGTGCCGCGGGAAGAGGTGGTGGAGCTGAAGGCCGGCCAGAAGGTCACCAGCCAGCGCAAGTTCTTCCCGGGATACATCCTGGTCGAGATGGACATGGACGATCGCACCTGGCACGTCGTCAAGGACACCCGCCAGGTCAGCGGCTTTCTGGGCGCCGGCGGCAAGCCGCGGCCGATGCCGGCGCGCGAGGTTGACGCGCTGCGCCGCCAGATCGAGGAGGGCATCGAGCGTCCGAAGCCCAAGATCATGTTTGAGATCGGCGATGCCGTGCGCGTCGTCGACGGACCATTTGCCTCCTTCAACGGCGTCGTTGAGGAAGTGCATGCAGAAAAGGCCAAGCTGAAGGTCAGCGTCAGCATCTTCGGCCGGCCGACACCCGTGGAACTCGACTATGTCCAGGTCGAGAAGGGTTAAAGGAAGGACACATGGCTAAGAAGATCAGCAAATACGTCAAGCTGCAGGTGCCGGCCGGCAAGGCCAACCCTGCTCCCCCGGTCGGCCCGGCACTCGGTCAGGCCGGCGTCAACATCATGGAGTTCTGCAAGGCGTTCAACGCCCGTACGCAGGAGATCGAGGCCGGCATGCCGTTGCCGGTGGTGATCACGGTGTACCAGGACAAGTCGTTCGACTTCATCATCAAGACGCCGCCCGCATCGGCGCTGCTGTTGAAGGCCGCCAAGATCCAGAAGGGCAGTGCGACCCCGAACAAGGACAAGGTCGGCAAGGTCAGCAAGGCCCAGGTGCGCGAGATCGCCGAGACCAAGCTGCGCGACCTGAATTGCTACGACGTCGATGCCGCGATGCGCATCGTCGAGGGCACGGCGAAGTCCATGGGCCTCGAAGTGGTCGAAGGTTAAGGGGGATACGATGGCTAAGCTTTCCAAACGCATGAAAGAGGCGCGCTCCGCCCTGCCGCAGAATCCGGTCACCGTCGAGGATGCGGTCGAGGCCGTGCTGGCGCAGCCGAAGGCCAAGTTCGACGAGTCCGTCGATATCGCCATCAAGCTGGGTGTCGATCCGCGTCACGCCGACCAGATGGTGCGCGGCTCCATCGCGCTGCCGCACGGCACCGGCAAGACGGTGCGCGTGGCCGTGTTCGCCAAGGGACCGAAGGCCGAGGAGGCCACCAAGGCGGGCGCGGACATCGTCGGCGCCGAGGACCTGGTGGAGAAGGTCATGGGCGGATTCATGGACTTCGACCGCGTCGTGGCCACGCCGGACATGATGGGCCAGATCGGCAAGCTCGGCCGCGTGCTGGGTCCGCGCGGCCTGATGCCGAACCCGAAGCTCGGCACCGTGACCATGGACGTCGGCAAGGCCGTGGCCGCGATCAAGTCGGGCATGATCGAGGTGCGCGTGGACAAGGGCGGCGTCGTGCACGCCCCGGTCGGCAAGCGTTCCTTCGACGGCGGCAAGCTCGTCGAGAACGTGCAGATGCTGATCGCCGAACTGAACCGTATGAAGCCTGCGGCGGCCAAGGGCCGCTACATGCAGCAGATGACCATTTCCTCGACCATGGGCGCCGGCGTCCGGGTCGACGTGTCGTCGCTGTCGTAAGGCTGTAAAGGATAGCGGGCCGGCTGGCGACAGCCGATCCGCTAATGAACGATCCGTCCAAGACTGCAGGAGCCGGTTCGCCGGCTTAATCGACCCCCGGGTCATCCTGCATAGATGGGGTAAGTCTCTGCTTGCGCGGGTCGGATTTTGCAAGGGGGTAGAAGTGAAACGGGAAGACAAGCAACGCGTTGTCGATGACCTCCATTCCGCCTGGCTGCAGGCCAG
The DNA here is from genome assembly GCA_964492895.1 of uncultured Zetaproteobacteria bacterium. Taxonomy (GTDB): domain Bacteria; phylum Pseudomonadota; class Zetaproteobacteria; order Mariprofundales; family Mariprofundaceae; genus DATLWN01. Next base: position 7,347 of record CAZBLR010000047.1, on the reverse strand, counting down.
CGCGGGCGTGGTCACGCACTATCGCGGGTTGACCGTTGCCGAGATGGGCGATCTTCGCCGCCGCCTTCGCCAGCATAATGTGTCGCTTCAGGTTGTGAAGAACACGCTGGCGCGCCGTGCCGCCGAGGGTACGGAGTTCAAGGCTGCGGAGGATCTGTTCACCGGTCCGGTCGCCATTGCTTACGGCAGCGACCCGGTCGGAATGGCCAAGGCCATCTCCGAATTCGCCAAGGAACACGAGAAGTTCGAGGTGAAGGGTGGCCTGCTCGAAGGCAAATTCATCGATCCGCAAGGTATCAAAGCGCTTGCCAGCCTGCCGCCGCGCGAGGTTCTGCTGGCCCAGATTCTGGGCACCATGCAGGCACCGCTCGGTGCATTCGTACGCACGCTGTCCGAGGTTCCGGCCTCGTTCGTGCGTACGCTGGCTGCCATCCGCGATCAGAAACAGGCCGCCTGATCGGCCGTACCAATACAAGCAAGAGGAGTATGTATCATGGCTAAGACGTTGACGAAAGACGAGCTGATCGAGGCGATCGGCAACATGACCGTGCTGGAGCTGTCCGAGCTCGTGTCCGCGATGGAAGACAAGTTCGGCGTGTCCGCTGCCGCTCCGGTGGCCGTGGCCGCCGCTCCGGCCGCCGGCGGTGCCGGCGCTGCCGCTGCCGAGGAGAAGACCGAGTTCGACGTGGTGCTGGAAGAGGCCGGTGCCGAGAAGATCAAGGTCATCAAGGCGGTCCGCGAGATCACCGGCCTGGGTCTGAAGGAAGCCAAGGACCTGGTCGAGGGTGCCCCGAAGCCGGTCAAGGAAGGCGCGCCCAAGGACGAGGCCGAGGAGCTGAAGAAGAAGCTGGAAGAGGCCGGCGCGAAGGTCGCTCTGAAGTAAGCGGGCGCAAGCCAGGCTTTGTTGCATCAGCAACGGTAACCAAGGGGTCAACCCCCGGCGGCCACGGCCGCCGGGGTTTGGCCTTTTCGCATCTCATGAATTCATAGGTCCGGGGTCTAACACATGGCTAAGCAAGCAACAGTCAAGCGCATCCGCAAGAATTTCGGCAGCATCCATTCGGTCATCTCGATGCCGAACCTGCTGCAGTTGCAGACGGAATCCTACCGCGATTTCGTCGGCGTTGGCGGCGGCAAGACCGACACCAACGGCTCGCACCTGGCGGATGTGTTCCGCGGCGTGTTTCCGATCAAGGATTACAGCGGCAATGCGGAGCTGAGCTTCGAGTCGCTGGAGTACAGCCCGCCCCGCTACGACCTGGACGAATGTCGCAAGCGCGGCCTGACCTACGCGCTGCCGGTCAAGGTCAAGCTGCGCCTGACCATCTATGACAACGAGGGCGACAAGTCCGCCAAGCGCAAGGTGCGCGAGGTACGCGACCAGTCCGTGTACATGGGCGAGATCCCGCTGATGACCGAGCACGGCTCGTTCATCATCACCGGCACCGAGCGCGCCATCGTGTCGCAGATGCACCGCTCCCCGGGCGTGTTCTTCGACCACGACAGCGGCAAGTCGCATGCCTCGGGCAAGTACCTGTTCAATGCCCGCCTGATCCCGTACCGCGGCTCGTGGCTGGATTTCGAGTTCGACATCAAGGACAAGATCAATTTCCGCATCGACCTGCGCCGCAAGATGCCGGTCGGCATCCTGCTCAAGGCCCTGGGCCAGAACGAGCAGGGCATCCTGGACCGCTTCTACGAGCGCCGCACCTATCGCTTCGCCAAGGACGGGCTGCAGGTCAAGTTCAATCCCGAGCAGTTCCTCGGCAGCCGCGCCGTGACCACGATCAAGGTCGACGGCAAGCGCGTCGTGGCCGAGGGCAAGAAGTTCACGCCGGTGGCCGTCAAGCGCCTGACCGAGGCCAAGGTCGAGTGGATCGACGTGCCCCAGGAGACCGTGCTCGGCGAGGTCACGGCCGAGCCCATCGTCATCGAGGGCGGCGAGATCCTGGTCGACCACAACGTCGAGCTCACCGAGGAGACGCTGGCGGCGATGCAGGGCGCCGGCATCAAGCAGTTCGACTGCCTGTTCATCGACCCGTTCCGCCGCGGCCCGTGGCTGGCGGACACGCTGCGTCTGGATACGGTGCAGAGCAAGGAGGAGGCACAGGTCGAGATCTACCGCATGATGCGCCCGGGCGAGCCGCCGACGGTGGAGACCGCCAAGGCGCTGTTCGATTCGCTGTTCTTCGACGCCTCCCGCTACGACCTGTCGCGCGTCGGCCGCATGAAGCTGAACAGCCGGCTGGGCATCAGCTTCGACGAGGTGCCGCTGGAGCAGGGCACGCTGCGCGTCGAGGACATCCTGCTGGCGCTGGACATGCTGATCCAGATGCGCGACGGCCTCGGCGAGGTCGACGACATCGACCACCTGGGCAACCGCCGCCTGCGCTCGGTCGGCGAGCTGCTGGAGAACCAGATCCGCCTCGGCCTGGTGCGCATGGAGCGCGCCATCCGCGAGCGCCTGAGCTCCGGTGAGCTGTCCGAGATGATGCCGTCCGACCTGGTCAACGCCAAGCCGCTGATCGCCGCGGTCAAGGAGTTCTTCGGCTCTTCGCAGCTGTCGCAGTTCATGGACCAGACCAACCCGCTGTCCGAGGTCACGCACAAGCGCCGCCTGTCGGCCCTCGGCCCCGGCGGCCTGTCGCGCGAGCGCGCCGGCTTCGAGGTGCGTGACGTGCATCCGACGCACTACGGCCGCCTGTGCCCGATCGAGACGCCGGAAGGTCCGAACATCGGCCTGATCAACTCGCTGTCCTGCTATGCCAAGGTCAACGAGTTCGGCTTCATCGAAACGCCGTACCGCAAGGTCGCCGACGGCCATGTCACCAACGAGGTCGAGTACCTGTCGGCCATCGACGAGCACCGGCACGTGATCGCCCAGGCCAATGCCACCGTGGACGACAAGGGCCGCTTCACCGCCGACCTGGTGCAGTGCCGCCAGAGCGGCGAGTTCGTGATGGCCGCGCCCGGGGACATCGACTTCATGGACGTCTCCCCGTCGCAGCTGGTGTCGGTGTCCGCCGGCCTGATCCCGTTCCTGGAGCACGACGACGCCAACCGCGCGTTGATGGGCTCGAACATGCAGCGCCAGGCCGTGCCGCTGATCCGCTCGGAGAAGCCGCTGGTCGGCACCGGCATGGAGGGCGAGGTCGCCCGCGATTCCGGCGTGACCATGGTGGCCCGCCGCGGCGGCGTCATCGAGCGCGTCGACGGCAGCCGCATCGTGGTGCGCGTCAACGAGGACGAGCAGGTCGAGGGCGAGCCGGGCGTGGATATCTACCGCCTGTTCAAGTACCGCCGATCCAACCAGAACACCTGCTTCAACCAGCGGCCGCTGGTCAAGGTCGGCGAGGACGTGCACATGGGCGACATCATCGCCGACGGCCCGTCCACCGACATGGGCGAGCTGGCGCTGGGCCGCAACGTGCTGGTGGCCCTGATGCCGTGGCGCGGCTACAACTTCGAGGACGCCATCGTCATCTCCGAGAAGCTGGTGCGCGAGGACGTCTACACCTCGATCCACATCGAGGAGTTCGAGTGCGTGGCGCGCCAGACCAAGCTCGGTGACGAGGAGATCACGCGCGACATCCCGAACGTCGGCGAGGAGGCCATGCGCCATCTCGACGAGTCCGGCATCGCGCGCATCGGCGCCGAGGTCGGCCCGGGCGACATCCTGGTCGGCAAGATCACGCCGAAGGGCGAGACCCAGCTGTCTCCGGAGGAGAAGCTGCTGCGCGCCATCTTCGGCGAGAAGGCGTCCGACGTGCGCGACACCTCGATGCGCGTCAAGCCGGGCGAGGAGGGTGTCGTCGTCGACGTGCAGATCTTCACCCGCCGCGGCGACGAGAAGGATGCGCGTGCGCATGCCATCGAGGAGCAGGAGATCGAGCAGCTCTACGCCGACAAGGAGGAGGAGCGCCGCATCCTGGAGGCCAACGTCGTCGGCCGCCTGCACGGGCTGCTCGCCGGCCAGAAGGCCGCCAAGTGCAAGGGACTGAAGAAGGGCGACGTCATCGAGACCGCACACCTGGCCGAGCTGACGCTGCGCGACCTGACCTCGGTCTCGGTGCAGGACGATGCGATCAACGCCCGCGTGGGCGGCATCCTCGAGGGCATGGACAAGGAGCGTGCGCGCCTGGAGTCCCGCTTCGAGGAGAAGGTGGCCAAGGTGCGCGAGGGCTCCGAGCTGAAGCCCGGCATGCTGAAGGTGGTCAAGGTGTTCGTGGCGGTGAAGCGCAAGCTGCAGCCGGGCGACAAGATGGCCGGCCGCCACGGCAACAAGGGCGTGATCTCGGTGATCGTGCCGGAGGAGGACATGCCGTTCGCCGCCGACGGGACGCCGGTCGACATCTGCCTGAATCCGCTGGGCGTGCCGTCGCGTATGAACATCGGCCAGATCTTCGAGGTGCACATGGGCTGGGCCGCCAGCGAGCTGGGCCGCAAGATCGACGCCATGCTCAGGGCCAAGACCAAGGCCGCCGAGGTCAGGAAGCTGCTGCTCGACGTCTACGAGGAGGACCAGCAGGCAACCAAGGCCGTCAAGGGCCTCGACGAGGCCGGCGTGCTGGAGCTGGCCGGCAACCTGAGCCGCGGCGTGCCCATCGCCACCCCGGTGTTCGACGGCGCCAACGAGGCGGACATGCATCGTATGTTCGCCCTGGCCGATCTGCCCGAAACCGGGCAGACGACGCTGTACGACGGCCGCACCGGCGAGCCGTTCGACCGGCCGGTGACCATCGGCCACATGTACATCATGAAGCTGCACCATCTGGTCGACGAGAAGATCCACGCCCGTTCGACCGGCCCGTACTCCCTGGTCACCCAGCAGCCGCTGGGCGGCAAGGCGCAGTTCGGCGGCCAGCGCTTCGGCGAGATGGAGGTGTGGGCGCTCGAGGCCTACGGCGCCGCCTACACGCTGCAGGAGATGCTGACCGTGAAGTCCGACGACGTGCAGGGTCGCACCAAGATGTACGAGTCCATCGTGCGCGGGGACATGCAATTCAATGCAGGCATCCCCGAGTCGTTCAATGTGATGGTGAAGGAACTGAATGCGCTGGCGATTGACATCGACATGATCAAGAAGCCGGCCGGGAACTGAGGAGACAGCTATGCAAGAACTTCTGAAGATGTTCCAAAAGCCGAGCAGCATCGAGGACTTCGATGGCCTGCGCATCGGCCTGGCCAGCCCGGAGAAGATCCGTTCCTGGTCCTACGGCGAGGTCAAGAAGCCGGAGACCATCAACTACCGGACCTTCAAGCCGGAGCGCGACGGCCTGTTCTGCGCCAAGATCTTCGGCCCGATCAAGGACTACGAGTGCCTGTGCGGCAAGTACAAGCGCCTGAAGCACCGCGGCGTGGTCTGCGAGAAGTGCAACGTCGAGGTGATCCAGTCGAAGGTCCGCCGCGAGCGCATGGGCCACATCGAGCTGGCCGCTCCGGTGGCGCACATCTGGTTCCTGAAGAGCCTGCCTTCCCGCATCGGCCTGCTGGTCGACAAGTCGCTGAAGGATCTGGAGCGCATCCTGTACTTCGAGTCCTATGTCGTGCTCGATCCGGGCCTGACCAGCCTCGAGCAGCACCAGATCATGTCCGAGGAGGAGTACATCGAGGCCTTCGAGGAGTACGGCGAGGAGTTCCGCTGCGGCATGGGTGCCGAGGCGCTGCGCGAGATGCTGCGCGGCATCGACCTGGAGGAGGAGAGCCGCAGCCTGCGCGCGCAGATCGCGGCCACCAACGCCGTGACCAAGCTGACCAAGCTGACCAAGCGCCTGTCCACCGTCGAGGACATGATCGGCTCGGGCAACCGTCCGGAATGGATGGTGCTCGAGGTCATCCCGGTGCTGCCGCCGGAGCTCAGGCCGCTGGTGCCGCTGGACGGCGGCCGCTTCGCGACCTCGGACCTGAACGACCTGTACCGCCGGGTGATCAACCGCAACAACCGCCTGCGCCGCCTGCTGGAGCTGAATGCGCCGGAGATCATCACCCGCAACGAGAAGCGCATGCTGCAGGAGGCGGTCGACGCGCTGTTCGACAACGAGCGCCGCAGCAAGCCGATCACCGGCAACAACCGCCGGCCGCTGAAGTCGCTGTCCGACGTCATCAAGGGCAAGCAGGGCCGCTTCCGCCAGAATCTCCTGGGCAAGCGCGTCGACTATTCCGGCCGTTCGGTCATCGTCGTCGGTCCCGAGCTGAAGCTGCACCAGTGCGGCCTGCCCAAGACCATGGCCCTGGAGCTGTTCAAGCCCTTCATCTACCACAAGCTGGAGATGCGCGGCCTAGCCACCACGATCAAGGGCGCCAAGAAGCTCGTCGAGCAGGGCATCCCCGAGGTCTGGGACATCCTGGCCGAGGTCATCTATGAGCATCCGGTGATGCTGAACCGCGCGCCGACGCTGCACCGCCTGGGCATCCAGGCCTTCGAGCCGGTGCTGATCGAGGGCAAGGCCATCCAGTTGCACCCGCTGGTCTGTACCGCGTTCAACGCCGACTTCGACGGCGACCAGATGGCCGTGCACGTGCCGCTGTCCGTCGAGGCGCAGACCGAGGCCCGCGCCCTGATGCTGGCGACCAACAACATCCTGTCGCCGGCCACCGGACGGCCGGTCATCGTGCCGACGCAGGACATGATCCTGGGCCTGTACTACCTGACGCGCGAGAAGCCGTTCGAGCCGGGCGAGGGCATGCACTTCTCCTCGCCGGACGAGGTCGTGCGGGCGCTGGATGCCGGTGCCGTGCATCTGCATTCGCGCATCAGCTGCCGCATCCGCGGCGAGCGCGTGGCCACCACCGTCGGCCGCGCCATCCTGTCCACGGTGCTGCCCGAGGCCCTGCCGTTCGAGGCCATCAACCGCGAGCTGACCAAGAAGGACCTCGGTGCCCTGATCGAGCGCTGCTACCGCGAGGCCGGCAACAAGGCCACGGTGCTGTTCGCCGACCGCATCAAGATCCTCGGCTACACCTACGCCACGCTGTCCGGCTCGTCGTTCGCGCTGGCCGACGTCGTGGTGCCGGCCGAGAAGGAGGCCCTGGTGCACAAGGCCGAGGAGGAGGTCAAGGAGGTCCAGCGTCAGTACGCGGACGGCCTGATCACCGCCGGCGAGCGCTACAACAAGGTCGTCGATTTGTGGACCAACACCACCGAGCGTGTGGCCCGGGCCATGATGAACAACCTGGCCACCGAGGAGGTCGTCTCGGCCACCGGCGAGAAGGAAACGACGAAGACCTTCAACCCGGTGTACATGATGGCCGATTCCGGTGCCCGTGGTTCGGCGCAGCAGATCCGCCAGCTGGCCGGCATGCGCGGCCTGATGGCCAAGCCGGACGGCTCGATCATCGAGACGCCGA
>CAZBLR010000046.1:0-10784 GCA_964492895.1 uncultured Zetaproteobacteria bacterium | reverse complement strand
CGCGGCACCAGGCCCGCCCCGTTCCCGATCGCGGCGGTCGTCGTCGATCCCCATGTCGAGTCTGTATACCCGTCGGTGGCCGGCGATTTCCTGGTCTACAGCCAGCGCCGGTCCGGGCGTTACGCCGTCGTGCGGGCCACGGTGCTGGCGCCGGGCACGGTCAACCGCGCCATCCGTCCCGAGTTCGCCGGCGAGGCCATCCGCTTCGGCGTGGCCGTCACCGACGGCGGCATCGGCTACGTCAGCAACCGCATGGGGCCGGTCAGTGCCTGGCTGAAGATGCCCCAGGGCGACGGGCACGTGGCCATCGCCAACGTCGGCACGCACGGCGGCGGCGTGGTGCCCGAGCACCTGTCGTCCGACGCCGCCGGCCGCATCTGGTGCTTCGACACCATGCTCGAGAACACGCGGCGTGCGCGGCTGTTGACCGACTTCGATAACGCGTCGCTGGATCCGGAGCTGATCGGCCAGGCCTGGCGCATGTACAGCGGCGAGGCGGTGCGCGCCAACAAGCTGGTCTATCGGGCGACCAAGGCGGGCAACGCCAACAAGTTCCCGCCGCCGGTGCTGTTCGTGTTCGACCGCAGGCACGGCGAGCTGACCATGATCCCGAACGCCTTCGACGGCGCCGTGTCCCCGGACGGCAGCCGCATCGCCTTCGTGCGCGAGAACGACGGCAATTTCGACATCTGGATGCAGCAGGTCGACGGCGGCGGCCTGACGCAGGTGACCAGCTCGTCCTTCGGCGACTTCGAGCCGGCCTGGAGCCCGGACGGCAATCGCCTCGCCTTCGTGTCGAACCGCGACAGCCAGGGCGATGTGCGCCGCACCTCGGTGTACGTGATCGATCTGAACACCTCGGTGGTGACGCGGGCCACCGTGGCCGGTGATGCCACCGATGGCGGACCGGCCTGGCAGGACGGGCAGACGATCCTGTTCCATTCGAACCGCGATCCCAAGCGGCCGCAGGGCGGCAAGATTCCGGGCTGGAATATCTGGCAGGTCCGGTTGCAGGAGGCACAATGACCATGACGATGCGCATGATGCTGGCAGCGGGCTGCATGCTCGCGGTATTCGCAAGCGGGCAGGCCCAGGCGGCCAACCTGCTGGACTGGCTGGCGGCCGGACGATCGGGGACGCAGCCGGCCGCACCGGCCGATGCGGCCCGGCTGGTGACGCTGGAGCCGGACGAGAACGAGATGTATCCCGAGGTGTCGCCCGACGGCAAGCACCTGCTGGCGGCGGTCGTGCACGGCGGCAAGCAGGTCTGGGTGTCGCGCCGCCTGGCCGAGAACGGTGACCCGCTCAACGTCGTCACCGACGATGCCCGGGCCGTCGGCTCCGTGCGCTGGCACGGTGCCGGGGCCGTCAGCTTCCTGTCGCTGCGCGCCGGCAGCCCCGGGCTGTGGACGCGCGCCGCCGACGGCAAGGGACTGGTGCGGCGCGTCGCCGAACTGACCCCGGACCTGGCGCAGCCGCAGCTGTTGGCCGACGGCGGGGTGCTGGCCGTGCGTGTCAGGCCGGCCGCGCGCAGCGGGGCCAGGGGCGCCAGCGACGGCTTCGACAACTGGTCCTTCGCCGGTGCGGGCAGCGACATCGTGCGCGTGGAGGCCAGCGGCAGCGCGCATGTGCTGGCCCAGGGCGCGAACCCGGCGCTGTCGCCGGACGGGCAGTGGATCGCGTTCACGATGGCCGCGGGACGCAGCCGGCACCTGTTCCTGATGCGCATCGACGGCGGTTCGCTGATGCAGCTGACCGACGCGCGCAGCATCGACGTGCAGCCGGCCTGGAGCCCGGACGGGCGCTGGATCGTGTTCACGTCGAACCGGGCCGACGCCGACATGCGTCATCCCGGCAAGGGAAACTGGGACATCTGGGCCGTCGACCGCGAGGGGCGCAACCTGACGCAGCTGACCCGCGATGCGGCCCGCGACGGGGCGCCGAGCGTGGCGCCGGACGGTACGGTGTATTTCCATTCCGAGCGGGAGATCGGCAAGCCCGAGGCCGAGGCGCACCAGGTCCGGCACGCCACGCGCGGCTTCCATGTGTGGCGGGTGGCCTTCCCGGCGCCGGAGAACGCCGCGCACTGAGGCGTGCCCCGGGGGGCACCTGTGGACAAGGGCGCGGGGCATCCCCGCGCCCTTGTCTATGCGGAGGCGTCCGGGCTCATCAGCGCGTGCAGGCGGCGCGAGTAGTTCGGGTCCGGGCCGCTCAGCGGCAGGTCGATCAGGAACTGGGCCCCGTGGCCGGGCTGGCTCTCCACCCAGATGCGGCCGCCGTGGGCCTCGACGATGCGCTTGCAGATGGCCAGACCGAGGCCGGCACCGCCGGCGCCCTCGCCGCCGCTGCGGGCACGGGCGTCGTCGGCGCGGTAGAAGCGGTCGAAGACCAGGGACTGGTGCTCGACGCCGATGCCCGGCCCCTCGTCGCGCACGCCGATGCGCACATGGTTGTCGTGGGCATGGGCGCTCATGTATACGGTCGAGCCCTCCGGCGCGTATTTCCAGGCATTGTTCAGCAGGTTCAGGATGGCCCGCTCCAGGTGGCTGGCATCGCCCATGACCTCGAGCCCGTCCTCCAGGTCCATGTCCAGCCCGATATTCTTCTGCGCGAACAGCACCAGATGATGCTGGCCGGCCTCCTGCAGCATCAGCGACAGGTCGATGGGCTCCTGGGCCAGCTCCAGGGTGCCGGCATCGGCCTTGGCCAGCGTCAACAGGTCGTTGACGATGCGCTGCATGCGCTCGATGGTGTCGAGCTGGTGGCGCAGCGTGTCGGCGTATTCGTCGGCCGGGCGCGGCTGGCGCAGCGCCACCTCGATCTCGCCCTTCATGATCGTCAGCGGCAGGCGCAGCTCGTGCGAGGCGTCGGCCGTGAAGCGCTTCTGCGACTGGAAGCTGGCCTGCAGGTCGCCGAACATCTTGTTCAGGGCGCGCACCAGCACGCGGATCTCCTTGTCCGGCACCTCGGCATTGAGCCGCCGCGACAGGTCGCCGGCGGCGACGGCGCGCGCGGCGACGGTGATCTCCTGGATCGGCGCCAGCGCGCGCTTGGCCATGACGAAGCCGGCCCAGGCGCTGATCGCCATCGAGATCAGCCCCAGCATGCCGCCGATCAGGTACAGCAGCTTGAAGAAGCCCTGGATGTCGTTGGTGTTGCGCGCCAACAGCAGGATGGCCACCTGCTCCTGCATGCGGTGCACCGGCAGGGCGATGATGCGCAGGTTGTCCTTGCGCAGCAGCGAGCGCGTGGAGATGAAGGCGGGGCCGTCGCGGCGCATGGCGCGGGCCATGACCTCGCTGATCTCGTCGCCGCCGCGGCTGGTCAGCGTGTCGTCCGAGTTGAACAAAATCATGCCGTGCGCCTCGACGAGCTCGACGGAGCCGCTGAAATGGGCGCTGAAGCTGTCCAGGTAACGCGACCAGAAGTAGAACGGGGAGCGCTCGAGCTCGCCGACCAGGCTCTGGCCCTGGCTCAACAGCTCCTCGTCGACGGCGGACGACACCTTATGCGACAGCACCAGGTACAGCACCATGGCCGCGACGATCAGGATCGACAGCTCGATGGAGATGTAGAGCACGGCGAGCCGGCCCCTGAACGTGTTCAGGATCTGCGCGCGCAGCCGCAAGAAGCGGGTCGCGGGATTCAGGTTGGCCAGGTCGGGCCCCTCAGGCCGGAGGCTGTTCGTCGCTGATGATGTAGCCCTGGCCGCGCAGGGTGTGGATCAGCGGCGGGTCGAAGCCCTTGTCGACCTTCGAGCGCAGGTGGCTGACATAGACGTCGATGACGTTGCTCTCGGGGTCGAAGTTCATGTCCCAGACATGCTCTCCGATCAGCGTGCGCGACAGCACCTTGTTCGGGTTGCGCATCAGGTACTCGAGCAGCGCGTATTCCTTGGTGGTCAGGCGGATCGGCTTGCCGCTGCGGTTGACGCGGCGGCTCATCGGATCGAGCTCGAGATCGGCCATCTTCAGCACCGGCGACTTGCTCTCCGAGCGCCGGCGCAGCAGCGCGCGCACGCGCGCCAGGAGCTCCTCGAAGGCGAAGGGCTTGGCCAGGTAGTCGTCGGCGCCGGCGTCCAGCCCGCGCACCTTGTCCTCGACGCTGTCGCGCGCCGTCAGCATCAGCACCGGCGTGATGACGCCGCGGCCGCGGATCTCGCGGCAGACGACGATGCCGTTCTTCTTCGGCAGCATCAGGTCGAGGATGATCAGGTCGTAGTCGTTGACCTCGGCCAGGAAGCTGCCGTCCTCGCCGTCGTAGGACAGGTCGACGGCATGGCCTTCCTCCTGCAGCCCCTTCTGGATAAAGTGGGCGACGCGCTCTTCGTCTTCGACAACCAGGATCTTCATGATCTGGCAAGTGTAGCAGCCCCACCGTCAAGGAGAAGGGCCGAGGAGAAGAGCGGGGCGACCGTGTCGCCACGGTGGGAGGGGCGCATGCAATTCCGCATTCTCGATCGCGAGCCGCTGTATCACGGCTTCTTCCGGCTCGACTGCTACACCGTGGCCCATGATCGCTACGAGGGCGGCAGCCTGACCATCCGGCGCGAGCACCTGGACCGCGGCGATGCCGTGGCGGTGCTGCTGTACGACAAGGGACGCGACGAGGTGCTGATGATCGCGCAGTTCCGCATCGGTCCGGCCGTGCACGGCGATGATCCGTGGCTGGTCGAGATCGTGGCCGGCATGCTCGACGCGGGCGAGGATCCCGAGGCCTGCGCCCGGCGCGAGTGCGTCGAGGAGGCGGGCTACGAGCCGGACCGGATGCAGCGCCTCGGCGAGTTCTACACGACGCCGGGCGGATCCAGCGAGCGCATCACGCTGTATCTCGGCGAGGTCGACAAGGCGTCGCCGGTGGCGGACGGCGGCGGGCTCGACCACGAGCACGAGGACATCCGCGTGCTATGGGTGCCGAGGGCCCAGGCGATGGCCTGGGTGGCTGAGGGACGGATCCGTTCCGGCACGCCGATGCTGGCGCTGCTATTGGCGTTCAGTGGGGCGTTCAGTGGGGCGATCGGTGGAGCGTTCGGTGGCGCCCTCGGCGGGGCCGGGGAGGCGCTCAGGCCGCGCCGATGATGGCCTCGACCTCGTCGATGAACTGCTGATACAGGAAGGGCTTCTCGAGCACGCGCAGCTTGCGCCTGGGGAAGCGGGCGTCGAGATCGCCGCGGTAGCCGGTGATGAACAGCACCCGGTCGAGCAGCTCCGGGCTGACATGGCTGAGGCTGTTGTAGATCTCGTCGCCGGTCAGCTTGGGCAGGCGCACGTCGAGCACGATCATGTCGTAGCGGGCGCCGTTGGCCGTGGCCTCGAACAGGCCCTGCACCGCATCGCCCAGTGTCTTGGTGTGCACCGTCAGGCTGCGTTCCTCGCCGTAGCGCTCCAGGAAGCTGGCCACGATCTTCTGGATATTGGTCTCGTCGTCGACCAGCAACACGTTCACGCGCACACCTCCGCCCCCGGACCCCCCGCGGCCAGGCTGTCCAGCCATGCCGCGGCGAAGTCCTGCGCCGTCGGACCATCCATGTCCGCGGCATCAAGATGATCAAGCATAAGCATGCGGGTGGCCGGCGCAAGGTGGGGAATCAGCGCCTGGGCGATCTGCTCCGTCATTCTTTTCTCGCCGCCGGCGACATCGCTGATGACGAGCCAGCGCGGGACACGGCCGATGCGCGCCAGCTCCGCCAGCGTCAGCAGCGCGTGGTTGATGGCGCCGAGGCGCGCCGGCACCACGAGCAGGATCGCCGCTTCGGGCATCGCCGCCAGCCAGTCGCGCACCAGGAATTCCGCGGTCAGCGGCACCATCAGGCCGCCGACCCCCTCGATCAGGCAGATCTGCCGTCCCCGGCTGCGCTCGCGGCACCAGGCGGCGAGGCGCGCCGGATCGATCGCCTGCCCTTCGGCCGCGGCGGCCAGGCTCGGGGCGGCCGGCAGCGCGAAGCGGTACAGGTTGACGGCGTCGGCCCCGATGCCGGAATCCGTGGCGGGCCGGCCGGCGGCCGCCAGCAGCGCCGCGATGTCCTCGTTGGCGCCGTGCGCGTCCAGGCCGCTGGCCACCGGCTTCAGGGCGCAGGCGTCGATGCCCGCCGCCAGCAGCCGGCGCAGCAGCAGCGCCGTGATCGCCGTCTTGCCCGCCCCGGTGTCGGTGGCGGTGACGAACACGGTGGACTGGTTGAGGGTATGGGGCTCAGCCATCGGCGCGGATCGGGATCACGTGCTCGCGGTGGCCGAAGTCGGGCTCGGCATGCCAGGCCTGGCCGTACAGGGCCTCGAAGGTGGCGCGGATGCGCCCGTCCGGCATCGGGTGCTGCCGCTCGTAGGCCGCAGCCAGGCGCTTCAGCAGGGCGCGGCCGTACAGGCCGCCGGGGCGGTGGCGGATGGCAGCCGAGGAGGCGCCGATGCCCTTGAGCTCGCGCACCAGGGCCATGGTGTCCGGGTAGGTCAGCGTGAACAGGTCGGTGTCGGTGACCGGCAGCTCGACGGCCAGGGCCATCAGCGCGTTGCCGAGATCCGTGACGTCCGGGAAGGGCAGCACCAGGCCCGCGCGCGCATGCTCGATGGAGGCCAGCGACTGGCGCAGCTCCTGCAGCGTGCGCCGGCCGAAGGTCGAGAACAGCATCAGCCCCTTGGGCGCCAGCACGCGCCGCATCTCGCGCAGCATCGCCGGTGGCTCGGGCACCCATTGCATCGTCAGGTTCGAGCACACGAGGTCGAACGACCCGTCGGCCAGCGGCAGGTGGCAGCCGTCGGCGCACAGGGCGTGGCGCCGTCCCTGCCAGGGCCAGCGGCGCCCGGCGCGGGCGTGGGTCGTGCGCGCCATGCCCTCGGCGATGTCGACGGCGACGATGTCGGCGCGCGGGAAGCGGCGGCGCAACAGGCCCGTGAAGTAGCCGGTGCCGCAGCCGATGTCGAGGATGCGCCGCGGCGCGATCTTGGTGAAGTCGAGGTGGGCGATCAGGCGATCGCCGATCTCGCGCTGCAGCACGGCGAACTCGTCGTAGCGCGCCGCGGCGGCCCCGAAGGCCCGCCTTACCCGTTGGGGGACGATATGTTCCGCCACCATGCCTCCAGTTCCGTATTGAATCTCTCCGGCTGCGTCAGGAACGGCGCATGGCCGCAGCCCTCGAAGCCGTGCCAGGCCGCGTCCGGCAGGGCCCCGGCCAGATGGCGGCCGGCCGCCGGCGGGATGATGGCATCGGCGTCGCCGTGCGCCACCCAGGCCGGCTGCGTGATGCCGGCGAGCATCGGGCGCAGGTCCAGCGAATCGAGCAGGTGCAGGCCGGCGGCCAGCCCGGCGGGCGTCGGCGGCCGTTCACGATCGATGAACTCGTGCGCCAGCGCGTGATAACGGGCGCGCGCCAGGCCGTCGCCCTGCAGCATCAGCATGAAGAAGCGCCCGAGAAATTTTGGGGAATACCCACCCGCCCCCGGAGAGTCCGCCGCCACGCCGTCGGCGAAGGCCTGGAAGGTCGCCTCGTCGCAGCCGTGCGTCCAGTCCGCGCGGTTCCTGAAGCTCGGGCTCGTGGCCACCAGGGCCAGGCCGGCCACGCGCCCGGGATGGGTGGCCGCGAGTTCGATGGCCAGCATGCCGCCGAGCGACCAGCCGACGAGCACCGAAGGCGTCTCGGGCAGTGCGCCGGCCAGCGTGTCGAGCCAGGCAACGGGCGGGGCGTCGGGCGCGCCGCCGTGGCCGGGCAGCGCCGGCGCGTGCACCGTGGTCAGCTTCGAGAAATGCGCCAGCTGGTGCTGCCAGATGCGCGGGGACTGGCCCCAGCCGTGCACGAACACCAGTGGCAGGCTCACACCAGGGCCCCGCGGAGCGCGGCCACGAGCCCCGCGATCGCCGCCTCGTCGTGCGCCGCCGACAGGGTGATGCGCAGGCGCGCCGTGCCCGCGGGCACCGTCGGCGGGCGGATCGCCGGCACGAAGTAGCCGGCCGCGGCCAACTGTTCCGCCAGCCGCAGCGCCGCCGCATCGTCGCCGACCATCAGCGGCTGGATGGCGGTGTCCGAATCCATCAGCGGCAGCTCCGTTGCCAGTGAGCGGAACAGCGCGATGTTGGCCTGCAGGCGTGCGACGAGCCCGCCGTCGCGGATCAGGTCCAGGGCGGCCAGCATCGCGGCGGGCAGCGCCGGCGGCAGCGCCGTCGAGTAGATCAGCGTGCGCTGGCGCTGCACCAGGCCGTCGATCAGCGCGCGCGTGCCGAGGATGAAGGCGCCGTAGCCGCCGAAGGCCTTGCCGAAGGTGCCCACGAGAATCAGGCGCGGATGACCCGAATCCCCGGCGGCGGCCACCAGTCCCTTTCCGCCCGGGCCGGTGGTGCCGATGCCGTGGGCATCGTCGACGACGGCGACGGCGTCGTGTGCCTCGGCCAGGGCCGCCAGCGCCGCGACGCCGGCCGCATCGCCGTCCATGCTGAACACGCCGTCGGAGACGAGGATGCGCCGCGGCGCCTTGTGCCGATCCAGCAGCGCGGCCAGCTCGTCCATGTCCCGGTGGCGGTAGCGGTGCACGGTGCCGCCGCCGAGCCGGGCGCCGTCGACCAGCGAGGCGTGGTTCAGCCGGTCGGCGAACACATGCGTGTGCCGGTCGGAGAGCGCCTGCAGCAGGCCGATGTTGGCCAGCATGCCGGAGCCGACGACGAGCGCGGCCTCGAAGCCGAGCCAGTCGGCGAGCTCACGCTCCAGCCGGTGCAGCGCGTCGTCGTCGCCGGAGATCAGGCGCGAGGCGCCGCTGCCCAGCCCGCCGCGATCCATAGCCGCGCGGGCGGCGTCCGCCAGGGCCGGATGCGTGGCCAGGCCCAGGTAATCGTTGGCCGCGAAATTGAGCAGCGTCCGGCCGTCCAGCACGATGCGTGTGCCCTGGCGGGACAGGCCCGGCAGGCGCCGGCGCCGGGCCGGGGCTACGGGCGCGAACCAATTGCGGGTGTCGGTCATGGCGGGCATGCTGATGCGAATGGACAGGCTGTCAACCGGAATGCCCGCCTGGGTTGACGGGGCGCTCAGGGCAGTGTTCCCGCCCGCCTGCGTGCTCTGTCATCAGCCGCTCGCGGGGGCTGCCCGGGAGCGCGTGTGTGCCGACTGTGCCAGGACCGTGCGGGTGCGCCCGCCCCACTGCTGCGCGCGCTGCGGGCGGGTGCTGCCGCGGGAGCTGGCGCCGGGCCCGTGCGGGCGCTGCCTGAGGCATGCGCCGCCGCAGGCGGCCACGCGCGCGCTGTACGTCTACGACGGCCCGGTGCGCGAGGCGATCCTGGCCTGGAAGCTTGGCGGCGACGATACCGGTGTGCGCTGGCTGCTCGCGGCCGCGGCCGGCCGGCTGCGAGACTGGCTGGCACCGGGCGACCTGCTGCTGCCGGTGCCGATGCCGATGGCCCGCATGCGCGCCAGCGGCCAGCACCACGCGGCCGGGCTGTGTAAGGAACTGGCCGCCCTCGCCGACTGTCACTGGGACTGGCGGCTGCTGAGGCGCGCCGGCGCACAGCCGAGGCAGTCGGCGCTGACGGGGCTGGCGCGGCGGCGGAATCTCCGTCGGGCCTTCGCCGTCGATGCCGCCTACGCGGAATCCGTGACGCTGCCGCAGCGGCTGTGGCTGGTCGACGACATCCTGACCACGGGTACGACGGCGAAGTATGCTGCGAAGGCCCTGGGCATCTTGGATCGGCCCGTGCACGTGCTAACATTGGCGCGGGCGGGGAGAATAGAGTGACGAGGTTGTGACATGGCGAAGATCGAGATCTATTCCGGCCCTTTCTGCCCCTATTGCGTGCGCGCCAAGCACCTGCTGAAACAGCGCGGCCTGGCCTTCACCGAATACGACGTGCACGACGAGCCGGCGCGCCGCTCGGAGATGCTCGAGCGCAGCCATGGTGCGCGCACGATCCCGCAGATCTTCATCAACGGCCGCCATGTCGGCGGCTGCAACGAGCTGTACGCGCTGGACCGCAGCGGCAAGCTTCCCGACTGGCTGGCCGCCGCGGCCTGAGCCTGTCTGATCAGCGGCGGGCGCCGCCTGTCAGCCGTGCGATGGCCTGCCTTTCCGGTTCCGGCACCTGGGACCACGCGACGTGGTCGGCAGGCATCAGCTCACCGGTATCAAGTATCTCGATGCGGTTGATCGTTTCGCGCTGCATGTTCCGTGGATCTCCCTTCCGGTGATGCCACGATAGACGGGGAACCGGTAACGACGCCGCGCTTCATCCGCCAGGCCCGCCACAGGAGATAGATGCCGATCAGGCCGATGACGGCGGCCGCGATCCAGCCGAGGTGGTGCAGCGGCTGCATCTTGTGCCACAGGCGCATCATGGGATCGGCGGCGTAGTACAGGCCCAGGCCCCACACCCCGCACCACAGCACGGCGCCGATGGCGTTGTAGATCATGAAGCGGTGCCAGGGCATGCCCAAGGCGCCGGCGACGATGCCGTTGAGCTGGCGGAGGCCGTCGAAGAAGCGGGCCAGCACGATGATCGGTCCGCCGTATTTGACGTAGGCGTGCTCGGCCGTGGCCAGCGCGTGCTTGGCCATGGCCAGGCGCTCCAGCGGTGCCTTGCCCCAGCGCAGGCCGATCCAGTAGCCCAGGGTGTTGCCGGTGAAGGCGGCGATCGTGGTCACGGCGAACACGGCCGCGATGCTCATGTCCCCCTCGCGGGCCAGCAGGGCCGCGGCCATCATCCCCGTCTGGCCGGGGAAGGGGATGCCGCAACCCTCGACGAACACGGCGAAGAACAGCCCCGGATAGCCGTAGGACTCCAGCCAGGGGCGGGCCAGCTCCAGCGCGTGGTGCATG
>CAZBLR010000045.1:0-11276 GCA_964492895.1 uncultured Zetaproteobacteria bacterium | reverse complement strand
ACCAGCGCCGGCTCAAGCGCGTCGAGCAGGAAACCGAGATGAGCGTCGAGGAGCTGAAGTCCGTGGCGCGCATGCTGACGATGGGCGAGGCCAAGGCCCGCCAGGCCAAGCGCGAGATGATCGAGGCCAACCTGCGTCTGGTGATCTCGATCGCCAAGAAGTACACCAACCGCGGCCTGGGCTTCCTGGACCTGATCCAGGAGGGCAACATCGGCCTGATGAAGGCCGTGGACAAGTTCGAATGGCGCCGCGGCTACAAGTTCTCGACCTACGCCACCTGGTGGATCCGCCAGGCCATCACGCGCTCGATCGCCGACCAGGCGCGCACCATCCGTATCCCGGTGCACATGATCGAGACGATCAACAAGATGATGCGCGTGTCCCGCCAGATCGCGCAGGAGATCGGCCGCGAGCCGACCCCCGAGGAGTTGGCCCAGTACCTGGAGATGCCGGTCGACAAGGTCGAGCAGATCCTCGAGGTGGCCAAGGAGCCGGTATCGCTGGAGACGCCGATCGGCGACGAGGAGGACTCCGAGCTCGGCGATTTCGTCGAGGACGAGAACGCCGAGGATCCGCTGGATGCGGCCATCGGCGCGGCCCTGCAGGAGGCCACGCTGGAGGTGCTGGAGGGCCTGACCGACCGCGAGCAGAAGGTGCTGCGCATGCGCTTCGGCATCGGCATGAACACCGACCACACGCTGGAGGAGGTCGGCAAGCAGTTCGGCGTCACGCGCGAGCGCATCCGCCAGATCGAGGCCAAGGCGCTGCGCAAGCTGCGCCATCCGTCGCGGTCGCAGAAGCTGCGCACCTTCGCCGACTTCATCGACACCTCGTCGCTGGGCTGAAGCCCCGGCGGCACGAGCAAAGGCGGCGCCCACCGGGCGCCGCTTTTTTTATGACCTATCGCGCGACCATCGCGAGGGGATTCATCAGCGCCGATGAACCCGTCCGGTCGATTGACCATGGCAGGAGAACCAGCCTCTTGTTCTTTCTTGCGCGGCCAAGAAAGAACCACAAATGGGCAGGATAGCCGTTTGGACGACCGAAGTTCGCCCGTAGGGTGAGGGGCAAGATGCCCCGAATCAAAAAGGCCGCCCGCAGGGCCGCCGCTTTATCCGCCTGGCCGGGCCGCGAACGGGCGCAAAATAGAGCACGAATTTTGCGCTGATCCGTCCGCTTTCCCCGCCCAGGCGGCGCTGCGGCAGGCGGGGTGGAAATCCCTCTTCGCGCTCTTGATCCCCCGCTAGCAGGCTGCCGAGACCAATGGTCAAAGGCGGAGTAGAGCGGCGGAGCCGCGGCCGCTTTTGAACATGCAGGATCGGGGACCCGCAGGGCAGGCTGGTTCCGGGGTGCCCTTCTTTGGTCCTTTCTTGGGCATGCAAGAAAGGACATCTTCACTGGTTCTGGCGTTTCCCCACAAGGGTGCGACGTCCTTTCTTGTTACGGCAGGCTGCTAGCGGGGGATCAAGAAACCCTGTTATTCGGCGGGCGGGATGTGGATGCGCCGGATGGCCGTGGCGCGGCGCGTGCGGCTGTCCACGGTGACCAGCGTGGCGAAGACGCTGCCGCCGCGTTCGACCGCCTCGAAGCGCTGCGGCAGGCGCTCGACCATGCGCTTCAGCGCCCCGTCCACGCGCATGCCGATGATGGACTGGTAGCTGCCGGTCATGCCGATGTCGGTCTGGTAGGCGGTGCCCCTGGGGCGGATGGTCTCGTCGCAGGTGGGCACGTGCGTGTGCGTGCCGTAGACGAAGGAGGCGCGGCCGTCGAGGTGCCAGCCCATGGCCATCTTCTCGCTCGTGGCCTCGGCATGGATGTCGACGATGACGGCGGCCACGTCGTCCGGGAGATCGGCCAGGGCGCGGTCGACGGCGGCGAACGGGCAGTCCCAGGCCCCCATGAACACCTGGCCGATGACGTTCAGCACCGCGATGCGGTGGCCGGCCGCCGTCTCCTGGATGGTCATGCCGCGGCCGGGGGCGTGCGCCGAGAAGTTCAGCGGCCGGATGCAGCGCTCCTCCCGCTCGATGAAGGTCAGGAATTCGCGCTGGTCCCAGCAATGGTTGCCGTTGGTCAGCACGTGCACGCCCAGCGCGAACATCTCGTCCGCGATCTTGGCGGTGATGCCGAAGCCGGCGGCCAGGTTCTCGCCGTTGGCGATGACGAAGTCGGCCCGGTGCTCGTCGATCAGGCGCGGCAGGTGGTTGTCCAGGGCGCGGCGGCCGGCCTTGCCGATGACGTCGCCGATGACGAGGATGTTCAGGGCGTCGGACATGCGATGGCCTCCTTCTCGGTCAGGATCAGCTGCATCGGGATATCGTGGCCCTCGACGGGCAGCGCCGGCCATTCCTGGCAGGAGAAGGCCAGGCCGATGATGTGCGCCAGGCCGGCGTGGTGCTCGCCGAGCCAGCGGTCGAAGCATCCGAGCCCCATGCCGAGGCGGTGGCCGCGGCGGTCGAAGCCCGTCATCGGGCAGATCAGCGCCGCCGGGCCCATGCCGGCGTCCCAGGCCTCGCCGTGCTGCGGCTCCATGACGCCGAAACGGCCGCGCCGCCAGGTACTGTCCGGGCCGATGCGCAGCCATTCCATATGATCGGCGTGCGGGGTGTGCGGGGCATAGCGGTGCCAGCGCGCGTCGTCCGCCATGATCATGTCGGTGGCGACCTCGTCGCCCATGGCGCGGTAGGCCAGCACATGCCGGATGCCGTGCTCGGCCAGCAGCGTCAGCAGCGTATTCTGGATGGATTCGGAGAAGGTGCGGCGCTGCGCGGCGGAAAGGGCGCGACGCCTGGCCAGCAACAGCTCGCGGAGTTTCGGCTTGTCGGCATCGGACACGGGAATCCCTTTATAGCCGGGTCTGCACGCCCGGAAAAAGCAGAGAAGGGGCGCCCCCGCACTGACGTTGACGGCACACTGTTGTCGAACCCTCTTTACAGAGGTGGGCGCCGCACCCCGGCGTCAGGTATCCCCAGAGGGACGCGCACGGCCGGAGTAGTTGGGCTCCCATTCGACATGTATCGGCTCAGGCAACGTGGTGCCAAGCGATCAGCGCAGGGGCGCTTTTGCCAAACCCTCTGCTTGTGATACTACATGATCCAGGGACGAGAGCAAGTCGTCGATGCGCTCGACCTGGCCGTGTTCCTTCTGCAGCAATTCGCCCGCCAGATTCAGGGCGACCAGCGTCAGCAGGCGGTCGGAGGCCACCGCCGCGCCGAGGCTGCGCAGCTCGTCGATCTTGGTCTGCACGATGGCGGCGGCGGCCTGCACCTGCTCCGGATCATCGTCCGTGCGGATGGTGAAGCTGCGGCCCATCAGGGTGACTTCGACGGAATGGCTCATGGGTTGGTGGGGCTCATGGGTTGTTGGGATCGGTCTGGGTCATCAGCTCGTCGAGCTTTTCCATCGCATGCTCGACGCGGGCCTTGGCCTCGAGCCTATCGTTCTGCAGCCCGTGGATCTCGCCCTCGAGCTGCTGCACCTGGTCGCGACGTTTGCGCAGCTCGCTCTCGGCCAGGCGGATGACCTCGCGCATGCGCTGGTTCTCCGCCATCAGGCGTTCCATGGCCCGGCGGATCTCCGCCATGGCCTCGCTCAGCCGTTCGACGCGTTCGGCGATCGCGTCATGGTTGGAAGCGTTCTGCATGCAGAGCATTGAAGCACCCGGCATGCACAGGGTCAATAAGCCGTGCCACCGGTTCAGGGGTTCACGGTGGCCTCGAGGTGCGCCAGCCACGGCATGTAGCGGATGATCCAGGCGGCGATGATGCTGAAGCTGCCGAGGAAGATCAGCAGGCCGACGGCGAACAGCAGCACACCGGAGGTGACCTCGACGGCGTGCAGGTGCCGGCGGAAGCGCTTGGCCCAGCGCAGGAAGGCGCCGGTGGCGAAGGCGGCCAGCAGGAAGGGGATGGCGAGCCCCGCCGAGTAGGCGGCAAGCAGCCCGATGCCGCGCCCCAGCTCGCTCTGGGCCCCGGCCAGGGCCAGGATGGCGCCGAGGATCGGCCCGACGCAGGGGGTCCAGCCGAAGGCGAAGGCGCCGCCGAGCATCACGGCACCGAGGCCGTGGCCGGGGTTGACCTTCGAGGTGTCGAGCCTGGCCTCCATCATCAGGAAGGGGATGCGGATCACGCCGATGTAGTGCAGGCCGAAGATCATGATCAGCACGCCGGCGGCCTTGCCCAGGATCGCCATGTGAACCAGCAGCCACTGGCCGAGGAACGAGGCGGAGGCGCCCAGCGCGATGAACACGAGGCTGAAGCCGAGCACGAACCACAGCGACTGGGCCAGCACATGGCGGCGCACGCGTCCCTGCTCGGGCGCATCGCTTTGCAGGGCGTCGACGGAGACGCCGCTGATGTAGGACAGGTAGGCGGGCACCAGCGGCAGCACGCATGGCGACAGGAAGGACAACAGGCCGGCCAGCAGGGCACCGGCAAAGGTCACGTCAATCATGGGGCAGGCTCCTGGATGGTGGTCGCCTCGGCGGCCCAGGCAGCGTAGGGCGCCGAGGCCGTGCCGTCGAGGCGGACAATCTCCGGCAGTTCGTACGGGTGGTGCTTCTCCAGCCAGCGGACGACGTCGCCGGCCCGCCCGGGCGCGGTCTTGATCTGGACCAGCGTCTCGCCGGCCTCCTCCGTCCTGCCCTGCCAGCGATACAGCGAACGCATGCCGGGAAGCATCTGCACGCAGGCCGCCAGCCGCTGCTCCACCAGCGATCGGGCCATGTGTCGAGCGGTGTCCTCGCTGTCGACCGTGGTCAGGATCAGGCAGATTTCCCCGGACATGCGGGGCAGCCTACGCCGAATCGGGCCCATTGGCACCCGCACGCGGAGAGGGGTCTGCGATTCGCCGGACGCTGCATCGGCTGCTAGATTGGTCCAGACTTCACGGATGGGGGGAGATCATGTCTGAAGAGATCATGTCCGTTCTTGACGAACATCGCCTGTTCCAGCCGCCGGCGCAGCCGCGGGCCAGGTTCCGCTCGCTCGACGACTACCACGCCCTGCGGGCGCGCTTCGCCGAGGATATGGAGGGCACCTGGGCCGGGCTGGCGCGCGAGCAGCTGCACTGGCAGAAGGACTTCTTCCAGGTGCTGGACCGCACCGAGCCCCCGTTCTTCCGCTGGTTCTGCGACGGCACGCTGAACCTGTCGGAGAACTGCCTGGACCGCCATGTCGAGGCCGGGCTGGGAGAACGCACCGCCATCATCTGGGAAGGGGAACCCGGCGAGGTCCGGCGCATCAGCTACGCCGAGCTGCTGGCCGAGGTGGGCAAGGCCGCCAATGCCATGAAAGAGCTGGGTATCGGTGCCGGCGACCGTGTCGTGATCTACATGCCGATGATCCCCGAGGCGGCCGTCGCCATGCTCGCATGCACCCGCATCGGCGCCACGCATTCGGTGGTGTTCGGCGCCTTCTCGGCGCAGGCGCTGAAGGAGCGCATCGAGGATGCCGGGGCGAAGCTGGTGATCACCGCCGACGGCGGCTATCGCCGCGGCAGCGTGCACGCGCTGAAGCCCAGCGTCGACGAGGCCCTGGCCAAGGACTGCGCCAGCGTGCGCCACGTGCTGGTGGTGCGCCGCGGCGGCAATGCGATCGACTGGCACGAGGACCGGGACATCGACTGGCACGAGGCGCTGGACGCCCAGCCCGCGGCCTGCCCCCCCGAGGCGATGGACTCGGAGCATCCGCTGTTCATCCTGTACACCTCCGGTTCGACCGGCAAGCCGAAGGGCATCGTGCACAGCACCGCGGGCTATCTGCTGTGGACGATGCTGACCATGCAGTGGGTGTTCGATTTCCGGCCGGACGAGGACGTGTTCTGGTGCACGGCCGACATCGGCTGGATCACCGGCCATTCGTATTCCGTCTACGGTCCGCTGGCCTGCGGCGGCACCACCCTGATGTACGAAGGAGTGCCGACGTACCCGGATGCCGGGCGGCTGTGGAAGATCTGCGAGGATCACGGCGTCACCCTGTTCTATACCGCCCCGACGGCGATCCGGGCCCTGATCAAGGCCGGCGACGCCTGGCCGGCCAGGTACGACCTGGGCCGGCTGCGCGTGCTCGGCACGGTCGGCGAGCCGATCAATCCCGAGGCCTGGGTGTGGTATCAGCAGGTCGTCGGCGGCGGGCGCTGCCCCATCGTCGACACCTGGTGGCAGACCGAGACCGGCGGCCACATGATCGCACCGCTGCCCTTCGCCACGCCGACCAAGCCCGGTTCGGCCACCATGCCGCTGCCCGGCATCTTCGCGGACGTGGTGGATCATGACGGCGTGCCGATGATGCCCGATGTCGGCGGCCTGCTGGTACTGACCGAGCCCTGGCCGTCGATGCTCCGGGGCATCTGGGGCGACGAGAAACGCTTCGTCGATACCTACTGGCGCCGCTTCGGCGGGCGCTACTACTTCGCCGGCGACGGCGCGCGCCGGGATGACGACGGCTATTTCTGGATCATGGGCCGCGTCGACGACGTGCTCAACGTCTCCGGGCACCGGCTGGGCACCATGGAGGTCGAATCGGCGCTGGGCTCGCACGAGGCGGTGGCCGAATCGGCCGTCGTCGGACGGCCGGACGACGTCAAGGGCGAGGCGATCTGCGCCTTCGTCGTGCTCAAGCAGAAGCCGGATGACGCCGAGGCCCTGAAGCAGGCCCTGCGCCAGCATGTGACAGAGGCGATCGGGCCGATCGCCAAGCCGGACGACATCCGCTTCGCCGACGGCCTGCCCAAGACCCGCTCCGGCAAGATCATGCGCAGATTGCTGCGCGACATCGCCGCCGGCCGCGACATCACCCAGGACATCAGCACCCTGGAGGATCAGGCCGTCATCCGTCAGCTGCAGCAGCCGTGAACGCCGACTGACCGTTTCGGGGGTATGGCGCACCAGCATCTGTTCCGCCATCCGGTCGGCCTGTTTCCCGCCCGGGCGCGCTGGTACCTGGCCGGCATCAGCATGTCGGCGCTGCTGCTGGTGGCGGCCCATTTCGCCATCCAGGCGCATACCCAGGACCTGGCGCGGGCCACCGTGGGCCAGTGGGCGCGCAGCTCCGGCGGCAGCGTCGAGCGGGTGCGTTTCCACCTGCTGCGCAACGCCCTGACCCTGGACGGCGTGCACCTGGAGGCCGGCGGCATGTCGCTGTCGATCCCCGAGGTGCTGCTGTACGGCCGCATCGACTCCCTGCTCGGGGGGCATCCGGCGCTGTCCCGCGTCACCATGACCGCGCCCCGCCTGCAGCTGTCCGCCGCGGCCGCGCTGCATCTGCTGGCGCTGCAGCCGGGGTCCGGCGCCACCATGTTCCACCAGATATGGTTCTCGGCCCGCCACCTGGAGATCCAGGGTGGAACGCTGGTGATGTCCACAGGGCCGGGCGACGCCCGCCGCTGGATCTTCGACGGCCTGAACCTGCTGATCCGGGCGCAGCCCGAGGGGCGGACGATCCGGGGCGGCTTCCTGTATCACGGGGCCTCGCTGACCTTGCAGAGCCGGATGCTGCGGGTCGCGGGGGGGGCCGCCGGCGATGTCGCCGTGAGCTGGGACCGGGTGGACGGCCGCGCCGCGGCGCGCGAGATCATGGGGCTTTCCCCGCTGGCCGGCGAGCTCAGCGGCAGCCTGCGGTGGCGATGGCGCACGGATGCGAGCGGAGCCGTCGCGCGCTCGCACCTGGAAGGCGGCACGCGCGTCGTCAGCGGGGCGCTGGTCGTCGACGACACCTCGGTCGTGCCCTCGCTGCAATGGCGGGCCGACCAGGCCGGCGAGCGCTGGCATGCCCGTATCTCGGCCGTGTCCTGGTCGCTGGCCCCGATGAAGGCGCTGGCGCCGCTGTGGTATGGCCGCCGCCTGCAATCCGGCCGCTTCTCCGGTGACGTCGAGGCGGACTGGGCGGACGGGTCCGCGCCGGCCGGCAAGGTCCGGATCGCCAAGGGGCAGATCCGCGACCTCGACTATGCGCCGGCAGCATGGGCCGGCGATGCGGAGAACCGGCCCGACTGGCGCATCGACCGTGTCGACGTCGCGGATGCGAGGCTGGATCTGGCCCGCCATGCATGCACGGTCGGCGAGCTGGGCATGACGGGCGGCGAGATCCGCCTGGTCCCGGATCAGGCACCCGCAGCCGCGGACGCTGTCCCGTGGCGGCTGGAAGTCAGGGCGGCGCAGGTCTCGCGCCTGGCCGTGGTGCTGGTCTTTGCCGACGGTCGGCCGATGCTGCGCACGCTGCCGCTATCCGGCCAGGCCCGGCTCGCCGGCGGTGCCTTTACGTGCGCATTGCGCGCCGCCGATCCCCCCGTGTCGTGGAAGGTCGAGGGCCAGGGGCATTGGGCCTGGCCGGGGGATGCCGGCATCCGCCTGGATGTGGACGTCGCCGGCCTGGCGCTGACCCAGCTTCGCGCCATCCTGCCCTTCGCCGAATCGCCGCAGACCGGTTCGGCCGTGCAGCTCGAGGGGCGGGCCGGGCTCGCCCTGGCCGTGGATGTGGTCCATGGCCAGTGGACGGCGTCCGGCAGCATGTCGGCCAGGGACGTGGCGCTTTCCTGGCAGGGCGACAGCTGGCGCGCGGCGCAGGTGGATATCGATCTGGACAAGGTCGGCACCGGGGTGCCCGTGCAGGCGTTGCGGCGCGTGCAGGCGACCGGCTGGCGCTACCAGGGGGCCCTGCAGTCGCTGACGCCGGTCGCGCAGGCGGACGCCGGCACGGCCGGCGACATGCTGCCGCCGCTGCGTTCGGGCACCGACTGGCGCATCGATGCCATGGCCTGGCACGGCGGCACGATCAGCTTCGGCCGTGCCGATGCCGTGTGGGCCAGCAATGTCGAGCTTCAGCTGTCGGACTGGGCCGAGGGCCAAATGGCGCCGTTCGCTCTGTCCGGGGACCTCGACGGCGGGGCATTGCGCGTGACCGGCTCCATGGGCCGCTTCGCCGGACAGCTGCGGGCCGACCTGAAGGGCAGCGTCACCAGCGCCCGTCCTTTCTTCCTCAACGAATGGCTGCAGGTCTCCGGGGCGCCGCGCGTCGTGCGCGGGCGCTGGTCGACGCGGTTCACGTGGCAGGATGACGGGCAGGGCCCGGGCCATGGCCATCTGCGGCTGTGGCTGCACCGCTGGCAACTCGAATCCGGCGTGTTCCCCAACGATCCCTTCCTGGGGCGCACCGGCTTCGGCGCCCACGACCTGCTGCATCGCCTGCAGGCGAACCGGCTGATGACGCTCGCTGCCGATTACACCCAGGCCGCCCCCGGCCCCGTCGCCTGGTCCGATCTCGGTGATGCACTGCTCGCCGCGTTCCGGTCCAGGGCGGAATCCTCGCAGGCCGTGCTCGGGCCGGCCGCGGCCGGGGTGCGCATGGAGACGCGCATCCGCCTGCACGGCAGGGCCGGGCTGAGCCACAACGAGCGGGTACGGCTGCGCAAGCTGTGGCGGGTGCTGGTCGCCGACAAGCGGCTCGTGGTCGATCTGCGGCCGCAGCTGGGCAACCAGGACCCGGACGCCGGGCTCGTGGCCACGATCCGCCATACGCAGGACATGATCGCGCGCTTCATGACCGAACGGGGCATCCCCCGCCGCCGCCTGTTCCCGGTATGGCCGACGCAGGCCAACCGCGGCCAGGGCTCCATCGGCATCCGTGTCGAGGTGCTGCGGCCGTAGCCCGGCGCATGCGGCCGTTCCGTTAGCGCCCTCCGGCTTATTTGTCTGTTCGCATTTTATGTGAACAGGCCCTAGGCTTCGCGGCCCGATCCATGCGTTCAGGAGCCTGTCATGACCGTCCGTACCCGATTCGCGCCATCCCCCACCGGCATGCTGCACATTGGCGGCGCCCGCACGGCGCTGTTCTCCTGGCTCTATGCCCGGCACCACGGCGGGCAGTTCCTGCTGCGCATCGAGGACACCGATCGCGAGCGCTCCACCGAGGAGGCGACCGAGGTCATTCTCGACGGTTTGCGATGGCTGGGCCTGGACTGGGACGGCGGGGTCGTGTTCCAGCGCCAGCGCGAGGCCCAGCACGTGGCGGCGGTGAACCGGCTGCTGGCCGAAGGCCAGGCCTACCGCTGCTACTGTTCGAAAGAGGAGCTCGATGCGCTGCGCGAGGCGCAGCGCGCGGCCGGGGTCAAGCCGCGCTACGACGGGCGCTGCCGCCATCGCACCGACCAGCCCGAGGACGTGCCGCACGTGATCCGCTTCAGATCCCCGGACGAGGGCGAGACGCTGGTGCGCGACCTGGTGCTCGGCGACGTCAGCTTCGCCAACCAGGAGCTCGACGACCTGATCCTGATGCGCTCGGACGGCACGCCGACCTACAACCTGGCCGTGGTCGTGGACGATGCCGAGATGGGCATCACGCACGTGATCCGCGGTTCCGACCATCTGAACAACACGCCGCGCCAGATGCAGCTGTACCGGGCGCTGGATCTGCCGGTGCCGCAGTTCGCGCACATCCCGCTGATCCACGGCCCGGACGGGGCCAAGATGTCCAAGCGCCACGGGGCGGTGGCGATCACCGACTACCGTGAGGCGGGCTACCTGCCCGCGGCCGTGATCAACTACCTGGCGCGGCTGGGCTGGTCGCACGGGGATACCGAGGTGTTCAGCCGCGAGGAGCTGGTCGGCCTGTTCGACATCCGCAACGTGGGCAAGACCGCGGCGCGCTTCGACCAGCAGAAGCTGGACTGGCTGAATGCCCACTACCTGCGTGCCATGGAGCCGGCGGAGCTGCGCGGCGAGGTCGTCGCGCGCCTGGCGGCGGCCGGCGTCGATACCCGCCAGGGTCCTGCGCTGGAGCCGGTCATCGCCGCCCTGCAGGAGCGCTCCAAGGGGCTGAACGAGCTGGCTGAGGGCGCGCGCGTGTTCTATCAGGCTCCCCAAGGCTACGACGACAAGGCCGTGGCCAAGCACTTCAGCTCCGATGCCTTCGCGCTGCTGCAGGCCTTCGTCGAGGAGGCCGAGGCCCTGGAGCACTGGCATGCCGAGCATATCCACCCGGTGCTGCACCGGGTGTGCGAGCAGGCGGACGCCAAGCTGGGGCATCTGGCGCAGCCGATCCGCGTGCTCATCGCCGGCGTGCCGGTGTCGCCGCCGATCGACCTGACCCTGGCCCTGCTGGGCAAGGCCGAATCGCTGGCGCGCATCCGCACCGGCATGGACAGGCTGCAGGCGGCGCCGTGACGGCATGAGCGTTGTGCCAGGCCGCAGGCTCGCAGGATGTGCTCTTGTATTCGGGACGAACCCCAGTAACATGCGCCGCTCAAGCCGGCATAGCTCAGTTGGTAGAGCAGCTGATTTG
>CAZBLR010000044.1:0-11422 GCA_964492895.1 uncultured Zetaproteobacteria bacterium | reverse complement strand
GTGCTCGATCTGGCGCAGGCGTTTGCACTTGTCGCCAAGGATCATTCGCAGGCCCGGCTGCTGGTCGTCGGCCCGGACGAAGCGGGCATGGCGGCATCGATGCAGGCGATCTGCCGAGATTTTCCGGACAGGGTCCGTTTCGTTTCCTATACGGATATGCCGCAGCGCTATATGGCCGCGGCCGATGTGTTCTGCCTGCCCAGCTATCGCGAGGGCTTCGGCAGCGTCATCATCGAGGCCGCCGCCACGGGCATCCCCGCCATCGGCTCCGACATCTACGGCATCACCGATGCCATCGAACGCGATCGCACCGGTCTGCTATTTCCTGCCGGGGATATCCAGGCGTTGGCCAAGGCCATGACGCACATGCTCGACGATCCGGCCCGCCGCCGGGAAATGGGGGCCAAGGCCATGCACAGGGCCAGGCGGGACTTCGACGCCCGTCAGGTGGCCGATGCATGGCTCGCTTATTATAGTGCCTTGCCATGAAGCGTCTGTTCGATCTGGTGCTGTCGCTCGTCCTGCTGCTGTCGCTTTCGCCGCTGATCGCGTTCGTTGCGTTGCTCGTGCGGCTCTGGCTCGGTTCGCCCATCCTGTTCCGGCAGGTCCGCCCCGGCCTGCATGGTCGGCCTTTCGAGATCTACAAGTTCCGCACCATGACCGACCAGCTAGATACAGCAGGTGAACCGCTCCCGGATGCGGACCGGCTGACGCCGTTCGGAAGGCTTCTGCGCCGCTCCAGCCTGGATGAGTTGCCGCAATTGTTCAATGTTCTCAAAGGCGACCTGAGCTTTGTCGGCCCGCGCCCGCTGTTGATGGAGTACCTGCCCCTGTATAGTGCCGAGCAGGCGCGCCGGCACGAGGTGCGCCCCGGCATCACCGGCTGGGCTCAGGTCAACGGCCGCAACGCACTGAGCTGGGAGGAGCGCTTCAGGCTGGATGTCTGGTACGTCGACCATCGCAGCTTCTGGCTGGATATGAAAATCCTGTGGCTGACGTTGCTGAGGGTCGTGCGCCCGGAAGGGGTCAATCAGCCCGGTCATGCCACGATGGACAAGTTCAGGGGGACGCCATGAAGGGCCTATTGATCGCCGGCGCCGGCGGGCACGGCAAGGTCGTGGCCGAGGCCGCGCTGGCCTCGGGGCGATGGGAGCGCATCGCCTTCGTCGACGATCGCCATGCGCAGTTGTCCGATATCCTGGGGTATCCGGTGCTGGGCGGCATCGATGACGCATCCCGCTTCCGCGCTGAATACGCCGATGCCGTGGTGGCGATCGGCAATGCCCCGGTTCGGTTGCAAGTCATGGACCACCTGAAATCGGAGGGATTCGGCCTGCCGATGGTGATCCATCCCTCTGCCTGGGTAAGCCCCTCGGCTGTCTTGGGCGAGGGTACCGTGGTGTTCGCGATGGCCGCGATCAATGCCTGCACCGTCATCGGCCGCGGGGGCATCGTCAACACCGGCGCCACGGTCGACCACGATTGCCGTATCGGCGAGGGCGTGCATGTGTGCCCCGGTGCCCATGTGGCCGGGGACGTCGTGCTCGGCGATGCCGTCTGGGTCGGTATCGGCGCCAGCGTGGTGCATGGTCTGCGCATTGCTTCGGATGTGGTGATCGGTGCCGGCGCGGCGGTGGTTTCGGACGTCGAGAACGGCGTGACGGTCGCCGGCGTGCCGGCAAAGGTGATCAAACGCCATGTCCGGGGCGAATGACATGACGGCATTGGCGGTGGACGGCGGAACACCGGTGCGCTCGGCACCCGTGCCGCCCTGGCCTTTTTTCGCAACGGACGAGATCGAGGCTGTGTCCGAGGTGCTCCGCTCCGGAAAGGTCAACTACTGGACGGGTGAGCACGGCAGGGCATTCGAACGGGAGTTCGCCGATTACGTCGGTCAGCCGTACGGCATCGCGCTGTGCAATGGCACGGTCGCGCTGGAGCTGGCCCTGCTTGCGCTCGGTGTCGGTGAAGGGGACGAGGTGATCGTGCCGAGCCGCACCTTCATCGCCACGGCCAGCTGTGCGGTGATGCGCGGGGCGAGGCCCATCGTGGTGGATATCGACCCGGTCAGCCAGAACATGGATCCGGATGCCGTCGAGGCGGCGGTGACGCCGAAGACGCGTGCCATCATCGCCGTACATCTGGGGGGCTGGCCGTGCGACATGGACCGCATCGTCGACATCGCCAGGCGCCACAGCCTGTATGTCATCGAGGATTGCGCCCAGGCCCATGGCGCCGAATATCGCGGCCGGCCGGTCGGCAGTTTCGGCGATGCCGCAGCCTTCTCGTTCTGCCAGGACAAGATCATGACCACGGGCGGGGAGGGCGGCATGCTGCTGCTGCGCGACGAGGCGGCGTGGTGCCGGGCATGGGCGTACAAGGATCACGGCAAGGATCATGAACTCGTGTTCCGTCATGACCATCCGCCGGGCCACCGTTGGCTGCACACGAGCTTCGGCACCAACTGGCGCATGACGGAGATGCAGGCGGCCATCGGACGCATCCAGCTCGGCAAGCTGCCTGCCTGGCTGGCGGCCCGCCGGGCCCATGTGGCCGAGCTCGCCGACATGCTCGCCGAGGTGCCGGGGTTGCGCGTGCCGCTGCCGCCGGCTCACGTCCAATCCTCCTTTTACCGCCTGTATGCCTTCATCAAGCCGGGACTCCTGGCTGATGGCTGGCACCAGGACCGGATCGTGGAGGCCATCAATGGCGAGGGCATCCCCTGTTTCCACGGCAGTTGCAGCGAGATTTATCGTGAGCAGGCTTTCGCCAAACATGGATGGTCCCTGCCCGAACCACTTCCCGTCGCCCGGCAGGCCGGGTTGACCAGCCTGGCCCTGCTGGTGCATCCGACCCTGGGCAAGGATGACATCGCCGATACGGCTGCGGCCATCACGAAAGTCATGCGCGTAGCGGTCCGCTAGTGACCGATACCGCGAAGGCTGCTGCCTTCTGGCTGCTATGCGCCCTGGCACTGGTCTTCCCGTTCTCGGTGGCGGCGACCAGCATCCTGCTGGGCTCCACCCTGGCCATCGGCCTCGTTTCCGGCATGGGGTGGGTCGGGGCCAGGCATATGTGGGCCGAATACCGTGCTCTGAGCATGGCGATGCTGGCCTATTGGGGATTGATGGTGATCGGCTTGTTGTGGAGCCCGGACCGGGCATGGGGCCTGCACGTGCTGGGCCATCAGTGGTTCTGGCTTGCCGTGCCGGTGGTGGCAGCGGTCCTGGCCGAGGAGCGGCGGCGGACGGGGTTCCTGGTCTCTCTATCCGCAGGCCTGGCCTTGCACCTGGGATTCTGTGTGCTGCAAAAGTTCCAGTTTGTTACAATTTTCGATTTCGGAGGGTCCAATGCCGACGATGCCACGGGCTTCATCGGTCATATCGGGTTCGGCTTCATCTATGGCATCTGGGCCGGCTGGCTGCTGCACTGGGGCTGGCAGCAGTCCGGATGGAGGCGCTGGGCGGCATGGGGGCTCGCGTCATGGGCCTGGGTGATGATCTTCGCCGCCCAGGGCAGGAGCGGCTATCTGGTGGCGCTGGCGATCATGGTGGCGGTGCTGTGGAAACACTGGATCGGTGCCGGCTGGCGCAAGGCGATGCTGCCCATGGCGTTGTTGCTGGTCATGGTGGGGGTGCTGGCGGCCGGTCCGGGGAAAGAGCGTCTGGCCGTCACCTGGCACGATGTCACGGCCATCCGGCATGGCGATGTCCGGGATTCGGATGCGCGTTGGTCCCTGTGGATCATCGCGCTGGATGCATGGAAGAACCATCCGGTATTGGGTGTAGGCACAGGCGGGTTTCCCGACGCAGCCAAGGATGTATTGCAACGACGGCCAACACTGAGATTTAAAGGGCTGGGTGGGCAGACGCCCACGCATCCGCACAGCATGTATTTCTTCTCGCTGGCCCGCTGGGGCCTGCTCGGACTCGGCGCATTCCTCGCCCTGGTCGTCGTCTGGGTGCGCACCGGCTGGCGGGTTTCATGGGACCTGCCCGAATCCCCGGTGATGGCCCTGGCAGGGATTGCCCTGGCCCTGGATGGGGTGTTCGCGCCGACCATGGAGCAGCAGGGCACGGGGGTGATGCTGGTGATGATGCTGGGTCTGCAGCTGGCCGCCTCAGGGAAGTCCCGGATTGGAGCTCGGACAGACGGGTGAGCGCGTGGTATGGCGGTCGGTAAGGGATTTCCTAAGGGTCGTGAATCGTTGCGCCTACTGGTCCTTACGTACGTGTTTGGTGCTAGCCAGAAAAACCCCGAATCGGCATCGCGGCCTTTTTCCGTTGATCTAAGTTTCATGGTGCCTTGCTGCCATTGGCGGCAAGGCAATCTCAACCTGGGGGATCAACGATGAAATGGAAAATGTGGTTGTTGGCCATGATTGCATCGATGGCCATGTTCATCTCGGCACCCGCGTGGTCGAACGAAACGGTGAACGTGAATACGGCGACGGTCGAGCAGTTGCAGGCGGTGAAGGGCATCGGCCCCAAGCTCGCGGCTGCGATCGTCGATTACCGTAATGCCCATGGAGGCTTCGACAGCGTCGATGGGCTGGCCGGGGTCAAGGGGATCGGCGGCAAGAAGCTCGAGCGCATCCGGGGAAGCCTGCGCACCGATGACGCGGAGGATGCCGGCATGCAGTGACCACCGGCGACCGGGCGGGTTGACGCCCGCGAGATGTTCCCGGGGCGACCCGGAGAGGCGCGGCAGTCGTCGCGCCTCTTGCGTTGCCGGGGTGGAGCAAACGACACCGGCGACGGAAGCGCGTTTGTGATCGAAGCCCGCGTGGACCTTGGCGCTGATCTTCCGTTTTCGATAGGCTGTCCGGATGCGCAGGATTCCGTTGATCCGCAACCGCTGGACGGCCTTCGTCCATGATCTGGTCTGGGTGCCTGTCTCGATCGCCCTGGCCTTCTGGCTGCGCTTCAACCTGGAGCCTATCCCGACCGAATTCGTGCATGGCATGACATTGATGATCGGCGTCAGCCTGCCGGTGATGGCCGTTTCGTTCTGGTATTTCGGGCTGTACCGCGGCATCTGGCGCTTCGCCTCGACGCAGGACCTGCTGCGCATCCTGCGCGCCGTGCTGCTGGGCGCCGTCGCGAGTTTCGCGCTGATCTTCATCGGGCAGCGCCTGGCCGACATCCCGCGCTCCACCCTCGTGCTCTATCCGCTGATCCTGATGATCGGCCTGGCCGGGCCGCGCGTGCTGTATCGCCTGCTCAAGGAGCATCGCCTGTCGCTCGCCGATGGCGGTCGATCCTACGCGCTGCTGGTCGGAGCCGGGCGGGCCGGGGAGCTGCTGGTGCGCGACCTGCTGCGCGGCGGGGCGTACGTGCCCGTCGGTTTCCTCGACGATGCCGCCGACAAGCAGCACCGGGACATCCACGGCGTGCCGGTGCTGGGCAGGCTGGCCGACCTGGCCGAGGTCGCGTCACGCCGGGAGATCGATGTGGTGCTGCTGGCGATGCCGTCCGCACCGGCCTCGATATTGCGCAAGGTCGTCGAGCAATGCCAGAAGCTGGGTCTTCCCTGCCGCACCCTGCCCTCGGTGCGCGAGATGGCGCACGGCAAGGTCGAGGTGTCCCGGCTGCGCAAGGTGCAGATCGACGACCTGCTCGGCCGCGAGGCCATCCGCATCGACGATCCCGAGGTGCGCGGATTCATTGAGGGACGCTGCGTGATGATCACCGGCGCCGGCGGCTCGATCGGCTCCGAGCTGTGCCGTCAGGTGGCACAGTACCAGCCGCGGACGCTGGTGCTGGTCGATCACGGTGAGTTCAACCTGTACCGCATCGAGCAGGAACTGGCGGGCCTGGACCCGTCGCCTGCATTTCACGCGCATCTGGGCGATATCCGTGATATCGCGCGCATGCACTGGCTGTTCGCCCGCTACCGGCCGGACGTGGTGCTGAACGCGGCGGCCTACAAGCATGTGCCGATGGTCGAGGAGAACCCGATCGAAGGCGTCAAGACCAACGTGCTCGGGACCTGCCAGCTGGCCGACCTGGCCGTGGAGTTCGGGGCCGCCACCTTCGTGCAGGTGTCGACCGACAAGGCGGTGAATCCGGCCAATGTCATGGGCGCCACCAAGCGTGCCGCCGAGATCTACTGCCAGAATCTCGATGCGCGCGCCGGGGACACGGCCTTCATCACCACCCGCTTCGGCAATGTGCTCGGCTCGGCGGGCTCCGTGGTGCCGCTGTTCGAGGAGCAGATCGGCAAGGGCGGCCCGGTGACCGTCACGCATCCGGAGATCACGCGCTATTTCATGACCATACCCGAGGCGGTGAGCCTGATCCTGCAGGCAGGATCGATGGGCAAGGGCGGCGAGATCTTCGTGCTCGACATGGGCGAGCCGGTCAGGATCGTCGACCTGGCCGAGCAGATGATCCGGCTGTCCGGGCTGGAGCCGGGTCGGGACATCGAGGTGCGTTTCACCGGCCTGCGTCCGGGCGAGAAGCTCTACGAGGAGCTGTTCCACCATTCCGAGGACCTGACCGGCACCCGCCATCCGAAGCTGATGCTGGCGGCATCGCGCAGCATGGCCTGGCGCGACGTCCAGGGGCATCTGAAACGCCTGTCGGACGCGGTGGCCGAGGGCGACGTCGACCAGCTGCGCCTGCTGCTGCGCCGCATGATCCCGGAGTATGAGCCGGCCATGCCCGCCACCGCCGAGGCCGGCGAGCCGGCGGCCGGCACCGTGCTGCACTGAACCCGGAGCCCGTCCGACGCCTGGTCGATGTGGCGGTGTTCGCACCGCTGCCGCAGCCATTCACCTATGCCTGGCCGCATGTGCTGGGCGAACCCGTGCCGGGTCTGCGCGTGCGTGTGCCCTTCGGCCGAGGCCATCGCACGGGCGTCATCCTGGGAAAGGCCTCCGGATCACCGGATACCGGCGTGAAAGAAGTGGCCGAGTGTCTGGATGACGTCCCCCTGTACGATGCCCGCCGCCGGGACTGGCTGGAGCGCCTGCGCCAGTACTACCTGGCAGCTCCCGGCGAAGTCTGGGATCTGGCGCTGGGCTGGGCCGAGGCGCTCGATGCCCGGCGCTTCCGCTGTCCGGACCGCGAGGCCCTGGCCGCCGCGTATCCGTTGCTGGCCACGGCCTTCCCGACCCGGGCTGCCGTCAATCTGAAGTCCCTGCGCCGCCGCCTCGGCCAGATCGCGTTTCGGGACGTGCTCGCGCGGGCCGTCAGCGACGGCCTGGTCGAGCCGGTGGACACGAATCCGTCTGTAGCGGCCGGAGCCGTCGAAGCGGGCGAGGCGAAGCCGGCGGCGCTGACGTCCGCCCAGCAACGGGCCCTGGGGGCCATCGCCGAGGCTCGCGATACGTTCCGCCCGTTCCTGCTGTTCGGCTGCACCGGTTCCGGCAAGACCGAGGTCTACCTGCAGGCCATCGAGCGTATCGTCGCGGATGGCGGACAGGCCCTGATCCTGGTACCGGAGATCGGCCTGACGCCGATGTGGCTTGGCCGCCTGGCGGCGCGCTTCGCGCAGGTCGCGGTCTGGCACTCGGGGCTTGGCGGACCGGAGCGCTTGCGCAGCGTGCAGTCGCTGCCGGACTGCCAGGTGCTGATCGGCACGCGTTCGGCGCTGTTCCTGCCGCTGCCGCGTCTCGGGCTGATCGTCGTCGACGAGGAGCACGACGGCTCGTTCAAGCAGCAGGAGGGGATCGCGTATTCGGCCAGAGACATGGCGGTGCTGCTGGCGCAGGAGCTGCATATCCCCGTGGTGCTCGGCTCGGCCACGCCCAGCCTCGAGTCCTGGCGCCAGGCCGCCGACGGCCACTACGCGCTGCTGGAGCTGCCGGAGCGTATCCAGCCGCATGCCGAGCCGGTTCCGGAGCGCATCGACCTGCGTGGCGTCGACGGCGTGCTGTCGGAGCCGATGCTGGCCGCCCTGCACCAGGTGACGGATGCCGGGCAGCAGGCCATCCTGTACCTGAACCGTCGCGGCTATGCGCCGGCATTGCAGTGCACGGCCTGCGGTGAGGTGGAGGCCTGCCCGCATTGCAGTCTGCGCCTGACCCTGCATCGCAGACATCGTCGTTTGCGCTGCCATGGCTGCGGTTTCGTGGCCGCCGTGCCGCGGGTCTGCGCCCATTGCGGCGAGGCCGCCCTGATGCCGCTCGGCGCCGGTACCGAGAAGCTGGAGGAGGCGCTGCATGATGCGCTGCCGGCATTGCGGTTCGTCCGCTTCGACCGCGATACGGTGACCAGCCCCAAGCGCCTTACTGATACACTGAGTCGCTTTTCGCGCGGCGATATCGACTGCCTGATCGGCACGCAGATGCTGGTCAAGGGTCACCATTTCCCCAACGTGGCCCTGGTCGGCGTCATCAACGCCGATCTGGGAACCGCCCTGCCGGATTTCCGCGCCGGCGAGCGCTGGTGGCAGCAGATGACGCAGGTGATCGGCCGCACCGGCCGTGGCGAAGTGCCCGGACGCGTGATCATCCAGACCCTGAACCCCGAGGCCCCGTGGCTTTCCCGCCTGGGCGAGCATCGGGCGCGGGCGGTGCTGGACCAGGAACTGGCACTGCGCCGGCAATTGCAGTACCCGCCGTACTCGCGCTGGGTGCGCGTACTGTTCTCGGCCGCCCGTGCCGAGGCCGCCGACGGCGCGGCCGAACGCCTTGCCGAGGCCCTGCGCCGGGCATTGCCGGAGATCGCGGTGACCGGGCCGATGCCCTGCGCCATCGAGCGCCTGGGCGGCCGTTACCGTTTCGAGCTGATCCTGCGCGATGACGGCCGGCGTCATCTGCCCTGGCGGCTGGCGCCGCTGCTGACGCATCTGCCGGCACCGGCGGGCGTGCGCCGCCGCATCGATGTCGATCCCCAGGACATGATGTAACCACGGATCGCGTCATCTCGGGCTGCGTTTTTCCGCCGAGGCGCTACCATCAGCGGTTGGCCGTTTCAGGACGATGGCGGCGGCAAGGAGCAACGATGCAGGACAGGCTGATCCGCGTGCGCGGCGCGCGGGTGCACAATCTGAAGAATATCTCGCTGGATATCCCGCGCGACCAGCTGGTGGTGATCACCGGCGTGTCCGGCTCCGGCAAGTCGTCGCTTGCCTTCGACACGCTGTATGCCGAGGGCCAGCGGCGCTACGTGGAGTCGCTGTCGGCCTATGCCCGCCAGTTCCTCGGCATGATGGACCGGCCGGACGTCGACGCCATCGAGGGGCTGTCGCCGGCCATCTCCATCGAGCAGAAGACCACCAGCCGCAACCCGCGCTCGACGGTCGGCACCATCACCGAGGTCTACGATTACCTGCGCCTGCTGTTCGCCCGCGTCGGCGAGCCGTATTGCTACGGCTGCGGCAAGCCGATCAGCTCGCAGTCCGCCTCGCAGATCATCGACGAACTGGCTGCCCTTGCCGACGGCAGCCGGCTGCAGATCCTGTCGCCGATCGCGCGCGGCCGCAAAGGCGAGTTCCGGCGCGAGCTGGAGAAGGCCGGCCAGAACGGCTTCGTGCGCGTGCGCGTCGACGGCGAGGTCTATGCCCTCGAGGATGTGCCGCCGCTGGACAAGAAGTACAAGCATGATATCGAGCTCGTCGTCGACCGCATCGTGCTGCGCGATGGGGTACGCACGCGGCTCGCCGATTCGGTGGAGACGGCGCTGCGCTACGGCGACGGCATGATGATGGCGATGATCGATGATGAGATCAGCACCTATTCCGAGCGCTTCGCCTGCCCGGATTGCGGCATCTCGTACCCTGAGATCGAGCCGCGCCTGTTCTCGTTCAATTCGCCGGTCGGCGCCTGCCCGAGCTGCGACGGCCTGGGCACGCAGACGATCTTCGATCCGGAGCTGGTCGTGCCAGACACCGCGCTGTCGCTGAAGCAGGGGGCCGTGGCTCCGTGGTCGGGGCGCGAAACGCCGTTCTTCGACCAGACGATGCAGGCCGTGTGCGAGCATCTCGACGTGGATCAGCGTACGCCCTTCGCCGGGCTGCCGGAGCATGCCCGCCGCTTCATCCTGTACGGCTCCGGCGAGGAGAAGATCGCCTTCCGTTTCGCGGAAGGGCCGCGCACGCGCCTGATCGAGCGTCCGTTCGAGGGCGTGATCCCGAACCTGGATCGGCGCTACCGCGAAAGCAGTTCCGACGAGGTGCGCGAGGAGCTGTCCCGCTACATCAATGCCGTGCCGTGCCCGGCCTGCGCCGGTTCGCGCCTGACGCGCGCGGCCAGGCATGTGCTGGTCGGCGGACTCTCCTTGCCCGAGTTCGTGGCCATGCCGCTGCACCAGGCCAAGGCCTGGATCGATGGCCTGACCTTGTCCGCCCAGCGCCAGGCCATCGCCGAGAAGGTGCTGGAGGAGATCCGTGCCCGCATCGGCTTCATGATCGAGGTCGGGCTCGACTACCTGTCGCTGGAGCGCACCGCGGGCACGCTGTCGGGCGGCGAAGCCCAGCGCATCCGCCTGGCCACGCAGATCGGTTCGGCGCTGGTCGGCGTACTCTACATCCTCGACGAGCCGTCGATCGGCCTGCACCAGCGCGACAACGACCGGCTGCTGGCGACGCTGAAGCGGCTGCGCGACCTCGGTAATTCGGTGCTGGTGGTCGAGCATGACGAGGATGCGATCCGGAGCGCCGACTGGGTCATCGACATGGGACCGCGCGCCGGCGAGCACGGCGGCGAGGTGGTCGTGGCAGGGCCCCTGGCGCAGGTATTGGCCAGCAAGGGTTCGCTGACCGCCGATTATCTTTCCGGGCGCAAGGCCATCGCCGTGCCCGAGCGCCGGCCGGTCGGCAAGGATCATCCGGTGATCGGCGTGAAGGGGGCCACCGAGCACAACCTGAAGCAGGTCGATGCCCTGTTCCCGGTCGGCCGCTTCTCCTGCGTCACCGGCGTCTCCGGATCCGGCAAGTCGACGCTGACCATCGACACGCTTTACCGCGCCTTCGCGCGCAGCAAGCGGCTGCAGACCGAGCGCATCGGCCGCCACGACGTGCTGGTCGGCGCGGACCTGATCGACAAGGTCATCGACATCGACCAGAGCCCGATCGGGCGCACGCCGCGCTCGAACCCCGCCACCTATACCGGGCTGTTCACGCCGATCCGCGACCTGTTCGCCGCCGTGCCGGAGGCGCGTGCCCGTGGCTATAAGCCCGGCCGCTTCTCGTTCAACGTCAAGGGCGGGCGCTGCGAGACCTGCGAGGGCGACGGCATGATCAAGGTGGAGATGCATTTCCTGCCGGACGTCTACGTGCATTGCGAGTCCTGCAATGGCGCCCGCTACAACCGCGAGACGCTGGATGTCCGCTACAAGGGCAAGAATATCGCCGAGGTGCTGGACATGACGGTGGACGAGGCGGCCGAGTTCTTCGCCGCCGTGCCCTCGCTGAAGAACCGCCTGCAGACGCTGCAGCAGGTGGGCCTGGGCTATATCCGCCTCGGCCAGTCGGC
>CAZBLR010000043.1:0-11904 GCA_964492895.1 uncultured Zetaproteobacteria bacterium | reverse complement strand
ACCGCGCTCCTGCGCAGCGATTCGAGGCCGTAGCCATGGATGGCGCAGGCCGCTTTCCCAACAAACCAGTGGGGCGGGCGAGCCTGCCGAGCCCGTGAGCGTAGCAGGACCGCGCTCCTGCGCAGCGATTCGAGGCCGTAGCCATGGATGGCGCAGGCCGCTTCCCCAGCAAACCAGTGGGGCGGGCGAGCCTGCCGAGCCCGTGAGCGCAGCAGGACCGCGCTCCTGCGCAGCGGTTCGAGGCCGCAGCCATGGATGGCGCAGGCCGTGTGTCGCAATTCACAGGGCGCCCTTGGTCGACGGGATGCCGGGCTGGCGCGGGTCCGGGGTCACGGCCATGCGCAGCGCCCGCCCGAAGGCCTTGAACGCCGTCTCGATGATGTGGTGGTTGTTGGCGCCGCGGATGGTGTCCAGGTGCAGCGTGATGCGCCCGTGGTTGACCACGGCCTGGAAGAACTCGCGGAACAGGTCCACGTCGAAGTCGCCGACGCGCTCCTTGGGGAAGCTCAGGTGGTACTCCAGCCCCGGGCGGCCCGACAGGTCCAGCACCACGCGCGCCAGCGCCTCGTCCAGCGGCACGTAGGCGTGGCCGTAGCGGGTGATGCCCTGCTTGTCGCCCAGCGCATCGTGCAGCGCCTCGCCCAGGCAGATGCCGATGTCCTCGACGGTGTGGTGATCGTCGATCTCGCGGTCGCCCTTGGCGTCGATGGCCAGATCGACCAGGCCGTGGCGGGCGATCTGTTCCAGCATGTGGTCGAGGAAGGGGATCGTCGTGGAGATGTCCGCGCGGCCGTCCCCGTCCAGGTTCAGGCTCAGGCGGATCGAGGTCTCCTTGGTCGTGCGTTCGA
Organism: uncultured Zetaproteobacteria bacterium; assembly: GCA_964492895.1. Lineage (GTDB taxonomy): Bacteria > Pseudomonadota > Zetaproteobacteria > Mariprofundales > Mariprofundaceae > DATLWN01. The sequence continues at coordinate 11,056 of CAZBLR010000043.1, read as the reverse complement.
TACTGGCGGTGCGGCTCATGCGAGGATCTCCTTCAGGGCCTTCAGGAAGCGGCCGTTCTCGTCCGGGCTGCCGATGGTGACGCGCAGGCACTGGGCGAGCAAGCCGTTCTGGCCGTGCATGTTCTTGATCAGCACGCCGTGCGCCTTCAGGGCCTCGAACACCGTGGTGGCATCCTGGCCCTTGCCGGTGAGGCGGAACAGCAGAAAATTGGCCTGCGACGGGAACACGTGCAGCCCGTCCAGCGCGCCCATGGCCTTGAACACCCGCTCGCGCTCGTGGCGGATCTCCGCCGCCTGCGCCTCGAACACCGGCATGTGATCGAGCAGGAAGTTCGCCGAGTGCTGGGTCAGGCTGTTGATGTTGTACGGCAGGCGCACCTTGTTCAGCTGCGCGATCAGTTCCGGGTCGCCCAGGGCATAGCCCAGGCGCAGGCCGGCCCAGCCCAGCTTCGAGAAGGTGCGCAGCACCAGCACGTTCTCCTTGATCAGGTCGGCGTGGGTGCGCTCGGCGAACGGACGGTAGGCCTCGTCGATGACCAGCAGGCCGCGTATGTTCTGGGCGATCTTGCGCACCGCCTCCTCCGGCCACAGGTTGCCGGTCGGGTTGTTCGGGCAGGCCAGGAAGGCGATGGCGGCCTTCTCGCGCGAACAGACGTTCAGGAAGGCGTCGGCGTTGAGGCTGAAGTCCTTGTCCAGCGGCATCGTGGCCAGCGGCCGTTTGAGCCAGCGCGAGATCAGGTTGTACATAACGAAGGTCGGCTCCGGCACCACGCACGGGCCGGCCTCGGCCGCGATCAAGAGCATCTGGATGATGTCGTCCGAGCCGTTGCCGAGCAGCACGTGATCGGCCGAGAGATTGTCCAGCGCGCCGATGCGGCCGCGCAGGGTGGCCATGTCGGCATCCGGATAGCGGTTGATCTCGACGCCGGCCAGGGACTTGGCCCAGTCCTTGCGCAGTGCCGCCGGCAGGCCGTACGGGTTCTCCATGGCATCGAGCTTGTCCATGCCGGTGCTGTCGGGTACGTGGTAGGCGGACAGCGAGCGGATGTCGCCGCGGATCATGCATCGTCCTCCGGTTTCAGGTCTCGGCCCAGGCGCAGTTCGACCGACAGGGCGTGCGCCTGCAGCCCCTCGCGGTGGGCGAGATGCCCGGCGGCCGGGCCGATGACCTCGACCCCGCGCTTGTTGGCGCGGATGATGCTGCTGCGCTTGGTGAAGTCGTAGACGCCCAGCGGGCTCGAGAAGCGCGCCGTGCGGTTGGTCGGCAGCACATGGTTCGGGCCGGCCACGTAATCGCCGAGCGCCTCGGGCACGTAGTGGCCGAGGAAGATGGCGCCGGCGTGCTTGATGTAGGGCAGCAGCACGTCCGGATCGTCCATGGCCAGTTCCAGGTGCTCTGGCGCGATGCGGTTGACCGCGTCGGCGGCGGCGGCCAGGTCCTTGGCCAGGATCAGGGCGCCATGGTTCTCTACGGCGGCGCGGGCGATGTCGGCGCGCGGCAGCGTCTTCAGGTGCTTGCGGATGGCGGCATCCACCTGCTTGAGCAGGCCGGCATCGGTGGTGATGAAGAAGCTCTGGGCGGCCTCGTCGTGCTCGGCCTGCGACAGGAAGTCGGCGGCCAGCCATTCCGGTTGCCCGGAATCGGCGACGACGACGATCTCCGAGGGGCCTGCGATCATGTCGATGCCGCAGATGCCGAACACCTGGCGCTTGGCGGCGGCCACGTACTTGTTGCCGGGGCCGACGATCTTGTCCACGGCCGGGATGCTTTCGGTGCCATGGGCCAGTGCGGCCACGGCCTGGGCACCGCCGACGGCGAAGCAGCGGCGCACGCCGCCGATGTGCGCGGCCGCCAGCACCAGCTCGTTGACCTCGCCACCGGGCGTGGGCACGACCATGACGATCTCCTCGACGCCGGCCACGCGCGCCGGCACCGCATTCATCAGCACCGAGGACGGGTAGGCGGCCTTGCCGCCGGGCACGTACAGACCGACCCGGTCGAGCGGCGTGATGCGCATGCCCAGCGTCAGTCCGGCCTCGTCGGTGTACTGCCAGTCCTCCTGCTTCTGCTTCTCGTGGTAGGCGCGGATGCGCGCCGCCGCCAGCTCCAGCGCCTGCCGGTCCTTGTCGGTGATGTTGCGCCAGGCCTCCTCGAGGCGTTCGCGCGGGATCTCGATGGTGCCGGGCGTGGCGTCCCAGCCGTCGAAACGGCGCGTGTAGTCGCAGAGCGCGGCATCGCCGCCGCGGCGCACGGTGTCGATGATGTCGGCCACCAGGTGCTGCACGTCGGCGCCGGTATCGGTCTCGCGCGACAGCAGGGCATCCAGCTGGGCGTAGAAATCGGCGTCAGCGGTGTTCAGGTGACGGATCCTGGGCATGTCGGGGTCTCCTTCTAGCGGCCGACCGCTTGGCGCAGGCGGTCGATGACGGGTTGGATGCGCTCTCCCTTGGTGGCGTGGCTGGCCGGATTGACGATGAGGCGGCTGGATATCTCGTACAGCGTGTCCTCCTCGACCAGGCCATTGGCCTTGAGCGTGCCGCCGGTCGAGACCACGTCGAGGATGCGCTCGGCCATGCCGACCAGCGGCGCCAGCTCCATCGAGCCGTACAGGTGGATGATCTCGGCCTGCACCCCCTGGCTCAGGTAGTACTGCTCGGCCAGGTGGTCGTACTTGGTGGCGATACGGATATGGCTTCCGCGCTTGGGCCGGCCGGCGTCGACCAGGGCCTTCGGCCCGGCCACGCACAGGCGGCAGCGGCCGATGCCGAGATCGAGCGGCTCGTAGACCTGCGGCCGGGATTCCAGCAGCAGGTCGCGGCCGACGATGCCGAGATCGGCGGCTCCGCGCTCGACATAGGTGCAGACGTCGGCGGCGCGGATGATCAGATAGCGGATACCGTCCGGGCCGTCGACCATCAGCTTGCGCGTGGTCGTGACGTCCTCGTCCGGGGTCAGGCCGGCCGCGTCGAGCAGCGGCAGGGTCTCCTCGAGGATGCGTCCCTTGGACAGGGCGATGGTCAGCGCCGCCGTGCTCACGCCGCCACCCCCTGCAGCAGCTGCTCGCTGGCGGTCTGGCGCTCGATGGCGGCGCCCAGGCGGCGCAGCTTCTCCTCGATGCGCTCGTAACCGCGATCGATGTGGTAGACACGCGAGATCACCGTTTCCCCCCGGGCGGCCAGGCCCGCCAGGGCCAGGCTGGCCGAGGCGCGCAGGTCGGTGGCCATCACCTGGGCGCCGGACAGGCCAGCCACGCCGCGCACGATCGCGGTGCGGCCGTTCAGCTGGATGTCCGCGCCCATGCGGATCAGCTCCTGCGCGTGCATGAAGCGGTTCTCGAAGATGGTCTCGGTGATCGTGCTCGAGCCCTCGGCCGTGCACATCAGGGCCATGAACTGCGCCTGCAGGTCGGTCGGGAAGCCGGGGTGGGGCGAGGTGTGAATACTGACGCTCCTCAGGCGCCCCTGGCTCTTGCAACGGATCCAGTCCGGGCCGGTCTCCACCAGGGCGCCCGCCTCTTCGACACGTGCCAGGAAGGTCTCCAGGGCGTCGGGGCAGGTCTGCGTCACCGTGACGTCGCCGCCCGTCATCAGGCCGGCGGCCAGGTAGGTGCCGGTCTCGATGCGGTCGGCGATGACGGTGACGTCGCCGCCCTGGATGCGCTCGACTCCCTGCACCTGCAGGCGGTCGGTGCCGGCACCCTCGATGCGGGCCCCCAGCGCGTTCAGCGATTCGGCCAGGTTGACCACCTCGGGCTCGTGCGCGGCGTTCTCGATCACCGTCTCGCCCCTGGCCAGCACGGCGGCCATCATCAGGTTCTCGGTGCCGGTGACGGTGACCTTGTCCAGCACGACGCGGGCGCCGTGCAGGCCGTTCGGGGCCTCGGCCACGACATAGCCGTGTTCGACGGACACCCTGGCCCCCATGGCCTCCAGTCCTTTCAGATGCATGTCGATGGGCCGCGCGCCGATGGCGCAGCCGCCGGGCAGCGACACGCGCGCCTGCCCGAAGCGGGCCAGCAGCGGGCCCAGCACCAGCGAGGAGGCGCGCATGGTCTTGACGAGATCGTACGGCGCCTCGGACTTGCTGGCCTCCCGGGCATCGACCGTCAGGCGACACTGGTCGTCGTAGGTGACCTCGGCCCCCTGGTGCACCAGCAGCGTCATCATCGTCGTGATGTCCTTCAGGTGCGGGATGCGGTGATAGACGACCGGCCCGTCCGCCAGGATGGCGGCCGCCAGCAGCGGCAAGGCCGCGTTCTTGGCCCCGCTGGCCTCGATGGAGCCGGAGAGCGGGATGCCGCCGCGGATGAATATCTTATCCATTGGAGACTCGTGTCATAGGAATGCCGAAACCTAGCCGTTGCGCGGGCAACGAACAATGAACACGTGGCATTTTTTTCGCCGAAACCGCATGCTTCGCTCCCATGTCCGTCTATACCGATCTGTCAGGGCCGGATATCGCGTCCATTCTCGCTTCCTACGACCTGGGCGGCTACCGCAGCCACCAGGGGATCGCCGCCGGCATCGAGAACAGCAATTTCTTCGTCGACACCGATGGCGGCCGTTTCGTGCTGACGGTGTTCGAGCGCATGGACGCCGGTGCGCTGCCGTATTTCATGCGCCTGATGCGTCATCTGGCTGCGAACGGGCTTTCCTGCCCGGACGTCATGGTACGTCGCGACGGCTCCCTGCTGTTCGAGATCGGTGCTGCGCGCGAGCGCAAGTGGGGCTGCATCATCTCCCGCCTGCCCGGCCGGACCCTGGATCGGCTGAACACGGCGCAATTGGCGGATGCCGGGCGCACGCTGGCGCGACTGCATGCCGCCGGGGCGGACTTCGATGAACGGCGTCCGAATCCGACCGGCTTCGACTGGCTGGCGGCGCGCATCGGCGGCATGCGTGCCGATGTTGCCGCCCGCTTCGGAGAGGCGGCCGCGGCGCTGCTGGCGGACGAACTGGCCTGGCAGCAGGGCCACCAGGCCCCCGGACTGCCGGGCGGCGTCGTGCATGCCGACTATTTCTGCGACAACATCCTGTTCGAGGGCGATGCCGTATCCGGCGTCATCGATTTCTACTACGCCTGCGACGATGCCTATGCGATGGATGTCGCCATCGCCCTGAACGCCCTCGCAGTGATGCAGGGCGCGGATGATAAGTTGCGCATGCAGGCGTTTCTGGCGGGATACGAGTCGGAGCGGGCCATGCATGCGGCGGAGCATGCGGCGCTGCCCGGCCTGCTGCGCCTGGCCGCGCTGCGCTTCTGGACCTCGCGCCTGTTCGACGCCCTGTATCCGCGCGCAGGGGCGTTGACGCAGGTCAAGGACCCGGAGGAATACCGGCAAAAGCTGCTGCTGCATCGAGGCGCATCGCCCGTGTGACATCTCTCACATCGCTGACCGTGACCTGGTCGTGACATATAGCCGTCATTGGATTGTGGTTATTACGGGTCATCCGGACACGGGGGTCAGCAATGAAAGATACCAGAATCGCTATTCTTGGCCTGGGCAGGCTGGGGCAGTTTTTGCTCGAGCGCCTGCTCGGTTTAGGGGACGCCGGGCCGCATATCGTTTGTGCCGTGGAGACAGGGGAGGATATCGGTCGCCGGAAGGCCGATGCGCTCGGCATCGCTCTGGTCAGCATCGACGAGCTTGTGCGGCTCGGCGAGGACATCGACGTCATTTTCGCACTGACCGATGATGCCGTGATGCCCTCACAGCTGCGCCAGATCCTGGTCGCCATCGGTAATCAGCATACGCAGGTTCTGTCAGAGAAGGATCTGAGATTGATAGGAATGCTTGTGGATGGACGGCAGGACTGCCCGGCCTAGGCTTCCTCTTTCAGCGCTTCCAGGTAGGCCTTCAGAACCAGGGCATGGTTGTGCAGGGTGTCGCGCGCGGCATAGAGCAGGGTGACGGTGCAATGACGCGCCGCGTCCTCCAGCGCCGTCAGATCCTCGGGTCTGGCATCCAGTTCGGCAAAGTAGCGCCGCCGGAATTCCGTCCACTTGGCCGGGTCATGGCCGAACCATTTGCGCAGCTCGGGAGAGGGGGCGGCCTGCTTGACCCACAGGTCGACCTTGGCATCGGCCTTGGGCAGGCCGCGCGGCCACAGGCGATCCACGAGCACCCGGAAGCCGTCGGAGCATTCCGCCTCGTCGTAGACGCGTTTGATCCGGATGACCATCCGCCCGGCGGGCCTTATTTACCCATTTCTTCGAGCAGGCTGACCAGGTCGTCGGCATGTTCCTCTTCCATGGCGAGGATGGTCTCCAGCATGCGCCGGCTGGTCGGGTCGTCGTTGCCGAGGTAGGCGACCATCTCGCGATAGCTGTCGATGGCGATGCGCTCGGCCACCAGATCCTCGCGGATCATCTCCACCAGCGACGCGCCCTCGACATATTCGGCATGGCTGCGCGTCAGCAAGCCCTCCGGCGAGAAGTTCGGCTCGCCGCCGAGCTGCACGATGCGCTGCGCGATCTGGTCGGCATGCACCTGCTCCTCGTTGGCATGCTGCAGGAATTCCTGGGCCGCACCCTGGGCATTGATGCCGCTGGCCATGAAGTAGTGGCGCTTGTAGCGAAGCACGCAGACGATTTCGGTGGCCAGGGCCTCGTTCAGCAGCCGGATGACGGTGGTGCGGTCCGCCTTGTAGCCCTCGGTGACGGCACCGTTCTCGATATGCTCGCGGGCGCGCTTGCGCAGGGTGCGGATATCGGTCAGAAACGGCGTCTCGCTAGCTTTGCCTTCCATGGGAACTCCTTTCGGGGTCCACTGATTGAAGGCCAAGGCGGAGGCTGGGTCAAGGGGACGGCCGCCGGTTTTGCACGAAAAATGGCCATGGGCATGCTGGGGATTAGGCCGGCCGGGCGGCACACCCGGCCGGCGGCGTTCAGTCCGCCAGCAGGGCGTTGATGCGGCGTACGAAACCGGCCGGATCCTCCGGCAGCGCACCCTCGGCCAGCACCGCCTGATCGAACAGGATCTGGGCCCAGTCGCCGATCTTCTCCTTCGAACGCATCTTCGCCAGGCGCCGGATCAGGGCGTGGTCGGGGTTGATCTCCAGGATCGGCTTCATGTCCGGCACGTTCTGGCCGGCCTGTTTCAGGATACGCTCGAGGTTGGTGCTGATGTCGAAGGCATCCGAGATCAGGCAGGCCGGCGACTCGGTCAGGCGGTTGGTGATGCGCACGTCCTTGATCCGGTCCCCCAGGGCTTGTTTGAGCTTCTCCGCCGCCGGGCCGGCGGACTTGGCCTTCTCCTGCTGTTCCTGCTTTTCCGCCTCGCTCTCCTCGCCGATGCCGGACAGGTCGAGCTCGCCCTTGGCGATGGACTGCAGGGGCTTGCCCTCGTAAGCGTTCAGGTGGGCGGTCAGCCATTCGTCGATGCGATCGGAGAGCAGCAGCACCTCGATGCCCTTCTTGCGGAAGATCTCCAGGTGCGGGCTGTGCTGGGCCGCGGCCAGCGACTCGGCGGTGATGTAGTAGATGTGCTCCTGCCCCGGCTGCATGCGCCCGATGTAGTCGGCCAGCGACACCGACTGGGCCCCGTTCTCAACGGAGGCGCTCTCGGTGGAGGCGAAGCGCAGCAGGCCCGCGATCCGTTCGCGGTTGGCCGCGTCCTCGACGATACCCTCCTTCAGGCAGGTACCGAACTCGTTCCAGAACGTGGCGTAATCCTCCGTCTCGTCCTTCGCCAGCTCCTCGAGCCAGCCCAGCGCGCGCTTGGTCGCCCCGGTCTTCATCGCCTCCATGGCCGGGCTGTGCTGCAGGATCTCGCGCGACACGTTCAGCGGCAGGTCGTTCGAGTCGATGACGCCGCGCAGGAATCGCAGATAGCGCGGCAACAGCCGCTCGCTCGCCTCCATGATGAACACGCGGCGCACGTACAGCTTCACGCCGTGGCGGGCATCGGACTGCCACAGGTCGAACGGCGCGTTCCTCGGCAGGTAGAACAGCAGCGTGTACTCGTACTTGCCCTCCAGCCGCTGGTGCGTCCAGGCCAGCGGGGCCTCGAAATCGTGGGACACGTGCTTGTAGAAGCTGGCGTAGTCCTCGTCGGACAGCTCGGACTTCGGCCGTGTCCACAGTGCCGAGGCCTGGTTGACCGTTTCCGTACCTTCTTCGTCACCCGCCTTGTCCATGCGAATCGGGAACGGGATGTGGTCGGCGTACTTGTGCACGATGGCGCGCAGGCGCCAGGGATCGAGGAACTCCGCGGCATCCTCGCGCAGGTGCAGGGTGATCTCGGTGCCGCGCGCCGGTACCTCGACGGTGTCCAGCGTGTACTCGCCGTCGCCCGCCGATTCCCAGTGCACGCCGTGCTCGGGCCCCATGCCTGCCCGGCGCGTCACCAGCGTGACCCGATCGGCGACCAGGAAGGCGGAATAGAAGCCGACGCCGAACTGGCCGATCAGGTGGGCGTCCTGTTCGCGGTCGCCGGACAGCGATTCGAGGAACCGGCGGGTGCCGGAGCGGGCGATGGTGCCGATGTTGTCGACGACCTCGTCGCGGCTCATGCCGATGCCGTTGTCGCGCACGGTGATGGTGCGCGCCTCGCTATCCACGGCCACGTATACGTTGAGGTCCGCACCGCCCTCGAACAGGCTGTCGTCGGTCGCCGCTTCGAAGCGCAGCTTGTCCGCCGCATCCGATGCGTTGGAGATCAGCTCGCGCAGGAAGATCTCCTTGTTCGAGTACAGCGAGTGGATCATCAGATCCAGCAGCTGCCTGGCCTCGGCCTGGAATTGAAGGGTTTCTTTGCTATCGCTCATCGTGACCTCCCGGTGGTGTGGCCCGTTTATCGGGTCGACGGCGCCGGATTTCAAGCCCCCCCGGCTCGATCCCGATGCAATGCATCCAGGATCGGCCGCCAGGCCGCGCGCTTGTCGGCGAACGAGCGTGCGGCATGGGCCGGGCTGGTCGAGGGCAGGGCGCGGCGGGGAAGCTGCCGCCAGGGATGGTCCAGCCGCGGCAGCACGTGGCGACGATACAGCGTCTCGGCGGTACGGCCGTTGAAGAACACGGCTCGGATGTGCGGATGTGCTTCGAAGAAGGCGGGGAGATCGTTGGCCTCGACCGTCTCGTGGCGGATGTCCGCATCCAGGCTGCCGGGACGGTGGCAGCGGTGCACGACGTCCCACAGGGCCACACGGTTGCGCTTAAGTGCTTCCAGCCGTTCATCGTAGGGAAGCATTGCGTCGAAGCCCAGGAGTTCGCCCATCAGCGGCCAGAAGGCGTTGCGCGGATGGGCGTAGTACCGGGCCGCCGCCAGCGAGGCCGTGCCGGGCATGGAGCCCAGGATCAGGATGCGCGCATCCGGCCGCGCCACGTACGGGAAGCCGGTATCGGTGGAGCCTGGCATGGGTGGCAGCGTTGCAGCGATTCCCCGTCGCGGCAAGTTTGGCGTGAAAGGGCGTAGTGAGCGCGCCGTAAGAAATCGCGCCCGCCTGCGACCACGGGGTATGCCGGTGAAGTCCGGCCAGGAGTATCCTATGCAGATGAAACGCACGAACGATGTCGAAGCGGGCCCGGACCGCGGACGCCGGCGCGCCTTGATGACCTGGTTGGCGGGCGGCGTGGGCCTGCTGGCCTTTTCGCGCCTCTTCCGGCCGGTGCAGGCCCTGGCGGCGGCTCAGGGCAGCGGCGGCATGGACGGGAAGATCGAGAAGATCGTCAAAAGCGATGCCGAGTGGCGCAGGCTGCTGACGCCGGCGCAGTACCAGGTGCTGCGCCGGGAGGGCACCGAGCGCCCGTACAGCAGCCCGCTGGAGCACGAGAAGCGGCCGGGCAAGTATGTCTGTGCCGGCTGCGGACTGGCGCTGTTCCCGTCGACGTACAAGTTCGACAGCGGCACGGGCTGGCCGAGCTTCTACGACGTGCTGGCCGGGCATGTCGAGACCCGGTCCGATTTCCGCCTGATCATCCCGCGCACCGAGTACCACTGTGCCCGCTGCGGCGGCCACCAGGGGCACGTGTTCAAGGACGGCCCGCCACCCACGGGACTGCGCTACTGCAACAACGGTGTGGCGCTGCGCTTCGTGCCGGACGAGGGGTGATGTATGCACGGCATTGATATCGGACTGGCCTTCCTCGAAGGCATCGGATTGATCGTATCGCCCTGCATCCTGCCGGTGCTGCCGCTGGTGCTGGCGGCCTCCGGCGACGGCGGCCGCCAGCGGCCGTACGGCATCATCATCGGCTTCGTGCTGGCCTTCACCCTGTTTGCCATCGCCGCGCGCAAGCTGGTGACACTGACCGGCATCGATCCCGAAATCATCAGGAACGGCTCGCTGGTGCTGCTGGCCCTGTTCGGCGTGATTCTGCTGTCCTCCCGGCTGTCCGAACGCTTCGGCGCCCTGACCGCGGGGGCGGCCGATGTCGGCAACCGTCTTGCCGCCGGGGCCGGCGGGGGGCTGGGCAGCGGTATCGCCATCGGTTCGCTGATCGGCCTGGTGTGGACACCGTGTGCGGGGCCGATCCTGGCCGCCGTGCTGGTGCAGGTGATCCGCCAGCAGACGAGCCTTGCCGGCGACCTCGTCATATTCGCCTTCGGTCTCGGCGCCGGCGTGCCGATGCTGGTCATCGCCCTGGCCGGCCGCAGGATCATGGGCCGGCTCGGATGGTTCGCCCGCCATGCCGAGGTGGTGCGCCGGGGCTTCGGGGTGCTGATCCTGGCCGCGGTGGCCTTTCTCGCCTCCGGTCTCGACGTGCAGACACTTGCGACCTCCGCGAGCAAGCCGCAAGCACAGCCGGTTGCCGTGACGGCTGCCGACGCTCCCCTGCACCTGCAGCATGGCCTGGCCATCCCCTACAAGGCGCCGGAGTTCGCCGGCATCACCGCCTGGCTGAACTCGCCGCCGCTGACCATGCAGGAGCTGCGCGGCAAGGTGGTGCTGGTCGATTTCTGGACCTATTCCTGCATCAACTGCATCCGCACGCTGCCCTACATCACCGCCTGGGACAGGAAATACCGCGACCAGGGGCTGGTGATCGTCGGCGTGCATTCGCCGGAGTTCGAGTTCGAGAAGAACATCGCCAACGTCAGGGCCGCCATCGCCC
>CAZBLR010000042.1:0-12137 GCA_964492895.1 uncultured Zetaproteobacteria bacterium | reverse complement strand
CAGGAGATGCTCGATTTCTGCGGCGAGCACGACATCACCTGCGACATCGAGATGATCGATATCAAGGACGTCAACACCGCCTACGATCGCACGGTCAGGGGCGATGTGAAGTACCGTTTCGTCATCGACATGGCGAGCTTGAACGGCGACTGAGTGAACGCCGGTGCAAGCCTCGGCAGGTAGGTTCGCGCCTGCATCGCCCGGTCAGAACAGGGTCGGCTGGACCATGCGGCCGGGGACGCGGAAATGCTCGGTGGTCAGCGCCGGTAGCGGCTGGTCCAGGCCGTAACGGCGGCGGGCCTGGGCGAAGCGTTTGGCCAGCAGCTCGGCGCGCACGCCGCGGCCACGCATGCGCACGCCGAAATCCGATTCGTACAATGTGCCGCCGCGCAACTCGGCGATCTGGCGCAGCACCGCCTCGGCCCGGTCCGGAAAGTGCTGGCGCAGCCAGGCCGGGAACACCTCGGTCAGCTCATGGGGCAGGCGCAGCAGGCCGTAGCCGGCCGTGCGGGCGCCGTGGTCGCCGGCGGCCTTCAGGATGGCCTCCAGCTCGTGGTCGTTCAGGTGCGGGATCACCGGGGCGACGAGCACGCCGACCGGGATGCCAGCCTCGGCCAGCCTCCGCATGGCGGCGAGGCGCCGGGTGGGGCTCGCGGCGCGCGGCTCCATGATGCGGGCGAGCCGCCCGTCCAGCGTCGTGATGCTGAACATCACCAGCGCCGTGTTGCGCCTGGCCATGTCGGCCAGCAGATCGACATCGCGCACGACGAGCGCGGATTTGGTGACGATGGAGACCGGGGCACCGAACTCGGCCAGCACCGCCAGGATCCGGCGCGTCAGGCCGAGCCGCTTCTCGACCGGTTGCCAGGCATCGGTGTTGATGCCGAGCGCGATCGGCTCCGGGCGGTAGTGTTTCGCCGACAGCTCGCGGCGCAGCAGCGCCGGGGCTTCGGGCTTGTAGAAGATCTCGGTCTCGAAATCGATGCCTGGCGACAGGTCCAGATAGGCATGGCTCGGGCGGGCGAAGCAATACGGGCAGCCGTGTTCGCATCCCCGGTAGGGGTTGATCGACTGCCCGAACGGCACGTCGGGCGATTCGTTGCGGCTGATGACGCTTTTCGCCGTGTCCACGTGCAGACGGGTGCGCGGCGCCGGGTCGTCCTGCTGCCACCAGCCGTCGTCGACGGACTCATGGTGCTCGCGGGCGAAGCGGCCCGGGGTGTCGACGGTGGCGCCGCGGCCCTTGATGCGGTTCATCCCATCAGCATGCCGGATGCCCGCGGGGCTGACAATCGGTCCCAAAAGCGGGTGTATGGGGGACGCATCGGCGCTATGCTTCCAGCCCATGGCACGCACCCTTGCCGGCATCCACGCCGTCCGTCACGCCCTCGACAGCGGGCAGCCCATCCGCGAGCTGGTCGTCGAGAAGGGCAAGCAGCATCCGCGCCTGAACGAGCTCGTGCACCTGGCGCGCGCGGCCGGTATCCGGGTCAGCTTCGCGCCCCGCCAGGCCCTGGAGCGGCTGGCCGCCGGCGTGCCGCACCAGGGGGTGGTGGCGCAGCTGGCCGGTGAGGCGGCGAGCGTGGATTTCAAGGCATGGCTGGAAGGGCTGGACGTGGCCGCGGCGCCGCTGGTGCTGCTGCTCGACCAGGTCACCGATCCGCATAACCTCGGGGCCTGCGTGCGCACCGCCGAGGCGGCGGGCTGCGCGGCGGTCATCGTGCCGCGCGACCATGCGGCGGACCTGGATTCGCCGGTGGTGGCCAAGAGCGCCTGCGGGGCGTTGTCCCGGCTGCCGGTGATCACGGTGACGAACCTGGTGCGCAGCATCGAGGCACTGCAGGACAAGGGCTTCTGGGTCTGCGGCCTGGCCGGCGAGGCCGAGTCCGATATCTATGAAGCGAAGCTCACGGGGCCGCTGGGCCTGGTGATGGGGGCGGAAGGGCCGGGCCTGCGCCGGCTGGTGCGCGAGCGCTGCGATCAGCTGCTGCGCATTCCGATGCCGGGAACGGTGGAGTCATTGAATGTGTCGGTGGCGACGGGGGTGGCGCTGTTCGAGGCCGTGCGCCAGCGGCATGCCTGAATCAGGCGGCCTGGGGCTTGTCCTTGTCTTCGCCCTTGCCTTCGTCCGGGGAAACGTACTCGAATACCTGGCCGCAGTAGTGGCAGCGGCCCTGGCCGTTCGTCAGCTTGATGTAGACAAGGGGATGCTGACCGTTGTCGGAGCAGGAAACGATTTCCTCGGTCACCTTGATCACGGATGCAGGCATTGGTAAAACCCCCCTTTCAGGTTTTCAAAGGTGGCGCATTCTCGGGGGCCGGCGGCCTCTGTCAAGGATTCGACCATAATGTGTGAATGGAATTGGGGGGCGGCGTGAAGCGATTCGACCGGATTCTGATCGAAGGCCTGGAGGTGCAGACGGTCATCGGCATCTACGACTGGGAGCGGGAGATCCGCCAGACGGTACGCATCGATCTGGAGATGGCCTGGGACATCACGGCGGCCGCGGCCAGCGACGCCATCGGCGATGCGCTGGACTACAAGGCGGTGGCCAAGCGCCTGATCAGCTTCGTCGAGGCCTCGGAATACGGCCTGATCGAATCGCTGGCCGAGCGTTGCGCGGCCATCGTCATGCAGGAGTTTCACGTGCCCTGGCTGCGTCTGAAGATGTCCAAGCCCGGGGCGGTGCGCCATTCCGAGAACGTGGCGGTGCTGATCGAACGGGGCGAACCTGTTTGACCAGGGCCCTGATCGGCATGGGCTCGAACATCGAGCCCGAACGGCATCTGGCGGCGGCGGCGCGGGAGATTCGCGCGGCCTATCCTGAGGCACGCTTCTCGGCCGTCTACCGCTCGCCGGCGGTGGGCATGGAGGGCGACGACTTCCTCAATGCCTGCTGCCTGTTCGAGACGGCGCAGACGCGAGAGCAGCTCGAGGCCTGGCTGAAGCGGCTCGAGGATCGCCACGGCCGGGACCGCACCGCCGGTTCCTGGCGTCCGCGCACGCTGGATCTGGACCTGATCTTCTTCGGCAAGATCTGCCACGATCCCGACCTGTACCGCTATGCCCATGTGTACGTGCCGGCGGCGGAACTGGTGGAACTGGACGCTTTCCCGGCCCAGGCGGACGGGCTGCGGCCGGTGGCGCTGGACTTGTCAAAGGATGGCTCGTGACTACACTCGCCCGTCCTTAGTCGTGGAGGATACGCATGCGCATAGCCGTTCCCGCTGAAACCCGTGCCCATGAGGCGCGCGTGGCGGCGACTCCCGAAACGGTCAAGAAATTCATCGCCGCCGGCTGCGAGGTCGCGGTGCAGCAGGGTGCCGGCGCCGGCGCCCGCTTCACGGATGCCGCCTATACGGAGGCCGGCGCCAAGCTCGAATCCTCGTACAGCGCCGCCTGCCACGATGCCGACGTGGTGCTGAAGGTGCAGGCCCCCGATGCCTCGGAGCTGGCCCAGACGCCGCAGGGGGCGGCGGTGGTCGCGATGTTCTCCCCCTATGCCAACCCGCTGCTGGCCGATTATGCCGCGGCGGGGCTGAGCTGTTTTGCCATGGAGCTGGTGCCGCGCATCTCGCGCGCCCAGGGCATGGATGTGCTGTCCAGCCAGGCGAACATCGCCGGTTACAAGGCCGTGCTGGTGGCGACCGAGCATTACCGCCGATTCTTCCCGATGCTGATGACGGCGGCCGGCACGGTGACGCCGGCCAAGGTGCTGGTGATGGGTGCCGGCGTGGCCGGCCTGCAGGCCATCGCCACGGCCCGGCGCCTGGGCGCCATGGTCGAGGCCTTCGACGTGCGCACCGCCGCCAAGGAGCAGGTGCTGAGCCTGGGCGCCAAGTTCGTCGAGGTGCCGGTCGAGGAGAACGCCGAGGATGCCGGCGGCTATGCGCGCGAGGTGTCCGAGGAATACAAGCAGAAGCAGGGCGAGCTGGTGGCCAAGCATGCCGCCGCCGCCGACATCATCATCACCACGGCGCTGATCCCCGGACGGCCGGCGCCCGAACTGATCAGCCGGGCCATGGTCGAATCGATGAAGCCGGGATCGGTGATCGTCGACCTGGCCGTCGAGTCCGGCGGCAACTGTCCGCTGTCGCAGCTGAACGAGGTGGTCGAGCATCAGGGCGTGACCATCGTCGGCCATGGCAACCTGCCGTCGCTGCTGGCCACCGATGCCAGCAACCTGTATGCGCGCAACCTGTACAATTTCCTGGCGCCGATGATCGCCGCCGGCAAGGGTGAGCTGAAGCCCGATCCCAAGGACGAGGTCGTGGCCGCCTCATTGATCGCTCACCGGGGCGAATTCCGCAAGCCGGAGCTGTTGAAGGGAGGCAAGACATGAACGAGGTGCATGCGGCGGCCGATGCCGCGCAGGCGGCACATGGGGCCGCCGCAGTCGATCCATTCATCTTCGCATTCACGGTATTCGTGCTGGCCGTGTTCATCGGTTACCACGTCGTGTGGAACGTGACGCCGGCGCTGCATACGCCGCTGATGAGCCTGACCAACGCCATCTCGAGCATCATCATCGTCGGTGCCATCCTCGCCTCCGGGCCGCTGGAGCAGAACCTGGCCACGGTGCTGGGTCTGTTCGCGGTCGGCCTGGTGTCGGTGAACATCTTCGGCGGCTTCATGGTCACGCAGCGCATGCTGGCCATGTTCAAGAAACGGCGCTGAGCGCGGGAGCAGGGAGAGCGTCTTGATATCCGCAAACATGGTGGCGATGGCCTACCTGGCCGCCGCAGTGCTTCTGATCCTGGCCCTGAAGGGCCTGTCCAGCCCCGAGAGCGCACGGCGCGGCAATATATTCGGCATGATCGGCATGCTGCTCGCCGTGGTGGTGACGCTGCAGCTGAAGCAGGTGCACAACTACTGGTGGATCTTCGCCGCGATGGCGGCCGGCGGCGTGTTCGGCATGTTCGTGGCCAGGAAGATCCCGATGACGCACATGCCGCAGCTGGTGGCGGCGATGCATTCGCTGGTGGGTCTGGCGGCCGTGCTGATCGCCGTGTCGGCCTTCTACAACCCCGAGGGCTACGGCATCGCCGCCATCGGCGGCGGCCTGAAGGTGTCCAGCCGCATCGAGCTGTTCCTCGGCACCTTCATCGGCGCCATCACCTTCACCGCCTCGATCGTCGCCTTCTCGAAGCTGCAGGGCCTCGTTTCCGGCAAGCCGCTGGTGTTCAAGGGCCAGCACCCGCTGAACCTGGTGCTGGGCATCGTCATGGTCGGCTCCGGCATCGCCTTCTGTGTCACCCAGGCCTGGATCCCGTTCCTGGTCATGCTCGGCATCGCCCTGCTGCTCGGCGTGCTGCTGATCGTGCCCATCGGCGGCGCGGACATGCCGGTGATCGTGTCGATGCTGAACTCGTATTCGGGCTGGGCCGCGGCCGGCATCGGCTTCACGCTCGAAAACAACATGCTGATCGTCGCCGGCGCCCTGGTCGGCTCCTCCGGTGCCATCCTGTCCTACATCATGACCCGGGCCATGAACCGTTCGCTGTTCAATGTGCTGCTCGGCGGCTTCGGCGGCGAGAGCGCGGCTGGCGGCGCCACTTCCGCGGTGCAGCGCCCATACAAGAGCGGCTCGGCCGAGGACGCAGCCTTCCTGCTCAGCAATGCGCGCAGCGTCATCATCGTGCCGGGCTACGGCCTGGCCGTGGCGCGCGCCCAGCACGTGCTGAAGGAGATGGTGGACGCGCTGATCAAGCAGGGCGTGCAGGTGCGTTTCGCCATCCATCCGGTGGCCGGGCGCATGCCCGGGCACATGAACGTGCTGCTGGCCGAGGCCGACGTGCCCTACGACCTCGTCGAGGAGATGGACGAGATCAACGCCGAGTTCGCCGACACCGACGTGGCGCTGGTCATCGGTGCCAACGACGTCACGAACCCGGCGGCCAAGACGGATCCGTCCAGCCCCATCTACGGCATGCCGGTGCTCGACGTGGCCAAGGCGCAGCATGTGGTGTTCATCAAGCGCTCGATGTCGCCGGGCTACGCGGGGCTCGACAACGACCTGTTCTACATGGACAAGACGATGATGCTGTTTTCCGACGCCAAGAAGGCCTGCGAGGCTATCCTGCAGGCGCTCTGAGCCGGGCGCCTCCTCCCCCGTGCCGATGGTCGCCCGTCCGATGTTCTGGTATCGTTTCCCCATGCGACGTTCCATCCCAAGCGCCGTTGTCTGCCTCGTGCTGCTGGCTGGTTGTTCCAGCCCTCCGAACCAGGAGAAGCAGCTCGAGGCCCAGGTGGATCCGGCCGTGCTCGCCGCCCTGCCGCCCGATCCGGGCGATGCCGGCAAGAAGACGATGGCCGGCATCGATGCCGACCACGACGGCGTGCGCGACGACGTGCAGCGCTGGATCGCCATCCATTACTCGAATTCCGAGAAGACCCGGGCGGCCCTGAAGCAGAAGGCCAAGGCGCTGCAGGCCTTCATCGAGGACGGCAACGATCCGGCCAAGGCGCGCCGCGATGCGGTGGCCATCGACAAGGCCTCCGAATGCCTGGCCTCCTTTGCCGACGATGCCTACTACATCAACCACGATTTCGACGCCGTGGTGCTGAACACCTATCCGCGGCTTACGGCCTACCTCGATATCGACAAGAAATACGCCGGCGCCCCGACCTCGGATTCCCGGCGCGGGCATTGGAAGCAGAGCTGCGATTTCAACCCCGATGCGATGAAGAACTAGGTTCTCTGAACCGGACAGTGGTCCGCCGACTACACTGACGGCATGCCTGCATTGATCGCGCACCGCGGTGATCCGCATCGCTATCCCGAGAACACGCTGGCCGGTCTCGAGGCCGCGATCGCCGCGGGTGCCCGCCATATCGAGGTGGATGTGCAGCTGAGCGCCGACGGCGTGCCGGTCGTGTTCCACGACGACGATCTCGAGCGCCTGTGCGCTGTGCCGGGGCGCATCACGGCACTGACCCTGGCCCAGCTCCGGACACTGCGCGTCGGCGGCGAGCCGCTGCCGACCCTGGCCGAACTGGCCGCCTTGCTTCGGCAGCATCCCGGGGTGCATGCCTTCGTGGAGTTGAAGCAGGAGAGTATCGACGTGGCCGGGGAGGCGACGTTGCTGGATGCGGCCACCGGCGTGCTGGCACCGGTCAGCGACCAATGCACGCTGATCTCCTTCCATGCCGGCATCCTGGGGCTGGCCGTGGACCGGGGCTGGGCCGCCGGCTGGGTCACGGATGCCTGGCCGGATGTATTGCCGCAGGGGATGCGCGTCTGGTTCTGCGATGTCGGGCGGCTTCCGGCCGAAGGATCCGTGAATCCCTTCGCGGTGCCGCTGGCGGTGTATGCACTGTCCGATCCGGCCCTGGCGCGCCGCCTGGCCGCGCGCGGCGCGGCCTACGTCGAGACCGACGACATCGGCGCCATGCGCCAGGCGCTGCCCGCGTGGACATGACGCGCACCACCGGCGTCGACGTGCTGGTCGTCGGTGGCGGCATCAACGGCTGCGGCGTGGCCCAGGCGGCGGCCGCCGCCGGTTATTCGGTGGCGCTGCTGGAGCGGAAGGCCCTGGCCGCCGGCACCTCCGGGCGTTCCAGCAAGCTGGTCCACGGCGGCCTGCGCTACCTGGAGGGCGGGCATCTGCGCCTCGTCTACGAATCCCTGCGCGAGCGCCGGCAGTTACTGCGCCTGGCCCCGGATCTGGTGCGCCCGGTGCCCTTCCACATCCCGGTCTACGGCGATACCGCGCGTCCGGCATGGAAGGTCGCCACGGGGCTGACGCTCTACGCCTTGCTCGCCGGCATCACGCCGCTGGCCCGTTTCTCGATCGTGCCGCGCCGGCGGTGGGATGAGCTGGACGGCCTGAAGCTGGATGGCCTCAAGCGCGTGTTCCGCTACTGGGATGCCCAGACCGACGATGCGGCGCTGACGCGTGCGGTCTGGCGCTCGGCCGAATCCTTTGGCGCGACATCGATTTGCCCGGCCACCCTGATCGCGGTGGAATCCTCGGCGGATGGTGTGGCGGTGCGTTACCGGCAGGGCGATGCGGAGCACAGCCTGACGGCCGGCGTGCTGGTCAACGCCGCCGGGCCGTGGGTCAACGAGATTCTGAAACTGGTGTCGCCGACCCCGATGCGACTGCCCATCGCGCTGGTGCAGGGCACGCATATCGTGTTGCCCGGGCGTCTGCAGCGCGGCGTCTACTATACGGAGGCCGCGGATCGGCGCGTGGTGTTCGTGATGCCCTGGCAGGACAAGACCCTGGTCGGCACCACGGAAACGGTGGTGGCGAATCCGGCCGACGTGGGGCCCCGGGCAAAGGAGATCGATTATCTGCTGGCCGTGTACCGGCGCTATTTTCCCCAGGGCGATGCGACCGTGCTGGAGAGCTTCTCGGGACTGAGGGTGCTGCCGGCAGGCGTTGGGGCTGCGTTCGGGCGTTCGCGCGAAGTGGTGTTGCACGTGGATGGGGAAGTGGCGCCCCGGGTGCTGACGATCTACGGTGGCAAGCTGACCGCGTACAGGGCCACGGCCGGCAAGGTGCTGCGCTATCTGGGCCGGATGCTGGGCGGGCGGGGCGGGGGGATTTCGACCTCGGAACTGCCGCTGACCGCCGACGATTGAGCCTGCTGCGGTCGGGGCGCAAACGCCGCCCGTAGACACCTCCGCGACGGGTCCCGAAACCGCAAAAAAACCCGCCCGATCCTGTTGACACTCGGCCTACCCGCCACTATGGTTCGCGACCCTTCGCCCCTGGGGTGAAGCCTGATGTGGAAAAGAGGTAACGATGCCAACGATTAACCAGATGATCCGCAAGCCCCGTCGGGACAAGCGTAAGATCAACAAGGTGCCCGCCCTGCAGGCCTGTCCGCAGCGCCGCGGCGTGTGCACCCGCGTGTACACCACGACGCCGAAGAAGCCGAACTCGGCCCTTCGCAAGGTGGCGCGCGTGCGCCTGACCAATGGCTTTGAGGTCACCGCCTATATCCCGGGCGAGGGCCACAAGCTGCAGGAGCACTCGGTGGTGTTGATCCGCGGCGGCCGCGTCAAGGATCTGCCGGGCGTTCGTTACCATATCCTTCGTGGCGTTCTGGATACGACCGGCGTCGACGGCCGCAGGCAGCGCCGCTCGAAGTACGGCGCCAAGCGCCCGAAATAAGTTTGAGGAGTATCGACCATGCCGCGTAAAGGACCTCCGTCACGCCGACCGATCGTTCCGGATGCCAAGTACGGCGACCGCACCGTTTCGCAGGTCGTCAACAAGGTGATGTGGGACGGCAAGAAGACCGTCGCCGAGTCGATCGTCTATGATGCCATGGACCTGGCGTCCAAGCGTTTGGGCTCCGAGCCGCTGGCGGCTCTGCTCAACGCCATCGATGCCGTGCGTCCGGCGGTCGAGGTGAAGTCCCGCCGCGTCGGTGGCGCCACCTACCAGGTGCCGATCGAGGTGTCCGATCG
This sequence comes from uncultured Zetaproteobacteria bacterium, assembly GCA_964492895.1. Classification (GTDB taxonomy): domain Bacteria; phylum Pseudomonadota; class Zetaproteobacteria; order Mariprofundales; family Mariprofundaceae; genus DATLWN01. The sequence goes on along the minus strand of CAZBLR010000042.1, from coordinate 2,712 downwards.
CCGCCAGCTGTCGCTGGCCGTGCGCTGGCTGGTCGAGTTCTCCCGCAAGCGCTCGGAGCACACGATGGCCGAACGCCTGGGCTACGAGATGATCGATGCCGTGCAGGAGCGCGGCGGCGCGTTCAAGAAGCGCGAGGATACGCATCGCATGGCGGAGGCCAACAAGGCATTTGCCCATTACCGCTGGTAACAGCGTAGGTTTTTGTTCTTTTACAAGGTGAAGGAGTAAGGGACGTGGCTCGCAAGACCCCATTGGATCGTTATCGCAATATCGGCATCATGGCCCATATCGACGCCGGCAAGACGACGACGACCGAGCGCATTCTGTTCTATACGGGCGTATCTCACAAAATCGGTGAGGTGCACGACGGCGCTGCGACCATGGACTGGATGGCGCAGGAGCAGGAACGCGGCATCACCATCACCTCCGCCGCCACGACCTGTTCCTGGAAGGATCACCAGATCAACATCATCGACACGCCCGGCCACGTCGACTTCACCATCGAGGTCGAGCGTAGCTTGCGCGTGCTCGACGGCGCCGTCGGCGTGTTCTGCGCCGTGGGTGGCGTGCAGCCGCAGTCCGAAACCGTGTGGCGCCAGGCCGACAAGTACCACGTGCCGCGCATCGCCTTCGTCAACAAGATGGACCGTACCGGCGCCCGCTTCTTCGAGGTCGTCGAGGAAATCCGCGAGCGCCTCGGCCACAACGCCGTGGCCCTGAACCTGCCGATCGGCAACGAAGAGAATTTCAAGGGCATCGTCGACCTCGTGTCCATGAAGGCCATTGTCTGGCATGACGAGGCCATGGGCGCGCAGTACGACGTGCAGGACATCCCGGCCGAGCTGGTTGAGCAGGCCAACGAGTATCGCGAGAAGCTCCTGGATTCCGTGCTGGTCTACGACGATGACCTTATGGAGGCCTACCTCGAGGGCAACGCCATCGACGAGGCGGCACTGAAACAGTGCATTCGTCAGGCCGTCATCGATATCGAGGTGATTCCGGTGCTGTGCGGCACCGCCTTCAAGAACAAGGGCGTGCAGACCCTGCTGGACGCCGTCGTCGATTTCATGCCGGCGCCGATCGACGTGCCGGCGATCAAGGGCGTGGACCCGGACGACGAGACCAAGGAGGACACGCGTCCTTCCTCGGACGACGCGCCGTTCGCCGCGCTCGCCTTCAAGGTCATGAACGATCCCTTCGTGGGCAGCTTGACCTTCATCCGCGTCTATTCGGGCGTGCTGGAGTCCGGCTCCTACGTGATCAACTCCACCAAGGGCGGCAAGAAGGAGCGCATCGGCCGTCTGCTGCAGATGCACGCCAACGAGCGCAACGAGATCAAGGAAGTGCGCGCCGGCGACATCGCCGCCGCCGTGGGCCTGAAGACGACCACCACCGGCGATACGCTGTGCGTGGAGGACAAGCCGATCATCCTCGAGCGCATGGAGTTCCCGGAGCCGGTGATCTCCGTGGCCATCGAGCCGAAGACCAAGGCCGACCAGGAGAAGATGGGCATTGCCCTCGGTCGCCTGGCCGCCGAAGACCCGTCCTTCCGCGTGCATACCGACGAGGAGACCGGCCAGACCATCATCTCCGGCATGGGCGAGCTGCACCTCGAGATCATCGTCGACCGCATGAAGCGCGAGTTCAAGGTCGAATGCAACGTCGGCAAGCCGCAGGTGGCCTACCGCGAGACCATTCGCGGCAGCATCAAGTCCGAGGGCAAGTTCGTGCGCCAGTCGGGCGGCCGCGGCCAGTACGGCCATGTCTGGCTCGAGATCGAGCCGCAGGAGCCGGGTGCCGGCTTTCTGTTCGAGGACAAGATCGTCGGCGGCGTGGTGCCGCGCGAATACATCCCGGCCGTCGGCAAGGGTATCGAGGAGGCCATGCAGAACGGCGTCATGGCCGGCTTCCCGATGGTGGACATCAAGGTGGCGCTGGTCGACGGCTCCTACCACGACGTCGACTCCAACGAGATGGCGTTCAAGATCGCCGGCTCCATGGGCTTCAAGGAAGGTGCCCTCAAGGCCAAGCCGGTGCTGCTCGAGCCCTATATGGAGGTCGAGGTGGTGACGCCCGAGGAGTACATGGGCGACATCGTCGGTGACCTGAACCGCCGTCGCGGCCGCGTGCTTGGCATGAGCGACCGCGGCAACGCCAAGGTGGTCGATGCCGAGGTGCCGCTGGCCGAGATGTTCGGCTATTCGACGAACCTGCGCTCGATGAGCCAGGGCCGCGCCACCTACACCATGCAGTTCAAGCACTACGAAGAAGTGCCCAACAACATTGCCCAGGAAATCGTCCAGAGCGTCAAGGGTTAAGGAGCAGATAGATGTCTAAGGCAAAATTTGAGCGTACGAAGCCGCACGTAAACATTGGCACGATTGGTCATGTGGACCATGGGAAGACGACGCTGACGGCGGCGATCACGAAGGTTCTGTCGCAGTCGGGCAAGGCGGAGTTCCGTGCGTATGACCAGATTGACGGCGCCCCTGAGGAGCGCGAGCGCGGCATCACGATTGCGACGGCGCACGTTGAGTACGAGACGGACGCGCGTCACTACGCGCACGTGGACTGCCCGGGACATGCCGACTACGTGAAGAACATGATCACGGGTGCGGCGCAGATGGACGGCGCGATCCTGGTGGTTTCGGCGGCCGACGGCCCGATGCCGCAGACGCGCGAGCACGTTCTGCTGGCGCGTCAGGTGAACG
>CAZBLR010000041.1:0-12270 GCA_964492895.1 uncultured Zetaproteobacteria bacterium | reverse complement strand
CGGAATAACATTTGCTGCCCTTCAGGAACAGCTTCTGGCCTTCGCGGCGGCAAAGGCGACACTTCGCATCAAGATAACGTGCCATGGATCGGAACTCCTAAACGCGGCGCCGCTTTGGCGGGCGGCAACCATTGTGCGGGATCGGGGTGACATCGCGGATCGACAGCACGTTCAGGCCGATGGCCGCGATGGCGCGCAGCGCCGACTCGCGTCCGGCACCCGGGCCACGCACGAGCACGCTGACGTTCTTGACGCCGTGCTCCATGGCCTTGCGCGAGGCCTCCTCGGCCGCGACCTGGGCGGCGAAGGGCGTGCTCTTGCGCGAACCGCGGAAGCCGGAACCGCCGCTGGTGGCCCAGCTGATGGCGTTGCCGTTCTCGTCCGTGAACGTGATCACCGTGTTGTTGAATGTGGCCTTGATATGAGCCACGGCATTCGCAATGTTCTTGCGGGCCTTCTTCTTGCCAGCCGCGGCGGACTTGGGAGCTGCCATGCGTTTACCTCAATCCTTTATTTCTTCTTGCCGGCGACCGTGCGGCGGGGGCCTTTGCGGGTGCGGGCATTGGTCTTCGTCTGCTGGCCGCGCACCGGCAGGCCGGCACGATGGCGCAGGCCGCGGTAGCAACCGAGATCGGTCAGGCGCTTGATGTCCATGGACACCATGCGGCGCAGGTCACCTTCCACCTTGTACTCGGCATCGATGACGCCGCGGATCTTGGCCACGTCGTCGTCCGTCAGGTCCTTGACGCGCGTATCCGGGCTGATGCCGGCCTTCGTCAGGATCTGCTGCGAGCTGCTCAGACCGATGCCATAGATATAGGTCAGCGCCACTTCGATGCGCTTCTGAACAGGAATGTTTACGCCGGCTATACGAGCCACTTATGCCTCCTTGGTACCTGGGGAAAGGCGCGGCAGAATAGCGATGAAACGCCTCTGACGCAACTCATCCTTAGCCCTGACGCTGCTTGTGACGGGCGTTCTGGCAAATGATGCGCACGACGCCCTTGCGCCGGATCACGCGGCACTTGTTACACATTTTCTTTACAGATGCACGGACCTTCACGCCCACACCTCCAATCTGATCTTCGTCCGGCGCCCGAGGGCCCCGTTCCTATTTCCCGCGGTAGCTGATGCGCCCACGCGACAAGTCGTAGGGCGAGATCTCCACCGTCACCGTATCGCCCGGCAGGATGCGGATGTAGAACTTGCGCATCTTGCCCGAGATCGTGCACAGCACCTCGTGCCCGTTCTGCAGTTTCACCTTGAACATGGCGTTGGGGAGTTTCTCGATCACTTCCCCGGACATCTCGATAATATCTTCTTTCGCCATCGTTCAGTGTTCCACCGCCTCTTTCAGGTCCGCATACACGGCCTGCATCTCTCCCGCGGCATCCACCTGACGGAACCCGGGAGCATCGCGATAGTACGCCAGCAACGGCTCCGTCTGGGCCCGGTACACCTTCAGGCGTTCGGCGATCACGTCCTCGCGATCGTCGTCGCGCTGATACAGCTCGCCGCCGCAGCGATCGCACCGGCCTGCCACGCGGGGGGGCGAATACTGCCGATGAAAACTGAAACCGCAAGCCCTGCAAATCAGACGCCCGGATAGGCGCTCGATCAGGGCATCCTCGGGCGCATGCATGAACACCACGCGGTCCAGCTTCATGCCGTGGCGATCCAGCATCGCCTCCAGCGCCTTGGCCTGCGCCACGTTGCGCGGGAAGCCGTCGAGCAGGAAGCCCGACTCGCCGTTGCCGGTGATCCGCTCTTCGATCATGCCGACCACGATGTCGTCCGGAACCAGCTTGCCGCCATCCATAAAGGATTTGGCCTGCTTGCCGTATTCGGTACCGTCGCGCACCGCCGCGCGCAGGATGTCGCCGGTGGCCAGATGCGCCAGCCCCTCTTCCTGCGCCAGGCGCATGCCCTGGGTTCCCTTGCCGACACCCGGAGGGCCAAACAGCACCAGATTCATCAGCGGCCTGTTTTCAGCCTGGCCTGCTTCATCAGGCCCTCATACTGGTGCGACAGCAGATGCGCCTGAACCTGGGACATGGTGTCCATGGTCACCACCACCACGATCAGCAGGCTGGTACCGCCGAAGTAGAAGGGCACGGACAGTTGATTGATCAGATACTGCGGCAGCAGGCAGACCAGCGTCACGTAGGCTGCGCCGACCACGGTGATGCGGGTCAGCACGGAATCGACATACTCCGAGGTCTTCTGCCCCGGACGGATGCCCGGGATATAGCCGCCGTGCTTCTTCAGGTTGTCGGCCGTGTCCTTCGGGTTGAACACGATGGCCGTATAGAAGAACGAGAAGAACACGATGCAGACGGTGAACAGCACCAGGTACAGCCAGTGCCCCGGCGACAGCACCGCCGACAGGTCGGACAGCCAGGAGAAACCGTGCACGCCCTTGGTGAACTGGGCGAAGGTGGCCGGCAGCAGGATCAGGCTCGAGGCGAAGATCGGCGGGATCACGCCGGCCGTGTTGACCTTCAGCGGCAGAAACGAGGCCTTGCCGCCATACATGCGGTTGCCCACCTGTCGTTTCGCGTACTGGATCGGGATACGGCGCTGCGCGCGCTCCACGAACACCACGAACGCGGTGACCACGATGACCATGATAAACAGGCCGATGACGGTGAACGGCGAGAACTCACCGGTACGTGCCAGCTCCAGCGTGCCGCCGATAGCGCGCGGCAGGCCGGCGACGATGCCGGCGAAGATGATCATCGAGATGCCGTTGCCGATGCCGCGCTCGGTGATCTGCTCGCCGACCCACATCAGGAACACCGTACCGGAGACCAGCGTGATCGCCGTAACGGCGCGGAAGGCCCAGCCCGGATCGATGACGACGGCATGGCCGTTGACCGAGAAGGTCTCCAGGCCGATGGACATGCCGACGGCCTGCACCAGGGCCAGCGCCACCGTGCCGTAGCGGGTGTACTGCGTGATCTTGCGCCGACCGGCTTCGCCTTCCTTCTTCAGCTGCTCGAGCTGCGGGGAGACGATGGTCATCAGCTGCAGGATAATGGCCGCCGAGATATACGGCATGATGCCGAGCGCGAAGATGGTCAGGCGCGACAGGGCGCCACCGGAGAACATGTCGAACAGGCCGAGCAGGCTGCCCTTGGCCTGGCTGAAGAACTGGGCCAGCACCTGGGCATCGATGCCCGGCACCGGGATGTGGGCGCCGATCCGGTACACGATCAGCATGCCGAGCGTGAACAGGATGCGGTTCTTCAGCTCCGGGATCTTGCCAATATTGCCAAGTCCCGCCAGCTGGCTGGCCTGGTCGGACATACTCAGGCGGCCTCAGCCAGCGTCAGGCTGCCGCCGGCAGCCTCGATCTTGGCCTTGGCCGAGGCGGAGGCAGCCGTGACATGCAGGGCCAGCTTCTTCTTCCCCAGCTCGCCACGGGCCAGCAGCTTGATCGGATCCACGGCATTGCGCACCAGGCCCGCCTCGTACAGGGCGGCGGCATCGATCGACGCGCCGTCCTCGAAGCGGTTCAGGTCGGCGAGGTTGATCACCTGATAGCCCTTGGCCATGGAGGTGAAGCCGCGCTTCGGCAGCCGGCGGGCCAGCGGCATCTGGCCACCCTCGAAACCGCGGCGGATCTTGCCGCCGGTACGGGAGGTCTGGCCCTTGTGGCCGCGGCCGCCCGTCTTGCCGTGGCCGGAACCGATGCCGCAGCCCAGACGCTTGCGTGCGTGGCGGGCGCCCTTGTTGGCGCGGATGTCGTTCAGCTTCATCGTTACTCTCCGCTCTCGATCCGCACCAGATGCGGGATCTTGTTGATCATGCCGCGCACGGACGGGGTGTCCTGCACCTCGACCACCTGGTGCATGCGGCGGATGCCCAGGCCGCGCAGCGTGGCGCGCTGGGTCTTGTCATAACCGATCGCGCTCTTGATCTGGCGCACACGGATGGTGTCTTTCTTGCTGGCCATGGGTGTTTCTCCTTGAACGCGTTCCGGAATCAGGCGGCCGAGGAGGCCTTGCCGCGGCGGGCCGCGATCTGCTCCGGATTCTCCAGTGACGTCAGGCCGTTGAGGGTGGCGCGCACCAGATTCAGCGGATTACGCGAGCCCAGGCTCTTGGTCAGCACGTCGCGAATGCCCGCGGCCTCCAGCACGGCACGCACGGCGGAGCCGGCGATGACGCCGGTACCTTCGGTGGCCGGGCGCAGCAGCACGCGGGTCGAGTCCTGGCGACCCTCGACCTGGAAATGAATGGTCGAGTTGCGGCGGGGGACGGCCACCATCGACTTGCGGGCGATCTCGGTGGCCTTGCGGATGGCCTCCGGAACCTCTCTTGCCTTGGCGTGACCGAAACCGACATGGCCGTTGCCATCGCCGACCACCATCAGGGCCGAAAAACCGAAGCGGCGGCCACCGGCGACCACCTTGGCGATACGGTTGATGTGGACAAGCTTCTCGGTCAGCTCCATTTCTTGCGCGTTGATCATCCCTTACTCCTAGAAATTCAGTCCGCTGGCACGGGCGCCATCGGCCAGCGCCTTGACGCGGCCATGATACAGATAGTGGCCGCGATCGAAGGCGACCTCGCTGATGCCGGCCTTCTTGGCGCGCGCTCCCAGCAGCTTGCCGACGGCCTCGGCGCTGGCGCGGTTCCCTGCGGCCGCAACCTCGGCGTCCAGTGTCGATGCGGCCACCAGGGTCTTCCCGGCTGCGTCATCGATGATCTGGGCATAGATATGGCGGGCCGAACGGAACACCGACAGCCGCAGGCGGCCCGAGGCCTTGACGCGCGCGCGCACCTTGCGGGCGCGGCGGACGGAGCTGTTCGATTCATACTTTTTCACAGACATGGTCTTCTCCTGCCAATCCTCAGTACGCCTTAGGCCTTCTTGCCTTCCTTCATCGCCACATACTCGTCGGTGTAGCGCACACCCTTGCCCTTGTAGGGCTCGGGCGGCCGGATGGCGCGGATCTCCGCCGCGACCTGTCCGACCTTCTGCTTGTCGCTGCCGCTGATGATGATCTTGCTCTGGTCGACCTTGGCACTGATGCCGGTCGGCAGCTGGTAGACCACCGGATGCGAGAATCCGAGCGACAGGTTCAGGGCATTGCCCTGGGCCTGGGCACGGTAGCCGACGCCGCGCAGCTCGAGCTCGCGCTCGAAGCCGGCGCTGACGCCCTTGACGTTGTTGGCCAGGCTGGCCGTGGCCAGGCCGTACAGGGCCTTCAGCTTCTTGTTCTCCAGGTCACTGCAGGACAGCGTCAGCGTGGCGCCCTCCTGGCTGACGGTGATGCCGTCGAACAGCGGCGACGAGAGCTCGCCTTTCGAGCCCTTCACCACGACGGCGTCGGCGCCGATCTTGACCTCGACCCCCGACGGGATCTGGATGATTTTCTTGCCAATACGAGACATAACGCGTTACCTCAGAATACGGTGCAGAGCACTTCGCCGCCGACATGCTCGGCCCGGGCCTTCTTGTCCGACATGATGCCCTTGGACGTGCTGATCAGAGCCACGCCGTGACCATTCTTGACGCGCGGCAGCTCGTCGGCGCTGGCGTAGACACGGCGGCCCGGCGTGGACACGCGCTTGAGCTCGCGGATCACCGGACGGTCATCGGCGTCGTAGCGCAGCACCAGGCGCAGGTGGCGATGACCCTTGTGGTTGTACGACTTGACGCTGGCCAGGAAGCCCTCGTCCTTCAGGATTTCGGCCAGGGACTCCAGCAGCTTGCTGGCAGGCATCTCCACCTTCTCAAGGCCGGCCATCTGCGCGTTGCGAATGCGCGTCAGCATGTCGGCGATACGATCCATCATCATAGCGTCAACTCCTACCAGCTCGACTTGACCATGCCCGGAATCTGTCCGGCCAGGGCATATTTACGCAGGCAGCAACGGCACATGCCGAGCTTGCGGTACACGGAATGCGGGCGCCCGCACAGCTTGCAGCGCGTGTACGCGCGCACCTTGAATTTGGGTTTGCGGTTGGCCTTCGCAACCATCGCCTTTGTTGCCATGTGAACGAACTCCTCTTAGTTCCGGAACGGCATGCTGAACTTCCTGAGCAGCTCGCGCCCTTCATCATTGTTGGTGGCCGTCGTGCAGATCGTGACGTCCATGCCCCGGATCTTGTCGACCTTGTCGTAGTCGATCTCGGGGAAGATGATCTGTTCCTTCAGCCCCAGCGTGTAATTGCCGCGGCCGTCGAAGGAGCGCGGATTTACGCCCTTGAAGTCGCGGATACGCGGCAGCGTCACGTTGATCAGTCGGTCCAGGAACTCCCACATGCGGTCGCCGCGCAGCGTCACGCGGCAACCCACCGGCATGCCCTCGCGCAGCTTGAAGTTGGCGATGGACTTGCGGGCACGGGTGATCACCGGCTTCTGGCCGGTGATGGCCGCCATGTCTTGCAGCGCGCCGTCCAGCTCCTTGCGGTTCTGCGAGGCTTCGCCGACGCCCATGTTGACCACGACCTTGGTGATCTTCGGCATCTGCATCGGGTTGATGTAGCCGAACTGCTTCTGCATCTCCGGCATCACCGAGCTCTTGTAGTAATCCTTCAAACGGGCCATCTCAGTCACTCCTAGCGATCGAGCACTTCGCCGCATTTGCGGCAGGTGCGTACCTTGCGGCCGTCTTCCAGCGCCTTGGCGCCCAGACGCACGCCCTTCTTGCACTTCGGGCAATAGAACTGCACGTTGGAGACCGCCAGCGGCGCCTCACGCTCGACGATGCCGCCGGCGTTGTTCTGGGTGGCACGGGTGTGGCGCTTGATCATGTTCACCTTGGACACGAGCACGCGACCTTCACCCGGCATCACGCGGATCACCTTGCCGCGCATGCCCTTGTCACGGCCGGCGATGACGACGACCTCATCATCGCGGCGGATACGGGTATTGGTAGTGGCCATAACGGTTTGCCTCTCGAATCTCAGTCTTACAGGACTTCGGGCGCCAGGGAGATGATCTTCATGTATCCCTTGGTGCGCAGCTCACGGGTCACCGGTCCGAAGATACGGGTGCCGATCGGCTCGTTCTGCTTGGTCAGCAGCACGGCCGCATTCTCGTCGAAACGGATCGAGCTGCCGTCGGCACGACGGAACTCCTTGGCCGTGCGCACGACGACGGCGCGCTGCACCTCGCCCTTCTTCACCTTGCCGCCCGGGATGGCGTCCTGGACAGCGACGACGATGACGTCGCCGACGCGGGCATAACGGCGCTTGGAGCCGCCGAGCACCTTGATGCAGGTGACCTTGCGGGCGCCGGAGTTGTCGGCCACATCGAGAACAGTTTCGGTCTGGATCATGGTATTCCCCCGCTTGCCTTACAGCTGCTCGGCGCGCGTCATCACCGTCTCGAGCGCCCAGCGCTTGCGGGCGGACAGCGGTGCGGACTCGATGATCCGTACCACATCACCGATGTTGCAGGTGTTCTCGGGATCGTGCGCCATGTATTTCTTGTGCGAACGGATGGTCTTGCGGTAGCGCGGATGCAGGTACTTGCGCTCCACCTGCACGACCACGGTCTTGTCGGCCTTGTTGCCGACGACGACACCTTCCAGCACGCGCTTGTTGCTCTTCACCTCAGTCATTGCTTACCCCTTGCGACGCTCGGCCAGAACGGTCTTGATGCGGGCGATCTCGCCGCGGACCTGGCCGATGCGCGCGGTATTCGTCAGCTGCATCGTCGACTTCTGGAAGCGCAGCTTCATGCCTTCGGCCGCCAGCTCGTCCAGCTTCTCGTTCAGCTCGCTGTCGGAAAGACTGCGAATCTCTTTCGTCTTCATCGACCCACCCCACGAACCACAATCTTGGTGCGGATCGGCAGCTTGGCGGCCGCGAGGGTCAATGCCTCGCGCGCCAGGTCCTCACCGATACCGTCCATCTCGTACAGGATCCGGCCGGCACGAATGGCGGCGACCCAGTACTCCGGCGAGCCCTTGCCGCTGCCCATGCGCACCTCGGCCGGCTTCGACGACACCGGCAGGTCCGGGAACATGCGGATCCACACGCGGCCCTGGCGCTTGACGTGACGCGTGATGGCAATACGGGCCGCCTCGATCTGGCGGGCCGTGATGCGACCCGGCTCCATCGCCTTCAGCCCATACTGGCCGAAATTCAGGCTGGCACCGCGCGGGCTCTTGCCGCGAATGCGCGACAGCTCCTTGTGATGCTTACGCCAACGGATCTTCTTCGGTTGCAACATCGCCCAATCCTCTTTACGCGTTCAAATCGTCGGTGGTGTTTCCGAGCTTCTCGCCGTTGAACACCCATACCTTGACGCCGATCACGCCATAGGTGGTCTTGGCCTCGGCCAGACCGTAGCTGACATCGGCACGCAGGGTATGCAGGGGCACGCGGCCCTCGCGGTACCACTCGGTACGCGCGATGTCGGCACCGCCCAGACGGCCGCCGCAGGACACACGCACACCCTTGGCGCCCATGCGCAGCGCGCTCTGCACGGCGCGCTTCATCGCCCGGCGGAAGGCCACGCGGCGCTCCAGCTGGAAGGCGATGTTCTCGGCGATCAGCTGCGCCTCGGCCTCCGGACGACGGACCTCGACGATGTACACCTGGATGTCGCCGCCGAACTTGGCGTTCAGCTCGTTGCGCAGGCTGTCGATCTCCGAGCCCTTCTTGCCGATGACCACACCCGGACGCGAGGTATGCACGGTCACCTTGACCTTGCCGGCCGGACGCTCGATCACGATGCGGGACACGCCGGCGTGATACAGCTTCTTCTTGACGTAGTCGCGCAGCTGGATGTCCTGGCGAACCAGATCACCAAAGCTCTTGTCCGACGCATACCAGACCGAGTCCCAGCCCCGGATGCCGCCGACGCGGAAACCAATCGGATTAACCTTCTGACCCATCCAAAAACTCCTTTAACCGCGCTCGCTCACAGCCACGGAAACGTGGCTGTGACGATGGAAACGCTTGCGCATGCGGCCCATGCCCTTCGGGCGGAAACGCTTGTAGGTGGCGCCCGGGTCGACGCGCACGGTCGACACGACGAGGCTGTCGACGTCCAGGCCGTTGTTCTGCTCGGCATTGGCGATCGCCGACTTCAGCACCTTCTCCACCAGGCGCGCGGCCTTCTTCGGAGACAGGGCCAGCACGGCCAGGGCGCGGGACACCGGCAGGCCGCGGATCTGGTCGGCGACCAGGCGGGCCTTCTGCGGGCTGATCTGGCTGTTCTTGGCCAGCGCGAGAACTTCGTCAGACATCTTGCTTACCTCTTCGCCTTCTTGTCAGCGCCATGACCGTAGTAGGTGCGGGTCGGCGCGAACTCGCCGAGCTTGTGGCCGACCATGTTCTCGGTCACGAACACCGGGATGAACTTCTGGCCGTTGTGCACGGCGAAGTTCAGGCCGACGAAGTCCGGCGAGATGGTCGAACGGCGGGACCAGGTCTTGATCACACCCTTCAGGCTGCCCTCCTTGGCGGAATGCACCTTTTTCTCCAGGGATCCCTCGATGTATGGACCCTTCTTAAGAGAACGCGCCATGACTCATCACCTCTGGTTGCGGCGGCGGATGATATCGCGACCCGACGCCTTGTTCTTGTTGCGGGTCTTGTGACCCTTGGTCGGCTTGCCCCACGGCGTCACCGGGTGACGGCCGCCGGACGTCCGGCCCTCGCCACCGCCGTGCGGATGGTCGACCGGGTTCATGGCCACACCGCGCACATGCGGGCGCTTGCCCAGCCAGCGCGAACGGCCGGCCTTGCCCACGGTCCGGTTGGAGTGATCGGCATTGCCCATCACGCCGATCGTGGCCAGGCAGCGGATATCCACACGACGAAACTCGCCGGACGGAAGCTTCAGCACCGCGCGGTCGCCCTCCTTGCCCATCAGCTGCACGGACGAACCGGCGCTGCGTGCAAGCTGGCCGCCCTTGCCGGGCTTCATCTCGATGTTGTGCAACATCGTGCCGACGCGGATAAAGGACAGCGGCAGGGTGTTGCCGGGACGGATCTCGGCATCCGGACCGGACATCACCGCATCGCCCGGGCGCAGGCCCTGCGGTGCAAGGATGTAACGCTTGTCCCCGTTCTCGAACACGACCAGCGCGATGTGCGCCGTACGGTTGGGGTCGTATTCGATGCGCGACACCATACCTTTCACGCCGAAATTGTCACGCTTGAAATCAACCAGGCGGTACAGGCGCTTGTGGCCACCGCCCTGGTGACGGGCCGTGACGCGGCCGTTGTTGTTGCGCCCGCCCTTGTTGGTCAGCGGGGCCGTCAGGCTGCGCTCCGGCGCACCCTTGTGCAGTTCCGCATTGACGTTGGCTACAAAGTTGCGGGTGCCGTTGGTGTTGGGTTTGAATACCTTCAGTGCCATCTTATGCCTCTTCTGTCACTTCCAGCGTCTGGCCCTCGGCCAGGCGCACGACCGCCTTGCGGTAGCCAGGGCGGCGGCCGGTGTGCATGCCGCGGCGACGTACCTTGCCGGGCATGTTGATCACCTGCACCTTGGCGACATCGACCTCGAAGATGGCCTCGACGGCCGCCTTGATCTGGTCCTTCGTCGCCTCACGCGCCACGCGGAAGGTGTACTGGTTCGCCGCACCGGTCTTGCCGTAGCTCTTCTCGGTCACCACCGGCTGCAGCAGGGTGTTGAAATGCTGGTAGTTGCTCATGCCAGACGCCCCTCGAGTTTTTCGACGGCCGCCTCGGTCAGCACCAGGCGGTCGCATTTGAGCAGGTCGTGCAGGCTCAGCTGTCCGTCCAGCACGATGCGGGCGGCCGGCAGGTTGCGGGCCGACAGCTCGACCACGTTATCCGGGCCACCCAGCACGAACACGCCCTTGTCGGCACCCAGGGCATCGACGATGCTGGCGAAGTCCTTGGTCTTGATGCCGGCCAGCTCGATCTTGTTGATCACGGTCAGGCGCCCGTCGCGCAGACAATCGGAGAGCGCCATGCAGATGGCCTTGTTGCGCTCCTTCTTGTTGATGCGCGTCGTGTAGTCATGCGGACGCGGGCCGTGGGCGGTGCCGCCATGGCGCCACTGGGCCGCACGGGTCGAGCCCTGGCGGGCGCGGCCGGTACCCTTCTGCTTCCACGGCTTCTTGCCGCCACCGGACACCTCGGCGCGCGTCTTGGTGCTGTGCGTGCCGGCGCGCTGAGCCATGGCCAGGGCGGTATACACGCGGTGCACGAACCCGGCATCGGTCTCCAGACCGAACACGGCGGGATTCAGCTCGCGCTTGCCCACGGCCTTGTTGGCCTGGTCGACGACATTGATCTCGGCCATCACTTCGCTCCCTTCACTGCCGGGCGCACCTCGACCAGGCCGTTCTTCGGCCCGGGCACGGCGCCCTTGACGATAATGCGGTTGGTCTCGGCATCCACGCGCATCACCACCAGGTTCTGCACGGTGGTGCGATCCACGCCGTAATGGCCCGGCATCTTCTTGCCCTTGAACACGCGGCCCGGGTCCTGGCACTGGCCGGTCGAACCCATCTGGCGGTGGGTCTTCTCGGCACCGTGGGTGGCACGCTGGCCGCCGAAATTCCAGCGCTTCATGACACCGGCGAAGCCGTGGCCCTTGGAGACGCCGGCGACATCGATCTTCTGGCCGGCCTCGAACATGTCGGCCTTCAGATCCTGGCCCAGCTCGAAGGAGGCGCTGTCATCCAGACGGAACTCCTTCAGGCCGCGCATCAGATCCTGGCCCTGCTTGGCGAAATGGCCCTGGAAGGCACGGCTGTTGCGGCGCTTGGCGGCCCCGAAGCCGACCTGGATCGCGTCGTAGCCGTCCTTCTCGGCGCTGCGGCGCGCGATGACCCGGCACGGCTCCACGGCCAGTACGGTCACGGCGACGGCCGAGCCGTCCTCGGCGAAGATCTGGGTCATGCCCGCCTTGCGGGCGATCAGTCCTGCACTCATGACTTACCTCCCGTTTACAGCTTGATCTCGACATCCACGCCGGACGGCAGGTCGAGCTTCATCAGGGCATCGACGGTCTGCGGTGTCGGACGCTGGATATCCAGCATGCGCTTGTGCGTACGGATCTCGAACTGCTCGCGCGAGTCCTTGTTGACGTGCGGACCACGGATCACGCAGAACTTGCGGATACGGGTCGGGATCGGAATCGGACCGCGGACCTCGGCCCCGGTGCGCTTTGCCGTCTCGACGATGTCCGCCGCGCTCTTGTCCAGAATGCGGTGGTCAAAGGCCTTCAGGCGGATACGGATACTCTGAGCTGCCACAAAAGCCCCCTTACTTAACGATTTCGGTGACGACGCCGGCGCCGACGGTACGGCCGCCCTCGCGG
>CAZBLR010000040.1:0-14226 GCA_964492895.1 uncultured Zetaproteobacteria bacterium | reverse complement strand
GTGACCTCGCGGATGTTGATCTCCGGGTTGAAGTTGGTGGCGAAGGCGTAGCCGTGGTCGCCGCCGTTGCAGTCCAGGATGTCGATGGTGTCGATCTCGTCGAAATCGTGCTTCAGCGCGTGGGCGCAGAACACGTTGGTGACCCCCGGATCGAAGCCGGAGCCCAGCAGCGCCATCAGTCCTGCGTCCCGGAAGCGGTCGCGGTAGGCCCACTGCCAGCTGTACTCGAACTTGGCGGTGTCCAGCGGCTCGTAGTTGGCGGTGTCGAGATAATGCACGCCGGTCTCCAGGCAGGCGTCCATGATCGTCAGGTCCTGGTAGGGAAGGGCCACGTTGACGACCAGCGCCGGCTTGACGCGCTTGATCAGCGCCGCCAGCTGCGGCACCGAGTCGGCATCGACCTGGGCCGTGTCGATGGTGCGCCCGGTCTTCTCCTTGATCTCGCCGGCGATGGTGTCGCATTTGCCCTGGGTGCGGCTGGCCAGCGTGATCTCGGAGAACACCTCGGGAATCTGCGCGCACTTGTGCGCGACGACGCGGCCGACGCCGCCGGCGCCGATGATCAGGATGCTGGACATGCCCACCTCCGGGAAAATCTCGTGCCGGGCGATGGTAGAGGCCCGCTCTGTAGGCTGCAATCGCGGCTTCCCCGGGCGCCGGACGTCGCGCGCCTCACCACCAGCGCTTCCACTTGAACACGGCGGCCAGGCCGGCGGCGATGCCCAGCATGGCCATCAGCGAGGCCGCGAAGCCCCAGGGCTCCTGCAGGATGCCCATGTGCGTGAAGTTCATGCCGAAGACGCCGGTGATCACGGCCAGGGGGCTCAGCACCACGGTGATGATGGTCAACAGCTTCACGGTCTCGTTCATGCGCTGGCCGAGCAGCGACTGGATCGCCTGCATCACCGCCAGCAGGTGATCGGCGCCGGCCTCGGCGCGCATCGACGCGCGCTGCATGTGCTCGACGGCGTCGATCAGGTACTGGTTGCCGGCCAGGCTGCCGTGGCCCTGCAGCGGGTCCAGGGCGATGAAGCTGTTGCGCGCGCCGCGCGCCAGCATCACCAGGGCCTGGCGCATCGACAGCAGGCTGGCCATGTCGGCGCGTCCGATGTCGGCGAAGCAGTCGTCCTCGAGCGCGTCGGCCTCGTCCAGCAGCGGCCCCAGGCGCACGAACAGGCGCTCGGTCAGCGCGTGTACGGCCCGGCACACGGTGTCGGCGATGTCCACGCCGCCCAGGTGCCGGCGCTCCAGCGGCTGGGCCGTGGCCGCATCCGGCCAGACGATGACGCACAGGCGGGCGTCGAACAGCACCGACACGCTGCCCAGGGTCAATGCATCCTGCTCCGGGTGGGGCAGGCGCAGGATCAACAGCTGGCCCTTGGCCAGCCGGATCAGGCGCGCCGGGTGCTGCGGGTTGCGGATGTCCTTGATCTGCAGCTCGTGCAGGCCGAAGCGGTGGTGCAGCATCTGGGTCTGCTCGGCATCGGGCTCGCACAGCTGCAGTACGGCCTGGGGTGCCTCCGGCGCCCGGTTCCAGGCGAGCGGCCGCATGCCCGGCACGTCGAAGGCCTGCGGCAGCGCCGCCGGCTCGTGTCCGCTCATGGGTTGTCTCCCTCCCGATCCATGTCCGACAGCATAGCAGCTGCGCCCGCCCGCTTGCCAAGCGGGATCGCGTGGATGGATGATGTGCCGATGCGGCCCAGTGACTGGCTGAACGACCTGGACGGCGATGCCTTCGCCGACGACTACGCCGGCGCGCGCCGGCGCTTCCTCAACGCGGCCCGCGCTGCCGGTGCCGCGATCACCAGCTACGCGCATCCGCTGGCCGGGCCAGGCGGCGAGGATCTGGCCACCGACGTCGCCTGGCTGGGGCCGGAGAACGCGTCGCGCGTGCTGGTGCTGCAGTCGGCGATGCACGGCGTCGAGGGCTTCTGCGGCGCCGGCGCCCAGGCCGATTGCCTGGCGCATCCGCCCGAGCTGCCGGCCGACACGGCACTGCTCGCCATCCACGCCATCAATCCGCACGGCTTCGCCTGGCTCAGGCGCGTCACCGAGGACGGGGTGGACCTGAACCGCAACTTCGTCGATTTCTCCGAACCCCTGCCGCAGAACCCCGGTTACGACGCGCTGGCCGACGCCATCGTGCCGGCCGATCCCTCGCCCGACAGCCTGGCCGCGGCGGATGCCCGGCTCGCCGCCTATGAGGCCGCGCACGGGCGCACCGCCTTCGAGGTGGCGCTGACCGGCGGCCAGTACCGCCACCCGCACGGCCTGTTCTACGGCGGTACGGCCCCGACCTGGTCGCGCACCATCACCGAGGCCATCGTCGCCAACCACGGGCTGGCGGCGCGGGGCCGCGTGGCCCTGATCGACTACCACACCGGCCTCGGGCCCTTCGGCTACGGCGAGCCGATCTGCGATCACCCCCCGGGCAGTGCGGGGGCGAGGCTGGCGCGGGCCTGGTACGGCGATTCGGTGACCGAGCCGGCGCTCGGCACCTCGAGCTCGGTGGCCAAGCACGGGCTGTCGGACTACGGCTGGCAGGCGCTGGTCGGCGATGGCCTGGTGTTCGTGGCCCTGGAGTTCGGCACCTATGACGTGGCGTCGATGATCCGGGTGCTGCGCGCCGACCATCAGCTGCACGCGGCCGGCGCCGTCGACTGGCGGGACGCGCGCACGCAAGCCATCAAGGCGGCGATGCGCCGGCATTTCTACCCGGGAACGACCGACTGGCGCCAGGCGGTGCTGTTCCGCTCCCGCCAGGTCATCGCCCAGGCCCTGCGGGGTCTCTCTACCGACTAGGCGTGCTTGGCGGTTTGTCTCTCTGCTCTTCGTCGCATTGGGACGGCAAGGCTGCATGGCGACCAGAATACCGTCCCTTGTTCTTTCTTGCGCGGCCAAGAAAGAACCAAAGAAGGCCGCCCCGAGGCAGCGCGCCCTGCGGGTCCCCGATCCTGCAGCGCATGCAAAGGGCGCGTGTTACTGCGCTTTATCCTTTGCCTGCCCTGCAGGATCGGCTGCGCTGCAGCGGGGATGAACAGCCAGCGGCAACAATTAGGCGGTGCGCGAGGCCTCGATGCGGCGGATGAAGTCGCGCATGATGCGCGCGTACAGCTCGCCCTTCAGCACCTTGTCCTCGACGCCGGCGTCGATGTTCGGGTTGTCGTTGATCTCGATGATGAACACGCCCTGCTCGTTCTGCTTCAGATCCACGCCGTACAGGCCGTCGCCGATCAGGGAGGCCGCCTGCGTGGCCAGATTCACGACCTCGGCCGGGGCGTTCTCGACGGCGAAGGTCTCGAAGCCGCCGGCGACCATGCTGCCGTCCTCGCGGTGGTTGACGATCTGCCAGTGGCCGCGGGGCATCGTGTACTGGCAGGCGTACAGCGGCTGGCCGTTCAGGATGCCGATGCGCCAGTCGAATTTCGTGTACATGAACTCCTGGGCCAGGATCAGGCGCGAGCGTGCGAACAGCTTGGCCGCGGCCTCACCGACCTGCTGGCGGTTGTCCGCCTTGAACATGCCGCGCGAGAACGAGCCGTCCGGGATCTTCAGCACCATCGGGTAGCCGAGGATGGCCTCGATGCTGGCCAGTTCCTTGTCGTCGAAGGTGTTGCGGTCCAGCGCGAAGGTCTTCGGCGTCGGCAGCGAGCGGCCCTTCAGCAGCTCCCACATGTAGACCTTGTTGGTGCAGCGCAGGATCGAGCGCGGATCGTCGATGACCGGGATGCCCTCGGCCTCGGCCTTGCGCGCGAAGCGGAAGGTATGGTGGTCCAGGGCCGTGGTCTCGCGGATGAACAGCGCGTCGTACTCGGCGATGCGGTGGTAGTCGCGCGCCGTGATCAGCTCCACGTCCATGCGCAGCTCCTGGCCGGTGCGCACGAAGCGGCGCAGCGCCGTCTCGTTGGACGGCGGCAGCTTCTCGTTCGGGTTGACGAGGATGGCCAGGTCGTACAGCGCCGGCTTCGGCCCGGCCTTGCGCCGGCGCGGCACGCGCGTGTAGCTGCGCAGGCAGGACTCGAAGAACGGCGCCAGCGCGGCCGTGACCCGGTGCAGGCCCATCGGCCGGATCGACCGGATCTTCCAGCGCTTGCCCCGCACCACGGAGAGCTTCAGCAGCGGGTAGCGGAACACGTCGAACACCTCGGCGGCCAGGCGGTGGAAGCGCCTGTCGTCGGCATGGCCGAAGAACACGAACAGGTCGAAGCCGTCCTCGGGGGGATCGGCCAGGCGCTTGATGGTCTGCGTCAGGATGCGGTCGAGCTCGGGCAGCGCGAAGGCGTACAGGCTCTGGCGCGACAGGTCGAGGATGTCGGCCACGGTCGGCATCGGCAGGTCGCCGCGCGCCTCGGCCAGCAGCGAGCAGTAGTAACCGCCGCTCAGATAGGTGTAGCGGCGGCACAGGTTGACGATGCGCGCCGGTCTTTTGGCCGGCTTCTCGCGGTGCGCCAGGTAGTCGTTGGCGGTGACGACGTTGAGCCCCTCGACGTCCCAGCGCCAGTCGCGCAGGTGATCGACGATGACGGTGTGGCGGACGGTCATGGCTTCCCCCGTTTGGAGATCAGCAGCGTGGCGTACTGGCGGCTGCGTCCGTAGCGGGTCATGCGCTCGAACTCGCCCCGGGGCACCGGGATACCGATGCAGGTGGTCTCGGTGCGGCCCTCCTCGGTGTCGACGTAGGGCTCGTTGAAGTAGACGAAGCGCTCGTCGAAGCCGGTGATGACGACCCAGTGCGGCGATTTGTCGCCGGTCATGCGGTAGGAGCTGATCAGCACCACCGGGATGGCGCCGCGGCGGAAGCCGGCCTCGGTCTCGGCCAGCGTGATCGGGCGGTCGAACACCGTGATGCCCGGCGCGGCATCGACCTCGCGCATGAAGTCCTCGGACACGATGCGCATGACCTCGCGCTTTTCCTCATTGCGCACCGAATCGGTGAACATGTCGATGTCGTAGCGCACGTACATCTCCACGTCGAAGCCGCGCTGGTGCGCCGACAGCGCCAGGCCGTAGGGGCCGCAGCCGCCGTGGCCGGAGGTCATGTAGATCGTCGTGGCCTCGCGCCACAGCCTGAGCTCCAGCATGCGGTCCGGCTTGAGCTTCGGGTCCAGCGCCTTCATGGCCATCATCAGGCAGGCCGGGCCGCAGGTGAACTCGAGCGTCTGGGCGTAGAAGGGCACCGGCGTGCGATGCGGCGCCAGGTGCGGCGCCAGCGCCTTCTCCATGCGCCGCGCCTCCATGTGATCCTCGTAGTAGTCGGGGGCGGTCGCGAACCCGCGGTAGCCCATCGCTTCGTACAGGCCCTGCGCCGCGGCGTTGTCCGCACGCACCTCCAGGCGCATCGACACCACGCCGTGGGCGAGCGCCACGCGCTCGGCCTCGCGCACCAGCGCCTTGGCCAGGCCCCGGCCGCGGAAGTCCGGATCGACGGCGAAGGAGTACATGCGGGCCATCGAGGTGTTGCGGTGGAACAGCACCAGGATGTAGGCGCGCAGGCGGCCGGCCGCCTCGTCGACGAGCAGTGCGGCATGGCCCTTCTTCAGCAGGTGGCGGAAACTGCGTTCGGACAGCCGGTCGGATTCGAAACAGCGGTTCTCCAGCGCCACCAGCGCCGGGATATCGTTCAGCGTGGCTTCGCGGATCATGACCGGGCCCCTATGGACGGCTGCATCGGCGAACGATGTGCCTCACCGGATGCGGCGTCAATCGCCGCCCGCGCCGGGCGCCGGGTTCGCCGCCGGAGCGGGCACCGCACTGGGTGTCGATCCGGGAGGGGGCGGGGGCTCGTTGGCGGCCGCGGCGCGGATGGCGGTGAGCAGGCCGGCGGCCTTGACCATGTAGCTGGCCATGCGCTCGGTGTCCTTGAACGCCTCGATCAGCTCCACCACCTCGCGCACCGGCATGTGCCCCAGCGACCCGGCCCTGAGCGTCTGGCTCTTGAGCTCCTCGTACTGGCGGGACAGCGCCTGCCTGTTCCGCAGGCAGGCCGTCTCGTCGAATCCCTCGCCGGTGGTGGCGTCGATCACCGCCTCGGTTTCGTGCCGGAACTGCGCCGCGGCCTCGGCCAGCTCCGGCGCCATCGCCGACAACTCCATGCGGTCGATGGCCAGGGCCAGCTCCGTGGTGTCGCGCAGGTAGCGCGACACGCCGATGGCGTTGGGCAGGATTTCCGCCATGCGCTCGGGCAGGTTGCCGCGGCGCATCAGGGCCGTGAAATCGCCGATGGCGTCGATCAGCTGTGCGACGGTGCCGGCATCGCGCTCCAGGCGTACGGTCGTGCCCCCGCCACCGCCCAGCACCGTATGCACCATGCGCGCCACGATCTGGCTGACATGGGCCAGCTCCAGCGTCAGCGCCTGCAGCGCCACCACCGGCGTGGCCACGGTGGTGCTGTCGAGATAGCGGGGCCGCGCCTCATCCTCCTCCTTGAGGCGGAAGCGTCCCTCGAGCCGGCGCACCAGCTGGCCGGTGAACGGCCACATCAGCGCCACCCCGAGCAGGTTGAACGTGGTATGGAACAGGGCCAGCAGCATCGGCGCCCCGGACTCCAGCGCCAGCTTCGTCTGCAGCGTGTGCAGCAGCGCCAGCAGCAGCGGCAGGATGATCAGCGCGACGATGCCGGTGATGCCGTTGAACAGCACGTGCGCGGCCGCCACGCGCCGGGCGTTCGGCGTGGCGCCGAGGGCGGCGAGCACGGCCGTGGAGGTGGTGCCGATGTTGGCGCCGATGACCATGGCCGCCGCCCCCTCGATGGCCAGCACGCCGGAGCCCGCGGCGGTCAGCACCAGGGCGATGGCCGCGCTCGACGACTGCGTCAGCACCGTCATCGCGAAGCCGCTGCCGACGAACAGCAGCAGGTCCAGCGGCCCGAGGGCGCCGCTGCTGGCCAGCGGCAGGTGGCCGTGCATGCCGGTGAAACCGTCCTTCAGCATGTCGATGGCCAGGAAGAAGATGCCGAAGCCGGCCAGGGCCTCGCCGACGGCGGTCAGCCGCTGGTGCCTTCCGATCAGGCGCATGAACATGCCGATGCCGATGGCCGGCAGCGCGAACAGCTGGATCTTGAAGTGGAAGCCGATCACGGCGACCAGCCAGCCGGTCATCGTCGTGCCGATGTTGCTGCCGTAGGTGATGGCCACGGCCTGGGAGAGCGTCAGCAGCCCGGCGTTGACGAAGCCGATCGTGGCGACGGTGACGGCGCTCGAGGATTGCACCAGCGAGGTGATCGCGGCCCCGGACAGTACCCCGCGCAGGCGGGTGCCGGTGGAGCGGGCCAGCACGCGGCGCAGCGCGTGCCCGGCGGCCATCTTCAGGCCCTCGGTCATCAGATGCATGCCGAGCAGGAACAGCCCGACGCCGCCGAGCAGGTTAACGAGCTGGCTCATCCGTGACGGCGGCCGCCAGAAGCGATGCGAGCTCGATGCGGTTGCTGACGTGCGGGATGCTGTCGCAGCTGGCCAGCGTCTCGATGCCGGCCTCCTGCAGCGTGGCCTGCATCTGTCTGCCCGGCAGCACGTGGGTGACCAGGCACTCGACGGCCGTGGCCCCGGCGTCCAGCAGCATGCGCGCCGCCACGGCCATGGTCTGGCCGGTGCTGATCACGTCGTCGACCAGCACGACGCGGCGCCCCGCGACGTCGATCTCCGGCAGCGCGATGCGGACCGAGCGGTCATCGGCGCGCTGCTTGCGCGCCACCCCGTACTCATGGCCGGTGCGCGCGGCGATCGCCGACACCCATTGCCTGGATTCCGCATCCGGGCCGATCAGCACCGCGTCCCGGTAGCGCGGATCGGACAGGTAGGCGGCCATGGGGCCGGTGGCGGACAGGGCCACGGCCCGCTTCGCCGGCACGGCGTCGGCGAAGGCGGGGGTGCGGTGCAGGTGCGGGTCGACGGTGATCACGGTGTCGAACAGCTCCGCCAGCAGCCGCCCGACGATGCGCTGGCTGACGGCCTCGCCCGGATGGAAGGCGATGTCCTGGCGCATGTAGCACAGGTAGGGGGCGACCAGCGTCAGCCGCCGCACGCCGTTCTCGCGCGCGGCCCCGGCGACGAGCATCAGGTCCACGAGCTTGGCGTTGGGCTCGTTGAGGCTGCGGCAGACCACGAGGTGCTCGGGCAGCGGCAGCGGCAGCGTCAGCTTGTGCTCGCCGTCCGGGAAGGCATGCACGTCGACCTCGCGGTACGGGCAGCCCAGGCGTTCGGCCAGGCGCCGGCCGGGCGTGCGGTATTCGTGGAAGCCGGCGACCAGCATCACAGCCCGAAGGAGTAGGGCGGGATGTCTTCCGGCTTGCCGATCGTGTAGCCGCAATTGCGCCGGCTCTGGTCCCTGGCGAACTGCAGGTCCGGCGGGAACTCGGCATGCACCCGGTACAGCACGTCGCCCTTGGCCACCGGATCGCCGAGCTTCTTCATCAGGTCCACGCCGGCGCCCTTGTCCATCGGGGCGCCGGCCAGGCGCGCGATGTGCGCCATCAGCTGGTTGTGGATGCCGGTGACCACGCCGGCCTTGTCGGCATGGATCTCGAAGCTCAGCGAGCCGGGCGGGATCGTCCGGGTCTGCCGGCCCTGGCGGTCGATGATGGCGTTGAGCTTGGCCATGGCGCGGCCGGAATCGAGGATGTCGCGGGCGATGGTGTAGCCCTCGCCGCCGCGCACATCCGGATCGAACTCGATGACGCGCCCGGCCAGGCGCAGTGCCTTCTGCCTCAGGTCGTTCGGGGCGTCCGGGTCGTTGCCGAGTACCTGCAACACGTCGCGCGCCTCCAGCACCGGGCCGATGCCGCGGCCGATGGGCTGGCGGCCGTCGGTGATGATGACCTCGATGTGCAGGCCGCTGCGGTCGCCGACGTATTCGAACAGCTTGCGCAGCTGCAGCGCCTCGCGCATCTGGCGCACCTTGGCGCTGGGGCCGACCGGGATGTCGACGAGCAGGTGCGTGGAGCCGGCGGCGATCTTCTTCGACAGGATCGAGGCCACCATCTGCCCCAGCGAATCCATGCCCAGCGGCCGCTCCACCGAGATCAGGATGTCGTCGACCGGCGCCAGCTTGGCGGTGCCGCCCCAGACCATGCAGCCGCGCAGCGCGTGCACGATCTCGCGGATGCGCTTCGGGCCGATCTCGACCTTGGCCAGCACCTCCATGGTGTCGGCGGTGCCGGCCGGCGAGGTGATGGCGCGGCTGGAGGTCTTGGGGATCAACAGGCCGTGGGCGGCGACGATGGGCACGACGATCATCGACGTGCGGTTGCCGGGGATGCCGCCGATGCAGTGCTTGTCGGCCACCAGCGGCTCCTCCCAGGTGGCGCGTTCGCCGGTCGCCGCCATGGCGTGCGTCAGGTACAGGATCTCGTCGCGGTCGAGCCCCGTCTGGCCGGAGGTGACGACGAAGGCCGCCATCTCGACCTTCGAGTAGCGGTTGTCGGCGATGTCCTGGGTGATGGCGTTGTAGTCCTCGGCGCTCAGCCGCTCGCCCCTGAGCTTGCGGCGCACCGCGTCCATCGAGGCCGGTGGCTCGGCATGGGCGATCGCCACCTGCGTACCTTCCTTCTGCCCCAGCTGCGCGAAGGCCTGTTCGGACAGGCCGATCTCGTCGGTGCCGACGATGGCGTCGTCATCCACGACATTGAGCACGGCCAGGATTTTGCGCTTGCCGTTGCGGACCTCCAGCTTGGCCAGGGCCTGGAAGCCCTCGGTGCGGTACAGGGCGCATTCGCGGTGCAGGTAGGCGACGTTTTCCTTGTAGGTGTCGATGGCGAGCCGCTTCAGGCTCAGATGCTTGTCGGACGTTGGCATGGCCGGCGCTTGACCTCCCCCTGACGGCGTCTCGGACGCCCTGATGCTACTGTAATCCCTACCCGGTCCCCCGGCCAGCCATTCAGCCTCGTTTCAGCCTGTGTTCCTACGTTGCGTGCCGCCGTCCCCGCAGCGGGCGTGTACAGAAAACCATCTACCCATGGAGTGCAACGATGAAGAAAGTATTGGCTTCGACGGCCATGGCCGGCCTGATCGGCGTCGCATTCGCGACCTCGGCCTCGGCCGCCCAGCCCTATGTCGGCGTCGGCGTCGGCGCGTTCGTGATCGATACCGGCCTGAACCGCCAGGACACCTTCGGCGGCTACCTGCAGCTCGGCGATGACTTCTCCCAGTACGTCGGCGGCGAGATCCGCGTCGGCGCCAGCGGCAAGACCAAGGAGGAGATCGTGGTCACGCCGCTGCCGGCGTCCAAGGTCGACTGGTTCGCGGCCGCGTTCCTGAAGCCGAAGTACGAGTTCGCGGACAACTGGATGGGATACGGCCTGATCGGTATCGCCACGATGCGCGCCAGCTACTACCCGGTCGGTGCCGTCAAGCAGTCGAAGACCCGCACCGGCCTCGGCTACGGGCTGGGCCTGCAGTACCGGGTATCCGACCAGTACAGCCTCGGCGGCGAATGGTCGCATCTGCTGAGCAAGCCGGGCGCCCCGTCGGCGACGGTCTTCCAGGGTGCCGGCGTCAGCATGTACACGCTGTCCGGCAAGCTCCACTTCTGAGCCCGCCGGCTTACGGAAACGGGGGAGGCCGCCAGGCCTCCCTTTTTTCGTCGGGCTAGCGGCCTTCCTCGTCGTCGAGCAGGCGGCTGGCCGCCTTCAGCGAGGAGATGTGGCGGATGTCCTTGCCGCTGACCGTGAACACCACCATCTCCGCGATGCTGACGGCGAGATCGCCGATGCGTTCCAGGTTCTTGACGATGCTGGTCATCGGGATGGTGGCGCCGATCAGGGCCGGGTCCTTGGCCATCTGGTCCAGCAGGTGCTGGTAGATCTGGGCGTTCAGCCGGTCGATCTCGTCGTCGCCGGCGATGACCTGTATCGCGTCCTGCATGTCGTCCCGCCCGTATGCGGTGAGCACGAGGGTCAGCTGCCGGCTCACCCTGTCGATCATCTCCGGCAGGCCGTCGACATCCGGCAGCGGGTGCCTATCCATGCGCAGCGATGATCGGCAGATGCCGGCGACCAGGTCGCCCATGCGCTCGAAATCCGTGACGATCTTGTTGCAGGCGATAATGAAGCGCAGGTCGCCGCCGGCCGGCTGGCGGCGCACCAGCATGGTGCTGGTCATCTCGTCGCAGGTCATCTCCAGGTCGTTGATGGCCTTGTCCTGCTCGATGATCTTCTGGGCGATGCTGCGGTCGCGCTCGAAAATGACCCTGGCGGCGTTGCCGATGGCGGCCTGCACGCGCTCGCCCATCGACAGCACGTGGCTTCTGAGGTCGTTCAGTTCCTCGTCGTAGCGGGTGGTGGTGTGGAGCGCCATCGGGGGATCTCCCGCGTCAGCCGAAGCGGCCGGTGATGTAGTCTTCGGTCTGGCTGTTCTTCGGCGAGGTGAAGATCGCTTCCGTGTCGTCGAACTCGATCAGCTTGCCCATGTAGAAGAAGGCGGTGTGGTCGGACACGCGCGCCGCCTGCTGCATGTTGTGGGTGACGATGACGATCGTGAACTCGCCCTTGAGCTGGTCGATCAGCTCCTCGATCTTGGCCGTGGAGATCGGGTCCAGGGCCGAACAGGGCTCGTCCATCAGGATCAGCTCCGGCTCGACGGCGATGGCGCGGGCGATGCACAGGCGCTGCTGCTGGCCGCCGGAAAGGGCGGTGCCATGCTGGTGCATGATGTCCTTGACCTCGTCGAACAAGGCTGCGGAGCGCAGCGCCTGCTCGACCCGGCCTTCCAGTTCGCTCTTGCTCATCTTGGTGTGCAGGCGCAGGCCGTAGGCGATATTGTCGAAGATCGACATCGGGAACGGCGTCGGCTTCTGGAAGATCATGCCGATCTGGTGCCTCAGCTGCAGGGCCGGAATCTTCGGATCCAGGATATTGGTGCCGTCGACGATGATCTCGCCCTCGGCCCGCTGGCCCTTGTACAGGTCGAACATGCGGTTGTAGGTGCGGATATGGGTCGACTTGCCGCAGCCGGACGGGCCGATGAAGGCCGTGACCTTGCCGTCGGCGATATCCAGGTTGTTGTCGAACAGCACCTGTTTGTCGCCGTAATAGAAGTTCAGGTTGCGTACGGAAACCTTGGCTTTGTTGGGGGTTGGGGTTTCAGGGCTCAACGCTTGCTCCTATCGCGCAGGATGAATCGGGTCGTGATGGTGACGACCAGCACCGAGGCGGTGATCAGGAAGGCCGCGCCCCAGGCCAAGGCATGCCAGTCGTCGTAGGGCGACATGGCGTAGTTGAACAGCGTCACCGTCAGGTTGGACATCGGCTGGTTCAGGGTGTTGCTCCAGTAGGGGCTGTTCAGGGCCGTGAACAGCAGCGGCGCGGTCTCGCCGGAGACGCGCGCCACCGCCAGCAGCACGCCGGTTAACAGCCCCGCCGTGGCGGCGCGGAAGACCACGCGCACCATCGTGTGCCAGTAGGGAGCGCCGAGCGCCAGGGCCGCCTCGCGCATCTCGCTGGGGACCAGGCGCAGCATCTCCTCGGTGGTGCGGGTGACGACCGGCAGCATGATGATGGCCAGCGACACGCCCCCGGCCCAGCCCGAGAAATTGCCCATCGGCTTGACCATGACCAGGTAGACGAAGACGCCGATAACGATCGACGGGGCGCTGACCAGGATGTCCGACAGGAAGCGCACGGTGTGCCCGAGATACGTGTCCCGGCCGAATTCGGACAGATAGGTGCCGGCGATGATGCCGATCGGTACCGCCATCAGGGCCGCCAGTGCCGTCATGATCAGGGTGCCGACGATGGCGCTGGACAGGCCGCCACCCTCGGTGTCGGGCGGGGCGGGCAGCTGGGTGAAGAAGTCCCAGTTGATGGCGCCGATGCCTTTGATGCCCACATAGCCGAGGATCCACACCAGGAAGAACAGGCCGATGGCCGCCGCCAGGCCGGACAGGATCATGACCGCCCTGTTCATCACCACACGCCGCTGCATCAGGGTCATGCGCGCTTCCTCTCCGGGTTGCCGCGCTGCAGCCACCATTGCGCCAGGCCGAGGATGATGAAGGTGATCAGGAACAGCACCAGGCCGAGCTCGATCAGCGAGGACATGTAGATGTCGGTATCGGCCTCGGTGAACTCGTTGGCCAGCGTCGAGGCGATCGAGTTGCTCAGCGAGAACAGCGACAGCGACATGTGATGCGAGTTGCCGATGACGAAGGTCACGGCCATGGTCTCGCCCAGGGCCCGCCCGAGGCCGAGGAAGATGGCGCCGGCGATGCCCTTGCGGCCGAACGGGAGCATGATGTTGCGCACGACCTCCCAGGTGGTGCTGCCGACGCCGTAGGCGGCCTCCTTCAGCGTCTGCGGCACCATGCGGAACACCTCGCGCGTCACCGAGGCGATGAACGGGATGACCATCAGCGCCAGTACGATGCCCGCGGTCAGGATGCCGATGCCCAGCGGTGGGCCCTTGAACAGCGGCAGGAAGCCGAAGTACTTCTGCAGCCACGGCTGCACATAGCTGCTCATCAGCGGCGGCAGCACGAACATGCCCCACATGCCGTAGACGATGCTCGGGATGGCGGCCAGCAGCTCGATGGCCACGGCCAGCGGCTGGCGCAGGAATTCCGGGGCGATCTCGACCAGGTACAGGGCGATGCCGATGCTTAAGGGAATGGCGATGACCAGCGCCACCGCGGTGGACATCAGGGTGCCGACGATGGCCGACAGGGCCCCGAAATTCTCCTTGGGCGGGTTCCAGGCGGTGCTGGTCAGAAAGCCGAAGCCGAATTTGTGGATCGACGGCTGCGATTGCATCCACAGCACGATGAAAATGGCGGCCAGCAGTACCAGGATGCCGATGGCAAAGGTTTGCGTCAGACCCTTGAAGGCGCCGTCCATCCAGGTAGGAAAGCGTTTGTTCGATGACGAGCGCATACGCGTGATCAGTGACCTTCCCTCTTGTGTCCGGTCCAGGACCGGCATATGTCCCCCTGCAACTCTAACCATGTCGCTGTGCTGCGTCCAAGTTTCCATTTTTTCGGGTTGCAGTGGTTTCAAGGCCTTCCTCGCCGACGGGGTTGGTGGATCGCACGCGGCGTGTGAGGCATGCCTGACGGATCGCGCCGCTTTTCAGGATCAGCGCCGAACGCGTTGCCCCTGAAAAACGGGGCCGGGAAATCCCGGCCCCGCAATCACCAGACTGGCTGTTGCTTACTTCCAGATGTGGTTGCCGCTGGCGTCGGTGATGTCGGCGCGCCAGGAGGCCTCGATCAGGTCCACCACGCTCTGCGGCAGCGGCACGT
>CAZBLR010000039.1:0-14250 GCA_964492895.1 uncultured Zetaproteobacteria bacterium | reverse complement strand
GCCAAGGGCGGCAAGGTCGGCCTGTTCGGCGGCGCCGGCGTGGGCAAGACCGTGAACATGATGGAGCTGATCAACAACATCGCCAAGGCGCACGGCGGCTATTCGGTGTTCGCCGGCGTCGGCGAGCGCACCCGCGAGGGCAACGACTTCTACTATGAGATGAAGGAGTCGAACGTGCTGGACAAGGTGGCCCTGGTCTACGGCCAGATGAACGAGCCGCCGGGCAACCGTCTGCGCGTGGCCCTGACCGGCCTGACCATGGCCGAGTACTTCCGCGACGAAGGCCGCGACGTGCTGATCTTCATCGACAACATCTACCGCTACTCGCTGGCCGGTGTGGAGGTGTCCGCACTGCTGGGCCGCATGCCGTCGGCCGTGGGCTACCAGCCGAACCTGGCCGAGGAGATGGGCCGCCTGCAGGAGCGCATCGCCTCGACGAAGGTCGGTTCGATCACCTCGGTGCAGGCCGTGTACGTGCCGGCGGACGACCTGACCGACCCGGCGCCGGCCACGACCTTCGCGCACCTGGACTCGACCATCGTGCTGTCCCGCCAGATCGCCGAGCTCGGCATCTACCCGGCCGTGGACCCGCTGGACTCGACCAGCCGCCAGCTGGACCCGAAGATCATCGGCATCGAGCACTACGACGTGGCCCAGGGCGTGCAGAAGACGCTGCAGCGCTACAAGGAGCTGCAGGACATCATCGCCATCCTGGGCATGGACGAGCTGTCCGACGAGGACAAGCTGGTCGTGGCGCGCGCCCGCAAGGTGCAGCGCTTCCTGTCGCAGCCGTTCCACGTGGCCGAGGTGTTCACCGGTTCCCCGGGCGTCTTCGCCAAGAAGGACGACACGATCCGCGGCTTCAAGGGCATCCTCGCCGGTGAGTACGACCACCTGCCGGAGCAGGCCTTCTACATGGTCGGCGGCATCGAAGAGGCCGTGGCCAAGGCCGAGAAGATGGCGGCCAAAGCCTGATGTCCGCGAAGGTCAGGGTCCTGGTGGCCACAGCGGAGCGCGAGGTCTACCGCGGCGAGGCCGAGATGCTGGTGGCGCCCGGGCGTGCCGGCGAGCTCGGCATCCTGCCGAAGCATTCGCCGCTGCTGGCATCCCTGATGCCCGGTGAGCTGCGCGTGACCAACGGCGAGCAGGTCGACGAGGTATTCATCTCCGGCGGCTTCATGGAGGTGCAGCCGGACATGATCACGGTGCTGGCCGATTCGGCTGAGCGCGCCACCGATCTCGACGAGGCTCAGGCCCAGGCAGCCGCCCGCGATGCCGAGGCGAGGCTCGAGTCCAAGAGCGGCGACATCGACCTGGCCATGGCCGAGGCCGAGCTGGCCATCGCCACCGCCCGCCTGGCCTGGCTGAAGAAAAAGAAGAAGCACTGATCCCGTTCCGGGTCGACGCAGGGGCTGCCGGTTCGGCGGCCCCTTGTCGTTTGCACCGGACGTCGGCGTGACGGCGCACACACCGGCCGGAACGCCGCCCGTCTAGGCTGCTCGCTTTGCAAGCCATCGTGCTTGTGTCAGCCTGTGCTATCGATATTCCAGGTATGGAGGCGCCATGGTCACGCCGCTTCATCATCCCGATCTGCAGGTCTGCGTGCTGGCTGCCGGCCAGGGCAAGCGCATGCGCTCGGCCAGGCCGAAGGTCCTGCACATGGTCCTGGGCAAGGCCATGATCGATCATGTGCTGCATACGGTCGAACAGCTCGGGCCGCACGGCATCGCCGTCGTCACCGGGCACGGCAGTGACGCCGTGCGGGCGCATATCGGCCAGCCTGCGAACCTGGAGTGGGTGATCCAGGACAAGCAGCTCGGCACCGGCCACGCCGTCAAGCAGGCGGAACAGGTCATCAAGAACGTGCGCGACGTCATGATCGTCTGCGGCGACACGCCGCTGCTGCGCAGCGAGACGCTGCTGGGCCTGCTGCAGGCGCACACCGACGGCGGCGCGGAGGTGACGGTGCTGACCGCGAAGCCGACCGATGCCCACGGCTACGGCCGCGTGCTGCGCGACGCCGCCGGCGAGATCACGGCCATCGTCGAGGAGAAGGATGCCAGCGACGAACAGCGCCGGGTCGGCGAGGTCAGCAGCGGCATCTACTGCGTGCGCCGCGACGTGCTGTTCGCGCTGCTGCACCAGATCGAGAACCGCAATGCCCAGGGCGAGTACTACCTGCCGGACATCGTGCCGATCGCCCTGAAGGACGGCTATCGGGTCGACTCGATCTGCATGGAGGACCACTCCGAGATGCTGGGCGTCAACAACCGTGCGCAGCTGGCCGACGTCGAGGCGATCATGCAGCAGCGCATCATCCGCGACTGGCAGCTGAACGGCGTCACCATCGAGCAGCCGTCGACGGTGCGCATCGAGGCCAATGTGCAGATCGGCACCGATACCGTGATCCACGCCGGCACGCAGCTGCTGGGCTCGACGCACGTCGGCGACGACTGCGGCATCGGACCGTATGCGGTGCTGCAGGACGCATGGCTGGACGACGGCACCACCGTCTACGCCTTCAGCCACATCCAGCAGGCCAGCGTCGGCGCCGGCTCCAAGGTCGGCCCGTTCTCCCGCCTGCGCCCCGAGGCGAAGCTCGACGAGCATGTGCACGTCGGCAACTTCGTCGAGATCAAGAAATCGGTCGTCGGCCGCGGCAGCAAGATCAACCACCTGAGCTATGTCGGCGACACGACGATGGGCGAGGACTGCAACATCGGCGCCGGCACCATCACCTGCAACTACGACGGCGCCAACAAGCACCCGACGACGATCGGCGACCATGTGTTCGTCGGTTCCGACACCAAGCTGGTGGCGCCCGTCGCGGTGGGTGACGGCGCCACGATCGGCGCCGGCAGCATCATCACCCGGGATGTGGCGGCCGGGGGCCTGACCCTGTCGGCACGTCCGGACCAGCGCCACGTATCGGACTGGCAGCGTCCGGCGAAAAAGACGGCCTGACGCATGTGCGGCATCATCGGGGCGCTGGCCCCGCGGTCGGTGCAGGACGTCCTGCTCACGGCGCTGCAGCGCATGGAATACCGCGGCTATGACAGCGCCGGCATCTGCACGCTGGCGGACGGTGACCTGCACTGCGAGAAGCGCTCCGGCAAGCTGACGCGATTGCGCCAGGCGCTGGACGGGCATCCGCTGCCCGGGCGCATCGGCATCGGCCATACCCGCTGGGCGACCCACGGGGTGCCGAACGAGATCAACGCGCATCCCCATCGCACCGATTCGGTGGCCACGGTGCACAACGGCATCATCGAGAACTATGCGGAGCTGAAGCGGGAGCTGACGGCGGCCGGCGGCCGTTTCGTCTCGGACACCGATACCGAGGTGGTGCCGGTGCTGTTCGAATCGCTGCTCGGCCGGTCGGACGACCCGCTGACGGCCTGGAGGCGGACGCTGGAGCGCCTGCACGGCGCCTATGCCCTGGTGACCCTGACGCGCGGCACGCCGGGGCAGCTGTGGTTCGCCCGCAAGGGCAGCCCGCTGCTCTTGGCGCGCGGACGCGGCACGACGCTGGTGGCCTCGGATGCGCTGGCCGTGGCGGGCATGGCCGAGGAGATCGCCTATCTCAGGGACGGCGAATGGGGGGTGGCAGGTGGGGACGCATGCCAGGCGTTCGCCGCCGACGGTACGCCGGTGGCGCTGGAATGGCGGCCGATGCCGGATATCCAGGCGGACGGCGACAAGGGCGGCTTCGATCATTACATGGAGAAGGAGATCCACGAGCAGCCGGAGGTGCTGGCCGGGATCCTCGATGCCTATGTGCGCGGCACGGCGATCCACTTCCCGGAGGCGGCGCAGCTGCATGCCGCACCCTTGCCGGAGCGCATGGTCATGGTGGCCTGCGGCACGTCCTACCATGCGGCGCTGACCGCCCGCTACTGGCTGGAGCGCTACCTGAAGATTCCGGTCGAGGTCGACGTGGCCTCGGAGTACCGCTACCGCGATCCGGTGATCGGCAAGGGCACCTGGCTGGTGACCCTGTCGCAGTCGGGCGAGACCGCCGACACGCTGGAGGCGCTGCGCCTGTTCAAGGCGAAGACGCCGGACAACCTGGCGCTGGGTATCTGCAACGTGCCGCATTCGTCGCTGGCGCGTGAATCCGATGCGATGATCCAGCTGCATGCCGGGCCCGAGATCGGCGTGGCCTCGACCAAGGCGTATACCGCCCAGCTGATGGTGCTGGCGCTGTTCTCGCTGCTGCTGGCATCCAGGGCCGGGGCGATGAAGTCCAGGGATCTCGAGGCCCATCTGGACAAGCTGCGCAGCGCCGTGGTGGGCATCCGCGGCTTCCTGTCGGCGGACAGCAAGGCACGGGTGGAGACGGTGGCGGGGCTGTTCCACGGGGCGGTCGGCGCCCTGTTCCTCGGCCGGGGCCCCTGCTATCCGCTGGCCCTGGAAGGGGCGCTGAAGCTGAAGGAGATCTCCTACCTGCATGCCGAAGGCTACGCGGCCGGCGAGATGAAGCATGGGCCGATCGCGCTGATCGACGCGAACCTTCCCGTCGTGGTCATCGCGCCGCGCCAGTACCATCTGGACAAGGTGCTGTCGAACCTCAAGGAGGTGCAGGCGCGGGGGGCCAG
Source organism: uncultured Zetaproteobacteria bacterium (assembly GCA_964492895.1). GTDB lineage: Bacteria > Pseudomonadota > Zetaproteobacteria > Mariprofundales > Mariprofundaceae > DATLWN01. The sequence continues at coordinate 9,652 of CAZBLR010000039.1, read as the reverse complement.
GATCATCCTGATCACGGATCTTCCCGAGCCCGAATGGCCGGCGAACACCAGCGGCCTGATCCCGGTGCCGGAGGGGGATTACTTCAGTACGCCGCTGCTGGTGGCCGTGCCGCTGCAGCTGATCGCCTATGTCGTGGCCCGGAACAAGGGCACCGATGTCGACCAGCCGCGCAACCTGGCGAAGTCGGTGACGGTCGAATGAGCGCGCACGCACGCTTTGACAGCGATTCTGCAAGCTTCTACGCTAGCGAAGACGTGGAAATCAGCGGCAAAACCAAGGTGTTCGGTATCATGGGATTCCCGGTCGAGCATTCCCTGTCGCCCATCTTTCAGGCCGGCTTTCTGCGTCAGTTTTCCGTCGACGGTGTCTACGTGCCGTTCGCCGTGCCACCCGGGAAGGTGCGCGAGGCGCTGGACGGCCTGATGGCGATCGGCGTGGAGGGGTTCAACGTGACGGTGCCGCATAAGGAGTCGGTATGCGAATGGGTGCGCAGGGATGCGGATGCCGAGGCGATCGGCGCGGTCAACACCGTCCGGCGTGGGCATGACGGTGCCTGGGAGGCCACGAACACCGACTGGCGCGGGTTCGCCGGCGTGCTGCAGGGCCTGGAGGCCGAGGTGAAGGGCAGCGAGATCCTGCTGTTCGGCGCCGGCGGTACGGCCCGGGCGGTGCTGCATGCCCTGGGCTCGCTCGGCGCCGCTACCGTGCACGTATGCAACCGCAACCGCGAACGCCTGGAGGCGTTCCTGGCGCATGCGCGCCGGCACTATCCGGGGATCCGGGTTCATCCGGTCGACTGGGCCCAGGACGCGGTGGACGCGGCCGCCCGGGAAAGCCATATCGTGATCAACACGACGAGCATCGGCATGGGCGAACAGGCGGGGTCGTTCCCGTTCGACCTGCCCGGCGAAGGCCTCGCCGTCGATACCGTGTACGCCCCATCCGGCCGCACCGCCTTCACGGCCGCTGCCCGGGCGGGACGGCGGGTGCTTGACGGCCTGCCCATGCTGGTGGCCCAGGGTGCGGAATCCTTCGCCTACTGGCATCCCGGACAATGCCCGGACCGGCTCGCCACGCTGCGCTGGCTCGAGCACAGGCTGGGTCGCGACGCGGCACCGATGCCGGGCTGGGGGAGTGTATGAAGCAGACCCGTCTTGGTGACATGCTGGTCCGGCTCAAGCTGATCACGCCCGAGCAGATGGAGACGGCGAAGCGGGAGATGAACCTGCAGGGCGATACCCTGACCGCGCAGCTGGTCAAGATGGGGCTGTTCAGCGAGGAGGAACTGGCCGGCGTCATCGCCAAGGCCTTCGGCCGTCCGCTGATCGATCTGGATCCCATCCAGGTGCCGAAGGACCTGGCCAAGATCTCGCCGGAGGTGCTGCGCAAGAACATGGCGCTGCCGGTCCAGCGCAAGGGCAACGTGCTGACCCTGGCCGTGGCCGATCCCTACGACATCAACAGCATGGACGAGATCGCCTTCATCAGCGGCTGCCAGGTCGATGTGGTGATCGTCCGTGAAAGCCAGCTCGTGAAGAAGCTGGATGCCGCGGCCGATGCCGAGGAGCACCTCGAAGAGGTGATGATGGACCTCGGCGCCAGCGACATGGAGGTCGTCGAGACCAAGGAGGAGTCGCTCGACGAGCATATGCTGACCGCCGAGACCGAGGCGGCCCCCGTCGTCAAGCTGGTGAACCTGATCCTGCTCGACGCCATCAAGCGCGGCGCTTCCGACATCCACCTCGAGCCCTACGAGAAGGTCCTGCGCGTGCGCTACCGCATCGACGGCGTACTGCACGAGATCATGCGCCCGCCGCTGAAGATGAAGGAGGCGATCGTCTCGCGCCTGAAGATCCTGGCCCGCCTGGACATCTCGGAGCGGCGCCTGCCGCAGGACGGCCGCATCAAGCTCAGGCTGTCCAAGGCCAAGACCGTCGATTTCCGCGTGTCGGTGCTGCCGACGCTGTTCGGCGAGAAGGTGGTCATGCGTCTGCTCGATCCGTCGAACCTGATGCTGGACATGACCAAGCTCGGCTACGACGAGCAGGAGCTGTCCTGGTTCAAGCACGCCATCCACCAGCCCTACGGCATGGTGCTGGTGACCGGCCCGACCGGCTCCGGCAAGACCGTCAGCCTGTACTCGGCCGTGTCCGAGCTGAACCAGCCCGGGGTGAACATCTCCACGGCCGAGGATCCGGTCGAGTTCAACTTCATGGGCATCAACCAGGTCAACGTGCGGCCGGATATCGGCCTCGACTTCCCGGCGGCGCTGCGCTCCTTCCTGCGCCAGGACCCCGACATCATCCTGATCGGTGAGATCCGCGATCACGACACGGCCGCCATCGGCATCAAGGCGGCGCTGACCGGTCACCTGGTGCTGGCGACGCTGCACACCAACGACGCCCCGTCGACGATGGTGCGCCTGACCAATATGGGCATCGAGTCCTTCCTGGTCGGCTCGGCGGTGAACCTGGTGACGGCGCAGCGCCTGGCGCGCCGCAACTGCAAGGAATGCGCGCAGCCGATCGAGGTGCCGCGCCAGGCCCTGATCGATGCCGGTGTGCCGGAGGAGGAGGCCGGTTCGTTCAAGGTCATGCAGGGCAAGGGCTGTGCCACCTGCAACGGCACCGGCTACAAGGGCCGCGTCGGCATCTATCAGGTGATGCCGGTGTTTGAGGAGATCCGGCAGGCCGTGTACGCTGGCAAGAATACGGACGAGATCAACGTTATCGCCGTGGCCAAGGGGGTGCGTACGCTGCGCATGACGGCCCTGTCGAAGGTGAAGAGCGGCGATATCTCCCTCGAAGAATGTCTTAGGGTAACGGTGGCAGACTGATGGCAATATACCTGTGGCGCGCAAAGACCCGTTCGGGGCAGGATCGCAGCGGCGAGATGGAGGCCGCGAACAAGGACCTGGCCACCGCCACGCTGCGCCGTCAGGGCTTCATCGAGATCAAGGTCAAGAAGAAGCCGACCGAGATCGTGCTGTTTCCGGAAAAGGTCAACGAAAAGGACATCACCGTCTTTTTCCGCCAGCTGTCGACGATGATCAATGCCGGCCTGCCGCTGGTGCAGTGCTTCGAGCTGGCCGAGAACGGCTCCGAGAAGAAGGCGATGACCAAGCTGCTGAAGGACGTGCGCCAGGAGCTCGAGTCGGGTAACCCGCTCGGGGAGAGCATGCGCAAGTTCCCGAAGCAGTTCGATCGCCTGACCTGTTCCCTGGTCGAGGCCGGCGAGCAGGGCGGTATCCTGGACACCATCCTGCTGCGCCTGTGTAGCTACAAGGAAAAGGCCATGGCCCTGAGGGGCAAGATCAAGTCGGCCATGGTCTATCCGGTCTCGATCATCGTCGTCGCCTTCATCGTCACCGCCATCCTGATGATCTTCGTGATCCCGGTGTTCGCCGACATGTTCTCGAGCATGGGCGCGGCCCTGCCGGGACCGACCCAGATCACCATCGCCATCTCCAATGCCTTCGTGAAGTACTGGTACCTCGTGCTGTTCGGGCCCATCGCGCTGGTGTTCGGCATCCGCGCCATGTACCAGACGCCGCAGGGGCGCTACCAGCTCGACAAGCTGCTGCTGAACCTGCCGGTGCTGGGTGACGTGCTGCGCAAGGGTGCGGTGGCGCGCTTCTGCCGCACCTTCTCGACCCTGGTGGCGGCCGGCGTGCCGATCCTGGAGGCGCTCGATACGGTGGCGGAGACCTCGGGCAACGTGGTGATCGAGGGCGTGATCCGCCAGTCCAAGGAATCCATCAGCCAGGGCCAGACGCTGACGGCGCCGCTGACGGCCAGTGCCATCTTCCCGGTGATGGTGACGCAGATGATCTCGATCGGCGAGCAGACCGGCACGCTCGAGGCCATGCTGGCCAAGATCGCGGACTTCTATGAGGAAGAGGTCGACACGGCGGTGGACAGCATGACCTCGCTGATGGAGCCGTTCATCATGGCCTTCCTCGGCGTGGTGATCGGCGGCCTGGTCATCTCGATGTACCTGCCGATCTTCCAGATGGCTGCGGTGGTCGGCGGCAGTTAACACGGTCCCCCCGTTGATGCATGGGTGATGCCCCGGACATAGCGAAACAGCCTGTGGCCGCTGTCGGGTTCGGCCTGTACCTGGCCCGGCTGGTGGTACTGCTGTCGGCGGCAGGCATCGCCGTGGCCTTCTACATCGATCAGGATTCGGCATTCCAGCGGCATACCCTCGAGGTACTGGCCGTGCTCGGCATGCTGGCGTTCATGACCCAGGCCGCCGTGCTTCGCACCTCCCGCTCCCTGGTCGTCCGCCTGGTCAGCCAGCTGGGACCGGACCTGTTGCTGACCGGCGGGCTGGTGTTCGCCACGGCCGGGATCCAGAGCCCGTTCTCGTTCCTGATCGGCCTGATCGTGGTCGCCATGGGCATGTATGCCGATGTCACGCTGGTGCTGGTCTTCAGCATCGCGAGCTGCGCGGTATACCTGGTCTCCGTCTACAGCTTCGGGATGGTTGCCATGTGGCAGCCCAGCGTGGCCGACACCCTGCATATCCTGCTGCAGACCTCGGCCTTCCTGCTCGTCGGTGGCGCCATGGCGGCCATCGCCCGCCGCCAGGCCGATCTGCGGGCCAGGGGGCAGGCGGTCGAGCGGCGGCACCAGAGCCTGCAGGACCTGCACGCGCAGGCCATGTCGACGATGCGCGAGGGCATGCTGGTGCTGGGGGGTGATCTGCAGGTCCATGACGGCAACCCGGCGGCCCAGCGCATCCTGGGTGCCAGCGGGCCGCTGGTCGGCCGCGCCGCGATCGATATCTTTGCCGGGCAGCCGGGCCTGCAGGGTTTCTTCCGCCAGTCCAAGCGCGACATGTTCCAGTTCGAATGGAAACGGGGGGGGCAGGTGTGCCTGGTCACCGTCGCGCCGCTGCCCAGCGACGATACGGAGCGCGCCTGGCTGATCACGCTGGTGGACCTCAGCGAACGCCGGGAACTGGAACGCCGCCTGAGCGAGCAGGAGAAGCTGGCCGCCCTCGGCCGCATGTCGGCCATGCTGGCGCATGAACTGCGCAACCCCTTGCAGACCATCGGCCAGGCCGTGGAGCTGCTGACCACGCAGAAGAAGCGCAACGATGGCCTGAAGGGGATCATCGGCGACGAGATCCGGCGGCTGAACCGGCTGGTCACCGACATGCTGACCTATACCACCCCCCTGAAGCCGGCACCGGAGCAGGCATGTCCGTCCGATCTGCTGGAATCGGCGGTGCGGCAGGTGGATATCGACGGCCGACTGGGCGTCCAATGGCAAACGGATCTGGAAGCGTTCGCGCTCGATCCCGGGCATTTCCGCCTTGTCCTGGACAACCTGTTGCGCAATGCTCTGGAGGCCAGTCCCGAACCGGGGACGGTGCGGGTGGTGCTGGGACGCAATCATGATGTGCCGGGGCAGTGGCAACTCGAGGTGTCCGACCACGGCGGCGGCATCGACGAGACGGTGCGTCAACGCCTGTTCGAACCATTTGCGCGCGGGCGTCCGGGCGGCACGGGCCTGGGGCTGGCCACGGTCTGGCAGGTATGCCGGGCCAACGGCTGGTCCGTCAGCGTGGACAGCAGTGCCACCGGCACGCGGTTCCGCGTCAGCGGGGATATGCAGCCGGAAATGCATGTAGGGGGGGAAGGGCATGGCTGATGTCCTGGTGGTGGAAGACGAGGCCAACGCCCGGCAGGTGCTGACGCTGATCCTGGAAGGCCACGGGCATCGGGTGGTCGGCTGCGCCAACGCCCCCGAGGCCGAGGCCGCGCTGAACCGGCAGCGCTTCGAGATCATCCTGACCGACCTGCGCATGGAGGGCCGCGACGAGGGCCTGGACGTGGTGCGCATGGGGGCCCGGCTGTGCCCCGACACGCCGGTGATCCTGCTGACCGCCTATGCCAGCGCGCAGACGGCCGTCGAGGCGATGAAGGAGGGCGCCTTCGATTACCTGACCAAGCCGGTGTCGGCCGAGGAACTGTCCCAGGCCGTCGAGCGCGCGCTCGACGCCGGGGTGGGCGACACGGCTCCCGGGGCGGAGGATGTGCAGGCGGACGAGGTGCTGGCCGGCGTATCGCCGGCCATGCAGCGGGTGCGCGAGCGCCTGCGCCGGGCCGCACAACGGGATTTCACGGTACTGATCACCGGCGAATCCGGTACCGGCAAGGAGCTGGCGGCGCACTACCTGCACCAGCATTCGGCCCGGGCGGGCGGCCCGTTCGTGCCGGTCCATTGCGGCGCCATTCCGGCCGAGCTGTTCGAATCGGAGCTGTTCGGGCACAAGCGCGGCGCCTTTACCGGCGCCACCGTCGATCGTCAGGGCATGATCGAGTCGGCGCAGGGCGGCACGCTGTTCCTCGACGAGATCGGCGAGATGCCGCTGTCCGTCCAGGTCAAGCTGCTGCGCGTGCTGCAGGAGATGAAGGTCCGTCCCGTCGGCGGCGACAGGGAGCTCGCCGTCGATGTGCGCGTGGTGGCGGCGACCAACCGGGACCTGGCCGAGGAGGTGCGTCTCGGCAACTTCCGCGAGGATCTGTATTACCGCCTGCATGTGGTGCCGGTGCACATGCCGCCGCTCAGGGCCAGAAGGGAGGACATCCCCGTGCTGGTCGAACGCATGCTGGCCAGGTGGGGGGACGAGGGCACGACGATGAGTGATGCGTGCATGCAGCGGATGATGACGATGCCGTTCATGGGCAATGTGCGCGAACTGGAGAACGTGATCCAGCGCATGCTCGCCATGGCCGACGGGGAGATGGACGTGGCGCTGCTGGAGGACATCTATCAGCCGGGGGTGGGGTCGTCACCGGGCATGACATCGCTGGCGGAGCTGCAGAAGCAGGGCATCAATCTCGACGAAGGCCTGGCCGATATCGAGCGCATGCTGATCGGGCAGGCACTGGATGCCTGCGGCGGCAATGCGACCCGTGCCGCCGAGATGCTGGGCATCAGTTTCCGTTCCATGCGCTACCGCATGGACAAGCTCGGGCTCAGGGATGTGGACGGGGAATGACCCTGCTGATCGCCATCGCCGCCATCCTCGGCCTGCTGGTCGGCAGCTTCGCCAACGTCTGCGTCCATCGCATCCCCCGCCGCCAATCGGTGTCGTTTCCGGGCAGCCACTGTCCCGCCTGCGGCCATGCCATCGCCTGGTACGACAACGTCCCCCTGCTTTCATACCTGATGCTCGGCGGCCGCTGCCGGCATTGCGGCGTGCCGATCGCCTGGCGCTACCCGCTGCTCGAGGCGCTGATGGGCGCCAGCTGGGCCGGGCTCGCGTGGTATTTCGGCCCGACGGCCCAGCTGCTGATGGCGCTGGTGCTCGTGACCCTGCTGTGGATCCTGACCCTGATCGATCTGGAGACGGGGCTGCTCCCGGACGCGCTGACCCTGCCCGGCACCGGCGTCGGCCTGGGCTTCAGTTTCTGGATCGGCGATCCGGTGGCGAGCCTGGTCGGGGCGGTGGCGGGGTACGCCATCTTCTGGCTCGTGGCCAGGGTGTTCGTGCTGGTGGCCAGGCGCGAAGGCCTGGGCTACGGCGACTTCAAGCTGCTGGCCATGCTGGGGGCGTTCTTCGGCTGGAAGGCCCTGCCCTTCATCGTGTTCGTATCCTCGCTGAGCGGTGCCGCGGTCGGTAGCCTGTACCTGTGGCTGAGTCGCCGGGGCATGCGCGCCTCCGTGCCGTACGGGCCGTTCCTGGCCGCGGCGGGTGTCGCCTGGCTGCTGTGGGGGCAGGCCAGCGTGCGCTGGTACCTGGGCCTGGCCGGGGGCTGAATGGGGCGGCGCCCCTGGGTGGTCGGCCTGACCGGCGGCATCGGCAGCGGCAAGAGCACGGTGGCCGGCATGCTTGCCGCCCTCGGCGTGCCCGTGCTGGATCTGGATGCGGTCGGCCATGCCGTGCTGATGACCCATGCCGGTATCCGCGACGCCCTGAGGCAGGCCTTCGGGCCGGCGGTGCTGCAGCCGGACGGCAGCCCGGACCGCAAGGCGATCGGCCGCATCGCGCTGGCCACGGATCAGGGTGCGCGCCGCCTGGGGGCCATCGTCCACCCGTACATCTGGCAGGAGGCCGAGGCCTGGGTGAGTTGCCAACAGGGCCCCTACGTGGTGATCGAGGCCTCGGTGCTGATCGAGTCGGGCTCGGCCGAACGGGTCGACTGCGTCGTCGTGGTGATGGCGGACATGGATACGCGCCGCCGGCGTGTCGTGCAGCGCCAGCGGCAAAGCCCCGAGGCGTTCGCGCGTATCGTGGCCCGCCAGTGCGATGACGACGAACGCCGGCGCCTGGCCGATCGCGTCGTGCCCAACGACGGGGATCTGGAAACGCTGCAGCGGCAGGCGGACGCGCTGCATGCCGAGTTCCTGGCCGCAGCACAGGCTGCTGCGCGTTGACATCGCGGCCGCGCCTGTGCTAGCAATGCATGGTGACCGCCACTGGCGGGAGCAGCCCTTTCAACCGCACATCCCGATCATCAGCCTGAGATCATATCGCATGGTTCGGCGCGTGCCTTCGTCCTTCACCGCTCGCAAGAGCGTAACCCCTGGGGAGAGTACATGAGTTCTGAACAAGTCGCAGACATGGAGAGCATGCCGGGGGCCAATGCGGCCACCGAGCAAAAGACGGCCAAGCGGCGTGGCCGCCGCCGTAAATCCGAGACGGCGGAGTCCGGCGCCGCCCCGGTGCGCGAGGCGGATGCCGCCCCGTCCGAGGACAACGATTCCGTCCAGGTCCAGGAGGGCGAGGAGGAGGCGTCGCGCGGCGATGAGCGCCGCGGCCGCGGCCGCCGTTTCAACAATGGCGACAAGGGCAACGCCAAGCACCGCGCCCAGGAAGGCGGCGACGATGAATACATCTCCAACGAGCTGGCCGGCGTGACCCTGCACCTGCGCGAGGTCAACGCCATGAGCCCGACCGAGCTGCTCGAGAAGGCCGACTCGCTCGGCATCGACAACGCCGCCGGCATGCGCAAGCAGGAGCAGGTCTTCGCCATCCTGAAGGCCCATGCGCAGCGCGGCGGCACCCTGTACAGCGAGGGCGTGCTCGAGATCCTGCCCGACGGCTACGGCTTCCTGCGCTCGGTCGAGGCCAATTACCTGTCCGGCCCGGACGACATCTACGTTTCGCACAACCAGCTGCGCCGCTACTGGCTGCGCAAGGGCGACACCGTGGCCGGCGAGATCCGCATGCCGCGCAAGGGCGAGCGCTATTTCGCACTGAAGACCGTCGATCTGACCAACGGCGAGGAGCCGCAGGTCGCGCGCACCAAGGTGCTGTTCGACAACCTGACGCCGCTGTACCCGGACGAAGGCCTGACCATGGAGGTCGACGATCCGACCTACAAGGACATGACCGGCCGCGTCATCGACCTGATCTCGCCGATCGGCAAGGGCCAGCGCGGCCTGCTGGTGGCGCCGCCACGCACCGGCAAGACCATGATGATGCAGTCGATCGCGCATTCGATCGAGCGCAACCATCCGGAGGTCGCCCTGATCGTGCTGCTGATCGACGAGCGCCCCGAAGAGGTCACCGACATGAAGCGCTCGGTCAAGGGCGAGGTCGTGTCCTCGACCTTCGACGAGCCGGCCCAGCGCCATGTGCAGGTGTCCGAGATGGTCATCGAGAAGGCCAAGCGCATGGTCGAGCATGGCA
>CAZBLR010000038.1:2414-14663 GCA_964492895.1 uncultured Zetaproteobacteria bacterium | reverse complement strand
GCCCCGCGCGTTTCGGCGAGCCAAAAATAAGATAATAAGGCGCCAGGCAATGTGGTGGCGGCTGAAAGGGTATTAAGAGCCAACGCTTTTTTTCGTGCGTATCCATTGTCGAGCAGGATGGCAAAATCGCCGACCTCCTGCGGAATCTCATGCGCGATCACGGCCAGCGATGCGGCAACACCTAGCGGAATCGAGGTGAGGAAGGCGGCGGCGATCACCACTCCGTCCACGAAGTTGTGAAAGGCATCGCCGATCAGGATCAGTGGGCCGGCGTGGCTGTGTACTTCGCATTCGCTCTCGTGGCAATGACGCCACAGCACCAGCTTTTCCAGTACGAAAAACAGCACCATGCCGGTCAGCACCATCGATGTGACAGCGAACGCTGGGGCCAGTTTCAGTCCGGCGGGGATCATGCCGAGGAATGCGGCACCAAGCAGCGTGCCAGTTGCATAGCTGATAAGGTAGGGAACAAGAACCTTGCGGGTGACTTCTGTGAATAACAAAAACAAGGCGGCGCCAGCGACAGCACCCACGCTGCCCAAAAGGCTGAAACTGATTATCCATAGCAGCATGTGGTATGCCTCAGATGTCTTTCAGCGTATTGGATATGATGGCTGAAACACGGAATTCAATGATTTTCCTGTCCATGGCTTGAGTGTAGAGAGCCTTTTCAGAGGCTGCACGAATGCCTCTATTTGTCTTGGGCCTCCGAGAGCAACCAGACGCGGAAGGCGATGAAACGGTCGGCCCCCACGATGCGGTCCGGGTAGACGAGGTAGTAGGCGCCGCGGCTGATGGGGAGCTCGGCGAAGGGCTGGATCAGGCGGCCGCTCTTCAGTTCCTCGGCGACGAGGTGCGGATCGACGACAGCCACGCCCAGGCTGTCGATGGCAGCCTGGATGGCGAAGTTACGCGTCTCGAACACCGGCCCCTGTTCGGCATCGGCGTCGTCGATGCCGGCGGCATGCAACCACATGTGCCAGTCGTCGGAACGGAGCTGGGCGTGCAGCAGCGTGTGATGCTTGAGATCCGCTGGGGTGCCCAGCGGGTTGTCCTTGGTGGGCAGGGACGGACTGCATACGGGCACGAGTTTTTCCGGGAACAGCAGGTCGGCGTGCAGGCCCGGCCATGAACCATCACCAAAGCGGATGGCGCAGTCGAAGTCACCGCGCTCGAAATCGACGAGATCGACCGAGGTGGCGATGCGCACCTCGATCTCGGGGTGCGCCTGCTGGAAACGCACCAGGCGCGGGATGAACCAGCGCATGGCGAACGTGGACAGCATGCTGACATGCAGGGTGTTGTCGTCGTCCGCCGGTTCAAGCAGTCTCAACGATTGCGCCAGCGTGGCGAAGCCGTCGAGCACACCGGGCAGGATGGTGCGGCCGGCCTCGGTCAGCGCCAGGCCCCGGGCCCCGCGCACGAACAGGCGGGTGCCGAGCCGCTCCTCGAGGGTGCGGATCTGGTGGCTCAGCGCCGACGGGGTGACGTGCAGCTCGGCCGCCGCCTCGACGAGGTTCAGGTGGCGTCCGACGGCGGCGAAGGCGCGCAAGGCGTTCAGGGAGGGGAGGGATGTCAGGTCACTCATGAGTTTTTCTCATCAATGGCGGAATTAATTTCGCTTGGTTGATGCGATTATGGCATCTTATCATGCGTTTCGCATTGAGAAATTTTGATCTGGATGCAGCGGAGGTCGTATGGGCAGGACATTGTTCGACAAGGTGTGGGACCAGCATGTGGTCAGCGAGCACGACGACGGCTCCGCGCTGCTGTACATCGACCGGCACCTGGTGCACGAGGTCACGAGTCCGCAGGCCTTCGAGGGGCTGAGGCTGGCCGGGCGCCAGCCGTGGCGAGTCTCGGCGGCCGTGGCTACGCCGGACCACAACGTGCCGACCGTCGACCGTGCGCAGGGCATCTCCGATGCCGTGTCGCGCGCCCAGGTCGAGGCGCTGGACGCCAACTGCCGCGACTTCCATATCACGGAGTTCGGCATGAACGACGTGCGCCAGGGCATCGTGCACGTGGTCGGCCCCGAGCAGGGTCTGACGCTGCCCGGCATGACCGTGGTCTGCGGCGATTCGCACACCTCCACGCACGGCGCCTTCGGCGCCATCGCCGTCGGCATCGGCACCTCCGAGGTCGAGCACGTGCTGGCCACGCAGTGCCTGATCCAGAAGAAGCCGAAGCGCATGCGCATCACCGTCGACGGCGACATGCCGGCCGGCACCACGGCCAAGGATATGGCGCTGTTCATCATCGGCAGTATCGGGACAGCGGGGGGCACCGGCTACGCCATCGAGTTCGCCGGTTCGGCCGTGCGCGCACTGTCGATGGAAGGGCGCATGACGCTGTGCAACATGACCATCGAGGCCGGCGCCCGCTGCGGCATGGTGGCCGTCGACGACACCACAATCGACTACGTCAAGGGCCGCCCGTATGCGCCGAAGGGCGGGGATTGGGACAAGGCGGTGGCCGCCTGGCGCCAGCTGCACTCGGATGCCGACGCCGTGTTCGACAAGGAGATCGCACTGAAGGCCGCCGATATCGCGCCGCAGGTCAGCTGGGGCACGAGCCCCGAGATGGTGGCGCCGGTGACCGGCCGCGTGCCCCGGCTGGACGAGGCGAGGGACGCCGTGCAGCGCGAGGGCTGGACGCGGGCGCTGGCCTACATGGGGCTGGATGCGGGCATGCCGATCGCCGACATCCGCATCGACAAGGTGTTCATCGGTTCGTGCACCAATGCCCGCATCGAGGACCTGCGCGCCGCCGCCGAGGTCGCAAAAGGACGGAAAGTGGCGGCAAGTGTGACGCAGGCGATGGTGGTGCCGGGCTCCGGCCTGGTGAAGCGCCAGGCCGAGGACGAGGGCCTGGATGTGGTGTTCACCGAGGCCGGCTTCGAATGGCGCGAGCCGGGCTGCTCGATGTGCCTGGCCATGAACGCCGACCGCCTGGAGCCGGGCGAGCACTGCGCCTCGACCAGCAACCGCAATTTCGAGGGCCGCCAGGGCCAGGGCGGGCGCACGCACCTGGTCAGCCCGGCCATGGCCGCGGCGGCGGCGATCGCCGGCCATTTCGTCGACGTGCGCGACTGGCATTAAGATCGAACCGCGGAGGACGCGAGGTTTCGCAAAGGAAACCAGAAATATTCCTTAGCGTCCCTTTGCGTACTTTGCGGTAAATAGGAGATTCAACATGCAGGCATTCACCGTTCACGAGGGCATCGTCGCGCCGCTGGACCGCGCCAACGTCGATACCGACGCCATCATCCCGAAGCAGTTCCTGAAGTCGATCAAGCGCACCGGCTACGGCCCCTACCTGTTCGACGAGTGGCGCTATCTGGACCGCGGCGAACCGGGCATGGACTGCACGAACCGGCCGCGCAACCCCGATTTCGTGCTGAACCGGCCGCGCTACCAGGGCGCCTCGATCCTGCTGGCGCGCGACAACTTCGGCTGCGGCTCGAGCCGCGAGCATGCGCCGTGGGCGCTGGACGACTACGGCTTCCGCTGCGTCATCGCGCCCAGCTTCGCCGACATCTTCTACAACAACTGCTTCAAGAACGGCCTGCTGCCGGTGGTGCTGAAGGCCGACGAGGTCGATGCGCTGTTCCGCGCCTGCGCGGCCACGGAAGGCTTTGTACTGCGCGTGGATCTCGAGGCCCAAGAGGTCGTGGCACCGGACGGGTCCGTCTACCGCTTCGCGGTCGATGCCTTCCGCAAGCACTGCCTGCTGAACGGCCTGGACGATATCGGCCTGACCCTGCAGGAGGCCGATGCCATCCGCGCCTATGAAGCAAAGCGGAAGTCCGAGGCGCCATGGCTGTTTGCGGCCTGACGGCGGCAGGCATAAGATGCCATGGCTTCCGTCAGGGGGCATATACCGAAACCTAGGCAGGAGTGCGGTCATGAACAGGATGGGCATGAAGGCGGTGGTTCTGACGCTGGCGATGAGCCTGGCGTCCTGCGCCACAACGGGGAATTCGGCCGATAACAACAATTACCAGAAGACCAAGGAAGGGGCGGCGACGGGCGCGCTGGCCGGTGCGGTTCTCGGCGCCATCGTCGGTTACAACCAGGATCACAGCGGTGGCGCCCTGCGCGGGGCCCTGGTCGGCGCGGCCGCAGGCGGTGCCATCGGTGCCGGTGTCGGCAACTACATGGACAGGCAGCAGGCCGAATTCAACCAGAAGCTGGCCGCCGAGGAGCGTGCGCACCAGATCGAGGTGGAGCGCCTGAAGAACGAGAACCTGAAGATCACGATGAACAGCGAGGTGTCGTTCGATTTCAACTCGGCGGCGATCAAGCCGGCCTTCGATTCGACGCTGGACAAGGTGGCGGACATCGTGAACCGCTATACGCGTACGACGATCCGCATCGTCGGCCATACCGACAATATCGGCACGGCGGCCTACAACCAGCGCCTGTCGCTGCAGCGCGCCCAGTCCGTGGCCTACTACCTGGAGGACCGCGGCGTGGCCGCGCAGCGCCTGTCGACCGTCGGCATGGGCGAGTCCGAGCCCCGGGCCAGCAACGCCACCGCCGCCGGCCGCCAGCTGAACCGGCGCGTCGAGATGCTGATCATCCCGGACAAGGACATCCAGTAAGACGAATTGGTCTCCACCGTGAACGAACATGCCGGCTTCATGCCGGCATGTTCGTTTCGTGACGGCGTATATGGGTAACCGGGTGAACCGGCGACCGGTCAGCTATGGTTTGGCTAGAGGCCCCACTTCTTCTTGCTCAGGGCGAACAGGAACTGCCGCCGCTGCTTTTCGGGCATCGTGCGCAGGGTCGCCAGATACACCGCTTCTTCATCGTCGAGCGTCTCGGCCAGGCGGATGGCGGCCCGCTGCCCTTCGGGCGGCAGGTGGTTGAACAGGCTCAGGGCGTCGGCGCTGAGATTCTCGGGATTCATGGTTGCAGCTTACGGCAGCCGACGGCCGGAAGGCAATCCCGCCAGAGGCCATGCGTTCCGTCCCCCTCAGGCGCTGCGGCGGCGCTGCATCACCTCGGTTCTGAGCTGGCCGCAGGCGGCCGAGATGTCGCGGCCGCGCGATTCGCGCACGACGGCGACCAGGCTGTGATCGACCAGCACCTGGCGGAAGGCCGACACCTGGGCGTCGGACGGGCGTTTGTAAGGGTTGCCGGGGAATTCGTTGAACGGCAGCAGGTTCACGGTGCTGTCGATGCCGGCGAGCAGCGCGCACAGCCGTTCGGCGTCGGCCAGCGAATCGTTGATGCCGGCCAGCATCACGTACTCGATCAGCACGCGCTTGCCGCCGCGCATGCGTACGTAGTCGCGGATGGTTTCGAGCAGCTCGGCCAGCGGGTACTTGCGGTTGATCGGCATGATTTGGGATCGCACCGCATCGGTGGTGGCATTCAGCGACACGGCGAGGTTGCAGGGCAGATCGTCTTCGAGCAGGCGGCGGATCGCCGGCACCAGCCCGGCCGTGGACAGCGTCACGCGATTCGGCGAGAAGGCCATGCCCTTCGGATCGGTGACGATGGCGAGGAAGCGCGCCACCTCGTCATAGTTGTGCAGCGGCTCGCCCATGCCCATCAGCACCAGGTTGCGCGGGCGCATGCCTGCGATGCGTTCGGCACCGAGGATCTGAAGCACCATCTCGGCCGCCGTCAGGTTGCGCGTCAGGCCGGCGGTGGCCGTCAGGCAGAAGGTGCAGCCGACGGCGCAGCCGACCTGGGTGGAGATGCACTGGGTCAGCCGTCCGGCGGCGGGGATCAGCACGGTCTCGACCTCGCGATCGTCCGGCATGGCCAGCAGCAGCTTGCGCGTGCCGTCCTCCGCCAGCCGGTCGGCCACGAGCCTGGTCTGGGGCCAGTCCAGACCGGTCGCGAGGTGCCGGCGCAGGGCCTCGGGCAGGTCGGCGATGGCGGCCGGATCGAGGTTGCCGCGCCGGAAGAAGTGGGCGGAAAGGCGCTCGGCATGCATCGGCTTGACGCCGATGTGCGCGCACATCTGGGCCAGCTCGGCCGGGCTCATGCCGAAGATCGTGGGCTTGGGGTTCGTCGTGCTGTTGGCGGTCGTGCTCATCGGCATCACATCAGGGCTGCATCCGCCGCCCGGCGCATGCGGGTCGGGGAATGGATTACAGGCCGTATTTGGCCTTGTTGGCGGCGACCTCTTCCGCCGACGGCGGCTGGTGCTCATCGACCTCGGCCAGCTTGAAGGCCTCGCGCTCGGTGTCGCAGCGCTCGTTCAGGGCGATGTCGCCCTCGAACACGCCCGGCACGTCCTCCTCCGGGTAGATGGCCTCCCACGGGCATTCCGGCTCGCACACGGCGCAATCGATACATTCCTCGGGGGAGATGTAGAGCATGTTCGGCAACTCACCCGACACCTGCTCCGGCTGGTAGAAGCAGTCGACGGGGCAGACCGCGACACAGGCCGTGTCCACGCAGTCCTTGCACAGTTGGGTGACCACGAATGCCATATTGCTCTCCCTTGTTCTCCCTCGTTTGCATTGTTCGGCCGGCTGTTTCCCCGCATCCGGCTCAAGGCGCGCCAATCGTAGCACAGGTGCCGACGGCGATGCCAGCCCGCCCCCCAGCCTTCCACTGGCCGGGTCAAACTCCTAGGGTAAGCCCATGGATTTCGCCCGCTTCGTGCACCTGCATGCCCATTCCGATTTCTCCCTGCTTTCCGGCGCCATGTCGGTACCGGCGATGCTCGAGCGCACGGTGCAGCTGAAGCAGCCGGCCGTCGCCCTGACCGATTACGGCAACCTGTTCGGCGCCGTCAGCTTCTACACGCAGGCGATGAAGCTCGGCATCAAGCCGATCCTGGGCTGCGAGGTCTACCTGTGCGACGACCATACGAAGCGCGTCAGCCAGGGGCCGCGGGCCCCGCGCTACCCGCAGCTGGTGCTCCTGGCCCGTACCAACCACGGCTGGCGCAACCTGATGCAGCTGGTGTCGATCGGCTACCTCGAGGGCTTCTACTACAAGCCGCGCATCGATAAGGCGCTGCTGCGCCAGTTCGGCGCCGGCCTGATCGCGCTGTCCTCGGGCTGGAACGGCGAGATCGAGCAGCACCTGCAGCGCGGCGAGCGGGCCGCGGCGCGGGCCGCGGCGATCGACTACCGCGAGCTGTTCCCCGAACACGGCTTCTTCATCGAGCTGCAGCGCAACGGGGCGCCGGCCCAGGAGGAGGTCAACCGCCAACTGATCGAGCTGGCCCACGAGCTGGATATCCCGCTGGTGGCCACCAACAACGCGCATTTCCTGCAGCGCGGCGATTTCCAGGCCTTCGAGGCCATGCTGGCCATCGGCCAGAACCGCACGCTCAACGACGACGTCACCGGCCATTTCTCGCCCGAGTGCTACCTGAAATCCCATGAGGAGATGGCCGAGCTGTTCGCCGACGTGCCGGAGGCGCTGGAGAACACGCTGCACATCGCCAACCGCTGCAACGTCGATCTGCAGTTCGGTCATTACCAGCTGCCCGATTTCCAGCCGCCCGACGGGCAGGACCTGAGCGCGTTCATCCGCGACGAGGCGAAGCGCGGCCTGGATGATCGCTGGTCGGCCATCGTCGCCGGCTCCCCGCAAGCCAAGCGCGAGGCATACGACGCGCGGCTGGACTTCGAGCTCGACGTCATCGAGCAGATGGGCTTCCCGGGCTATTTCCTGATCGTCTCCGACTTCATCCGCTGGGCCAAGGCGCAGGATATCCCGGTCGGCCCCGGTCGCGGCTCCGGTGCCGGCTCGCTCACCGCCTATTGCCTGAAGATCACCGACCTCGATCCGATCCGCTACGGCCTGCTGTTCGAGCGCTTCCTGAACCCGGAGCGCATCTCGATGCCGGATTTCGACGTGGATTTCTGCATGAGCCGGCGCGACGAGGTGATCCGCTACGTCACCGACAAATACGGGGCCGAGCAGGTGGCGCAGATCATCACCTACGGCTCGATGAAGGCGAAGGCGGTGGTGCGCGACGTCGGGCGTGTGCTGGCGATGCCGCTGGAGAAGGTCAACACCATCGCCAAGCTGATCCCCAACGATCTGAAGATGACGCTGGAGAAGGCCCTGGTCGCCGAGCCCCGGCTGCAGAAGATGGTCGACGAGGACGGCGAGGTGGCGCGCCTGTTCGATATCGCCCGCCGCCTGGAGGGGCTGCACCGGCACGCCGGCAAGCATGCGGCCGGCGTCGTCATCGGCCGCTCGGCGCTGGTCGAGACGGCACCGCTGTACAAGGAGGCGGGCGAGGAAGGCGTCGTCGTGCAGTGGGACATGAAGTACGCCGAGAAGGCGGGCCTGGTCAAGTTCGACTTCCTGGGCCTGAAGACGCTGACCGTGATCCACCTGGCCTGCCGGCTGGTGCGCCTGCACGCTGCGGACGAGGCGGCGCGCCACTTCGATCTCGAGCGTATCCCGCTCGACGATGCCGCCACCTTCGCCTTGCTGCAGCGCGCCGCCACCGGCGCGGTGTTCCAGCTCGAATCCTCGGGCATGCGCGACCTGATGATGCGCCTGAGGCCCGACTGCTTCGAGGACATCATCGCCCTGGTGGCGCTGTTCCGCCCCGGTCCACTGCAGTCCGGCATGGTCGACAGCTTCATCGCCCGAAAACGCGGCGACGAGCAGGTCGTCTACGACTTGCCGCAGCTGGAGCCGATCCTGAAGGAGACCTACGGCGTGATCCTGTACCAGGAGCAGGTCATGCAGATCGCGCAGGTGCTGGCCGGCTATTCGCTGGGTCAGGCCGACATGCTGCGCCGCGCCATGGGCAAGAAGATTCCCGAGGAGATGGCCAAGCAGCGCCAGGTGTTCATGGACGGCGCCATCAAACACCGCGTGCCGGAGGCCAAGGCCGAGCGCATCTTCGATCAGATGGAGAAATTCGCCGAATACGGCTTCAACAAGTCGCACTCGGCCGCCTATGCCCTGATCGCCTACCAGACCGCCTACCTGAAGGCGCATTACCCGCAGGCCTTCATGGCGGCGACCCTGACCTGCGACATGGGCAACAGCGACAAGGTGGCCGTACTGGTGACCGACTGCCGCGCCATGGGCATCGCCATGCTGCCGCCGGACGTCAACGCCTCGGACTGGGAGTTCCAGCCGGAAGGGGAGGCGATCCGTTTCGGGCTCGGCGCCATCAAGGGCGTCGGCGAGGCGGCGATCCGTGCCCTGGTCAAGGCCCGGGCCAAGGGCGACCGCTTTGCCGACATCGAGGACATGCTGATGCGCGTCAGCGCCAAGGCCCTGAACAAGCGCATCCTCGAGGCCCTGCTCAAGGCCGGGGCGTTTGGCGGCATCGTGGCCAATCCGCGGGCCGTGCTGGAGGGCCTGGGCGAGGTGCTGGACCGGACCCAGCGCCGGCGCAAGGAGATCAGTGCCGGCCAATCCGCGCTGTTCGAGGCCGCCGAGCCGGCAGCGCAGTCGCCGGACGGGTCGGCGGAGGCCTGGAGCCTGGGCGAGCTGCTGCAGGCCGAGCGCGAGGTGCTCGGTTTCTATCTGACGGGTCACCCGCTGGAAGAGCATCTGGGACGGATGTCGGGCCTTGCCGATGCGCACCTGGGCCAGCTGTCGGCACTGGCCGACGGCGCCAAGGTGACGCTGGTGGCGGCGGTCAGCAGTGTGCGCGAACACCGCGGCGCGCGCGGCACCATGGCCTTCGTGCAGATCGAGGATCTGCACGGTCGCGCGGAGTTGGTCTGCTTCGCCAATATCTACGGCAAGGCGCGCGATCTGCTGCAGCCGGATACGCCGGTACTGGTGGCGGCGCGCGTCGATACCTCGCGCGAGGAGCCGGTGCTGATCGCCGAGGCCGTCGAGTCCTTCGAAACGGCATTGCCGCAACTGGTGGGCCGGATCCGCCTGGATCTGGGCAGCCTCGGCCTCGACGATCTGACGCTGGCCCGGCTCAAGGGATTGATGGGCCGGGACGGCACGGCGCGGCTGTCCTTCCACGTGCACCTGCCGGACGGCAGCGTGGCGGAGCTGCAGAGTGCGGCCGGCATCCCGTGGACACCGGAGCTGCAGGGGCAGCTCGAGAGCCGCTTCGGGCGCCAGGCGGTTCACCTGGAGTGCCGGCCGTGGCAGCCTGTCGTCGACCAGCGACAGAAGAGAGGTTGAGATGCCCAATTACCTGGATTTCGAGCGGCCTATTGCGGAGCTGACGTCGAAGATCAATGATCTTTCGCGTATGGCCACCGATGCGGACATGAACATCGCCGAGGAGGTTGATCGATTGACCACCAAGCGCGACAAGCTGGTCGAGCAAATCTACACCAAGATGAACCGCGGACAGATCTCCCAGATGTCCCGGCATCCGGATCGGCCCTATCTTCTCGATTACATCCCGCAGCTGTTCGAGGATTTCCAGGAGCTGAAGGGTGATCGCACCTTTGCCGACGACGGTGCCATCGTCGGCGGCCTGGCCCGCTTCCACGGGCATTCGGTGATGGTGATCGGCCACCAGAAGGGTCGCGACACCAAGGAGAAGATCGCCCGCAATTTCGGCATGCCGAGGCCCGAGGGCTACCGCAAGGCGCTGCGCCTGTTCCATCTGGCCGAGCGTTTCGGCATCCCGGTGCTGACCTTCATCGACACGGCCGGCGCCTGGCCGGGCATCGATGCCGAGGAGCGTGGGCAGAGCGAGGCGATCGCGCGCAACCTGATGGAGCTGGCGGTGCTGAAGGTGCCGGTGATCTGTACCGTGATCGGCGAAGGGGGATCCGGCGGTGCCCTGGCCATCGGCGTCGGCGACCGCGTCTACATGCAGCGTTACTCGACCTATTCCGTGATCTCGCCGGAGGGTTGTGCCGCCATCCTGTGGCGTGACCGCAAGTTCGCCAACGAGGCGGCCGAGGCCCTGAAACCGACCGCCGACGACCTGCTGGAGCTCGGCATCATCGACGGCATCATCCCCGAGCCGAGGGAGGGCGCGCATCGCGACGTCAAGGCGGCGGCCGAGATGGTCGACGAGGTGCTCGCGAAGACGCTCGACGAGCTGCTGGCGAAGCCGCTGGAGGCACTGCTGGGCGAACGGCAGCAGCGGCTGCGCCGGTTCGGGGTGTTCAACGAGGGCTAGGTCCGGTTCATGCAGGCTTAGGGTCTAGAAGGCCTGTCCTGTTTGCAGATAGGCCCGCCACTTGTGGGTGGCCCAGCCATAGGCGCCATCGACGCGGATGGTGCCATTGACCAGCCAGCGCAGGGTCCATCGCATGCCCATGCCGGTGCCGACGGCAAAGGGGCTGATGGTGGTGGTTTGCCCCTTGTGCGTGACATAGCCGACATCCGTGAATGCGACCCATTGCAGGTTGGAATTGAACTCCAGCGGGATGCGGCTTTCGATGCTGCCCTCGAGATACGAGGAACCCTGCAGTTCACCGGGCATATAGCCGCGTACGCCGTTGCTGCCGCCGATGTCGAACAGGCCGTCGCGCAGCACGTCGCCGGTGGCGACGCCGCCGTCGAGGCGGAAGTTCACGGTCTTCTGGCCTCCCAGGTCGTAATAGTTCCGGTAGTAGGCGCTCTGCCGATATACCTGGACCGTGGAGCCGAGCGCCTTGTCGGCGACGTTCAGGCTATAGCCTGCCCGCTGGCCGCTGAGCCAGGTGATGCGATCGTCCAGCCACTGGTAGTTGATGCCCAGGGTCAGTGAGCGCCGATGCTGGTTCAGGACGTCCGGCTGGGGCGGGCCACTGAACAGCGTATAGGTGCTTTTGGAGTCGTCGTAGCCGAGGAAGACAGATGAGCCTTCGTCGGGCACCGGGCCAAGGCCGTAGCTCAGTGACAGGCCGAAGCTGTCGGCATTGTTCTGATACTGGCTCTGCACCGCGCCGTTGAGATAGGTGTTGAAGATGGAGCGCCCGCGTGAGCCGTGCAGGTCGAGACTCCACTTGCTGTCGTCGATGCGCCGCCACAGGTAGGAGGCCTGGTAGGATGCGTTGGTGGAGCCGCCGCTGAAATTCTTGCCGGTGTCGCGGCGGTAGGCCAGGCGCACCTTGTGCCGCAGTCCCCACAGGTTGTAGTCGGTGAAGGTGGCGCCGCCGCTGGTGTCGCCGTTGTCGTGGCGGCTGATCTCCGGCAGCAGCCAGATCGCCCAGCGTTCCTGTACCACGATATGCACCTGGCCGGCCGCATCCGGCGGGCTGACGTGCACGTCGGAAAACAGGCCCAGGTTGCGCAGGCGCCGTTCCGCCTCGGGCGCGTCGCGGTCGGTCCAGGTATCGCCTTCCTGGAACGGCAGCTCGCGCAGCACGGTGCGCGGGTTCGT
>CAZBLR010000038.1:0-2314 GCA_964492895.1 uncultured Zetaproteobacteria bacterium | reverse complement strand
TCCAGGTATCGCCTTCCTGGAACGGCAGCTCGCGCAGCACGGTGCGCGGGTTCGTGCGTTTCAGGCCATCGATGACGATGCCCTGGATCGGCGCGCCGCTTTCGTCGGCCATGGCCACGGCCGGTGCCCCCCACGCCAGCAGCAGCAATGCAGCGATCAACAGGCGAAAGTGTGGCGGGAAAGTCATGCGCGTCATGTCACCATCATCGGATGGCCGTTTTGCGGCGTCAAACGATAAATGTGGTACCAACACCCCTGGGTTCAGTGGTCCAGGGCGCGGCGCTCGGCGAGCTGGCGCTCGAGCTCGCTGTTCCTGGCTTCCAGCGCCTCGATGCGTGCGGCATTGGAAATCGCGATGGCACAGGCCGAGGCCAGCGTGCGCACGATGGTCTCGTCGATCGGGTCGAATGCCCGTTCGTTCTTCTTGTCGGTCAGGTAGATCGCGCCGTGGATCGCATCGCCGAACATGATCGGTGCGCCCAGGAACGTCGTCATGACGGGATGGTGGGCGGGGAAGCCTGCGGTGTCGGAGTGCTGGCCGATATCGTTGATGCGCACCACCTCGTGCTTGTCCCACATCAGCCCGAGCAGGCCGATGCCCTGCGGCTCCTCCTGCAGCAGTGCCTGTTGCTGTTCCGTCAGGCCGAGCGGGATATAGATCCTCCGGCCATCGACGATGTAGGCGAGCATGGCATAGCGGGCGCCGGTCAGCTGCATCGCCAGCTCGCCGACCTGGTGCAGGATCGGTTCGAGGGATTTCCCCTGCGCCAGCGAGATCACCGCCTGGGCCAGCTGGTATTGCTGCCGGACCAGTTGCTGTTCCAGTTTTGAGTGTTCCATCACGCCGCTCCCGGGCCGGGGAGACACACGCAGCATGCCGTGGTACCGGCCTTGCGGCGTCCCGCCGGCCGTCGTGCGTGCGAGGTGGTCATGCAGCCTTGTGCTTTCATGTCGCCCCCGGTCCTGACAGAAAATGATTCAAGCAGTATAGGCAGAAAATCCGTGCATGCGGTAGGGGCGCCGGATTTTCACGTCGATGCCAGCTCCAGGGCGGTGATGCGCCGTCCCCCGTGTCGGAAGCCGAGCCGGCGCCGGACCGCCATGCCCAGGGCGTGCTCGCAGGCGGCATCCGGCACCAGCACGATGCGCCGCCAGCCCCCGAAACGCGACGTCAGCACCCCGCCAAGATCCCGATACAGCGCGCGGACATCGCGGCCCAGGCGCTGGCCGTACGGGGGGTTGAGGACGATCAGCCCCGTATCCGCCGCCGGTTCCAGGGACAGGGCATCCGCGACGGAGAAGCCGATGGCCTCCTGCACCCCGGCGCGCACCGCGTTTTCCATCGCAGCCGCGAGCACCGTCGGATCGATGTCGGAGGCGAGGATCGGCGCCGTCGCCGGGCGCTGCATGGCGCGCGCCTTGTCCAGCACGCGTTGCCAGCGCCGGGCCGACAATGAAGGCCAGGCCGGGAACGGGAAGGCGTGGTCGAGATTCGGCGCCCGATGCATGGCGATCCACGCCGCCTCGATGGCCAGTGTGCCCGAGCCGCACATCGGCACCATCAACGCGGACTGCCCGTCCCATTCGGCCCAGCGCAGCAGGGCGGCGGCGATGGTCTCGCGCAGGGGCGCATGGCCGGGATGCAGGCGGTAGCCGCGTCGGTCCAGGCGTTCGCCGGAGGTGTCGAGGCTCAGCGTCACCCTGTCCCTGTCGATGCGGACGAACACCTGCTGTGAGCCCGCTGCGCGATCCGCCGGCGGGGTGCCGAGGCGATCGGCGATGGCCGCCAGCACCGTCTCGGCGACCCGTCCGCTGTGCATCAGCCGCGAGGCATGGCAGGCCGCCTGCACGGAGACCGGGGCGCCGGGAAGCAGGAAACGGGACCAGTCGCTGCGCCGGCATTTGTTGTACAGCTCGGGGAAGGACAGGGCCTTGAAGGCGTCCAGGCGCATCAGTACGCGGGTCAGGGTGCGCGCCCGGAGGTTGACCCGGGCCATCAGGTCCTCGCTGCCGGCAAAGGCCACGCCGCCCCGGTCCGGGACGATGTCGTGGGCGGCCAGTTCGGCGAGCTCCGCGGCGGCGACGGCCTCCAGTCCCGGTGGCGTGACGGCATAATATTCGTGGGCGTGGCTCATCGCCGCAAGACTAGCAGCGAATGGTGCATATCACGCATGGCATCGTTGCCGGGTTGATTCCCGCCATCCGGACTGGCCTTTGATATAATCCATGCATGGCGTATGGCGCCATCGGCGGAGACGGGAACAGCGAGGCGACGTGGAATTCAAGGACTATTACCAGACACTCGGGGTCAAGC
>CAZBLR010000037.1:0-14700 GCA_964492895.1 uncultured Zetaproteobacteria bacterium | reverse complement strand
TATGCAACGCGCGGATGCCTCTTGCCTCGGGCAGCGTGTCCATGATCTCGTAGAAGCGCTGCACCAGCCGGCGCACTCCGTCCTCGCCGCCGATGCGTTCGTAATAACTTCGTGAATCGGTACTGATCTGCATGGATGGCGCAATCTACAACCCCGGAGCCATCACTCCAACAATGATCGACAACCGCATTTTCTACGCCTCATGGGTGAGGCAATTCGGCTGTAGGGGGCACGCCGCGCTTGCCATTGCGGATGCGGCCCGGAAACATCCGGGCCATGAGTATCTCCTACTCGCTGATCGTGGCCATGAGCGAAAACCGCGTCATCGGCCGCGAAGGCTCGCTGCCCTGGCACCTGCCGGCGGACCTGAAGCATTTCAAGGAAACGACGATGGGGCATCCCATCGTCATGGGCCGCAAGAACCATGAGGACATCGGCCGGCCGCTGCCGGGCCGCCAAAACGTCGTGCTGACGCGCAAGAACGGATACAGCGCCGAGGGCTGCACCGTCATCCACGCGCCGGAGGAGCTCGAGTCCGTGGTGCCGCCGGATTCCGAGGTCATGATCATCGGCGGCGCCGAGATCTACGCCCTGTTCTTCCCCAAGGTCACGCGCATGTACCTGACCCTGGTACACGCCGAGATCGAAGGCGACATCTACTTCCCGGCCTTCGGGGTGGGCAAGTGGAAGGAGACCTCGCGCCAGTTCCACAAGGCCGACGAAGCCAACCGCTACGACTACACCTTCGTGACCATGGAGCGCGCGCAAAGGTGATCGCCGGCCTGCCGTGGCGGCACTGGGCCATGCTGGCCGTCTTCACGGCGGTGCTGGCATGGTCGGCCTGGCATCCGAAGGACACGTTCACCTGGGTGCTGGAGGTGCTGCCGGCGCTGATCGGCATCGCCATCGTCGCCGCCACCTACACCCGCTTCCGGCTCTCCGACCTCGCGTACCTGGCCATCCTGCTGCATAGCTTGATTTTAATGGTCGGCGGCCATTACACCTACGCCGAGGTGCCGCTGTTCAACTGGCTGCGCGACGATCACATCGGCCTGGTGCGCAACGACTACGACCGCCTCGGACATTTCGCCCAGGGCTTCTTCCCGGCCATCATCGCGCGCGAGATCCTGCTGCGCCGCTCGCCGCTGGTGCGCGGCAAGTGGCTGTTCTTCATCGTCACCTGCATCTGCCTCGCGATCAGCGCGACGTACGAGCTCATCGAATGGCGGGTGGCGGTGTCCACCGGCGACGAGTCGGTGGCCTTCCTGGCGACCCAGGGCGATCCCTGGGATACGCAGTGGGACATGTTGACGGCCCTGATCGGCGCCCTCGCCAGTCTCATCCTGCTCAGCCGCTTCCACGACAAATCCATGGCCAAGCGGAAAAGGGCCTAGGCCGGGCGCTTCAGGCTCACGACCTCGCTGAGCATCGCATACTCGCTGGCCCCGAGGCGGGCGATCGGATCGAGCTTTCCGGCATCGACCTTGATGCGGCCCTCCGCCGTGGTCTCGACGATGGCATCGTCCACATAGATCTGCTTGACGCGGCCGATGATCAGCGACTGCCTGCCCGGCCCGATCTCCTGGATGTCGTAGCGTTCGCAGGCGTAGGCCACGCGCGCGTCGGCCAGCCGCGGCAGCCGCGAGCCCGCGAAAGCCACCGTCTTCAGCCCCAGCTGGTCGACCTCGGAGACGCCGGCCGCCAAGGTGGCGGAACTGGCGTTCATCGCCGCCAGCATCTGGCGGTGGGCGATGTGGATGACGAAATCGCCCCTGGCCTCGATGTTGACGCGCGTATCCTTCAGCGCCCCGTCCGGCTTGTGCCCGACCGAGATCATCACCAGCGGCGGATCGGCGCAGATGGCCGTGAAGTACGAGAACGGCGCCAGGTTGTAGCTGCCGTTCGCATGCTCGGACAGCACCCAGGCGATCGGGCGCGGGATCAGGGTCTGGATCATCTGGAAATAGGTCTGGGCCGGATTCAGTTCGTCGAGATCGAGGATCATCGGCAGCTCCTGGACGTGGGATTGCAGCGGCCATGATGCCGGATTTTCGTGCCGGCGCGACCCCTGCCGGTTTTGCCTGGAGCGAGCACGGACTGCACATGGACGTGCCCATCGCCGCTGCTAGTGTTGCCGCCATGCAGATTCTCCGCTCCTGGGATGCCGCCCAAGCCGCCGAGGCCTTGCACGGCGGCGCCGTCACCGTCGGCAATTTCGACGGCGTGCACATGGGCCACCGCCAGGTACTGGCCGAGCTGCGCGGGCATGCCGAGACCGTCGACGGCCCGGCCGTGGCCGTGACCTTCGAGCCGCACCCGCGCGCCGTGCTGTACCCGGACGAGGCGCCGCGGCGGCTGTGCCACCTGCACGAGCGCCTGGAACAGCTGGAAGCAGCGGGCATGGACGCGGTGCTGTTGCTGCATTTCGACCGGCAGCTCGCCGCCTGGCCGGCCGAGCGCTTCACGCGCCAGCTGCACGACGCCTTGCGCTTCCGGCACATCCACGTCGGCTACGATTTCGCCTTCGGCCACGACCGCCAGGGCCATGCCGACCTGATGCGCGAGCTGGGCGGCTCCCTCGGCTTCACGGTCAGCGAGGCCGCCGCCTTCGAGATGCGCGGCGCCGTCGTATCCTCGACGCGCATCCGCTCGGCCATCGAGGCCGCCGATTTCGACCTCGCCGCGGAACTGCTCGGCCGCCCGTACACCATCTCCGGCCATGTCGGTCCAGGCTGGCAGCGCGGACGCACCATGGGCTTTCCCACCGCCAACCTCGACGTCGCGGATCTCGCACATCCGCCGGCGGGCATCTACGCCGTGCGCGTGCGCTGCCCGGATTTCGACGGCGAGGAGCGCCGCTGGGACGCCGCCGCCTACCTCGGCTACCGCCCGACCTTCAACGGGCGCACGCTGATCCTGGAGGCGCACGTGTTCGACGACGATCCGGACCTGTACCACAAACGCCTCGAGATCGCCTTCGTGCGCCGCATCCGCGAGGACCGCGCCTACAAGGGGGCGGACGAACTGGCCAGGCAGATCGCCGCCGACTGCGCCGAGGCGCGCCGCATCCTCACCCGCACCTAGGGAGATCCTGATTCGATTGCCATCCCGGCGATCAATCAGAGCGAAAGGCAAAAGCACGGTTTTTCCTTTTCTCACAAAATCAACGACTTGCGTCGTTTATTTTGGCGGGCCATCCTAGCCCGCCGGAATCGCCGGACAATTCGGCGATTCCCCAGACGACAGGGGGACAAGGCGGGCGCTTTTGCTTATGCTTCGCGCTCGCCAGACCCCGCCGATAAAGGATTCCGGATACGCCGCATGTCAGAAGAGCCCAAATTCGATTACAAACCCACCGTGTACCTGCCGACCACGGACCTGCCGATGCGCGGCAACCTGCCGCAGGCCGAGCCGAAGCGGCTGGCCGAGTGGCAAGCGCAGGACCTGTACGGCCGGCTGCGCGCCAAGCGCCACGGTGCACCGAAGTTCGTGCTGCACGACGGCCCGCCGTACGCCAACGGCAACATCCACATCGGCCACGCCGTCAACAAGGTGCTCAAGGACATCGTCGTGCGCTCGCGCAGCATGATGGGCTTCGATGCCCCGTACGTGCCGGGCTGGGACTGCCACGGCCTGCCGATCGAGCTGAAGGTCGAGGAGAAGTTCGCCAAACAGAAGCGCGCCAAGGAGGACATCCCGGCCTCCGAGTTCCGCGCCGCCTGCCGCGACTACGCCGCCGAATGGCTGGACGTGCAGCGCGCGGAATTCCAGCGCCTCGGCGTCATGGGCGACTGGCAGAACCCCTACGTGACGATGGACTTCACGTTCGAGGCCAACACCGTGCGCGAGGTCGGGCGCTTTCTGGCCAACGGCGGCCTGTACAAGGGCGCCAAGCCCGTGCACTGGTGCGTCAACGACCGCACGGCGCTGGCCGAGGCCGAGGTCGAGTACGAGGAGCACACCTCGCACTCGATCTACGTCAAGTTCGCCGCCGGCGAGGACCTGACCGACATCGACCCGGCGCTGGCCGGCAAGATCTCCGTCGTCATCTGGACGACGACGCCGTGGACCATCCCGGCCAACCTGGCCGTGGCCCTGGGCGCGAACATCGAATACGCCGCCGTGCGCATCGCCGAGACGGGCGGCAACGAGAACCTGGAGGCAGGCGAGATCCTGATCGTCGCCGAGGACCTGCGCGCCGACGTCATGCAGGCCATCGGCGCCCGGGGGGAGGTCGCGGTGCGCTTCCGCGGCTCCCAGCTGGAGAACCGCCGCTTCCGCCACCCCTACCTCGAGCAGGACGCACCGATCCTGGTCGGCGAGCACGTGACGCTCGACGCCGGCACCGGCTGCGTGCACACCGCCCCCGGCCACGGCCAGGAGGATTTCGAGATCGGCCGCAGATACGGACTGCCGGCATTCAACCCGGTCGACGACGGCGGGGTATTCCGCCTGGACACGCCGGTGGTCGGCGGCCAGCACGTGTTCAAGGCCAATGCCGTGGTCATCGAGGAGCTGCGCGAGGGCGGCTCGCTGCTCGCCGACGAGAAGATCCGCCATTCCTATCCGCACTGCTGGCGCTGCCACAAGCCGCTGATCTTCCGCGCCACGCCGCAGTGGTTCATCTCGATGGACACCAACGACCTGCGCGCCAAGGCGCTGAAGGCCATCGGGGAGACGACCTTCATCCCGGACTGGGGCGAGAACCGCATCCGCTCCATGGTCGAGTCACGGCCGGACTGGTGCGTATCGCGCCAGCGCAACTGGGGCGTGCCGATCACCGTCGTCCGCTGCCGATCGTGCGACTCCTACGCCGTGACCACCCCCGAGGTCATCGAGCGCGTGGCCAAGGCGGTCGAACAGGGCGGGGCCGACGTGTGGTTCGCCCGTGACGTCGCCGATTTCCTGCCCGAGGACGCCGCCTGCCCGCATTGCGGCGGCAAGGACTTCGTCAAGGAGACGGACATCCTGGACGTCTGGTTCGATTCGGGCTCGACGCATGCCTGCGTGCTGGAGCAGCGCGAGGAGCTGGGCAGCCCGGCCGATCTGTACCTCGAGGGCTCCGACCAGCATCGCGGCTGGTTCCAGTCCTCGCTGCTGGAGGCCGTCGGCACGCGCGGTGCCGCCCCGTTCAAGGCCGTGCTGACCCACGGCTTCGTGTTCGACAGCTCGGGCAACAAGATGTCCAAGTCGCGCGGCAACGTCATCGCACCGCAGAAGATCATGGAGCAGATGGGCGCCGACATCCTGCGCCTGTGGGTCGCCTCCAGCGACTACTCGGCCGACATCAACATCTCCGACGACATCCTGAAGCAGCTGGCCGAAAGCTTCCGGCGCATCCGCAACACCATCCGCTTCATGCTCGGCGGCCTGGACGGCTACGACCCGGCTGCGGACCACGTGCCGCTGAAGGCCCGCACGGCACTGGACTGCTGGATTCTGCACCGCATGGCCCAGGTGTCGCGCGCCGTGTGCCAGGGATACAAGGACTACCGCTTCCACCGCATCCACCAGGAGATCCACAACTTCTGCACCGTGGACCTGGGCGGCTTCTACCTCGACGTGATCAAGGACCGGCTGTACTGCGACGCCCCGGATTCGGAACGCCGCCGCTCGGCCCGGGCCACGCTGTACGACCTGGCCAACCACCTGGTACGCCTGATCGCGCCGATCCTGCCGTTCACGGCCGAGGACATCTGGGAGTTCCTGCCCGGCGCGGCGCGCGAGAGCGTGCACCTGCAGTCCTTCCTGCAGGCCATCGACCCGTCCGTGGAGCCCGGGGTCTGGGAACGCTTCTTCGCCCTGCGCGAGCAAGTCAACACGGCCCTGGACGCGGCCAAGAAGGACGGCGTCATCGGCGCCGCTATCGCCGCGCATGTCGAGGTGCCGGGGCTGGACACCACCATCGCCGGGGAGCTGGACGAGCCGCTGGAACAGCTGTTGATCGTCGCCCGCATCGAACCCGGCAAGGGCGACGGCGTACGCGTGACCAAGGCCGCCGGCGTCAAATGCCCGCGCTGCTGGATCGTCGGCGAGCCGGCGGCACCGGACCATGACGTGCACGGCCAGCTGTGCGGCCGCTGCCTCGAGGTCGTGACCGGGGTCCGATGAAGCGCACCACCGCCCAGATCCTGCTGTTCGCGCTGCTGGTCGGCCTCGACCAGTGGAGCAAATGGTGGATCGAACGGCCCGAGTTCCATCCCTTCGTCGTCATCGACGGCTTCTTCAACATCATCCGCGCCCACAACACCGGCGTGGCCTTCTCGATGTTCGCCAACCTGCCGACGCCGTGGCGGGCCTGGCTGCTGCTCGGCATCACCATCGGCATCGCCTTCGGCGTGCTGCTGTGGTGGCTCAAGGACCGCAGCAGCCGCGGCCCGACCTCGTGGCTGCTGGTGCTGATCCTGGCGGGGGCGGCCGGCAACATCTGGGACCGCCTGCACCAGGGCTACGTCGTCGATTTCATCCAGTGGTACGTGACGATCGGCGGCAAGGCCTATGTATGGCCGGCCTTCAATATCGCCGATTCCTGCATCTCCGTGGGCGTCGTGCTGCTGCTCCTGACCAGCCTGCGCCACCGATGAAATCCCCCGGCGGATCCTGGGTCGTCATGGCCCTGGGCTCGGCTGCCGCCTTCGCCTGCATGGGCGCCTGCGTGCGCCTGGCCACGGCGCATCTGCCGCAGTCCGAGGTGGTGTTCTTCCGCAACTTCTTCTCGCTGCTGATGCTGCTGCCGCTGCTGTCGGGGCAACGGGTGACGCTGCGCACCTCGCGCTTCGGGCTGCACCTGTTCCGGGCCGCGGCGGGCCTGGCCGCCATGTACCTGTATTTCCACGCCCTGGCCAACCTGCCGCTGGCCGACGCGCTGCTGCTCAACTACACCTCGCCGCTGTTCGTGGCCCTGAGTGCCGCCGTGTGGCTGAAGGAGGCCTCGACGCCGGTGCGGCGGCGGGCGCTGCTGCTGGGCCTGGCCGGCGTGCTGCTGGTGTTCCACCCGTCCTCGCACATCGCCTCGCTGGCGGGCGTCATGGGCCTGGTCTCCGGCATCCTGGCCGGCATCGCCCTGACGGCGGTCAAGCAGCTGTCCGATTCCGAACCCAGCACCCGCATCGTCGTCTGGTTTGCGCTGCTGGCCAGCCTGATCTCGGCCGTGCCCATGGCCGTACAGTTCGTGCGCCCGGATGCGGAGCAATGGCTGTGGCTGGTGGCCACCGGCCTGCTGGGCAGCCTCGGGCAGCTGGGCATGACGCGCGCCTATGCCCTGGCGCCGGCCTCGCAGGTATCGCCGCTCGGGTACGCCAGCCTGGTCTTCGCCGGCCTGCTCGGCTACGCCATCTGGCGGGAGACGCCGGATGCGCTGGGGCTCGTGGGGGCGATCGCCATCATCGGCGCCGGCATCCTCGTGGCCCGCGAACGCAGCGAGCCGCTGCCGATCCCGCCCTCGGCCGTTCCCCTGACACCGCCGGTGGAGAAGCGGCGGCCCTAGGCGGCAGTCCGGTTTCCCGCAGGCGCCTTGTTCCTGTTACAGTGGAAAGGAGGATGGGGCCGGACGTCCAGCCCAGTGGGAGGAGCCATGATCCACAAACCAACGACTGTTCATTTGAGCATGATGACTACAGGGATCGTCGCCGTGTTCGCAGTGTTGCTCCTTTTGCCAACGCCATCCGCCCGCGCGGCCGGCAATGCTCAGCCCGTGAAGCGCCCGATGGCATCCCGGGTAGCGCCGGCCGGCGCGCACGCTTCGCACGCAGCCCGCGTCGACCCGCGGATCGCGGAGTTCAACCGCGAGCTTGCGGCTTACAAGCAGACCGTCGCCGCACTGCAGCGCGATACGCAACGTCTCATGAAGCAGCAAAGGTATATCGATGCCCTCGTCAATGAGCTCGGCAAGAATGCCGAGCTCAACATGATTCAGCTGCAAAGCATCATGTCGCAACGGCAAACCGCCATACAGCTGACCAGCAACCTGATGAAGGCCCTTAACGACTCCGAAAATCAGGTTATTCACAATATGAAGTGATCGGCTGCCAAAGCGCTGCGCCGATGCCCTGGCGCGGTGGATCAGGCCTTGGCTTTGGCCTTCTCCGGGCGCATGCGGATGCCGAACATCAGCCGCGCCACATCCCTGAAATGCGCGGCGTAGTGCAGCACCAGGCCCTCGGTCACGGAAGCCGGAAGCTCGCCGACATCGACCTCGTTGGCCTTCGGTAGGATCACCTCGCCGATGCCCAGGCGCTTGGCCGCCAGCAGCTTCTCGCGCACACCGCCGATCGGCAGCACCTCGCCGGTCAGCGTCAGTTCGCCGGTCATGGCCATCGCCGCCGGCGGCCTGTCCAGCGCCAGCGACAGCAACGCCGTGGCCATGGTGATACCGGCCGACGGACCGTCCTTGGGCACCGCGCCCTCCGGCACGTGCAGGTGCACGAAGGCCTTGTCGAAGAAGGTCGCATCGGCCCCGAAGCGCGCGAGGTTCGACGTGAGGTAGGAGTAGGCGATCTCGGCCGATTCCTGCATCACCTTGCCCAGCTGGCCCGTGAGCTTCATGCCGCGCTGGTCGTGATGGGCCACGGTGGCCTCCAGCGTCAGCGTCGTACCGCCCAGGGCCGTCCAGGCCAGGCCCGTGGCCAGGCCCGTGCCGGCCTTGATGGCCTGCTCGCGGAAGCGCGGCTTGCCCACGTAGTCCGCGAGTTCGCGCACGCCGATCCTCACCGGGGCGGCCTCCGGCGATTCGGCCAGCTTGCGCGCCACCTTGCGCAGGATCCGCTTCAACAGCTGCTCGAGTCCGCGCACGCCGGGATCCCGGGCGTAATCCTCGACCAGGTGCTCCAGCGCCGCCGGGCTCAGCACCACCTCCTTGCGGGTCAGGGCATGCGCCTCCAGTTGCGCCGGCCACAGGTGCTTACGGCCGATCTCGACCTTCTCGGAGGCCATGTAACCCGGCAGGCGGATGATCTCCGCGCGGTCCAGGAGCGGCGGCGGCACGGTATCCAGCTGGTTGGCGGTCAGCAGGAACAGGACGTGCGACAGGTCGAAGCGCACGTCCAGGTAATGGTCCATGAAATCGGAGTTCTGCTCCGGATCGAGCACCTCCAAGAGTGCTGAGGCCGGATCGCCGCGGAAGTCCGTGCCGATCTTGTCCACCTCGTCGATCATGATCACGGGATTGGCCACCTCGACGCGCTTCAGGGCCTGGATCAGCTTGCCGGGCATGGCGCCGATATAGGTGCGCCGGTGGCCCTTGATCTCCGCCTCGTCGCGCATGCCGCCGACCGAGAAGCGGTAGAAGGGGCGGCCGACCGCATCGGCGATGGCCCGGCCGAGCGAGGTCTTGCCCACGCCCGGCGGACCGACGAACAGCACGATGGAGCCGCCGACCTGCTGCCTGCGCCCGCCGACGGCGATGAACTCGAGGATGCGGTCCTTGACGTCGTCGAGCCCCGAATGGTGCTTGTTCAGGGCCGCGGCCGCCGATTTCAGGCTGTACCGGTCCTTGGCGTACTTGCCCCAGGGCAGGCTGACCAGCCAGTCGAGATAGTTGCGCGTGACGGTGTATTCGGGCGAGCTCGGCTCGATGGTCGACAGCTTGGTCATCTCCTCGTCGAAGGCCTTCTGCGCCTCCTCGGAAAACGTCAGGCCCTCGGCGCGCTTCCTGATGTGTTCGAGCTCCTGCTCGCGCGGGTCCTGGTCCATGCCCAGTTCGCGGCGGATCTCCTGCAGCTGCTCATTGAGGAAGAACTTGTGCTGCTGCGCGGAGACCTTTTCCTCGATCTTGTCGCGGATACGGCGCTGCACCTTGCTGACGTTCAGCTCGCGGTTCAGCAGCGAGATCACCTTCTTCAGGCGGTCGAAGATCGGGTAGGTGGCGAGGATATCCTGCAGCTCCGTGCGGTCGGCCGTGGTCAGGCTGGAGGCGAAGTCGGCCAGGCGGTGCGGCTCGTCGACGCCGACGCGCGACGCGAACAGGCGCAGCTCCTCCTCGTACAGCGGGTTGTGCTTCAACAGCTCCTTGATGGTGTTGATGATGGCGATGGTGTAGGCACGGATCTCCAGGTTGTCCTGGTAGGAGGTTTCGCTGTGGTAGTGCACGCGGGCACGCAGTGGCTCTCCCTCGACGAAGGACTCGATGCGGAAGCGCTGCAGGCACTCGACCACCAGGTGCAGGCTGTGGCCCTCGAGCTCCACCGCCTTGACCACCTTGGCCACGACGCCGACGTCGTACAGATTGTCCGACGTGAACGGCTGCGCCTCGTCGCGCAGCAGCACCAGACCGATGTGATGCTCGTGGCGCTCCGCCAGCTGGCGGATGGTCCGGATGATCTCCTTGCCCTCGTAGACCAGCGGCACCACCAGGCCCGGGAACAGCGGCCGGTTGGACAGCGGCAGCAGCGTCAGATACGGCGGCAGCACCTCGCTGGCCACGGCGACGCGGTTCTCGGCGGACGGCTTGTCGGCGGCCTGCGGATCGATGATCTCGGGATCGTGGGTCTGTTCGTCCATGCATGCTATGTAAGGTCATCGCGGCGTCGCTTTCAAGGCTTGAATTTTCGTGGGGCTGGCCCCACATTGTTTCCGAATCATTCCCCCGGAGGACGATCCATGCGCTGGTTCAAAGGTATCTTTCTGCTGATCATCGCCAACTTCCTGGTCTTTCTGACCCTGTCGATCACCGGCAACCTGCTGATCCATTTCGTGCTGCCCGCCTTCGGCATCAAGCTGGACAGTTTCGCCACGATGCAGTTCGCCTGGGCCGCGGTATTCGGCTTCGGCGGCGCCTTCATCTCACTGCTGATATCCAAGCCGATGGCCAAGCGCATGTACCGCATGCAGCAGGTGACGAACCCGGCCACCGCGAAGGAACACCTGGTGTACAGCACCGTGCAGGAACTGGCGCGACGCGACGGCGTGCGCATGCCCGAGGTGTGGGTGTACTGGGACGACACCCCCAACGCCTTCGCCACCGGCCCGGGCAGCAACCACTCGATGGTGGCGGTGTCCTCGGGCCTGGTGAACAACCTCAGTGACGACGAGGTGCAGGCCGTGCTGGCGCACGAGATGGGGCATGTCAGCAACGGCGACATGGTCGCCACCACCCTGCTGCAGGGGCTGATGAACACCTTCGTCTATTTCCTGGCCAGCGCCATCGCGCGCATCGCCGCCAGTGCCGGCTCGCGCGACGGCGAACCGAACATGCTGGTGTATTTCGTCGTCGATATCGTGCTGCAGATCCTGTTCTCGATCCTGGCCATGATCGTCGTCATGTGGCATTCCCGCCGTCGCGAGTTCCGCGCCGATGCGCATGCCGCGCGCCATTACGGCGCCGACCCCATGATCCGGGCCCTGCAGAAGATCGAGGCCATCGCCCAGCGCACCGAGCCGGCCGAGGAGCAGCAGCACAGCGGCGGCCTGGCACCGCAGGACGCGCTGGCCACGCTGAAGATCCATGGCGGCATGGCCGGCCTGTTCGCCAGCCATCCCCCGACCGAGGCGCGCATTGCCGCCCTGCGTCAGCTGCAGTTGCGCTGATTTGGCGCTGATCCGGGCCCGCACGCAGGATTCGGCGCCGGTCCACTGGCAGTCCCCCGTACCGGCATCTAGGATGCACAAACGATGAAGCATCAGAGCGCTGCCATCCTGGTCATCGGCAACGAGGTTCTGTCCGGCCGCACGCGCGAGGCCAATGCCTGGCTGGCGGCCAAGCGCCTGTTCGACCTCGGCTGCCGGCTCGAGGAGATCGTCGTGGTGCCCGACCGCATGGACGCGATCGCCGGGTCGCTGAACCGGCTGCGCCAGCATTACGACGCCGTGATCACCAGCGGCGGCATCGGTCCCACGCACGATGACATCACGATGGCCTCGGTGGCCGCCGCCTTCGGCGTGCCCCTGGTCGAGGACGGCGCCATCGTGCGCATCATGGCCCAGCGTTTCGGGCCGGAGGCGATCAACGAATCGCGCCGGCGCATGGCGTTGATGCCCGAAGGCGCCGAGCTGGTCCGCTGCGACAAGACGATCGCGCCCGGGGCCCATATCGGCAACGTCTATGTGCTGGCCGGGGTGCCGGAGATCTTCGCCTCGCAGCTGGATGCGATCCTGCCGGATTTCGGCGGCACGCCCTATATGCGCCGCGAGATCGAGGTGCCGCTGCGCGAAAGCCTGTTCGCCCAGGGGCTGGAGGCCATCCAGCAGCAGTTCTCGGATGTGGAGATCGGCTCCTATCCCAGCCACTGCACCCATCCGGCGTCCGGCAAGATCTGCCTCAGCGGCCGCGACGCACTGAGCCTGGAAGCGGCGGAATCGGCCGTGCGCGCCATGCTCTCGACATTGCCAAACGACTAATCCGGCTGGCTGACCTCGAGGATCGGGATCAGCCGCATCGGCTCGATCGGCGCATCGGACAGGCGTTTCTCGACCGCGATCTCGTCGCAATCGGCAAACTTGGCGCAGTGCACGCACACGGTCCACACCTTGTGCGGCAGCGTCTCCTTCGGTACCCGGGCATAGCCGAGCCGGGCGAAGAACTCCGGCACATAGGTCAGGGCGAAGATGCGCGCGATGCCGAGGCCGGCGGCCCACTGCTCGGCGGCCTCGATCATCAGGCGGCCGATCTGCCGCTTCTGGTGATCGGGCCGCACCACCAGCGAACGGATCTCCGCCAGGTTCGAGCCGTAGACGTGCAGGGCCGTCGTGCCCACGGGCTTGCCATCGTACTCGGCCACGACGATCTCCTGCAGGTGCTGGTACAGGTCGTCGTGCGAGCGCGGCAGGATGATCCCCCTGTCGGCAAAGGGCTGCAGCAGGTCGTGGATCGCATCGACGTCATCGGTCTCGGCCATGCGCACGGTGATGCGGTGCGTGCTCAAGCCGCCACCCCCTGGCCGCGCGCCAGCATCTGGCCGGCATGCGTCCGGCCCTGGGCATCGGCGCCGCCCAGCATGCGCGCGATCTCGTCCAGGCGCGCCTCTGCGGACAACGGCTCGACCCGGGTCACGGTCCGCTCGCCCTCCACCTTCCTGATGCGGATCTGCTGGCCGGCGCAGGCGGCCACCTGCGGCAGATGCGAGACCACCAGCACCTGCCGCTCGCGGCCCATGGCCGCCAGCAGCTCGCCGACGCACCAGGCCGTCTCGCCGCCGATGCCGACATCGACCTCGTCGAACACCGCCACCTGCGGCGCCTGCGCCAGCGCGCCGCAGCCCTTCAGAGCCAGCACGAAGCGCGAGATCTCGCCGCCGGAGGCGATGGCCGCCAGCTCCCGGAACGGCTCGCCCGGATTCGACGCGGCCATGAAGCGCACCGTATCCATGCCGTGCTCGCTCCATGCGGGCTCGCCGTCGCCGGGCTCCACGTCGACGCGCACCTGCATCCCCTTCAGTGCCAGCCGGTCGAGGAAAGGGCGCAGGGCCGCCACCAGCTCCGTCGCCGCCTGCCGCCGTGCCGCGGTCAGCGCCGCCGCGGCTCCGGCATACGCGTTGGCGGCCGAGGCCAGCTCGTCGCGCAGCGCATCCTCGTCCCAGGCCGCCGTATCGAGCGACGAAAGCTGCGCCTCCCAGCCGGCCATCAGATCCAGCAATCCGGCCTCGTCGGTCTGGTGCCGGCGCATCGCGTCGTGCAGGTCCATCAGCCGCGTCTCGGCGGTGCGCAGCGCCTGCTCGTCGAACGAGGCATCCATGGCGTGGCGCAGCCGGTAGGCCACCTCGCCGAGCAGCGCATCGGTCTGATCGAGCAACTCCATGCCCTCCGACAGCCCCGGCTGATAGTCGGCCACGTCGGCCACGGCATGCCGGGCACCGGCAATCAGGCTGCGCGCATCCGGCTCGCCGTCCTCCAGCAGCGCCATGGCGCGGGCCGCGGCCTCCTGGATCTGGGCATGGTGTCGGCCCTGGTCCACCTCGGCCTGCAGCGATGCCGTCAGTTCCGGCTCGATGCCGATCTCGCCCAGGCGGGCCAGCTCGTCGCGCATCCACTGCTCCTGGCGCCCGGTGTCGGTGCGCTCGCTCTGCAGCGCCGCCAGCCGTTCCCCGGCCAGGCGCCAGCGCCCGTACGCCGCCGCCACCGCGGCCGCCAGCGACTCGTCCAGCCGGTCGTCGATCAGCCGCCGCTGGAAATCCGGGCGCAGCAGCGCCTGGTGTTCGTGCTGCCCGTGCAGATCGAACACCAGATCGCCGATCTGCTGCAGCAGGCGCACCGGGACCGGCGTGCCGTTGACGTAGGCGCTCGACTTGCCGTCGGCCCGGATCACGCGGCGCAGGATCAGGTCGGCATCCGCCTCGATGTCCTGCTCGCCGAGCAGGTCCGCCAGGCGAGCGTCGTCGCAGGCTAGCGTGGCCACGATCTCGGCCTGTCGGGCCCCGTAGCGCACCCATTCCTGGCTGGCCCTCGCCCCGAAGACCGCGCCCAGCGCATCGACGAGGATGGACTTGCCGGCACCGGTCTCGCCGGTGAATACGGTCATGCCCGGGGCCAGGCTCAGGCGGGCCTCGTCGATCAGGGCGAATTCACGGATGAGCAGCTCGCTCAGCATGCGGATGGTCTGGTTCTATTCCTGGGCATGGCCGGCCCACAGCAGCTTGGAGCGCAGCACCTCGAAGTAGTGACGCTCCGGCAGATAGGCCAGCGAAACCGTACCGGCCTGGTTCACCTGGATGCGATCGCCGGCGCACAGCTCGTGATGCACCTGGCCGTCCAGGTTCAGGGCCGCCGGCG
>CAZBLR010000036.1:0-15440 GCA_964492895.1 uncultured Zetaproteobacteria bacterium | reverse complement strand
CGCTGGTGGCCAGGATCAGCTCCTGCACCTCGCCGTCGGCCACACGCCGATCGAGCGCGGGCAGGCGCAGCTGCTCCGGGCCGATGCCGTCGACCGGGCTCAGGCGACCCTGCAGCACGTGATAGCGGCCATGGAAATCGCCGCTGCGCTCCAGCATCAGCACATCCACCGGCTGCTCGACGACGCAGACGAGGCCGTTGGCCCGGCGCTCGCTGTCGCACATGGCGCAATGCCCGTGCTCCGCGAAACAGCCGCAGCGCTCGCAGAAGCCCATCTGCCGGTGCAACTCCGCCAGTGCCGTGGCCAGCTGGTCCACCTGCCCGGCCGGCTGGCGCAGCAGGTTCAGCCCCATGCGCAAGGCCGTCTTCGGGCCGATGCCGGGCAACGCGCCCAGCATCTCGACCACGCGCGCCAGCGGTGCCGGCATGCCCGGCAGGTGCAGCATCAGAGTGAGAAGCCCGGGGGCAGCGGCATGCCGGAAAAGATCTCCTTCTGCTTGGCCGCCATCGCGTCGTCGATCTGCTGCATGGCGGCATTCACGGCCGCCGCCACCATGTCCTCGAGCAGGGCCTTGTCCTGCTCCTGCCACAGCTCGGCGGAGACCTCGATGCGGCGGATGCGCTTGTCGCCGGTGGCCACGACCCGGACCATGCCGTTACCGGCCTCGGCGCTGATCTCGGCCTGGGCCATTTCCTGCTGCATCTGCTGCATCTTTTCCTGCATCTTCTTGGCCTGATGCATCATCTTTCCCATGTTCATCATGATATCCGACTCCCGTTTGTGAACCCGTCGATCTTACCCTTGTTCGGCCTCGGCCGCATCCGAATCCTCGCCCTGGGCACCGGCCGGACGCACCCGCAACAGCTCAGCATCCAGCTCCTGCATCAGCGTCTGCACATGCGGATCGTTCTCGGCCTGGTGCCTGAGCCGGGCCTCCTCCACCTCGGCCCGGTGCGTACGCACCTCGGACAGCGTCTGCCCCTCGTGCTCATCCTTCGACTCCCAGAACACCTCGCGCCCCAGCCATTCCGAGAAGGCCATGCGGTCGGCATGCGAGATGGCATGCTGCTGGTGGGCATCGAGCCCCAGGCGGATCTTGTCGCCGAATTGGGCGCAGATCACATGATCGAGCATCGCCGCCACGCCGGGTTTCAGCGCCGCATAGGCCGACACCGCCTCCTCCCAGGCGCCGTATTTCGAACCTGGCGACCCCTGCTGCGCCAGCGGCAGATCGCTCTCAGCGGCCGTTTCCTCTGCGTCCGCCGCAACAGTCCGTGGACCCGCAGCCTTCGCATGCGCAGGGGCATCCGGCTTATTGACGGCCTTTGCCTTGGTGTCGGGTTTTGGGGAAGCGGCCGTTGGGGCCGGAGCGGGGGATGCCGCGGCCTTCGCCGGGCGTTGCGGAACCGATGTCGCCGGAGCGCCGCTCAGGCGATCAAGCCCGCTCAGGCGCAGCAGCAGCATCTCCACGCCGCGCCGGTCGTCGACCCAGCCCAGATCGCGCAATGCATGCACCACCACCTGGTAACGCAGGTCCAGATCCAGCGCATCGCGTGCCGCCGCCCACCGCTGCAGCCAGCCGCGGTGCTCCTCGCCCGCCTCGTATTCGAGCAGGCCCGCATCCACCCTGACCAGGCTCAGCTCGTGCAGCAGCTCGCCCAGCGCCACCGCCAGGGCCCGCGGCGCATGCCCGTGCGCCAGCGCCTCGCGCAGCGCGGCCAAGGCGCGCGCCGCATCAGCCTCGAACGTCGCCTCGGCCATCCGGCGCACCGGTTCGGGCCCGACCAGGGCCAGGGCCTGGCGCACGTCGTCCACGGCGATGCCCTCCGGCGCATAGGCCAGCACGCGCTCGGTCAGCGACAGCGCGTCGCGCACGCTGCCGTCGGCGGCGCGCGCGATCTCCATCGCCGCCTCGTCCTCGCAGGCGAGCTTCTCCTCGCTCAGCACATGCTTCAGGTAATCGGCGATCTCGGCCGTGGCCAGCCGGCGCAGGTCGAAGCGCTGACAGCGCGAACGCACGGTCACCGGCAGCTTGTCGACCTCGGTGGTGGCGAGGATGAACAGCACGCGTGCCGGCGGTTCCTCCAGTGTCTTCAGCAGCGCGTTGAAGGCGCTCTTGGACAGCATGTGCGCCTCGTCGATGATGTAGACCTTGTATTTGAGGCTGGTCGGTGGATAGCGCACGCCATCGAGGATCTCGCGCACGTCGTCCACGCCGGTGTGGCTCGCCGCATCCATCTCCTGCACGTCGAGGTTGGCACCGCGCAGGATGGCCGTGCAGGCCTCGCACGCACCGCATGGCTCGCCTTCCACCGGGCTGGCACAGTTCACGGCCATCGCCATCAGGCGCGCGATCGTCGTCTTGCCGACGCCGCGGATGCCGGTCAGCAGGTACGCGTGGGCAAGATTGCCGCCGGACAGCGCATTCTTCAGGGTGCGGACGACGACGTCCTGGCCCACCAGGTCGGAGAAGCGTTGCGGGCGCCAGCGGCGGGCCAGGACGAGATAGGACATGCGCCTACTCTACGTGCTGCGGCCGGCGACTCAACGCCCGGCCCAACAGGGACGCATCAGCGCAGCAGGCGCCGGCTGGCCAGGCGCACCGCCAGCACGTAGCCGGCCGCGGCATAGGCGGCGAGCACGGCCAGATGCAGCCCCACATGGGTCAGCGGCAGCGTGGTCAGCAGCGGGCGCATCAGGGCCACGGCATGCGTCAGCGGCAGCACCTGCGCGATCATCTGGGCCGCATGCGGCAACGCCGCGAGCGGATAGAACACGCCGCAGAACAGGAACATCGGCGTGACCAGCAGCGTGAAGTAGTAGATGAAGAAGTCGTAGCCCGGGGCCAGCGCGCATACGACCAGCGCGATGGCGGCGAAGCACAGGCCGGACAGGAACACCACCGGCAGCGCCAGCCAGGCGGTTTCCGGCGTCTGCACGCCGCCGAGCAGCATGGCGACGATCAGGATCGCCGTGCAGCTGATCAGGCTCTTGGTCGCCGCCCACAGGATCTCGCCGGCGACGATGTCCGGCAGGCCCAGGGGCGTGGCCATCATGCCTTCCCAGGTATATTGCTGGTTCATGCGCGTGAAGGCCGAGTACAGGCCCTCGAAGGTGGCCGTGTTCATGGCGCTCGAACACAGGATGCCGCTGGCCAGGAAGGCCATGTAGGGGATGCCGCCCATCTTGCCGATATACAGGCCGAGGCCGTAGCCGAGGCCGAGCAGGTACAGGAACGGATCGCCGAAATTGCCGAGCAGCGAGGCGACGGCGAGCTTGCGCCACACCAGGAAATTACGGCGCCAGACGGCGAGGATGCGGGCGGGCGTGTTCAATCCCGGAGCTCCCGCCCGGTCAGGCGCAGGAACACGTCCTCGAGGTTCGTCGGCCGGTGCACGAAGATCAGCCCGGGCACCCCGGCGCAGCGCGACACCAGCGGCCGCGCGTCCTCGGCATAGCAGAACCAGGTGTCGGCCACATGCTCGCGCCGCAACTCGAGATTCCGGCACAACTCCTCGACGCCGGCGTCCGACAGCCCGCCGCGCAGTTCCACCACCTCCGGCTCCACATGCGCACGCATCAATTCGCGCGGCGAGCCGCGGGCCAGGATGCGGCCGTGCTCGAGCACCATCAGCTCGTCGCACAGCTGCTCGGCCTCCTCCATGTAATGCGTCGTCAGCACCAGCGTCTTGCCGCGGCGCTTCAGATCGCGCAGGCGCTGCCAGATCAGGTGTCGGGCCTGCGGGTCCAGGCCGGTGGTCGGCTCGTCGAGCACCACCAGGTCGGGATCGTTGATCAGGGAACGGGCGATCATCAGCCGACGCTTCATGCCGCCGGACAGGCTGGACACCGGGCTGTCGCCGCGCTGCGACAGCTCGGCGAAGGCCAACAGCTCCTCCGCCCTGGGCGCGGCCTCGCGGGGTGCGATGCCGAAATAACGCGCATAGACGACGAGGTTCTCGCGCACCGAGAAATCCGGATCCAGGTTGTCCATCTGCGGCACCACGCCGACGCGCGCACGTATCTCGCGATCCCCGGCCGGACGGCCGAACAGCGTGTAGACACCGCCGGAGACCGGCGACATGCCGAGCAGCATGCGGATCAGCGTCGTCTTGCCGGCACCGTTGGGCCCGAGGATGCCGAAGCAGATGCCCGGGCGGATGTCGAAATCCACGCCGCAGACGACCTCGCGCTCGCCGAAACGCTTCTGCACCCCACGGGCGCTGACCACCGCATCGCTCATCGGCGCAGTCTTTCACAAGTCCGGCACGAACGCACCGGCTCCGGTGCCGCGGCGGCGGCCCGAACCCGTTCAGACTTGGTTCAGATTCCGGACGTAATTTCCGTGTCACTCCCGTCGAAACGGGAACAACGGATGAAGGAGCGGATCATGAAGACATTGATGCTGATGATGGCAACGCTGGGAATGATGCTGGCCTGGACCGGCGAATCGCAGGCCGCCGATCCGGTCGCCAAGTGCAAGGTGTGCCACACCTTCGACAAGGGCGCCCCCAACAAAACGGGTCCGAACCTGTTCGGTGTGTTCGGACGCAAGGCAGGCATGGCGGAAGGCTTCAACTACAGCCCCGTGATGAAGACCCATGCCTGGACCTGGGACGAGGAGCACCTGCGCAAGTGGGTATGCAACTCGCCCGAGGCCGCGAAGGAGTTCAGCGGCGACTCAAGCGCCCGGGTACGCATGCCGCCGCAGCGCAAATGCGGCGCCGACGCCGATGCCATCATCGCCTTTCTGAAGACGCTGCACTAAACACCGGCCGACTCGGGGGCGAAAGGCGGCCATGCCGCCTTTCGCCTTTTTAGCGCTGGGCACGCTCGTGCGTAGCCGGTATGTTTCCTCCATGATCGCGTTGCTGGATTCACCGCCCTCCTTGCCGGGCCGGCACCGGAACGAACCGGCGGCCTGTTCGTCGTAGTCCATGCAGGCCATTATCGACAATGCCCCCATCGGCATCGTGACCACCGATGAACTGGGCATCATCCTGTCCTTCAACGCGGCCGCCGGCGGCATGTTCGGGTATACGGGCAACGAGGTGCTCGGCTGCAATATCAGCATGCTGATGGCCGCCCCGCATCGCGGCAAACACGCGGATTACATCCGCCGCTACCTCGAAACCGGCGAGTCCCGCATCATCGGCATCGAGGGCCGGGAACTGGAAGGTATCCGCAAGGACGGCAGTGTCTTTCCGCTGCACATCCTGCTCGGCGAGACCACCGTGGCCGGCCATCGCTGTTTCTTCGGCTTCATCCAGGACATGACGGAGCGCAAGCAGCAGGAAGACAGGATGCTGAGCCTCGCGACCCTCGATCCGCTGACCGGCCTGGCCAATCTCAACGCCCTGCTTACCCAGATGAAACAGCGGATCGATACCCGGGATCCCTTCGGCCTCTTCCTGCTGGACATCGCCCGGCTCAAGGCGGTCAACGAA
This sequence comes from uncultured Zetaproteobacteria bacterium, assembly GCA_964492895.1. Lineage (GTDB taxonomy): Bacteria > Pseudomonadota > Zetaproteobacteria > Mariprofundales > Mariprofundaceae > DATLWN01. Next base: position 9,993 of record CAZBLR010000036.1, on the reverse strand, counting down.
ACCCTGAGCAGGGCCGCCGGCAACGAGGTCCTGAAGGAGGTCGGCCAGCGCCTGTTGACCCTGGATCGGCACCAATGCTTCGTCGCCAGGGTCGGAGGCGACGATTTCGCCGTGCTGTGGCCAGGGCTGACGGCCGCCAAGGCCTATTTTGCCGCCGTCGTGGAGATCCAGTCGCTGTTGACCGGCACGATTCAGCTGGATCTGTACAGCATCGACATCGAGGCCAACATCGGTGTGGACATGTTCCCCGGCGACAGCGACAGCCGGCCGGAGGATATCCTGCGCCGGGCGGAGGTGACGCTGGACGCCGCCAAGCGCCTGCGCAGCGGCTTCGCCTTCTATGACCCCGACATGGAGCATTACGGCATCGAGCACCTCTCCCTGCTGGGAGAGCTCAATCAGGCCATGGAAACCGGGGAACTGGCCCTCTACTACCAGCCCAAGCTCAACATGCAGGATGGCGTCGCCACCGGCGTCGAGGCCCTGGTACGCTGGCAACATCCCGACAGGGGCCTGATCTCGCCCGATCTGTTCATCCCCATCATCGAGGACACCAACCTGATCCATTCGTTCACGGCATGGGGACTGAACGAGGCCATGCACCATGCATCGGAGTGGCGCGACCGGGGACTGGGGATGACCGTCAGCGTCAACATCGCGGCCCGTAGCCTGATGAACCCGGACATCGTCAACCGCATCAGGGATGGTCTCGATCGGTGGAGGATACCCCCGGCGCTGCTGATGCTCGAGATCACCGAAACCGGTCTGATGGTGGATCCCACCGTGGCGAAACGCACCCTGAACCAGATCCATGAGCTCGGGGTGGGCCTGTCGATCGACGATTTCGGCACGGGATATTCCTCGATGGCCTACCTGAAGGATCTGCCCGTGGACGAGCTGAAGATCGACCGGACATTCATCCATCACATGCTGGACAATCCCAAGGATGCCAATATCGTGCAGGCGACCATTCATCTGGCTCATTCCCTCGGGCTCATCGTCGTGGCCGAAGGCATCGAGAACGAAACCATGTACCAGCAGCTCGCCGGCTTCGGCTGCGACAAGGCCCAGGGCTACCACATGGCCAGGCCGATGCCGTTTAAGGACGTCGAACGCTGGATGACCGACCATGGTAAAGGGCGCGCACGCGATCCCTCCGAGGAAGGACGATATGGCCAAGATACTGATCGTTGATGACAATTCGCTTTACCGGGAGCTTGCAGGAACCCTGCTTGCGGATTCCGGACAGGAAATCCTGGAAGCCGAGAGCGGGGAGGAGGCCTTGCGCATCGCCCGGACGGAGCATCCCGACCTGATTCTGATGGATCTCAGCATGCCCGAGATGGACGGTGTGGCGACGCTGCGCAGATTGCGGCAGATCGGCCCGATCAGCGATATCCCGATCGTGGCCGTCACCGGGTATCCGGAGAAATGGGCGCGCGAACTGGTGACCACCGAGGGTTTCCAGGGCTATATCGAGAAGCCCTTCCGGCCCGAGACCTTTGTCGACGAGGCCCTGGCCTATCTCGACCAGGCGCGGGAAGACTGACGCCGCAGCGTGCGGCTCCTTGCGAACAATCCGATCACCGATCCGTCACGCAGCCCTTAGCTCCGTTTCACCCGCCCGTAACACCACCAACCTACATTTCGCCCCGAATCACGCAGAGCTCGGTGATACGGAGGACCCATGCGCACCACCGTCGACGAACCGGTATCCGAACCACGGCGCAGTGCCGACTTTTTCCTGCTCCGCGCAGACTGGCACGAGCAGGCCGTGCGCCTGATGGTCGGCCTGGTCATGCTGATCATCTACCTGTGGATCGCCGCCGGGGTCGTCCATCTCGGACTGACCCTGTACGCCACGATCGACACCAGCTGGACCAAGCCGGCCAAGCTGATGATCACCGACGTCGTCACCCTGCTGGCGGCCCTGGAGCTGGTGCGCACGCTGGAATCCTACCTGCAGATCGGCCGCGTGCGCGTCACCTTCATCCTCGATGCCGCGCTCGTCGTGCTGATCGGCGAGTTGATCGGCCTGTGGTACCGGAGCTACAGCGCCACCGAGGCCATCCTGAGCCTGACGGCCATCGTCACGCTGGTTGCCCTGCGCATTCTGACCTACCGCTTCTCGCCCGACGCCTGTGACTCGATCAGGGAGGAATAATCCCTACCTTGACAGATCCCGGATCGGTACTAAAACAGTGGTCGGGAGGCGCAAATGCCTCCCTTTTTCGTCTGGCTCGGCCCTATGCCGGTAGCCGGGACATGAACCAGCACCGACCAAGCGAAGCCAGGCGGCAATCGGCATCCTAAGGAAGGAGGTGCATCATGAAAGGAAAAGAACGTTGGCAGGACTGGATCAAACTGGTGCTCGGCGCGTGGCTGTTCGTGGCGCCGTTTTTCGGACTCGGGGCCGTCACGAGTGCAGCGGCCTGGAACGGCTACGCCGTCGGAGCGGTCATCGTCGTGCTATCCCTGGTCGCACTGTTTATCGGCAAGGCCTGGGAGGAGTGGCTCAGCATGGTCATCGGTATCTGGCTGATCGCCGCTCCCGTGGCCCTTGGCTTCTTCCACCATCACGACGTGATGCTGAACCACGTCGACGTGGGCGCAGCCATCTTCTTGGTTTCCCTGTGGGCAGCCTTGGCGCAGGACATGCCGAAATCCGTGTTCAGGCTGCATGACAAGGATCACGCCCATATGGCCTGATCGGACCTGATCGTGGACGATGGGGGGAGAGCGGAGCATCCCCAGCCATTCGCTCTCCCCCCGCCCGGTCGGCATGACCAGGCGGGCATGCACAAGGCTCAGTCCACCACCCGCTGCAGCCATAGCTCGAGCAGGGCCAGATGCCACAGTTTGCTGCCGCCGAGCGGCGTCGTGTAGCGCTCGGGTGCGGCCAGCAGACGCTCGACATAGGCCGGGTTGTACAGCCCGCGCCGGCGGCAGGCCTCGGAGCGCAGGATCCCGCGCATGAACGCAAGGAACGGGCCGCGTACGAAGCGCAGTGCCGGTACCGGGAAATAGCCCTTCGGCCGGTCGAGCACCGCATCCGGCAGCAGGCCGCGGGCGATGGCCTTCAGCGGCCACTTCCCCCCCTCGCGCATCTTCAGCGCCGGCGGCATCGCCAGCGCCAGCTCCACCAGCTCGTGGTCGAGGAAAGGCACGCGCGCCTCGATGCCCCAGGCCATCATCATGTTGTCGATACGCTTGACCGGGTCGTCGACCATCAGCATGCCGACATCCAGCCGCCACACCCGGTCCAGGAATTCGTCGGCCCCGGGCTCGGCCAGCCGTGCCGCCACCAGCGACGCGGTGACGTCATCGCCGGCATAGCGCCCCGTCACCATCTCCAGGTATTCGGCATGCGTACGATCGAAGTACAGCGGTGCGAAGCGCTCCAGATCGGTACCGGCCGCGGCCTGCATGCGCGGATACCAGAAATAGCCGCCGAAGGTCTCGTCGGCCCCCTGGCCGCTCTGCACCGCCTTGACATGCCGGTGCACCTGCTCGCCCAGCAGATAAAAACCGATATTGTCCTGGCTGACCATCGGCTCCGCCATCTCGGCCACCGCCTCCGGCAGGCGTGCCAGCGCCTCGTCGTTGCGGATACGGAAGCGATGGTGCTCGGTGGCAAAGGTGCGCGCCACCTGATCCGAATAGACGAACTCGTCGCCAGCCTCCTCCGGCGCATCCTCGAAGCCGATGGCAAAGGTCTTGACCGGCACTCCCGATGCGCGGGCGCTCAATGCCACCAGCAGACTCGAGTCCAGCCCCCCGGACAGCAGCACGCCGACCGGCACATCGGCCACCACCTGCCGCCGGTGTACCGCCTGATGCAGCCCCTCGCGCACCGCCGCCAGCCATTCCTGCTCGCCCAAGGTATCCACCGGGCGCTCGGCCTGGAGCCACCAGTAGCGCCACTGCTCCATCCGCCCGTCCGCTTCCACCCACATGGCATGGCCGGGCGCCAGCTTGCGCACACCGGCCAGGATCGTATATGGCGCCGGCACCGACCCGTGCAGCGTGAACTGGTGGTGCAGCGCCACCGGGTCGATCGCGGTGTCGATGCCGCCACCGGCAAGCAGCGCCTGCGTGTTCGAGGCGAACCGGAAGCGCTCGGGCGTGGCGGCGTAGTACAGCGGTTTGATGCCGATGCGGTCGCGCGCCAGGAACAGTCCCTGCCTGGCCGCGTCCCACAGCGCGAAGGCGAACATGCCGGTCAGCCGCAGCAGGCAATCCGTACCCCAGGCATGGTAGGCCTTCAGGATCACCTCGGTATCGCCGTCGGAAAAGAAGCGGTAGCCCACGCGCACCAGCTCGGCGCGCAACTCGCGGTAGTTGTAGATGGTGCCGTTGAACACCAGGGCCAGGCCCAGCTCGGCATCGACCATCGGTTGCGCCGAATGCGCGGACAGGTCGATGATGGCCAGGCGGCGGTGCCCAAGCGCCAGCGGCCCGTCGATGTGTCGGCCCTCGGCGTCCGGGCCGCGGCGCGCCAGCCGCGCCGTCATGCGGCCGACGGCATCCGCATCGGGCCGGCCGTGATGGTTCAGTTCGCCACAGATGCCGCACATGGCCGCTAGCCTGTGGCGGAGAGGCGGTCCGAGGCAAGGGTTAGTGCATCGGGAAAAGGAAAGGCGCCACCCGGACCGGACTGAACCGCAACGCGCCTGCTGCCCGCTGCCGCTGCTTCCTTCCGGACCTGACGGGGTTCACGGGAGCCGGCCGTACGGGGCCCGACCCGGGTGGCTAGGGGTATCCGCCGCAATGCCGCGGTCGGAAAACCTGGCGGAGAGAGAGGGATTCGAACCCTCGGTACCCTTTTGGGGTACACACACTTTCCAGGCGTGCTCCTTCGACCACTCGGACATCTCTCCAGACTCGACCGGGGCCGGCATGGCGCCTGCCCGTCGAGAACGGCGCATGGTACGGGCTGCCCCGCGCCTGGGCAAGCGATGCGGCGGCGTCACGCCGGCATTGCGGCGGCAGCGGGAATCGGATACTGTGCACCGCACTTGGCCGCCGTGCACTGGTCTCACGCGGCGAACCGTCCGGCATCTCAGCTCCCAGCGAAATCCGTACAATACAAACATGACACCACCCAGACCGGTTCAGGAATCCCCTGGCGGGCGCGTGTCGGAGCAAACGATTCATGTCTTTTGAAAACCTTGGCCTTTCGGCCGACATCCTGCGTGCGGTCCGCGAAGAGGGCTACACGCATCCCACCCCCATCCAGGCCCAGGCCATCCCGGTGATCCTGGATGGCCACGACATCATGGCCGCGGCCCAGACCGGCACCGGCAAGACCGCCGGCTTCACGCTGCCGATGCTGCAGCGACTGATGGAGAAAAGGCCCGAGGGTCGCCGCCCGGTGCGCGTGCTGGTGCTGACACCGACGCGCGAGCTGGCCGCCCAGGTCGGCGAGAGCATTTCCACCTATGGCCGCTACCTGCCGCTGAAATCCACCATCGTGTTCGGCGGCGTCGGCATCAACCCGCAGATCGACCGGCTGCGCCGCGGCGTCGATGTGCTCGTGGCCACCCCCGGCCGCCTGCTCGATCTGGTCGGCCAGAAGGCCTGCGACCTGTCGCAGGTCGAAACCCTGGTGCTGGACGAGGCCGACCGCATGCTCGACATGGGCTTCATCCACGATATCCGCAAGGTGCTGGCGCTGCTGCCGAAGGCACGCCAGAACCTGCTGTTCTCGGCCACCTTCTCGAACGAGATCAAACAGCTGGCTGCCGGCATTCTCCACGCGCCGGTGCTGGTGGAGGTGGCGCGCAACGAGACCTCATCCATCGTCACCCAGGTCGTGCACCCGGTCGACAAGGATCGCAAGCGTGAACTGCTGTCGCACCTGATCAAGAACGGGGACTGGCGGCAGGTGCTGGTGTTCACCCGCACCAAGCACGGCGCCAACCGCCTGGCCGAGCAGCTCGGCAAGGACGGCATCCATGCCGCCGCCATCCACGGCAACAAAAGCCAGGGGGCACGCACCAAGGCCCTGGCCGACTTCAAGTCGGGCGCCGTACGCGTGCTGGTCGCCACCGACATCGCCGCCCGCGGCCTGGACATCGACCAGCTGCCGCATGTCGTCAATTACGAGCTGCCGAACGTGGCCGAGGATTACGTGCACCGCATCGGCCGCACCGGCCGGGCCGGCAACAACGGCGAGGCGATGAGCCTGGTCTGCGTCGACGAACACAAGCTCCTGGCCGGCATCGAGCGCCTGATCAGGAACCGCATCCCGTCGGTGACGGTGCCGGGCTTCGAGCCGAACCCGTCGATCCGGGCGGAGCCGATCGTCAACGGCAGGGGACGCCGGGACCATCAGCCCCAGCAGGCACGGCGCCGTCCCGCTCCGGCCGGTCAACGCCGTCACCGGCAGCGTCGCGCCGCCTGACGCACACAGGCCCCGGCACCATGCCGGGGCGCCCTATAGCGTCGGATAGTCGGTATAGCCCTCGGCATTGCCTCCATAGAAGGTGGCCGGGTCGGGCGCGTTCAGATCCGCCTGGCGCTTGAAGCGTGCGACCAGATCCGGATTGGCGATGAACGGGATGCCGAACGCCACGAGATCGGCCTCGCCCCGCCGGACGACGGCCATGGCCCGCTCCCGGTCGTAGCTGCCGTTGGTCATGTAGACCCCCTTCCACAGCTGGCGCAGCTTCTGCAGATCGAAGTCAGGACCGGCAGCACCCGGCGTCGCCTTGCCCATCTCCGTCACGTGCAGGTAGGCCAGCGGCAGATGGTTCAACCGCCTGATCAGATAGGTGAAGGTCGTCTCGGGATCCGAATCGCGCATGTCGTTGAACGGCTGCAGCGGCGAGATGCGCAGGCCGACGCAGCCGGGCCCGAACGCCCCGCACACCGCCTGTATCACCTCCAGCATCAGGCGAGCCCGGTTCATCACCGACCCGCCATAGGCGTCGCTGCGCCGGTTGGCTCCGTCGCGCAGGAACTGGTCGAGCAGATAGCCGTTGGCACCGTGGATCTCCACGCCGTCGAACCCGGCCTCTCTGGCATGCACCGCTGCCAGCCGGTAGGCCTCGACGATGCCGGGAATCTCGGCCGACTCCAGGGCGCGTGGTGTTTCGAATGGCTTCGGGCCCTCGTAGGTCATCGCATCGCCGTTCGGACGGATCGCCGACGGGGCCACGGGAAGGCCGCCCCCCGGCTGCAGCGACGGATGCGAGATGCGCCCGACATGCCACAGTTGCAGGCAGATGCGCCCGCCCTCGCCATGCACCGCCTCCGTGACATGCCGCCAGCCCTGGACCTGCGCCTCGCTGTGAATGCCCGGCGTATTGGGATAGCCGACGCCCTGCGGCGACACCTGCGTGGCCTCGGTGACGATCAGACCGGCCGTGGCGCGCTGGCGGTAATATTCGGCCATCAGCGGCGTCGGTACATTGCCGATCCCGGCGCGGTTGCGCGTCATCGGCGCCATGACGATGCGGTTGGGAAGGCTCAGCGGCCCGACCTCGATCGGGGAGAACAGATCAATAACGGACATGTTCCTCCTCCTGGACCCCGGGTGTCATCCCAGGACCCACGGCGGGGCAGGCCGCTCAGCCGTGCCTTTCCCCCGCCAGGCGATCCATCAGGGCAAACAGCACCCCGGACACGATGAAGGTGCCCTGAAAGGCGAGCATCCAGGCTATTTGCCTGTCGTTGATCGGCTGGGCCCCGGGTGAGCTCAAGTGCATGAAGGCCTTGAGCAGCTCGATGGCCGATATGGCCACGATGGAACCGATCAGCTTGACCTTGAGACCGGAGAACCCGACCTTGCCCATCCATTCCGGCCGATCCTCGTGGTTGGCCACGCCGATCTTGGACACGAAGTTTTCGTAGCCGCTGAAAATCACGATCACCAGCAGGTTGGCGACCAGCGTGATATCGATCAGCGCCAGCAGCGACAACACGATATCCCGCTCGGGCACCGTGAACACGTGCAGCACGATATGCGCGAATTCCTGCGCGAACTTGATCAGCAACAGCACCAGGCCACCCACCAGCCCCAGGTACATCGGGGCCAGCAGCCAGCGACCGAGGAATACCAGGCTTTCGAGAGCGTGCTCGATGGATTTCAACATAGGTTTGTTTCCGGTGGCCCACCATGTGCCACGGGCAATGCGCCCGATCCGCCGCCAAGCCGGTAGCGGCCGCCGTTTACTCCTTGCAGTGAATGGATAGCCGACAGCATTGATTATCGATGCTGCCCTACCAAATGCAAGGCGGCCTCCCCCTCATATCCGGCTGACCGCCCAGCGCACGATGTCCGCCGCCGTCATGGCCCCGGCCTGGCGATCCACCTCGCGGCCGCCGCGGAACAGCGCCAGCGTCGGGATGCTGCGGATGCCAAAGCGGGCGGCCAGCGCCTGCTCCTGTTCGGTATCAACCTTGGCCAGGCGCACCCGCGGCTCGAGCTGAGCCGCCGCCTGTGCGAAATGCGGTGCCATCATCTTGCAGGGGCCGCACCACGGGGCCCAGAAATCGACCAGCACCGGGATGTCGCTGCGTTCGATGTGCCTCTGGAAGTTGGCATCGCTCAGCGTGACAGGATGCCCCGTGAACAGCGGCCGGTGGCACTGTCCGCAGTTCAGCGCCGACCCCTGGGCGGCGGCGGGAATGCGGTTGATGGCATCGCAGTGCGGGCAGACGGCATGCAGGGTTTCGCTCATGCATCTCCCTCCCCCGACCGGTCGCCCAGATATGTCTGGCGTGCGCGCAGCGCTTCCAACTCGTCGAGCAGATCCAGCGCCAGAGCCGCACCGGCCACGTTGACGCCCAGATCGTGTTGCAGATGCACGGCCAGACGCACCCGGCGCAGGCTGGTGCCGGCAAATCTCCAGCGGGCCGGAACCTGGCCCGCCGGCTCGATGACACCCTCTTCCACCAGTGCGAAGACCAGCTCTGCCGACACCGAACAGGCATGGCACAGCTCGGCCAGTGTCAGCTCCACGTTCTCTTCCACCACCTCGCCGGTCAGCAGTATCCAACGGTCATCCGTCACGGCTTCACCCCCAGGGCGGCGCGCGGATCGAACGGCTGCGCCTTTTCCAGTTCGCGATAGGCGGCCCTGGCGGCCTCCGAATCGGCCGGTGGCAGGGCGATCTGCAACACGGCATACAAATCCCCCGGCACCTGGCCCGGGATGCCGCGTCCCTTCAGGCGCAGCTTGCGGCCGGCCGACGATCCGGGCGGCACCTTCAGGGTCACAGGGCCCGCGGGCGTCGGCACCGTGACCGATGCCCCCAGCATCGCTTCCCACGGCGCCACGGGCAGGTCCAGGTACACGTCCCGGCCATGGGCGCGATAGAGAGGGTGCGGTCGGAATTCCACCTCGAGGTACAGATCGCCTGGCTCGCCCTTGCCGACACCCGCTCCGCCATGCCTAGGCAGGCGGATGTGCTGGCCCTGGTGCACACCCTTGGGGATACGCACCTTGATATTGCGTTCCCGGATATGGGGGCGACCATCGGCCCCCGATTCGGTATGTTTCAGGGTCAGGGTGCGAACGGCACCCTGGTAGCTGTCCTCGAGATCGATCAGCACCTTGGCGAAGGTATCCTCGCCCCTGGCATGGAACGTACGATCGGCTTGTCCGCCAAAATCGGGGGTAAAGGAACCGCCCCGACCGAACAGGCTCTCGAAGAAATCGCTGAAGCGGGCGGCCTCGGCGCCGGTGAACCCGCCACCATGGAACTCGAAGCCCTGATCCCAGCCCGGTGGCGGCCGGAACTCCTGGCCGGCCTTCCAGTTGGCGCCAAGCTGGTCGTAGGCGGCGCGTTTCTCGGGATCCTTCAGCACCGCATAGGCCTCGCCGACCTCCTTGAAGCGCTTCTCCGCATCCGCCTCCTTGCTGACGTCCGGATGAAACTTGCGCGCCAGCCTGCGGTAGGCGCGCTTGATCTCATCGCCGCTGGCATCCCGCTTGACCCCGAGTGTCTGGTAATAGTCCTTGAATTCCACGTCGCCTCGCTGTTC
>CAZBLR010000035.1:2461-15706 GCA_964492895.1 uncultured Zetaproteobacteria bacterium | reverse complement strand
GACCGCGGCCGCGGTGAAATCGGGGGCGGCCTTGCCTACCAGTACACTCATGATTGATCCTCTCCTTTGCGTTGCATGATATCCCCGGTTGCGCGGGGCGTTGCCCGCAAGGCAGGGGGTGGAGCCTTATTCCTTGTCGTCCTTGTCGCGCCGCGGCACGGTCAGCGGGTCGGCGGTGATCGGGCGGTAGATCTCCACCCGGTCTCCCGGCTTCAGCGCGGCATCGAGCTTGGCGAAGCGCCCAAAGACGCCGACCTTGTGCGTCTCCAGGTCGAGAAAGGGCATCTGCTCCAGCACGCCGGACAGTTCGATGGCCTGCTGCAGCGTGCAGGCATCCGGCACCTCCAGCTGTTGCCAGAACTGGTGCTCGGGATCGACATAGGCCACGCGCACCATCATGCCGTCTGCTCCGCCCCTGCCGGCTCCGGCGCCGCGGATGCGGCGGCGATCTTCCTTTGCGCGGCACGCCTGGCCTGGCGCTGATCGGCCAGCCGTTTCAGCGCGAGCAGGAAGCCGAGCGCCAGGAAGCCGCCGGGCGGCAGGATCATGATCAGGAAACCGCGGTAATCGGGGATCACCGTCAGCTCGATGCCCTTGAATGCAGGCCCGAGCAACTGCGAGGCCTGGGCGAACAGCGTGCCGCTGCCGACAATCTCGCGCACGCCGCCGATGACGACCAGGGCGGTGGTGAAGCCGAGGCCCATGGTGATGCCGTCGAACAGTGCCGCCAGCGGCCGGTTCTTCGATGCGAAGGCCTCGGCGCGGCCGAGGATGGCGCAGTTGACGACGATCAGGGCGATGAACAGCCCCAGCACCTGGTAGAGCTGGTGCAGCCAGGCGTTCAGGCTCATGTCCATCAGCGTCACCAGCGAGGCGATCAGCAGCACGAAGGCCGGGATGCGCACCTCGTTGCTGATGACGTTGCGCAGCAGCGAGATCAGCAGGTTGGACATGGCCAGCACGCAGGTGGTGGCCAGCCCCATGCCCAGGCCGTTGGTGGCGGTGCTGGTCACGGCCATCGTGGGGCACAGCGCCAGCATCTGGGCGAACACCACATTGTTGTCCCAGAAACCGTCACGCATGATCTTGCGGTAGTCGTTCATGGCTGCCTCCTATGCTGGCCTGCCGAAGCATGTGCTTGCCGCTGTTGAAGCGTTTCGTTCTTTCTTGCGTGCCCAAGAAAGAACCAAAGAAGGGCACCCCGGGACCAGCCTTCCCTCCGGGTTCCCTCGCCTGCGTATCCGAAACCGGTCGCGACTTCGCTGCTCTTTTCCGGTCTCGGATACTTGTCTCGGCAGCCTGCTAACGGAGAGTCGGGAACCAGGCCGCGCATCACTCATTTCCCTGCAACATGTCGGCGGAAGCCGGCGTCATGCCGTGGATCAACAGCGGCCGGTGCGCCTTGAAGAACTGCAGGGCCGCATACACGCCCTTGACGACGCCGCGCGGCGTGATGGTGGCGCCGGAGAACTGGTCGAAATCGCCGCCGTCCTTCTTCACATGCCAGCCCTTGGCGCCCGGGTCGTCCAGGGACTTGCCGTCAAAGGCGAAGATCCAGTGCGTTTTCTTGGCCTCGATCTTGTCGCCCAGGCCCGGGGTTTCGGAAAGCGACAGCACGCGCACGCCGAGGATGCGGCCGTCTCTGTCCACGCCCATGATCAGGCGGATCGGCGTCGGCGAATAACCGTGGGCATCGAATTCGTAGGCGACGGCGGTCACCTGCTGGCCTTGTCTTGCCCGGTACACCTTGACCGGGCCGTTATCCCCGTCCGGCACGACGATGGCGTCATGCACCATGTCGTTGTCGTGGATGGCGGCCGGGACGACCTGGCCGATGGAATTGTTCAGATCCTCGCTCTGGCGCTTGGCGATCTCCACCGCGGTCAGGCGGTTGGCGTACGCCAGGATGCCGCCGGCCAGCAGCGCCAGCACGCCGAGCTGGATGCTGTGGTAGGCCAGGTGCTGACGGAATCGCTGCCAGATACCCAACATCAGGGGCCTTCCTTGCCGGCCACGGGCAGTGGCTCGCCGCCCAGGGTGCGCCCGAAGATGCGCGGGCGGATGTAATGGTCGATCAGCGGGGTGGCGGCATTCATCAGCAGTACGGCGAAGGCCACGCCCTCCGGATAACCGCCCCATTGGCGGATGATGAACACCAGCACGCCGCAGCCGGCACCGAACACGAGCTTGCCGTTGTTGGACACGGGCGAGGTGACGGGGTCGGTGGCGATGAAGAAGGCGCCGAGCATCAGGCCGCCGTTCAGCAGATGGAACAGCGGCGGCGAGAAATGCAGCGGATTGGCGAGGTGGGTGGCCCAGGCCAGCAGGCCCACGGTGGCCAGCATGGCCGCCGGGATGTGCCAGGAGATGATGCGCAGGTAGATCAGGAACAGGCCGCCGGCGATGAACAGCAGGGCCGAGGTTTCGCCCAGGCTGCCGGCGGTGGTGCCCATGAACGAGGCCAGGGGGTGGAAGCTGCCGGCGATGATGGCGGGCAGGGGCGCATGGCCGTCGATGCCCAGTGTCGTCTTGACATGACCCAGCAGCGAGGCGCTGCTGACGGCATCGAGATGAAGCTGGCCGAAGGTGATGGCGAGCCCCTCGCTGAATCCGGGCGCGTGGGCCGAGAACATCGGCTGCGGCGCGATCCAGGCCGTCATCTCCACCGGGAAGGAGATCAACAGCACGGTGCGGGCCAGCATGGCCGGGTTGAACACGTTCTGTCCCAGGCCGCCGAACAGATGCTTGCCGATGGCGATGGCGAACATCGCGCCGACGACACCGATCCACCACGGTGCCCACGGCGGCAGGCTGAGCGCCAGCAGCCAAGCGGTCAGTACCGCCGAACCGTCCATCAGTGCCACGCGCACGGGCTTGCCGGCGACGATCAGGCTGGCCGCCTCGGCCGCGAGCGCGGTGGCGATGGTCAGCACGAACAGGTTCAGCGCCGGCCAGCCGAACTGCGCGATGCCGAGCAGCGTGCCCGGCACCAGCGCCAGCATCACCATGGCCATGATGAAGCCGACGCTGCGCGGCCCGGAGGTATGCGGGGCGGTGGTCGCCGGCATCAGGCGGCCGCCTTCTCGGCCTTCTGTTTCTCCATCGCCGCCTGGCGCTTGGCGGCCGCCTCGGCCTTCTCCCGCTCGATGGCGGCCATGCGCACGCGATGCTCCTCGATCAGGCGCTTGATCTCCTCGTCCTTGCGCTTGGCCTCGCGCTTGGCGACCACCTCGCCCTTGCCGTAGTTGAAGTAGTGCACGAGCGGGATGTTTGAAGGACAGGCGTAGGAGCAGGCGGCGCAGGAGATGCAGTCGGAGAGGCCGATGCCCAGGGCCTCGTCGAGCTTATCGTTCTTGAGCAGGCTGGCCATGGTCACGGGCAGCAGGCCCATCGGGCAGGCGTCCACGCAGGCCGCGCAACGGATGCACGGGCGTTCCGCCTCTGCCCGCACTTCGCCGGCGGTCAGGGCCAGGATGCCGCTGGTGCCCTTGACCACCGGCGCATCGGGATGGCCCAGCGCGTGGCCCATCATCGGGCCGCCCATGACCACGCGCGCCGGTTCGCAGGCAAGGCCGCAGTGGGCCAGCACGTCGGACACGCGCATGCCGATCGGCACCTCGTAGTTGCCGGGGCGGGCCACGGCGCCGCCGGCGACGGTGACGATGCGGCTGACGAGCGGCATGCCCGTGCGCAGGGCCTGGTGCACGGCATAGGCGGTGCCGACGTTCTGTACCAGTACGCCGACATCGGCGAGCAGCTTGCCCGCAGGCACCTCGCGGCCGGTCAGGTAGCGCACCAGCTGCTTCTCGGCGCCCATCGGGTATTGCGTCGGCACCGGTACCACATCGACATGCCGCCAGCCGGTGGTGGCCTCGCGCATGGCGGCGATGGCCGCCGGCTTGTTGTTCTCGATGGCGATGATGACGTCGGGGGCGCCGACGATGTTCAGCGCCTGCGCCATGATGCGCGCGCCGTCGGCGATGCCGGCGGCCCGCTCCTGCATCAGCCGGTCGTCGCAGGTCAGGTAGGGTTCGCATTCACAGCCGTTGATGACGAGCACATCCACGGCCTTGGCCTGGCCGAGGTTCATCTTCACGGCCGCCGGGAAGGTGGCGCCGCCCAGGCCGACGATGCCGGCCGCCTGCACGCGGGCGGCGATATCCTCCGGGGCCAACAGGTGCGGGTGCTTGGCCACCGGCATCTCGTCCGGATCGTCGCGGCCGTCGTTTTCGATCACCAGCACCGGCATCGGCAGCCCCGAGGGGTGCGGTGCCGGGTATTCGACGATGTCGGCGATATGGCCGGAGCAGGGCGCATGCACATGCGCCGACACCGAGCCCTGGCCGCGCGCCAGGATCTGACCCTTTTTCACCAGCTGCAGCGGCACGACATCGGGTTTCGCCTCGGCGCCGATATGCTGCTTCAGCGGCAGGTACAGGCGCGCCGGGGCCGGGATGGTGCGGATCGGCATGGCGGCCGTGTCCTTGCGCTCGGGCGGATGCACGCCGCCGCGGGTGCGCAGCCACGTCTGGATCGCCAGCTTCAGCGATAGCCCGCTCATGCGGCGCTTGCCAGCACCGGGCGCTGCCAGCGCCAGTTCTCCAGGGTCACCGCCTCGGGCACGAGCTGCAGGCACTCGGTCGGGCAGACGTCCACGCACAGCTTGCAGCCGTTGCAGGCGCGGTTGATCACGGCATGGATCTGCTTGGGTGCGCCGACGATGGCATCGGTCGGGCAGACCTTGGCGCAGCGCGTGCAGCCGATGCAGGTCGCCTCGTTGACGAAGGCCAGCATCGGCACGACGTCGGCCATGCCGGTCGGGGGATCGATGCCGAGCCGGGCCGACAGGCTTTCGACCACGCCCTTGCCGCCCGGCGGGCACAGCGTCACCGGTGCCTCATGGCTGGCCAGGGCGGCGGCGGCCTGGGCACAGCCCGGGAATCCGCACTGGCCGCAATTGGAGCCGGGCAGCATTTCCGTCAGCTCCTCGACGATCGGTTCCGCCTCGACCTTCAGGTAATACGCCGAGACGCCGAGAAACAGGCCCAGGATCAGGCCCATGGCGGCCATGGTCAGGATGGTTGCAATCATGATCTGCCTCCTTGCGTTGTCCGCTTGTTCATGGGTGGGTGGGGATGCCCGAAAAGCCCATGAAGGCCATCGACAGCAGGCCGGCGACGATGAAGCCGATCGGGGCGCCGGCGAAGGCGGCCGGTACCTTGGCGATGGCCAGGCGCTCGCGCAGGCCGGCGAACAGCACCATCACCAGCGTGAAGCCCATCGCCGAGCCGAAACCGAACAACATGCTCTGCATCAGCGAGTGCTTGTCCTGCAGGTTCAGCAGGGCCACGCCCAGCACGGCGCAATTGGTGGTGATCAGCGGCAGGTAGATGCCGAGGAGCTGGTGCAGCATCGGGCTCGTCTTGTGGATGACCATCTCGGTGAACTGCACCACGGAGGCGATCACCAGGATGAAGGCGATGATGCGCATGTACCCGATGCCCAGCGGATGCAGGATGAAATGCTCGATCAGCCAGCTGGCCATCGAGGCCATGGTCAGCACGAAGGTGGTGGCCAGCCCCATGCTGAGCGCCGTATCGAGCTTGTTCGAGACGCCCATGAACGGGCACAGGCCGAGAAACTTGACCAGCACCACGTTGTTCACCAGGGCCGCTCCGATCAATAGCAACAGGTAGTCCATGGCGTCCGTCCGCTCCTATCCGTATACGTACTCGTGCACGTGCTCGTGCACATATCTGCATCAGTTGTGCCAAGCAAAGCGGCAACGGTGGCGCGCGGGGTAAGGCCTTGGCGGGCGCATGGTTTTGCAATACCCGGGCCGCATTCGGGCGTTTGTCGCATTTGCGACAATGCGGAAAACCCGCCGGAACCGTTGTCGCATATGCGACAACGATGTCTGTTCCTTGTGTCGGTTTTGCAACGCATTTATCCCTTGCAAAGATATGGGCACGTTTCTTGCGATTATTTCCCTGGTGATGACGAAGGATGCGAACGGTGCCCGGGATCGCGGGGCCGGCAAGGAGTCGGGCATGGCGATGGCTGAAAGGGAAGCACTGGGCCGTCTGGCTGAAACCCTGCGCAGGTTTCTGGCCGCAGCACCAGGCGACGTGCCCGATGAGGTCCTGAAGATCCTGGGCAATCTGGCCAGGGAGTACGAATCGGGGCTGGCACCGCACCTGTTCTTCGAGGCGGTCGAGCAGTCGGCCGTGGCCATCTCCATCACCGATCCGAGGGCCAACATCCTGTACGCCAACCGTTCCTTTTCCCGCATCACCGGTTACGAGCCGGAGGATGTGATCGGCGGCAACGAGTCGCAGCTGTCCGACAAGACGACGCCGAAGATCGTCTATGAAACCATGTGGGCGCGGCTGATGCAGAAGAAGTCGTGGAGCGGCATGCTGGTCAACCGGCGCAAGGACGGGACGCGCTACGTCGCCGATCTGGTGATCGTGCCGGTGCTCGACGAGGGCGGCAACACCTCGCACTACCTCGGCATGCATCGCGACGTCACCGAGGTGCACCGGCTCGAGCAGCAGGTGCGCAACCAGAAGTTCCTGATCGAGGCGGTGGTCGACGCGGTGCCGATGGCCATGGCCGTGATCGACCGGCAGGGCAAGGTCATGCTCGACAATCAGGAATACAAGAAGCTGATGAGCGATCTGAGGATCGGCGAGCCGGCCGATTTCTTCCTCGAGGCGCTCGGCTTCAACGCCCCCGATGGGCGGCCGGTGACGCAGGTGGCGAAGAGCGGATTCGTCAACCGCGAGGTGCGCTTCGATCCGCAGGGCGGCGGCCTGCCGCGCTGGTTCTCCTGCTCCGGCGTGTGGTTCCGCGAGCACGACGTCAGCGCCGACACCTTCTTCGAGTCGCATCGCGAGGAGCACCTGCTGCTGATCGCCAACGAAACGACGCGTGCCAAGCGCCAGGAAGAGGAGATCCGCAAGAACGCGCTCAGGGCCGTGCTGGCCGAGGGCGAGCTGACGCAGGGGGTGCGCGAGGCCATCTCCGGCGCCATCTACCAGATGCAGGCGCCGCTGAACCTGGTCTCCGCCGCGGTCGGCATGCTGATCAAGCGCGAAGGCCCCGAGGTCAAGCAGCAGCCGCTGTACCAGGTGCTGGAGGAGTCGATCAAGTCCGGGCGCAAGGCGATGGAAACGCTGCGCGCCTGCATGCCTAGATTGCCGGAGGAGCGCTACGCCAGCGTCAATATCAACCAGCTGATCCGCGATGTGCTGTCCGTCAGGACGGACCGCCTGCTCCGGCTCGGCATCGCCATGGAATGGCACCCCGATCCGAAGCTGCCGAACATCTATGCCAACGAGGCGTCGCTCAGGCGCATGTTCAAGCAGCTGATCGACAACGCCATCGATGCCATGGATGCGCCGTCGGTCAGGAACCGCGAACTGCACATCGTGACCGAGGCGAACGACAGCTATTGCGAGGTGCGCATCGAGGATTCCGGCCCGGGCATCTCGGAGGAGGACAGGATCCGGGTGTTCCAGCCGTTCTATACGACGAAGAACGGCGAGGGCCACGTCGGCATGGGCATGAGCCTGGCGCAGGACGTGGTCAACGAACACACCGGCATGATCATCATCGATCCCCATTATACCGCCGGTTGCGGTATCCGCGTGCGCCTGCCGCTGACGCACATGACCGGGGCCGGCACATGAGCGTCTTTACGGACAAGGCTTCCCGATACATGGACCGGGAGGAGCTGTTCGAGCTGGAGCTGGAGGCGATGTTCCAGGTCAGCCATGTGCTCAGCCGCTCGCTGGACCTGCAGGAGACCCTGCAGGGGGTGCTGGAGGCGCTGGATGACTACGCCGGCATGGAGCGGGGCATGGTGGCGCTGCTGCAGCCGGACGGGGACATGCTGGTCAGGGCCGTGCACGGCGACAGCGAGACCGACCTCCAGTCCACGCGCTACCGGCCCGGCGAAGGCATCGTCGGCACGATCATGGCCCAGGACGAGATGGTGGTGGTTCAGCGTATCGCCGACGAGCCGCGCTTCCTGGGCAAGCTCAAGCTCTATGATCCCGAACGGGCCTTCATCGGCGTGCCGATCAAGGTGGGTGACCTCGATCCGGTCGGCGTGCTGGCGGCCCAGCCGACGGCCGGTGCGCTCGGGCTGCTGCGTGAGCGGGCCAACTTCCTGAAGATGGTCTCCGACCTGATCGCCCAGAGCGTGCGCCTGTCCTGGGAGGTGGAGAGGGAGAAGAAGGACCTCGTCGTCGAGCGAGACCGCCTGCAGCAGGTGGTGCGCAGCAACTACGGCTTCGAGAACATCGTCGGCCATTCGCCGCAAATGCGGCGCGTGTTCGAGCAGGTGCGGCAGGTCTCGAAGTGGGACAGCACCGTGCTGATCCGCGGCGAGTCCGGCACCGGCAAGGAGCTGATCAGCAACGCCATCCACTACAACTCGCCGCGCGCCAACGGCCCCTTCGTCAAGCTCAACTGCGCCGCCCTGTCCGAGAACCTCTTGGAGACGGAGCTGTTCGGGCACGAGAAGGGCGCGTTCACCGGCGCCATCGCCAGCCGCAAGGGCCGGTTCGAGCAGGCTGACGGCGGCACCATCTTCCTCGACGAGATCGGCGAGATCTCGCCGCTGTTCCAGGCCAAGCTGCTGCGCGTGCTGCAGGAAGGCGAGTTCGAACGCGTCGGCGGCGCCAAGACCATCAAGGTGGACGTCCGCGTGATCACGGCGACGAACCGCGATCTGGAGCAGGAGGTCGAGAAGGGCGATTTCCGCGAGGACCTGTACTACCGTCTGAACGTGATGCCGATCTTCGTGCCGGCCCTGCGCGACCGGGCCGAGGATGTCCCGGATGTCGCCCGCTTCCTGGTCGGCAAGCTGGCCAAGCGCCAGGGGCGCAAACTGACGCTGACCGACAGCGCCATCCGCCTGTTGGTCCGCCATGCCTGGCCCGGCAACGTGCGCGAGCTGGAGAACTGCCTGGAACGCGCCGCCATCATGAGCGAGGACGGCACCATCGACCGGGACCTGATCAGCCTGACCGGCATCGAGGAGAAGCCGATGTCCGCGGCGCATGCGATGGAGAGCCCGGCCAAGGCCAGTCTCGACGACCCGGACATGAGCGAACGCGAGCGCCTGCTCGTGGCGCTGGAGCAGGCCGGCTGGGTGCAGGCCAAGGCGGCGCGCCTGCTCGGCATGACGCCGCGCCAGATCGCCTATCGCGTCAAGACGCTGAACATCCGCATGCGCAAGATCTGAGTCCGGCGGATGGCGCCCGGGGACGCCTGCCCCTGCGCCGAATGTTTGTTTGTTTCGGCACAAATGGCGGGCCATGACCTGTTGCCTTTGCGACACGTCCAAATTGATGTGTTGAAAAACATATAAATGACAATGAGTTACAAAATACCCGACGCTGGCACGCCGCTTGCCATCCGATGACCGGGGTATTCCCCGAAATCGGCAGTTGATCGGAGGTCGGCATGGAACTGAAGGTGTTGGGACAGGAAGAAAGCGCACCCGCAGCCAAGGGTGGCTGCTCGGCGGGATCGTGCGGCAGCGATGACGACCAGATGGCGCATCTGCCGGAGAGCATTCGCGAGAAGGTGTACAACCATCCCTGTTACTCCGAGAAGGCGCATCATTATTTCGCCCGCATGCACGTGGCCGTGGCGCCCGCCTGCAACATCCAGTGTCACTATTGCAATCGCAAGTACGATTGCGCCAACGAATCCCGCCCGGGTGTCGTGTCCGAGCTGCTGACGCCCGATCAGGCGGTCAAGAAGACGATGGCGGTGGCCGCCAACATCCCGCAGATGACCGTGCTCGGCATCGCCGGCCCCGGCGATCCGCTGGCCAACCCGGAGCGTACCTTCCAGACCTTCCGCGAACTGTCCGAGAAGGCGCCGGATATCAAGCTGTGCGTCTCCACCAACGGCCTGGCGCTGCCCGAATCCGTCGACGAACTGGCCAAGCACAACATCGACCACGTGACGATCACCATCAACTGCGTCGATCCCGAGGTGGGCGCGAAGATCTACCCGTGGATTTTCTGGGAGAACAAGCGCATCAAGGGCATCGAGGGCGCGAAGATCCTGATCGAGCAGCAGCAGAAGGGCCTGGAGATGCTGGTCGAGCGCGGCATCCTGGTGAAGGTCAATTCGGTGATGATCCCGGGCGTCAACGACGAGCACCTGCAGGAGGTGAGCCGCATCGTCAAGTCCAAGGGCGCCTTCCTGCACAACGTGATGCCGCTGATCGCCGAGGCCGAGCACGGCACCTTCTATGGGGTCATGGGCCAGCGCGGCCCGACGCCGATGGAGCTGTCCGCGCTGCAGGACGCCTGCGCCGGCGACATGAACATGATGCGCCACTGCCGCCAGTGCCGCGCCGATGCCGTGGGCCTCTTGGGCGAGGATCGCGGCGCCGAGTTCACGCTCGACAAGATCGAGACGATGGAGATCGACTACCAGGAGGCGATGGTCAAGCGCGCCAAGGTGCACGAGTCGATCGCCAAGGTGCTGGCCGAGGAGGAGGCGAAGGCCAAGCCCTCGCCGATCGCAGCGGCAACGGCCGGACGCAGCTACCGGCCGGTGCTGATGGCCATCGCCACCAGCGGCGGCGGCGTCATCAACCAGCATTTCGGCCATGCCCGCGAATTCCTGGTCTACGAGGCCGGCCCCGAAGGGGTGCGCTTCATCGGCCACCGCAAGACCGACCAGTACTGCGTGGGCGACGATACCTGCGGCGAGAAGGAGAACGCCCTGGACCTGACCATCCGGGCACTCGAGGGCTGCGAGACGGTGCTGTGCTCCAAGATCGGTTTCGAGCCGTGGGAGCGCCTGGAAGCCGCCGGCATCATCCCCAACGGCGAGCACGCCATGGAGGCGATCGAGGATGCCGTGGCGGCCGTCTATGCCGAGATGATCGAGGCCGGCAAGCTCGACGCCGCCGCTACCGAAGCAGCGGCTGCTTGATGAGAACCGAATACGTGCATCCATGCCCGATGTTGATTGGCGGCATCGTGCCGCTCACATGGATGGGCTGCGCGCAGCGCAACGACCTTTAGGAGGCTGATATGGCTCTGGAAATCATCGAAACCTGCGTCAACTGCTGGGCCTGCGAGCCGCTGTGCCCGAGCAACGCCATCTATGAGGCGAGCCCGCATTTCCTGATCGACGACAGCAAGTGCACCGAGTGCGCCGGCGACTACGCCGACCCGCAGTGCGCCAGCATCTGCCCGATCGAGGGGGCGATCCTCGACAGCCTCGGGGACGCGCTGAACCCGGCGGGATCGCTGACCGGCATCCCGCCGGAGAGGATGGCGGCAGCCATGGCGGAGATCCAGGCCCGATGAGCGCGTGACCAACATGCCCGGATCGCCGCCATGAGCTACGTGATCTTTTTCGAGAAGCCGGGGTGTATCAACAACACCCGCCAGAAGGACCTGCTGGAGACGGCGGGGCATCGGCTTGTGGTGCGCGACCTGTTGAGCGAGCCCTGGACGGCGGCGGCGCTGCGCCCCTTCTTCGGCGACATGCCGGTGGCCGACTGGTTCAACCGCGCAGCACCCGCGGTCAAGGACGGACGCGTGGTGCCGGCGTCGCTGGACGAGACACAGGCGCTGGCCCTGATGCTGGCCGATCCGCTGCTGATCCGGCGGCCGCTGATGCGGGTCGGCGGCGAGCGCATGGCCGGGTTCGATGGCGAACGGGTGGATGCATGGATCGGGCTGGCCGGGTTGCCGGAGCGGGAGGTCGAGGCCTGTCCGCGCACGCATGCGGCCACGCCGTGCCCGACGCCCTGATCCACAGGCCCTACAGGAGGAATAGAACATGGCAAAGGCGAAAGTGACGTTCAAGGATATCGGCATCACCGTGAATGTGCCGGTCGGCAGCCGCATCATCGAGATCTCGGAAAAGGTCGGTGCCGGTCTGATCTACGGCTGCCGCGAGGGCGACTGCGGCACCTGCCTGATGAAGGTGGATGAAGGGTGGAACAACCTGACCACCCCGAGCATCGTCGAGGAGAAGATCCTGAAGGAGAACCTGGCCGGCAAGCACAACCGCCTGGCCTGCCAGGCTCAGGTGTTGGGCGATGTCGTCATCAGCCCCGCCTAACCGATATCACAGGAGATCACGATGGCGAATATCATCTTCAGTAACCCCGAATACAAGGACAAGACCGTCTATGCCACGGCCGGCAGTCATACCGACACCGTGCTGAAGATCGCCCGCGAGAACAAGATTCCCATCGACTTCAGCTGCGCCGACGGCGAGTGCGGTACCTGCCTGATCCACGTGAAGCTCCTGAGCGGCAAGACCGCCATGGGCGGGCCCCTGACCGACAAGGAGATCACCGTGCTGAAGCAACTGAAGAAGATCACCCAGCAGCAGATCGACGAGATGGCGGTCACCGACCTGCCGACCGAATGGCGCCTGGCCTGCCAGATGATCGTCCGCGACGAAGACCTGCTGGTCGAATACTAGGAACGGCCGATATGAGCGCCGTGGCCGACGGGGACGAACGGCTCGCGACCTACCGCGGCCTGATGGGCGTGCGCTGGACGTTCGGCGAGCATGCACTGGCCAGCATGCTGGCCAGCCACATGCATGGCCGCGGGGCCATGCCCGCGTGCCTGGGCCTGGATGCCCGGATGTTCGGGCGCATGCTCGATCACCATTTCCCGGGCATTGGCCGTCCGGATGCCGCAGCCGGCGGCGGCCCGTGGGACATGGCCACGATGCCCGAATACCATGAGCTGAAGGCGCTGTTCACGGAGCATCAGGCGGCACACCTGGGGGAACAGCCGTGGTGGATCGAGATCATGATCGTCGGCTGCAGCGGCCGCAATCATCTGTGGGAGGATCTCGGGCTGTTCACGCGCCGGGATCTGACGCGGCTGATGCACGAGCTTTTCCCGGGGCTGGCGGCGCGCAACGACCGCGACATGAAGTGGAAGAAGTTCCTGTACAAGCAGTTATGCGATCGCGAGGGCATCGTCGCCTGCCCGGCGCCGAGCTGCGATGCATGCGCCCATTTCTCCGAGTGCTTCTCCTCCGAGGGTTGAAAGCGTCTTGAACGGTCCGTCTACTGCGTTGCACGGTGCTCACTTCCTCGACGTATTGCCCAATACGCCTCGATCGCTGCGCGCCGTGCGCCTTGTATCCAGGCCGTTCAAGACGCTTTCATTTCATGTGATGTACGGTCCGTCAGCTTCTTTGTATGGTGCTCGCCATGGCTGAATCCCT
>CAZBLR010000035.1:0-2361 GCA_964492895.1 uncultured Zetaproteobacteria bacterium | reverse complement strand
TGTGATGTACGGTCCGTCAGCTTCTTTGTATGGTGCTCGCCATGGCTGAATCCCTGAACATCCGTCCGGCCTGCGAGGCCGATATCGAGCCCATGGTGGCGCTGCTCGCCGAGCTGTTCGCCATCGAGGCGGATTTCTCCTTCGATGCCGAGCGCCAGCGCCGGGGGCTGTCGCTGCTGATCGGGCAGGAGGCGGCCGGGGTGCTGGTGGCCGAGATGGAAGGCCGCGTCGTCGGCATGTGCACGATGCAGCGCCTCGTGTCCACGGCCGAGGGCGGCTGGACGGGCCTGATCGAGGATGTCGTCGTGGCCTCCGGATTCCGCCGCTACGGCATCGGCTCGAAGCTGATGGCTGCGATGAGCGCGCACGCGGCACAGCTCGGCATCGGGCGGCTGCAGCTGCTGGTCGATCGCGGCAATGCCGGGGCCATCGATTTCTATGCGTCTTGCGGCTGGCAGCCGACCCAGCTCAGGGCCCTGCGCCGTTACACGTGAGCCCCAACATCTGAGGCATTCGCGGCGCCGCGCGGCCTGAGCAGGCGCAGCACCGGCAGCGTGGCGGCGCAGTCCAGGGCCGTGAAGCCGTCGCGGGTGGCCGGTGCCCGGCTGGCACCGCAATCCAGCAGGGTGCGCACCACCGCCAGCTTGCCGGCCGAGGCGGCATAGATCAGGCAGGTGACGCCCTCGCGGTTCGCATGGTCGATGTCGGCCCCGTGCCGGATGAGGCTGCCGATGATATCCGTGCTGTCGCTGGTGCAGGCGAACCACAGGGCGGTGTTGCCGTCCCCGTTCTCCACATCGATGATCCCCGGTCGTGCGAGCAGCTCGTCGACGATGGCCGCCTCGCCGTTCAGGGCCGCCTGCATCAGCGGCGTCAGGTGGCGGCCGTTCAGGGCGAAGGGTTCCGGCGCGGCGAAGCCGTTGGCGGCATACCACTGCGCCAGCTCCGGGGAGGGGGCGGGCCCCCGGGCGGCGCGGAACTGCGCCCAGGCCTGCCAGCCGCCCTCGAGGTTGAAGATGTGTGCGAAGCCGATGCGCGCCAGGAAGGTGGACAGCTCGCGGCTGCTGATGCCGTGGTAGCAGTAGACCAGCACCGGCCGCGTGGCGGCTTCCCCGGATGTCCTGAGCGCGTGGATCAGCGCATCGCTGACCGGCTGCGCCCCGTCGATATGGCCGCGCCCGAAGCTCGCCGGGTCGCGCATGTCGAGCACGACCGGGTCGTGCCGCGCAAGAAAGCCCGGCACCTCGGCGGCGGCGATGTCCTGGTAGGGCATGTCGGCCACGGCCCGGCGGCTCAGCAGCCGATGGTCGAGGCCTCCGCCTCGTCGGTCAGCGTGGCGGCCAGCAGCGCGTCGACGCCGGCGTCGATGATCTCGATGCCGAGGCGCGCGGCGAAGCGGCGCTCCTTGGCGTTGGCATCCGGCATCAGGGCCCAGGCGGCCGGCGTGCCGGCGTCGTAGATGATGTCGGTCAGCACCATGCGCTCGGTGTCGCGGTTCATGCGCATGCCGATGAACAGGTATCGCTTGCCCTTGCGTGCCGCCTTCAGGAAGGACGGGATGGCAAAGCCGCCCATCAGCTCGGTGATGTAGTCGACGTAGTCGGCATCGGAGGCGATGTAGTTGTCCTCGGGCTTGGGCGTGCCCATCGGCTTGAACAGCACCGGCAGGGTGGTGTCCACAGCCTCCTGGGCGATCTCCGCGTAGCTGCTGCCGTCCCAGTGGTAGATGCGGAAGCGGTAATCGGAGCCGGCGATGCGCGCCACGCCGACGATCAGCGTGTGCGGCGTGTCCGCATAGCTCTGCTGCAGCTGGGTGTCGCGGTTGATGTCGATGACGTAGGGCGGGCGGATGCTCGCCAGCCAGTCGTGCAGCGGGGCCCGGGTCCAGTTGTCGTCGGCGTAGGTCTGGTTCAGGAAGCGGGTCAGGAAGCTGCGGCCCTTCTTCAGCTCCTGGTTCATCGCCGCGCGCGCGAATTCGTACATCAGCTTGGGCGCCATCGGCTGCCCGTTGTTCATGGCCAGGATCAGGCTGTCGCTGTCGGCCGGGATCGGCTGCCCGGTCTGCTTGTGCACCGAGCCCTGCAGGGCCCCGGCCCCGAGGTAGGGGACGATGCTGCCGTCTTTGAGGCCGGCGATGATGTCGGTGGAAATTTCGGGGGTGATGGATGCGCTCATGCTTCCTCCTGGATACGGATCTCCGCATCCACCTGCAAGAACGGGTCCAGATGGGGAATCGCGCGAAATCAACGGCTTGCGCGATTCGCGTATGTTGGGCGCATGTTGCGAACCCGCCGCTTGTCGCAAATGCGACAGGTCCCGGGGGGCCAGGCGCCCAGGTCAGGCACCCTCAAGTCAGGCACC
>CAZBLR010000034.1:0-15798 GCA_964492895.1 uncultured Zetaproteobacteria bacterium | reverse complement strand
GCCTGACCGATCCGAGGCTCAACCATATCCACAGGCCCTGGCTGCCGTAACGCGGTGGTGCCCGGCTCGTCGACCGCCCCTCATCGGAGGGGCGGTCTTTTTGTGCCGGCCGAAAAAATATTTCCGTTGACGCCGATCCGAGCGGGTGAAATAGAATGACTTCGCGTACGCCATCAGTGGCAGGGCGAAGGCAGACCGGGAACGGCTGCCATTCCGGCTTGCCGGACGCCGTTCGTACGAAGGAAGGAGTTCCGATGAAACGTTCGAAGATGTGGATGGGATTGCTTGCTTTGTTGATGTTCGCCTCGCCGGCGCTGGCCGAGGACAACGGCGTGACCGGTGCCGACCAGGGGGCCACGACCTCCGAACAGGGCACCATGCAGAACGACCAGCAGGCCGGGGATGCCGGTGCGGCCGATGCCCAGCAGGGTGATGATGGCATGCAACAGGATGACCAGGGCATGCAGCAGGATGACCAGGGTGCCCAGCAGGATGACCAGGGTGCCCAGCAGGATGACCAGGGCGGGGGTGGCGAGTCGGGAGACACCCCGGGCGTCAACGAGTAAGGGGTCCGTCCATCGTCGGCGGTGATCACCGGCGACGGCTGCAGCTAGCGGGCGTGTCGTCCCTTGTTGGCACGGGCCAAGCGGGACCGGATTTCCGCCAGGGTTTTCCGGAAGGTGGCTGCCAAGGGGCCGCCGATCTCGACCGCCCGCGTTGCTGAGGCCAGTGCGGAGCGGTCATCGCCGAGATCGGATTCCGTCTGGGCCAGGTTGTTGAAGGCCGCCGCCGAATCCGGGTGATCGCGGATGACCCGCAGGAAGGCCGCCCGCGCCTCATGCAATCTGCCCATGGCATACAGGCTGTTGCCGAGCCCGATGCCGGCCGTTTCGCTGCGTGGCCATCGCGTCAGTGCCGCCCGGTAGGCGGCCATGGCGCCGGCCCGGTGTCCCGTCTGTTCCAGGGCGATGATCGCATCGAGGTAGTGCTGCTCGGATGCCGTCTGCGGCAATGTGCCGGGCGGCAGGGTCAGCAGGGCCCAGTAGCCGCCGCGCGCCCAGGTATGCTCGAAGGTCGACATGGGCATGTACATGCGGCTGTCCGGTCCCGAATGCAGGATGAGCCGGCGGTGCATCATGTCGTAGCCGATGGCCACCGCGAAATGCCAGACCGGGTACCAGGACAGGCCCAGGTTCTGGAACACGATGACCGGGTGGCCTGCGGCGATCTCGGACAGCAGGTCCGCGAGTTGCGGCCGCAGCACGTAGGCGAGCATGCCGTAGCGCCGTGCCGCGGCGATCATCTCGATCTGCAGGCTGCCGTGTTTGTCCGGAATGAATACCTTGGGAGCCAGCATGTCCGGCGTCACCGCCGCTCCGGCCCAGTCCAGGGTCATGGCCAGGGTGGCCGGTCCGCACTGATAGGCCTTCTGGGGAAAGAACGGCACCTTGGCGATCTCGGAGGAGGCCGGGAGTCTGGCCGGCGGGTGACGGAGCAGGGCGGTGGTCTGGGTTGCGGCGCAGCCGCTCGTTAGCCCGAGGACAAAAAAAAGCGCGCCCGCGCGAAGGCGGGCGCGCCGGTACCCGTCCGGGTACTTAATCGTCATGTGCGTGACTGTGAACGGGATGGTTCACGAAACCGTACACGTCCGTCAGCCCGAGGATGTCGGTGATCAGCAGGACCACGAAGATCAGCACGGCTGCCCCGACGATGGCGCCGACCGCGTCGCCACCTGCCGGAAGTTGCCCCAGCTTCGCGTTCAGCGTCCTGACCTCGCTGTCGGTCAGGCTGGCGACGCGGGTTTTGGCCTGTGCGGGATCGACGCCCAGCGCCTGCAGCTGTCGCTGCACATCCGCACGGTCCAGAAAGGCCGACAGCCGGGCCCGATCCGCCTGGGCGGCGGCGGCCTGCGCGAGTT
The DNA here is from genome assembly GCA_964492895.1 of uncultured Zetaproteobacteria bacterium. Lineage (GTDB taxonomy): Bacteria > Pseudomonadota > Zetaproteobacteria > Mariprofundales > Mariprofundaceae > DATLWN01. The sequence continues at coordinate 13,880 of CAZBLR010000034.1, read as the reverse complement.
CGGCGGTGCTGACCATGGCCGCGTTGGCGACGGGTATGCGGAATCCCAGTGCGAAAATGGCGATGATGAGCAGCGACGAACAGACCTTCTTCAATACGGTAAGCATGGGTTCCTCCCTCGCTGATGTGGCGCGGCGTCACACGTGCCGCGTCCGCATCCGCTTCAGGAGTTTAAAGATCAGTGCTCGGATGCTGTCAAGATGCCGATTTTCCCATGGCAACCCGATGGCTTGATCCTACGGCTGCGCGTTGATCCCCATGATCATTTTAAGGTTTTGCTTCAGTTTCGTTTCAGTTTGAGCGCATACGTTGTCTGCCATGAAGCAGGCAAGTCCGAATATCGTGGTCTGGGATCCGTCGCTGCGGCTGTTCCACTGGACGCTGGGGATCGCCTTCGCCACCGCCTTTGTCGTGGGCGATGGGCGCATGCACCTGCACGTGCTGGCCGGTGGGATTGTGGCAGGGCTGCTGCTGTATCGCCTGCTATGGGGATGGATCGGGCCGCGCCACGCATTGTTTTCCGATTTCGTGCGCAGCCCGGGCGAGGTGGGGCGCCATCTGCGCGAGCTGGTGCGTGGGCGCGCCGAGCGCCATGTCGGCCACACGCCGGCCGGTGGCGCCATGATCCTGCTGCTGATGGCCATGTTGTCGTTGCTGGTGATCACCGGCCTGCTGCTCGACGGTGCCGAACTGATGTCCGGTCCGTTGGCCGCATTGCCCCGGGTCGGGGACGGCGTGGCCCTCGCCTGGCTGGCCGATGTGCACGGCATGCTGGCCGATGCGGTGGTGGTGATGGTGATCCTGCACGTGGCCGGGGTGCTGCTGGAGAGCCTGTTGCATCGGGAGAATCTGGTGCTGTCCATGGTGACGGGCCGCAAGCGGCCTGCGCCGAAGGAGGAATCATGAACGTGAAGACGATGATGTTGGGCACGGCCCTGGTGGTTGCGGCGGGACAGCCGCTGCCGGCGCTGGCGGCCGCGGATACGGTGGCGGCGATGCTGAAGGGGTATGAGGCTGCCGGCGCCGGACCGTTCGACGCCGCCCGCGGCCAGCAGATGTGGACCCGTGAGCACGCGGATGCAAAGACGGGCGGGCGCATCAGCTGCGCGACCTGCCACCACGCCGACCTGAGCCGCGGCGGTTCCCATTACCGCACCGGCAAGCCGATCGAGCCGATGTCGCCGCGGGTGACGCCGTCGCGCCTGACCGATCCGGACAAGGTCGAGAAATGGTTCCTGCGCAACTGCAAGGCCACGTTGGGCCGGGTATGCACACCGCAGGAGAAGGGAGATTTCCTGGTGTTCATCCAGGGCCAGTGACGCGGGAAGAACATGATGATGCGCAAGGAGTACACGATGATTAACAAGGGTATGTCGGGATTGCTATTGTTGGTGGCCTGCATCGGCCTGACGGTGGCGGGGATCGGCCTGGGCTACAGCGAGGAGGAAGGTGGTGAAGGATATCGGGGCGGCATCTTTGCCAGCACGCCGGATATGGCGCCGGTGAGAAACCAGGCGTACGCCAGCGAATGCGGCGGCTGCCATTTCGCCTACCAGCCCGGCTGGCTGCCGGCCCGCTCCTGGGCGAAGATCATGGCCACGCTCGACGACCATTTCGGCGAGAATGCGGAGTTGTCGCCGGCCAAGCAGGCCGAGATCGGCGCGTATCTCGCGGCCAATGCCGCCGATGTGGCGCCGAGCCGCCTGTCGCACCGGATCATGCGTTCGCTGCGGGCCGGGGACGTGCCGTTGCGCATCTCCGAGATCAGCTACATCCGCCGCGAGCACCGCGGGATCCCGGACAGGATGATCGCCGGCAATGCGAAGGTGGGCTCGCGTTCCAACTGCCTGGCCTGCCATACTCAGGCCAAGGCGGGGTACTTCGACGAGGACGGCGTGTCGATCCCGGGTTTCGGGCGCTGGGATGATTGAGATCCCGTTGTCCGGCCGCATCACGCGGGCGCTGGCGTTACTGATGCTGGTCGCCGCCGTTCTGACCCCGGCGCTGGCCGTGGGCGGCGAGGACGATCAGGATGTGGTGCGGCAGTTGCGCCAGCAGGGTGATATCCTGCCGCTGTCCACCATCATCGAGCGACTGACGGCCAAACACCCGGGACGGATCCTGCAAGCCGAACTCGAGAACGAGAAAGGCAGGCGGGTCTACGAGATCCGGATGATCCTGAAGGGGGGCATCTTGCGTACCTACCATGTCGACGCCCATACCGGCGATGTCCTGTCGTCGACCCGGAAGGAGGACTGGTGAGGCTGCTGCTGGTCGAGGACGATGCCGCACTGTCGGAGTCCCTGGCCGAGCAGCTCAGGGCTGCCGCCTATGCCGTCGATGCGGTGCGTGACGGTGCCGAGGCGGAGTTCATGGGGGGCAGCGAACCGTACGACGTGGTCGTGCTCGACCTGGGCCTGCCCGGGAAACCGGGACTGGAGGTGTTGAAGGCCTGGCGTGCGGCCGGTATCACGACGCCGGTGCTGATCCTGACCGCCCGCGGTGCCTGGCATGAGAAGGTGGAGGGATTTCGCAGCGGTGCCGACGATTATCTGGCCAAGCCGTTTCATGTGGAGGAATTGCAGGCCCGCCTGCAGGCCCTGATCCGCCGCGCCCACGGCGCGCCCGCGGGCCAGACGCTCGAGGCCGGGCAACTGGTGCTGGACGAGGAACGGCAGACCGCCCACATGGGCGAGCATGAATGGAAGCTGACCGGCACCGAGTACCGGCTGCTGCGCTATTTCATGCTGCATCCGGGACGCGTGCTGTCGACCAGCCATCTGCTCGAACATGTCTACGATTACGATTCCGAGAAGGAAAGCAACGTGATCGAGGTCTATATCGCCCGCCTGCGCCGCAAGTTCGGCAAGGGCTGTATCCTGACGCGCCGCGGCCAGGGCTACGTGTTCGATCCCGAAGGTCTATGCACTCCCTGAGCCAGCGGCTGCTGCTCAGCCTCGGGCTGAGCCTGGTGCTGGTGTTCGCGGTCATGGCGTTCCTGGTCAGCGAACAGGTCGGCCACCTGATGGAACGCATGGTGGTGTCGCGCATCGAGCACGACAGCGAGGAGTTGCTCGCGGCGATGGATGTCGATGCCTCCGGGCATATCGACATGACCGACGCCCATATCCCGAGCATCTATCGGCGACCGTTTTCCGGTCACTACTTCGTCGTCCGCGATGCCGGGCAGACGATCCGCTCGCGCTCGCTGTGGGACGAGGTGCTGCCGGCACAGCCGCCGGGCGTGGCCCTGAACGTGGCCGGCCCCATGCAGCAGCGGCTGCTGGTCTGGTCGGCGGATTTCCATGTCCGCGGCCATACCGTGCGTCTGGAGATCGGTGAGAACGTCACGGAGCTGCACCGGATGGCGGACACCTTCAAGTGGTCGCTGCTGATGCTGTCCGGCCTGGCCCTGCTGATGCTGCTGGCGCTGCAGTTCGCCGTCGTGCGCTACAGCCTGAGGCCGTTGTCACGGCTGCGTGCGGATATCGATCGCCTGGAGCGCGGCGAGATCGAACACCTGGAGCAGCCGGGCCTGCAGGAGATCGCCCCCCTGGTCGACGGATTCAATCAGCTGCTGCTGGTACTGGGCCAACGGCTGGCCCGCTCGCGTCAGTCGCTCGGCAACCTGGCCCATGCCCTGAAGACGCCGCTGACGCGGATCATGCAGTTGATCGAGCGCCGTGCCGGTACGGCCGCCGACCGGCGCCGGGCGGTGCTGGAGCAGCTCGGACTGATCCAGCAGCGCATCGACCAGGAACTGGGGCGGGCGCGCATGGCCGGCCGGGGGCCGGGCGGTTCATGGGCCGACCCGCGCCACGACCTGGATGACCTGGTCGACGGGCTGCAGGCCATCCATGACGGACGCGTGCGCATCGATCTGGACATGCGGGTGTCCTGGGTGGCGGCCGACCGGGAGGACATGCTCGAACTGATCGGCAACCTGCTCGAAAACGCCTGCAAATGGGGCAGGACGGCGGTGCGCTGCACGCTGCGTCCCAAGGCCGATGAGGGGCTGGAACTGATCGTCGAGGATGACGGCCCCGGCATGTCGGACGAGGAGGCGGCCCAGGCCTTCGAGCGCGGCACGCGCCTGGACGAGCAGGTGCCGGGCCACGGCCTGGGACTGGCCATCGTGCACGACCTGGTCGAGAGCTATGGCGGGGACGTGGCGTTGGCGCGTTCCCCGGATCTGGGTGGCCTGAGCGTGCGCGTGACGCTGTCGGTGCGGGTGACGGCGGCGGACTGAGCGCCGCGGCGGCTGGCTAGTGGGCAGCGGCCTGCTGCGACTCCTTCCATTCCTCGATCGCCTCGTCACCGGCCGTTTCGATCGGGACGATGCGCCGGCGGAACTCCTCCAGCGAATCGGGCGTGGCGGCGATCAACAGCTCGTCGCCGACCTGCAGTACGGTGTCGGCGCCCGGCACGATCTCCTTCTCGCCGCGCAGCACACCGACGATGACCACGTCGGCGCAGGCCACCGCCCGCACCTCCTGGCCGGCGGCGGAGGTGCCGGGGTCGAGGGCGACGCGGTACAGCTGCTCATGGCCGCGTCCGAGCGGGATCCCCTTGCCGTCGGCCAGGGCCATCGTCAGGTGGCGGTTGATGGTGCTGCCGTCCAGCCGCATGCGGTTCTGGCGCAGGAAATCGGCGAGGATTTCGGAGAACATCTCGGTATTGGCCGGGCTCGACGCCGGGATCGGCTCCTGCGCCTCGTACAGCGTCGGGTACTTGGCGTTGCGGGTCAGCGCCATCTGCACCAGGTAGCTGACCGACACGGCCAGCATGGTCGGCATGATCAGGTGGTAGCCGCCGGTCATCTCGGCGACCATGACCAGCGAGGCGATGGGCACGCGCGCGGCCCCGGCGAACAGGGCGGCCATGCCGACCACGGCCAGCGCCGGCGTCGGAATGCCGGTGATGTGGAAGGTGTGCAGCGTGATGGCGAAGGCGGCGCCCAGCATGGCGCCCACGTACAGGCTGGGCGCGAACACGCCGCCGGAACCGCCGGAGGCGACGGTCAGCGACATGGCCAGAATCTTGCCGACCGACAACAGCAACAGCAGCCAGATCGCCATGCCGCCGCCGCCCTGCAGGGCGAACTGGATGTAGCCGTAGCCGCCACCGAGCAGCGGCGGCGCCAGCAGGCCCAGGATGCCGACGCCGAGTCCGCCCAAGGCGGGCTTGAGCATGTTGGGGATCTGGAGTTCGTGAAATTGGTCGCGGGTCCAGTAGAACACCTGGGGCAGCAATGCCCCCAGCCCTCCGGCCAGCGCCGCCAACACCACGAACCAGGCCAGATCGGCCGGCGCTCCGAAGCTGACGTCGTGCGGCAGCACGAACAGCGGCGACCAGCCGTTGAACAGCCCGGTGATGGCATAGGCGACGGCCGAGGCGACCAGCGTGAAGGTCAGGTAGCGGCCTTCGAAGGCCATCGTCGAATACAGGATCTCGACGGCGAACAGGGCGGTGCCGAGCGGGCTCTTGAAGATGGCGGACAGGCCCGCGGCCATGCCGACCAGCAGCAGCACGCGCCTTTCCTCGTCCGGAAGCTTCAGGATGCCGCCGATGAACGAGCCGACGCCGGCGGCGATCTGCGCCGTCGGCCCCTCGCGCCCGGCCGAGCCGCCCGAGCCGATGGTGATGGCGCTGGCCAGCGTCTTGATGACGGGAATGCGATAGCGGATGCGTCCGGCGGTGCGGTGATAGCCCTTGACGGCGGCGTCGGTGCCGTGGCCCTCGGCCTCCGGCGCCAGGCCGTAGACCAGGAAGCCGGAGATCAGCCCGCCCAGCGTGGTGGCGACCGGGATCAGCCAGTACCAGTGGTGGTGGCCGGTCGGAGCCGTGGCCATCACGTGCGCCTCGGGCACTTCGATGAAGGTGTAGCCGCTGATCGGCACCAGGATCCATAACTCGGCCAGGTGCAGCAGCCAGATGAACAGCTGGGCACCGAGCGCCCCGACCACGCCGAGCAAGGTGCTGAGGATGATCAGACGGGTGTTGCGCTGGAGGCGCATGAGCCAACGCATGTCTACCTAACCTTGGCTTTTGTTCGCATAACGGCAGACCATGCTACGCGTTTCGGCGGCTTTCGCCAGCTTATGGGTCGAACAGGCCCGTAAACGCCGGGCGGGGGCGGGATGCTAGTCGCGCAGGGAGGTGGCCGCCGAAGCGATGCGTTCCACCGCCTCGGCCAGGGTGTCCTGGCTGACGGCATAGGAAATGCGCATATGCCCCGGTGCCCCGAACTCGGTTCCCGGGACCAGGGCGACACCGGCATCCTCCAGAAGCCAGGCGCAGGCCGCGACATCGTCGTCGAGGCGCAGGCCGGCGGGGGTGCGCTTGCCGAGCCAGCCGGCGATGGATGGGAACACGTAGAAGGCGCCGTCCGGCACGAGGCAGGAAACACCCGGGATGGCGTTCAGGTGCTCCACCAGCCAGGTCCGGCGCTGCTCGTAGGTGCGCACCATGTGCTGCAGCTCGTCGGTCGGCCCGTTCAGGGCGGCCAGCGCCGCCTTCTGGGCGATCGAATTGGGATTCGACGTGCTCTGGCTCTGGATCTTGGTCATGGCGCTGATCAGGTGGCGCGGGCCGGCACAGTAGCCGATGCGCCAGCCGGTCATGCAATAGGCCTTGGACACGCCGTTGAGTGTGATCGTGCGCTCCTTCAGATCCGGATTGACCTCGGCGAAGGTGGCGAATGTCTTGCCGTCGAACAGGATTTTCTCGTACATGTCGTCGGTGGCGACGGCGAGCTCCGGATGCCGGCGCACGACCTCGCCCAGGGCCGCGAGCTCCCCGGCCGAGTAGGCCATGCCGGTCGGGTTGGACGGCGAGTTCAGGATCAGCAAGCGCGTCCTGTCCGTGACGGCGGATGCGAGTGCGGCGGCGGTCAGCTTGAAGCCGGTGTCGGCACCGGTGTCGACGATGACCGGTTGCCCGTCGGCCAGCAGCACCATGTCGGGATACGAGACCCAGTACGGGGCCGGGATGACGACCTCGTCGCCGGCGTCGAGCATCGCCTGCAGCAGGTTGTAGATGCACTGCTTGCCGCCGGTGGAGACCAGGATGTCCTCCGGCGCGTAATCGAGGTGGTTGTCGCGGCGGAACTTGTCGGCGATGGCCCGGCGCAGCTCCGGGATGCCGGCTACCGGCGTATAGCGCGTGAAGCCGTCGCGAATGGCCTCGATGGCCGCATCGCAGGCCGCTTTCGGGGTGTCGAAGTCCGGTTCGCCGACCGACAGCGAGATGATGCTGCGCCCCTCCGCCCTGAGCTCGGCGGCCTTGGCGGTGATGGTCAGCGTGGCCGAGGGCTTGATCTTCTGGATGCGCGCGGAGAGTCGGATCATGCCGGCATCCTGCCAGAGTGCGGGGGGCGACTCCAAGCGAAATCAAGCCTGAATACTTTAGGTATTTTTCATGTGCCGTAGCTATTATGCTGCGTTGCCTGAAGCGGCCCCCCCGCGGCAAGGAGCATGCGCATTGCAGGAAAACATCCGCGAGATCCCCTATAACTACACCTCCTATTCCGACCGGGAGATCGTGTTGCGCTTTCTGGGGGAGGAATGCTGGGATGACCTGAATGTGCTGCGCCACCAGCGGCGCACCGGCCGCAGCGCCCGCATGCTGTTCGAGATTCTCGGCGATCTGTGGGTGGTGTCGCGCAACCCCTTCCTGCGCAACGACCTGTTGAACAACCGCAAACGCCTGGGCTCGATGCGGGCCCGCCATCGCGACCGCCTGGAGCGCATCCTCGCCAACGCCTCGGACAATCCCCGGGCGCAGCGGGTCACGGCCCGCACCGAACGCACGCTCGACCAGTTCTACGCCTGGTTCGAGGAGGAGCCCAGGCGCCGCCGCGAGGCCAAGAAGGCCTTTTCGCGGCACACGCATGCGAACAACGTGCATTTCGACGCCTACACGCTGGTGCACCATGCCACCGATGCCACCGACTGGCGCTCGTTCCTGCCGTTCTGCGTGCTGACGCCGGATACGCCGGAGGAGATTCCGGGCCTGGTCGGGGCGGCGCGCGAGCTCGGCCTGACCATCATCCCGCGCGGCGGCGGCACGGGCCTGTGCGGCGGCTCGGTGCCGCTGCAGGACGGCGCGGTGATGATCAACATCGAGAAGTTCGACCATATCGGTGAGGTCGAGATGCGCGATCTCGGCGACGGCCGCACGGTGCCGGTGATCACGGCCGGGGCCGGCGCGGTGACCGGCAAGGTCATGGAGAAGGCCAGGCCGCACATCTTCGCCACCGATCCGACCAGCCTGTGGGCCTGCACCATCGGCGGCAACGTGGCGAGCAACGCCGGCGGCAAGCATGCCGTGCTCTGGGGCACCTGCGTGGACAACCTGCTGTCCTGGAAGCTGGCGACACCGGACGGCAACTGGCTGCTGGTCGAACGCGTCAAGCACAACATGGGCATCATGCCGGCCGATGCCATGGTCGATTTCCGCCTGAGCCGCTTCGCCCCGGACGGCAGTGCGCTCGGCGAGCCGGAGATCCTGTCCATCGACGGCGCCACCTTCCGCCGTGCGGGACTGGGCAAGGACGTGACGCGCAAGGCCCTGGGCGGCCTGCCGGGGGTGCAGAAGGAGGGCACCGACGGCCTGATCACCGAGGCGAGTTTCGTGCTGCATCGGCCGTTCGCGCATACGCGCACCGTCTGCTGCGAGTTCTATGGCCAGGAGCTGTCGGCGGCCACCGCCGCCATGGTCGGCATCAAGGGCCATGTCGACGGCATCGACGGCGTATTCCTGGAAGGCCTGGAGCATTTCGACGAGAAGTACGTCAAGGCGATCAACTACGTGGCCAAGTCCACGCGGCGCGAGCGCCCGCGCGTGGTGCTCTTGATCGACGTGTCCGGCGACGACGAGAAGGCGGTGGCAGGGGCCTGCGCCGAGATCTGCCGCATCGCCTCCGTCGGCAACGGCGAAGGCTTCGTGGCCCTGTCCGAGGCCGACCGGCGCCGCTTCTGGGCCGACCGCGGGCGCATGGCGGCGATCGCCAGGCACACGCGCGCCTTCAAGCTCAACGAGGACGTGGTGATCCCGCTGCCGCGCCTGTCCGAATACAACGATTACGTCGAGCACCTGAACATCGAGCAGTCGCTCGGCAACAAGCTGGAGATGCTCGATGCGCTGGAGGCCTTCTTCCGCGATGCCCAGGTGCGCCTGTCCTCGGACGACGCGCTGGCGGTTTCCGACCTGGGCGTGGAGGACGACGGCTATCTGGCGGCCAAGCTTGCGGCCTGCCTCGAGATCATCGCCGAAACGCGCGGCTACTGGCAGGCCTACCTGAAGGGCCTGGACCAGCCGGCCGGCGAACTGGCCGGGCAGCTCGCCGGCATCGCGTTCGACGACAAGGAGCCGCTGTTCCGCGTCATCCAGCGCGGCGCCCTGCGCATCTCCTACCGCACACAGGTCGAGAAGCCCCTGCTGCTGCAGCTGCAGGGCCACGACCCGCTGGTGGAGCGGGTGCGCCGGATCCACAAGCAGGTGCTGTCCAGCCGCATCGTCATCGCCACGCACATGCATGCCGGCGACGGCAACGTGCACACCAACATCCCGGTGAACTCGAACGACTACACGATGATGCAGCGGGCGCACCATGTCGTGGAGAAGATCATGGCCAAGGCCGATGCGCTCGGCGGCGTGATCTCCGGCGAGCACGGCATCGGCATCACCAAATTGGCGTACATGCGCCGCGACTACCTGGACGAGATGGCGGCCTACCTGGCCAAGGTCGATCCGGACGACCTGTTCAACCGCGGCAAGCTGCAGCCGGGCACCGACCTGACCTTCACCTACACCCCGAGCTTCAATCTGCTGGAGCACGAGGCGGTGATCATGGAGGCGGCCGACCTGACGGAGCTGTCCGAGGCCATCTCGCCCTGCCTGCGCTGCGGCAAGTGCAAGCCGGTGTGCAACACGCATTTCCCGCGCTCGAACATGCTGTATTCGCCGCGCAACAAGATCCAGGCGGCGGGCTCCATCATCGAGTCCTTCCTGTACGAGTCGCAGACCCATGCCGGCATCAGCTTCGAGCAGTTCGCCGGCCTGCAGGACGTGGCGGACCATTGCACCATCTGCCACAAGTGCGAGTCGCCGTGCCCGGTCAACATCGATTTCGGCGACGTCACCGAGCGCATGCGCGCCTTGCTGAAGGACAAGGGCCAGGCGCGGACCAACCTCGGCTCGAAGCTGTCGCTGGCCTTCCTGGTGCTGCAGAACCCGGACGCCGTGCGCCTGATGCGCGAGGTGGTGATCCGCTGGGGCTATGCCGCGCAGCGCCTGGCGCACCGCGTGGCCAGATGGACGGGCCTGATCCGGCCGGTGCCGGCGGCCATGCGCAACCTCGACGGGGTGCAGGCGCAGGTGATCAACTTCATCGAGCGGCCGCTGCCCAGCGTGCCGTTTAAGACGGCGCGCCAGCAGCTCGGCATCGAGTCGCGCGACAAGAACATGATCCCGGTGCTGCGCGACCCGGAGCGCGCCAACGGCCGGGCGGTGTTCTATTTCCCGGGCTGCGGCTCGGAGCGCCTGTTCTCGCAGGTGGGGCTGGCGACCCAGGCGATGCTGTTCGAGTTGGGCCTGAACGTGGTGCTGCCGCCGTCCTACCTGTGCTGCGGCTATCCGTCGACGGCCAGCGGCGACCACGTGCGCGGCGACGAGATCACCTACGACAACCGCGTGCTGTTCCACCGCATCAAGAACGCGCTGTCCTATCTCGATTTCGAGGCGGTGGTGGTGTCCTGCGGCACCTGCTTCGACCAGTTGACGCAATATCAGCTGCAGCAGGTGTTCCCGGATGCGCCGCTGATCGACATCCACGAATACCTGATGGCGCAGGGGGTCAGGGCCGAGGGCGTGGCCGGGGTGCAGTACATGTACCACGAGCCCTGCCACACGCCGCTGAAGCGCCACGGTTCGGCCGCGGCCATCCAGAGCCTCTTGGGCCAGCAGGCCGTGGCCTCGGAGCAGTGCTGCGGCGAGGCCGGCACCATGGCCGTGGCCACGCCCGCCATCGCCGGCAAGATCCGCGCCCGCAAGGAGGAGGAGATCGCCAGGGCCAAGACCGTGCTCGATGCGCGCGGGGATGCCGGCGGCGATCAGAAGATCCTGACCAGCTGCCCGTCCTGCCTGCAGGGACTGTCCAGGCTGGAAGGCGGCAGCGGGGTCGAGGCCGACTACATCGTCGTCGAACTGGCCCGGCATCTGATGGGCGAGGACTGGCAGGCCGCGTTCGTCGAGCGCGTCAAGCACGGTGGCATCGAACGGGTGCTGATGTAATCTCACACCCATGGGGATCTCATGGGTCGACAGCCACTGCCATCTGGATTTCCCGGCCTTCGATGGCGACCGCGAGGCGGTGATCGCCCGCGCCCGCGCGGCCGGGGTCACGGATGTCGTGGTGCCGGGCGTGCGTCCGGACGCCTGGGATCGCGTGGCGGCCGTCGCCTGCGAACCGGGTATCCATGCGGCCTACGGCCTGCATCCGTGGTGGGCCGGCGACTATCGTGCGCAGCACCTGGCCATGCTCGAGGCGCGCCTCGCTGCGGGGCAGGCGGTGGCGGTCGGCGAGTGCGGCCTGGATTTCGCGCGCGACATCGACCGGGAACTGCAGCGCCATTGGTTCGTGGCGCAGCTGGAGCTGGCTTCGGCCTACGGCCTGCCGGTGATCGTGCATGCGGTGCGGTCCCTGGATCACGTGTTGCACGAGCTCGCGGCCTTCCCGGGCCTGGCCGGGGTCATCCACGGCTTCTCCGGCAGCCGGCAGCAGGCCGAACGCGGCATGGCGGCCGGCTTGATGCTCGGCATCGGCACGTCCGTCGCGCGCCGCGGGCGCCTCGGCGACATCGTCCGTACCATGCCGGTGGAGAACCTGCTGCTGGAAACGGACGCACCGGACCGGCCGCTGAGCGGGGAACGCGGCGAGCCGGCCGATGTCGTGGCCGTCGCCGGGGCGGTGTGTGCGCTGACGGGCATGGCGCCCGGGGAGCTGGCCGCGGCCACCACCGATAATGCGAAGAGACTGTTCGGACTGGGGGGTTCAGATGGGTGAGGTTCCGATGGGAGGAGCCGCAGCGAGTCAGATCCATGAGCGCACCGAGATCCTGATCGGCAAGGAGGGGCTGGCCCGCCTGGCGTCCAGGCGCGTGCTGATCGCGGGCCTCGGCGGCGTCGGCGGCTACGTGGCCGAGGCCGTGGCGCGCGCCAATATCGGGCATCTGACGCTGCTCGACCACGACGTGGTCGGCGCGTCGAACATGAACCGGCAACTGGTGGCGCTGCACGCGACGATCGGCATGAAGAAGACCGAGGTGATGCGCCGCCGCATCGCCGACATCAACCCGGCCATCGCGGTGCGCGTGGAGGAGGGCTTCCTCGATCCGGACGGCGTCGAGGCGCTGCTCGCCGGCGGCTACGATTACGTCATCGACTGCATCGATTCGATCTACTGCAAGGCCGCGCTCGTGCTCGGCTGCCAGCGGGCCGGCATCCGGGTGGCCTCGAGCATGGGGGCGGGCGGGCGCACGGACGTGACCAAGGCGCGCGTCGGGCGGCTGAAGGATACCGAGACCTGTCCGCTGGCGCGCGAGATGCGCCGCCGGCTGCGCAAGATCGGCGGTTCGCTGGATTATCCGGTGGTCTATTCGACCGAGCAGCCGGTCAAGGGCACCGAGCACCGCCCGGTCGGTTCCGACGCGCATCCGGGGCGGGCGCGTTCGGTCAACGGCACGATCTCCTACCTGCCGGCGCTGTTCGGCATCATGCTCGGCGGCTTCGTGGTGCGGGAGTTGCTCGCGGACTAGTAGGGGCGAACAGGCCCGATCAGTCGATCTCCATCAGGCATTCGTCGGGGTTGACGTTGTCGCCGACGACGATGTGCACGGCCTTGACGGTGCCGGACACCGGCGCGTGCACCGGATTCTCCATCTTCATGGCCTCGACGGTCAGCACCACCTGGCCGGCCTGCACCTGGTCACCCTCCTTGACGTTGATGGCGACGATGCGCCCGGGCATGGCCGTCGTCACGTCGTTGTCGCTCTTGGCCTTGGGCCGGCGCGAACCCTTGGACACGCGGGCGGTGTCGATCTTGCCCGATTCGGTCGGCACGACCTCGGTCAGGGTCTCGACCATGACCTCCTCCAGCACGTCGTCGACCTTGACGTAGAACGGGCGGATATCCTCGCTCTTGTGGCCTATGCCCTCGACGCGGATATGGTACTCCTCGCCGTGGATGGTGATGTTGAACTCGGTCGGGGCCAGCATCTGCGGCGGGGCGCTGGAAGCCGGCACCGCATCCGGATGCTCCAGCGGCTCGGGCTTCAGGTTTCCGCTCTCGCGCTCCTCGAAGAACTCGACGGAGATGGCCGGGAACAGCGCATAGGACAGCACGTCCTCGACCGAACGCGCCTTGTCGCCGAGCTCGCGGGTCAGCTTGTCCATCTCCGGATCGAGCAGGTCGGCCGGCCGCACCGTGATCGGTTCCTCGTCGCCGAGGGCCAGTGCACGCACCTCCGGGTTGACCTCGCCGAGCGGCCGGCCGTACTTGCCGGCCAGGTAGTCGCGGGTCTCGTTGGTGATGACCTTGTATTTCTTGCCGGACACCACGTTCAGCACCGCCTGGGTGCCGACGATCTGGCTGGTCGGCGTCACCAGCGGCGGGTAGCCGAAGTCGGCGCGCACGCGCGGCAGCTCCTCCATGACCTCGTCCATGCGGTCCAGTGCGCCCTGGTCCTTCAGCTGGTTGGCAAGGTTGGAGATCATGCCGCCCGGAATCTGGTTCAGGTGCACGCGCGAGTCCACGCCGGTGAAGGTCGATTCGAAGCGCTTGTACTTCTTGCGTACCTCGCGGAAATAGGCGGCGATCTC
>CAZBLR010000033.1:0-16351 GCA_964492895.1 uncultured Zetaproteobacteria bacterium | reverse complement strand
TGGCAGTTCTTGCCGATCTGGGCGCAGGAGCCGACGGTGGCCCAGGTGTCGACCATCGTGCCCTCGTCGACGTAGGCGCCGATGTTGACGAATGACGGCATCAGCACCGCCTTCGGGGCGATGAAGGAGCCCTTGCGCACGGTGGCCGGCGGCACCACGCGGATGCCGGCGCGGCGGAACTCTGCGTCGCCCCAGCTGGCGAACTTCAGCGGCACCTTGTCGAAGTAGTTCGTGGCGCTGCCGCGGATCAGCTCGTTGTCGTGCAGCTTGAAGTACAGCAGCACGGCCTTCTTCAGCCACTCGTTGGTGACCCAGTTGCCGGCCTCGTCCTTCTCGGCCACGCGCACCCCGCCCGAATCCAGCAGATTGACGGCCTGCTCGATGGCGTCGCGGACCTCGGGGGCCACATTGGCCATGGTCCAGTCGCCGCGCGTTTCCCAGGCCTGTTCGATCACTTGCTGCAGATGGTGCATGCCTACCTCTTTCCGATGGATTCGAAGGTACCAACCCTAGCGAAAAATCTGCACCGTGGTAACGACATATTCGCTGAGGGATTCGCGGTCGGCGACCACCGCCTAATCGACATAGAACAGCACGGTGAAAAAGTGCGTGATGCTGCCCGCCAGCACGAACAGGTGCCAGATCTCGTGGAAATACCTGCACCGCGAGTCGAACGCGTAGAACACCACGCCGACGGTATAGAACAGGCCGCCGGCCAGCAGCCAGATGAATCCCGCCGCGGGCAGGGCGGCCAGCAGCGGCTTCAGCGCGACCAGCCCCAGCCAGCCCATGACCAGGTAGATGACCACGGGCAGCCATCGCCGGCCGTCCTTGATCACGGTGTCGATGACGATGCCCAGCACCGCCAGACCCCAGATGGTGCCGAAGATCGACCAGCCCCAGGCGCCGTGCAGCGTCACCAGCGTGAATGGGGTGTAGGTGCCGGCGATCAGCAGGTAGATGGCATAGTGGTCGAGCTTGTGCAGCAGGGGATGCGCCGGGAAGCTGTGGTACAGCGCCGAGGCGGTGTACAGCAGCACCAGCGTGGTCCCGTAGATGCTGAAGCTGACGATCTTCCACGGATCGCCCTGCAGCGAGGCCAGCACCACCAGCACCACGAGCCCCGCCAGCGCCGCCACGGCCCCGATCAGGTGGCTGATGCTGTTGAACCATTCCGGCTGGTACCCGTGTTGTTCCATACCCACACCTTCGCCGCACTCGTCCGGCCCCGCAAGATGAGAAAGTCAGCCGGTTTGCATTGCCACCTGCATGTCACATACTGAACGCGTCAGGATCCATACGGCCCGACGGGGCCATGGCGCGAGGTCGGCCATGCATACGCAAAGGATCGTCATCCGGGACGAGACAAAGGCCGATGCCGGTGCCATCGCCAACGTCACCGTCGCAGCCTTCGCGACCTTGGACATCAGCAGGCACACAGAGCAGTGCGTCATCGAGGCCCTTCGCGCCGCGGAGGCACTCACGGTATCGCTCGTGGCGGAACTGGACGGGCATGTGATCGGCCACATCGCCTTTTCCCCCGTGACCATGTCGGACGGCACGCCGGATTGGTATGGACTCGGCCCGGTTTCGGTCCTGCCGCCGTACCAGCGGCAGGGCATCGGCAGCGCCCTGATACGCCAAGGATTGTCACGGCTGAAATCCTTACATGCCAAAGGCTGCTGTCTCGTGGGACACCCGGATTACTACAAGCGTTTCGGATTCAGGAACGCCCCGGAACTGGTCGTGGAGGGCGTGCCGCCGGAGGTCTTCTTCGTGCTCCCCTTCGACGGGCACATCCCGCAGGGCAGGGCCACCTTCCACAGGGCATTTCAGGCGGATGCCCACGCGGCCGGCTAGGCATCACACTGAAAATCCATGGCTGACCGACCGGCGACGGGAAAAGGCTAGCCCAGCACGATCTCCTCGGGGCGGGCGTGGCTGAGGAACTCGATGTTGGACATCGTCAGGCCGTAGGCGCCGGCCAGGCCGAACACGGCGATGTCGCCGATCTCGGCATGCTCGACATAGACGTCGTTGGCCAGCTTGTCGGCGCCGGTGCACAAGGGTCCCCCGAAGTAGACCGCGTCGCGGCGCACGCGCTCCTGGCCGGCGAACATGCGCGGCCGGTTCATCGGCACGATGGCCAGCGGGTGGTTGATGGCGAGTGCGGCCGGGCGGCGGAAATGATTGATGCCGCCGGCGCACACCACCTGCGTCTTGCCGCGGCTGTCCTTGATATCGAGGATCTCGGTGCAGAACCAGCCGGAATCGGCGGCCAGGTACCGCCCGAGCTCGAGCACGAAATGCCGGCCCGCGAAGCCGTACTCGGCGATCATCGCCGCCAGGCCGTCGGCATAGGCGGCCGGATCGAAGTCGTGGCCGCTCTCCAGGTAGTCGACGCCGAAGCCGCCGCCGAAGTCGATGATGTCGCAGCGCACGTCGGGGAAGGCGGCCTCGATCTGCTGGGTCAGCCGGAACACCAGGCGGCAGTTCTGCAACAGGTCGGCGACGTTCAGCACGCCGGAGGCGGCATAGACGTGCAGGCCGCGGAAGTTCAGGTGCGGCAACGCCAGGATCTGCGGCAGCGCTTCTTCCAGCTTCTCCTCGTCGATGCCGAACTTCTTGGAGCCGCCGGAGAAGGTCGTCTGCGCCTCGTGGATGTCGAAATTGGCGTTGATGCGCAAGAGCACGTCCTGGGTGCGACCGAGCGAGGCGGCGATGGCCTCCAGCCGGTGCGCCTCGGCCAGCGATTCGATGTGCACCGTGCGCACGCCGTGGGCCACGCTCCAGTGCAATTCCTCCGGGCTCTTGCCGGGGCCGGTGTAGATCAGCCGGTCCGGCTTGAAGCCGGCGGCCACGGCCTTCTCGGCCTCGCCGAGGCTGGCGATCTCGATGCCCTCGGCCTCGCGCGCCGCCGCCAGGAAGGCCGGGTGCGGGTTGGCCTTCATGGCGTAGAACAGCTCCACGCCGGCCGGCATGATCGCCGCCAGCGCCGCCAGCTTGGCGCGCATGATGCGCGTGTCGTAGATGTAGGCGTTGAAGGTGCCGCCGGCCCCCGCGTGGCGGCGCACGGCATCCTCGACATGGGCCGGAATCTGCATCGCTATACCCTGACGGCCTTCAGGCGCCGCGCCAACTCGGCCGCCTTGTCCGGGCCGTCGATCAGGGCGGCGCGCACGAAGCCGGCGCCCGGATTGACGCCGTCGCCATCCACAGCACCGAGATAGGAGCCGGGCAGCACCGTCACCGCCTGCTCGGCATAGGCGGCGCGCGCGAAGGCCTCGTCGTCGCCGACCGGCAGCCAGACGAAGAACGAGCCGGCCGGCGGCTCCCCATCGCCCCAGGCCGCGAAGAAGGCGTCCAGCGACTGGCGGAACACGGCGCGGTGGGCCGTCACATGCGCCTCGTCATCCCAGGCGGCGGCCGCGATGTGCTGCAGCGGCAGCGGGGTGGCCGGCCCGGTGTAGCTGCGCAGCTTGGCGAAGCGGGCGATCAGGCGCGCGTCGCCGGCGATCAGGCCCGAGCGCAGCCCCGGCAGCGCCGAGCGCTTGGACAGCGAGTTCATGACCAGGCAATGCGCGAAATCCGTGCGCCCGGTCTCGGCCGCCACCTGCAGCAGGCCCGGCGGCGGCGCATCCCGGTAGATCTCCGAGTAGCACTCGTCGGCGACGATCGTGAAGTCGAAGCGCTCGGCCAGCTCCAGCAGGCGCGCATAGTCGTCGCGGCCCGCGATCCAGCCGGTGGGGTTCGACGGCGAGCAGACGTAGATCATCGCCGTGTCCGCCCACACGGACTCGGGCACCGCATCCCAGTCCGGGCCGAAGTTCGAGGTAGACGTACAAGGCATCAGCCACGGGCGCGCCCCGGCCGTCACCGCCGCCCCCAGGTAGATCTGGTACATCGGGTTCGGCATCAGCACGTACGGCTTGTCGGCCGCCTCCGGGTCGACCAGCGCGTGGGCCACGGCGAACAGCGCCTCGCGCGTGCCGTTGGCGGCGAGCACCTGCGTGCCCGCGTCCACGCCCGGAAGGCCGTAGCGGCGCGTGAGCCAGCCGGCGATGGCCCGGCGCAGCACATCGGAGCCGCGCGTCGAGGGATAGCGCGAGAAGCCGTCGAGGTTCGCCGCCAGCACCGGCTGCACGAAGCCCGGCAGCGGCAGCCTCGGCTCGCCGGCGCCGGCATCGATCGGTGCCAGCGCCTCCGGCGGCTGCAGGCCGGCCAAGAGCGCCGACAGGCGTTCGAACGGATAGGCGCCGAGGCGCTCCAGGCGCGGTTGCGCGTGCTTCACCCCGGGCCTACTCGGGCACGTTCAGGCTTGAGCGGGCACGGATGATCCCGCTCCACGGACCGAGACGGCCGATGGCGTCGACGGCGCGGATGCGGAAGGCGTAGGCGATGGTGCCGCCCCTGAGGTCGATCAGCACCTTGGTGTTGGCGCCGACCAGCGCCCGCTGCGCCGGCACCTCGCGGTAGCGCCGCCAGAAGCCGGGGCAGTTGCAGTACGGATCGATGGGCGCGCGGTCGATCTGGTAGCCGACGCCGCCCTCGCCGCCGCCGGTCAGCACCATGTCGAGCTCCAGGGTGTTGACGTGCACGTCGTGCTTGATGGACACGATGGTGGGCGGCGCCGACACGGCCATCGGCACCGGCGGCTCCTTGCGCCCGCAGCCGGCCAGGGCCAGCAGGGTGACGACGGCGGTCAGTACGATTGCGCGCTTACGCATGTTCTTCCTCCAGACGGCGGCGCCAGGCGGCGCACTGCGCCCGCACCTGTGCCGGTGCGGTGCCGCCGATGTGATCGCGGGCGGCCACGCAGGCCTCGACCGACAGGGATCGCACCATATCCGCACCCAGACGCGCGTCAATGGCCGCGCACTGGGCCTCGTTCAGCGCATCGAGCGCGATGCCCTCGCGGATGCACAGGGCCACCGCCTTGCCGACGATGGCGTGCGCCTCGCGGAACGGCACGCCGGCGCGCACCAGCGCATCGGCCAGGTCCGTGGCGGTGGAGAAGCCGGAGGCCGCGGCATGGCGCATGGCCTCGGCGTTGACGCTCATGCCGGGCAGCATGTCGGCGAACACGCGCAGGCTGCCCTCGAGGTTGTCGAAGGCGTCGAACACCGCCTGCTTGTCCTCCTGCATGTCCTTGTTGTACGCCAGCGGCAGCGACTTGACGACGGTCAGCATCGCCACCAGGCCGCCGACGATGCGCCCGGTCTTGCCGCGCACCAGCTCGGGCATGTCCGGGTTCTTCTTCTGCGGCATGATCGAGCTGCCGGTGCAGAACGCGTCCGGCAGGTCGACGAAGCCGAACTGCGCGCTCATCCACAGGATCAGCTCCTCGGCCAGGCGCGACAGGTGCACGGCCGTGATGGCGGCGGCGGCCAGCAGTTCGATGATGAAATCGCGGTCGGACACGGCATCCAGCGAGTTGGTGCAGGGCGCGTCGAAGCCCAGCGCGTCGGACGTCATCTGGCGGTCGATCGGGAAGGTGGTGCCGGCCAGCGCCGCCGCACCGAGCGGCGAGCGGTTCATGCGCCGGCGCGCATCGGTGAAGCGCCCGGCATCGCGCTCCAGCATCTCGACATAGGCCAGCAGATGGTGGCCGAGGGTCACCGGCTGCGCCGTCTGCAGGTGCGTGAAGCCCGGCATGATGGTGTCGGCATGGGTCTCGGCGAGCGTCACCAGCACCGCCTGCAGCCCGCGGATGCGGGCCACGAGCCCGTCCGTGCGCCGGCGCAGGTACAGCCGGGTGTCGGTCGCCACCTGGTCGTTGCGGCTACGGGCCGTGTGCAGGCGCTTGCCGGCGTCGCCGATCTTCTCGGTCAGCCGCGCCTCGATGTTCATGTGCACGTCCTCGAGCGCGATCGTGAACGTGAACTCGCCGCGCTCGATCTCGGCCTGGATCGCATCCAGGCCCTCGAGGATGGCGGCGACATCGGCATCGGACAGGATGCCCTGTTTGGCCAGCATGCGCGCATGCGCCTTGGAGCCGGCGATATCCTCGGCGTACATGCGGGCGTCCACGTCGACGGAGGCGTTGAAGGCCTCGACGAAACTGTCGGTCGGGGCGTCGAAGCGTCCCCCCCAGGGCTTGTCGGACATCGCGGATCTCCTAGGCTCAAGCAGCCGGCCTACTCTATCGGGCCCCGGGCGCAAACGGAAATGGGGGGCTCAATCTCCGTCGGAATCGTCCCCGTCGCCGTCCCTTTCGAGACGCAGCGACGCCGAGTTGATGCAGTAGCGCAGGCCCGTCGGCGCCGGGCCGTCGGCGAACACGTGGCCGAGGTGCGCATCGCAGGCCGCGCACAGCACCTCGGTGCGGCGCATGCCGTGGCTGCCATCCTCCTGCGTGGCCACGCCCGCGGCGTCCAGCGGGCGGGTGAAGCTCGGCCAGCCGCTGCCCGAGTCGTACTTGTCGGAGGACAGGAACAGCGGCGCCCCGCAGCAGACGCAGGCGTAGGTGCCGGGCTCGTGGCAGTCCCAGTAGCGGCCGGTGAAGGCGCGCTCGGTGCCGTGCTGGCGCGTGACGCGGTACTGCGCTTCCGTCAGCAGCTCCCGCCACGCCTCCTCGCTGCGCCGGATTTTGTCAGCCATGCCGCGACGCCACAGGCGAGCCGGCGCGGGGTGCCTCCATCGGCAAGCCGGCGCGGATTGCCTCCTTGCGGGAGCCTGCGAAGAACAGCTCGCGGCGCTCGTCCGCCACCAGCTGCCCGATCGGCAGCAGCGCCTCGTAGGCGGCCACCCGCTCGGGCCGGGCCCTGGTCTCCGGATGCTTGGCGACCAGGAAGGAGCAGATGTCGCAGTACTCCTCGATCGACGGCTCGAAGGTGCCGATGCGCCGCGCCAGGTCGATGATCTCCTCCTTGTCCATGCCGATCAGCGGCGGCAGCAGCGGCAGCTCGGACGCGTCGTAGATGGCCTGGATGTTGGCCAGCGTCTGGCTGGCCACCTGCCCCAGCGAATCGCCGGTGACCAGCGCCTGCGCCCCGTCGCGCGCGGCGATCCTGGATGCCTCGCGCAGCATCTGGCGCTTGTAGATGATCATGCGGTACTCGGACGGCACGGCGGCGATGGTGTGGCGCTGGAACTCGTCGAGGTCGACGAGGTGCAGCGCCAGCCGCCCCTGGTAGCGCGACAGCACCGCCGCCAGGTCGCGGATCTTGGCGAAATCGCGGTTGATGCTGCTGTTGTAGAAGTGCACCAGCGTCACCTGCATGCCGCGCTTCATCATCGTATAGGCGGCCACCGGCGAATCGATGCCGCCGGAGAACAGCACGATGCCGTGCCCCGAGGTGCCGACCGGCAGGCCGCCGATGCCGCGGCGCTTGTCGGTGTAGATGTAGACGCCGGCCGGCGTGCATTCGACGTGCACGGTGATCTCGGGATGGTCGAGGTCGACGACCATGCCCAAGGAGCGGCGCAGGTGGTCGCCGAGGCGGACGCCGATGTCCAGGCTGGTCAGCGGGAAGGCCTTGTCGGCGCGGCGGGCGGTGATGCGGAAGCGCTTGCCGGCCACGTCGCCGCAATCCTCGCGCACCACCTGCTCGGCCAGGCGCTGCATGTCGTCGATGTCCGGGGCCGCGGTACGCACGACGGCGAAATTGCGGATGCCCGGCATCAGCGCCAGCCTCGTCAGCGTCGCGGCGCCGGCATCCGCCAGCTCGGCCAGCATGCGCCCGTGGCGGCGCTCGATGTGGGAGGCACCGACCAGGGCCTTGAGGTTGGCGGCGAGCTTGCGCTCGAAGTTGCGCCGGTTGCGCCCCTTCAGGGTCAACTCGCCGTAATGGATCAGGATGCGTGCCATGCGCCGAGGCTACCGGGCTTTGCTGCCCAAGGTAAGGCGCTTACATGTGGATCGGGATGCTGCGCACCAGGCCGACCAGCTCCGTCTGGCGGTTGGTGCCGGTCTTCTGGAAGATCTGCTTCAGGTAGCTGCGCGCGGTGCTGACCTGGATGCCGGCCTCCTTGCAGTACTGGCCCAGGCTGCGGCCGGCCGCCAGGCCCAGGGCCAGGCGCGCCTCCGCCCCGGTCAGGTTGGCGAGCAGCTGCAGGATCTCGGGACGCAGCTCGGAGGCGAAGGACGGGGAGCCGATCAGCAGCGCCGCATGGATGCCGGACTCGTTCGAGGCCATCGCCTGCATGTCGACGTGCAGCGGCACTGCCACGATGGCCAGGTCGGCGTGCGCGTCGCTGTGGCACTGCACCGACATGGCGCCGATGTCGTCGCCACCTTCCTTGCCCTGCTTCACGGCCGCCGCCGCCATGCGGCGCAGCCGCTGCGTGCTCTGGATATTGGCGCCGACCAGCTGCCCGGACACGATGCTCAGCCCCTGCATGCGGGTCACGACCTCGCGCGCCCGGCGGTTCAGGTAGACCGGCGCGCCGCGGCCGTCGATCAGGATCACGCCGGAGCTGAAGCAGTTCATCGTCTGCTCCAGGCTGTCGGTGCGGTACTTCAGCTCGGTCACGCGCCTGGCGATCAGGAAGGCGCGCTGCAGATGCGGCACCAGCAGCGTCAGGGCCTGCGGGAAGGCCTCCCCCGCCATCGCCTCGTCGCCGTCGCAGCGCATGGCGATGTGCACGATGCGGCTGCCCACCTTGAACACGAAGCCCCGGGCGCCGCGGCTGGTCTTCAGCTTCCCGTTCGGGCTGCCTGCGAACTGCAGGCGCTCCACCTCGTGTTCCCCGACCACGAACACGTCGCTGGCATAGTGGCTCGATGCCGTCTTCAGCATGTCCAGATGCGGCAGCACGCTGGCGAAGTGCTCGGCGTAGACGGCCACGTCCCGATCACGCGTGCCCGCCGCCACCTCGAAGACCACGTGGAAATCGTCCATGTCGATGATGCGCATGGCCGACGACGCACAGCCGAAGAAGGCCGACAGGGCGATCAGGGCGTGCTGCCAGCCGTCCGTCTCCAGGGTCCCGGCATAGATGGCGCCGAGCAGCTCGGTAAACTGTTGCACATCCATGCCTTCTCCCCATGCGAACACCGTCGTGCCCGTCATCGTCGTTGCTTCCCCCGACTTCTAGCGCACGGCGCCGGGTGTTTACCCCCCCATATGGGGGGAGACATCGGCGGCAACCGCCTTACCGTTGTCTTTCAAGCATAGCTTGGGGAGCGGGATATGCAGGGAGAACCTCAACCGGGCACCGGGGAATTTATCCTCCTCGTCGACGATGACGACGCGGTGCGCACCGCCCTGCACGGCTTCATCTCGGGCATCGGCCATGCGGTCGTCACCGCCGGGGACGGCGCCGAGGCCCTCGACATCCTCGCGCGCATGGGATCGTCGGTGCGCCTGCTGATCACGGACATCTGCATGCCGGTCATGGACGGCATCGACCTGATCCGCCTTGTGCGGACGCGCTACCCCGAGCTGCCGATCGCCGTCATCACCGGCTTCGCCGACGATGGCCAGCTGCAATCGGTGCAGTCCGAGATCACGGTGCTGTTCAGGAAGCCCGTGCGCTTCGCCGAGCTGGCCGCCTTCCTCGGCGGCCCTGGGGACGACTAGGGAAGCTTGACCGCCAGGGTCAGGCCGTCGGCGATGGGCAGCATCGACAGCGCGACGCGCGCATCGTCGGCGAGCTTCAGGTTGAAGGCGCGGATGGCCTCGGTGCTCCGTTCATGGTCGGCCGCGTCGATGACGCTGCCGCCCCACAGCACGTTGTCGACGGCGATGACGCCGCCCGGGCGCACCAGCTTCAGGCAACGCTCGAAGTAGCCGTCGTAGTTGACCTTGTCCGCATCGATGAAGGCGAAATCGAAGGCCTCGTCCTCGCCCGCCGCCAGCAGCGCGTCCAGTGTGGCCAGCGCCGGCCCGAGCTCCAGGCGCACCTTGTCCAGCACCCCCGCCTCCTCCCAGAAGCGGCGGGCCACGAAGGTCCAGCGCTCGGAGACGTCGCAGGTGATGATCTCGCCGTCCTCGGGCAGCGCCCGGGCCATCCACAGCGTGCCGTAGCCGGTGAAGGTGCCGACCTCGATGATGCGCCTG
This sequence comes from uncultured Zetaproteobacteria bacterium, assembly GCA_964492895.1. Lineage (GTDB taxonomy): Bacteria > Pseudomonadota > Zetaproteobacteria > Mariprofundales > Mariprofundaceae > DATLWN01. The sequence goes on along the minus strand of CAZBLR010000033.1, from coordinate 6,347 downwards.
GCCCCGATCAGGCCGAGCAGCATGGCCATGAACTGGCCCTGCTCCGGGGCCGAGCGCATGTTCGCGTGCTCCTCGAGCTCGGTGGCCTCGCGCAGCTGGCGCAGCACCTTCGGCTCGCGCAGGGATACGCGGTGCAGGTAGGCGTACAGGTCGTCGTCCATGTTCAGGGTCTTATTGGCCATCGCCGCCACCCTCCAGTACCACAAGATAGGCCGCCGCGGCCGCGATCTCGGCCTCGCTGAACACGCGCACGCCGTGGCGCGCCAGCAGCCGCGCGGTCAGGCCCTGACCATCCACCTTGCGCCCGGTGAAGGCCCCGTCGTTGACGCGGGCCACGCCGCAGGAGGGGCTGCCCTCCTTCAGGATCGCCACGCGGATGCCGTGCCGGCGGGTCTCGGCCAGCGCCCGCTCGGCCCCGGCCATGAAGGCGTCGGTGACGTCCACGCCGTCCCCGGTACGGATCAGGCCGCGCCCGAACAGCACCGCCTCGGCATCCCCGCCCTCGATCTCGGCCGGCGGCCGCGGGCTCGGCAGGCCCCCGGCCATCTCGGGGCAGAAGGCCACCAGCCGCTGCTCGTCCTGCCAGCGCCGGAACGTGGCATCAATGATGGCCGCGTCGCGCCCGTCGTAGCGCACGCGCTGGCCCAGCAGGCAGGCGCTGACCAGGATCTTGTTCATGGCTTCACCATATCGCCATCGGCCCGCTTGGCAAAGAGGGCCTGGGCACGGGCCCTAAACCAAAAACGGCGCCAGCAGCACGGCCATCAGGCTCAGCACCTTGCACATCGGGTTGATGGCCGGCCCCGCGGTGTCCTTGTACGGGTCGCCGACCGTATCGCCGGTGACCGCCGCGGCATGGGCGGGCGAGCCCTTGCCGCCGTAGTGGCCGGCCTCGATGTACTTCTTGGCGTTGTCCCAGGCGCCGCCGCCGGTGCTCATCGACAGCGCCAGCAGCAGGCCCGTGGCCACGGCACCGATGACGACGCCGCCCATCAGCAGGGCCGCGCTGCCGTGCGGCGCGAACGGGGCCCAGACGAACGCGATGGCCAGCGGCACGGCGACCGGCAGCGAGGCCGGCAGCAGCATGCTGCGGATGGCCGTGCGCGTCAGCATGCTGATCGCCCGGTCGTAGTCCGGCAATTGCCGCCCGGCGAGGATCCCGGGGCTTTCCTTGAACTGGCGGCGCACCTCCTCGACGATGCGCGCCGCGACGTCGCCGACCGCGTCCATGGCGAAGCCGCTGAACAGGAACGGCATCAGCGCCCCGACGAACAGCCCGGCCAGCACGTAGGGGCTGCCGAGGGTGAAATCGAGCTCCTGGCCCACGGTGCCGAGCTCCAGCTTATAGGCGGCGAACAGGGTCAGGGCCGCCAGTCCCGCCGAGCCGATGGCGAACACCTTGGTCAGGGCCTTGGTGGTGTTGCCGACGGTGTCCAGCGCATCGGTGACCTCGCGCACCTCGGCCGGCAGCCCGGCCATCTCGGCGATGCCGCCGGCGTTGTCGGTGATCGGGCCGAAGGCGTCGATGGAGATCACGGTCGGCGTCAGCGCCAGCAGCGCGCAGGTGGCGATGGCGATGCCGTAGACGCCGGCCAGGGCATGGGCGGCGATGATGCCGGCGGCGATGCACAGCGCCGGGATCGTCGTCGATTCCATGCCGACGGCCAGGCCGGTGATGATGTTGGTGGCATGCCCCGAGCGCGAGGCGCGGGCGATGCGCTGCACCGGCCGGTAGCGCGTGCCGGTGAAGTAGTTGGTGGCGACGACCATGCCGAGCCCGACGGCCAGGCCCACGACGGCGGCGCCGAACAGGTGCAGCGGGCTGCCGTGCAAGGATCCCCCCATGACCCAGCGGCTGGCGGCGTAGTAGCCGATGGCGGCGAGCACGATGCTGGCGACCAGGCCGCGGCTCATGGCGGCGGCCGGGCTGCGACCCTTGTCCCCGTCCTTGCCGCCGAGGCGCACGGCCTGCATGCCGATCATGCCGGCGATCATCGCCACGCCGCCGAGCACCAGCGGGAACTGCTCGGCCGCCGGGTCGCCGGCATTGGCCCACGAGGCCACGAGCATGGCGGCGACGATGGTCACGGCATAGCTCTCGAACACGTCGGCCGCCATGCCGGCGCAGTCGCCGACGTTGTCGCCGACGTTGTCGGCGATGACCGCGGGGTTGCGCGGATCGTCCTCGGGGATGCCGTGCTCGATCTTGCCGGACAGGTCGGCGCCGACGTCGGCCGCCTTGGTGAAGATGCCGCCGCCGAGGCGGCCGAAGATGCTGATCAGCGAGGCGCCGAAGCCGAGCCCCGTCATCGGCTGCAGGTCGATCGCCTGCCCGGGCGCCGTCAGGCGCCACAGCAGCAGATAGAAGCCGCACAGCGCGGCCAGCGCCAGGCCGCCGACCAGGAAGCCCGTGACCGAGCCGGAGCGCTGCGCCACGAACAGCGCGCGCGCCAGGCCCTGCTCGGCGGCGGCCGTGGTGCGCACGTTGGCACGCACCGAGATGGCCATGCCGATGGCGCCGGAGGCGGCCGAACAGGTCGCGCCGACGGCGAAGCCGGCGGCGGTCAGCCAGCCGAATCCCGGGGCGACCCACAGGATCACGAAGATGCCGGCGGCGACGGCGCCGATGACGCCGTACTGGGTGCGCATGAAGGCGGCCGCCCCCTCGCGGATGGCCAGATAGGGGACGCGCAGCGCCTCGCCGCCGTGCGGCTGGCGCATGACCCAGGCGGCGCACCATGCGGCATAGGCGATGCCGGCCGCAGCCGCGGCGATGCCGAAAATGCTTTCCCCGATCATGCGCTACCCATCATTCGAACCTGTCCCCCCTGTTACGAATCCGACTCCATGTCCGGGCGGTAGTCGCCCCGTTGGGCGGCCCCGTTCAGCCTGGCCCGCTTGGTCAGCGCCGCCTGCGCCGCGCCCACCTTGCCGGCCTGGCCCTGCCAGGCCGCGAGCACCGGCTGCTGCAGGGCGCGGCCGTAGGAGAAGGACAGCAGCCACGGGGCGCCGGGGAATTCGGCGTTCATGGCGTTGAGGTTGAGCGTCGCCTCCTCCGGGCCCATGCCGCCGGACAGGAAGTTGATGCTCGGTACCGCCGCCGGCACCGTGCGCCGGAACACCTTCACGGTGGCGGCCGCGATCTGTTCGGCGCTGGCCTTGGTCGCATGCGCCTTGCCCGGGTGCACCATGTTCGGCTTCAGGATCATGTGCTCGAGCACCACATGATGGCGGTAGAGGGCGGCGAACACCGCCTTGTGCACGGCCTCGGTGACCTCGGCACAGCGGCCGATGCTGTGGTCGCCGTCCATCAGCACCTCCGGCTCGACGATGGGCACGACGCCCTGTTCCTGGCACACCGCCGCATAGCGCGCCAGCATCTCGGCGTTGGCCTCGATGCCCAGCGGCGACGGGTTGTGCGCGGAGATCTCGTAGACCTCGCGCCACTTGGCGAAGCGCGCCCCCTGCGCCTTGTAGCCCGTGAGGCGCTCCGCCAGGCCGTCCAGGCCGTAGGTGATCAGGTCCCCGGGCGACAGCGCCAGCGGCCCCTTGCCCTTGTCCACCTTGATGCCGGGCACGATGCCGCGATCGGCCAAAACCTGCGGCAGGGGCGTGCCGTCGTCGGCGCACTGCGCCAGGGTCTCCTCGAAGGCGATGACGCCGCAGATATGGTCCTCGATGCCGGGGGCGGTGCACAGCAGGGCGCGGTAGGCGCGCCGGTTCTCCTCGGTGGATTCGACGCCGATCGGCTTGAAGCGCTTGGCGATGGTGGGAAGGCTTTCGTCGGCGGCAAGGATGCCCTTGCCCGGCTGCACCATGTCATCGATGGTGGCCTGAAGTTCGTCTGCAACGCTCATGGCTCATCTCCTGTGACGCCGTCCAGCTGCGGCGTGGCGCGCCGGGGGTACGGCCGCCATTTCCAGCGTAGCACGCACGGCACGCGCGCGCAGAGCCGGCAGCGGGGAGGATCTACACCCACAGCCCCAGCTCGCCCAGGGCCGTGGACGCCAGCAGGTAGGCCTCGTGCTGGCGGGCGGCCTCGCGGCGGATCGCCGCCAGCAGCGCCGCGGGATCCGCCGGTGGCGGTCCTTCGGCATCTGCGGCCACGTGGCCCCACAGATGCTGCAGGGCGTTGACCAGCCGCCCGGCGGGCGGCGGGGTGCGCAGGGTCCCGGTCAGCAGCAGGGCCAGCCCCGCCATGTCGTGGCGGTAGATGCCGTGCGCCACCTCAGGGCCGAGCGCGGCGTACAGCGCCGGATCGCGCGCCATCACCGAGTACTTGTGCTGGGCCCACAGCGCCTGCGTGTTGACGGGCAGCGGGATGCGCCCCGTGCGCCCGTCGCCGTACTTGCCGCGCAAAAGCGCGAACTGGACGTGCGGGGCATCGATATCGGTGGCCGGCCACTGGATGTCGCCATCGACCTCGCCAGCGACCGGACCGGCCGGGGCGGGAAGTGGCGAGTGATGGCGGTAGCCGCGCAGCGCCATCTCCTCGACGAGCAGCGCGTGGCGTTGCGCCAGCGCCGGCAGGTGCCCGACCCAGCGCCGGGTCTCGGGATGGCGGGCGTAGCCGCGCTTGCCCAGGCTCAGCACGTTGAACAGCCCGTGCAGCTCGCGGTGCTCGCCCAACAGCTGCTGGCGCGCGAGGTAGCCCGGGCTGACGTCCCAGATGCGCACCGCGGCTAGGCCGTCGCTGGCGCTCGGGCGTCGAGGAAGGCGCGTACCGCGTCGGTGTCGGGGATGCCGGCGCGCGCGCCGAGCCGGGTGCAGGCCAGGGCGCCGACGGCCGAGGCGTAGCGCAACAGCTCGAGCCAGCCCATGCCGCGCGCCAGGCCGATGGCGAAGGCGCCGTGGAAGGCGTCGCCGGCGCCGGTGGAGTCGACGGTGTCGACGTTAAAGGCCGGCACGTGGCCGGTCGCACCCTCCCTGGCCCAGATCAGGCCGTCGCTGCCGCGCGTGATCACGACGTTCGGGGCCACCCCGGCCAGGATGGCCAGCGCCTTGTCGGCATCGTCGGTGCCGGCCCAGTCGAAGGCGAAGCGCTCGGAGCCGACCAGGTAATCGACGACCGGGGCCAGGGCGCGCGTGCCCTGGTGCACGGAGCCGGCGTCGATGACGGTCGGGATGCCGCGCGCCCGCGCCTGCCCGGCGATGTCCGGGGAGATCAGCGGCTCGTGGCCGTCGAACAGCAGCACGCGCGCGTCGAACCCGGGCAGGGGCTCGAGCGCCGCGGGCTGCAGGAACGGCGTCTCGCGCTTGAAGTTGATCACCGAGCGCGTGCCGTCCGGCTTGGCCAGGATGGCGGAGACCGAGGTCGGCGCCTCGCCGCGCACCGTCCAGCGCAGATCCACGCCCTCTTGCACGAACTCCCTGGCGTTGGCGTCGCCGTAGACGTCCCAGCCCAGGTAGCCGCAGAAGCCCGAGCTGCCGCCGAGGCGGCGCACCGCCACCGCGGCGTTGGCGGCCGGGCCGCCGCCGACGCAGCGCATGGCCTCGGCCTGCATCTTCTCGTTGGCACCGGGATGGTGGTCCACGCGCATCGTGATGTCGTAGGAGGCGTGGCCGATGGTCAGCACGTCGAGGGTGGTCATGGCGCCATGGTACGGGGCAGGCCGCAAAATGCATCCGGCACCGCCCCGGCAAGCTGGGTGGAAAGCCCCCTTCATGCTCTTGATCCCCCGCTAGCAGCCTGCCGAACAAGAAAGCACGCGCACCCTTGCGGCGAAAACACCAGAACCTATGAAGATGTTCTTTCTTGCATGCCCAAGAAAGAACCAAAGAAGGGCACCCCGAAACCAGCCTGCCCTTCGGGTCCCCGATCCTGCATGGTCAAAAGCGGCCGCGGCTCCGCCGCTCTACTCCGCTTTAGGCCATTGGTCTCGGCAGTCTGCTAGCGGGGGATCAAGCGTGTCGGCCACGGGGTACTCGGAGGAAAGAGGGTGAAGGGGGATTTCCACCCCGCCTGCCGCAGCGCCGACTGGCCGGGGAAAGCGGACGGATCAGCGCAAAATTCGTGCTCTATTTTGCGCCCGTTCGCGGCCCGGCCAGGCGGATAAAGCGGCGGCCCTGCGGGCGCCCTTTCTTGGTTCTTCTTTGGGCGCGCAAAGAAGAACGGAAAACGGTATTGCATTACAGGGGCGGTTGAGGATGGCCGCGGCCGATGCCGAACATTGGTCTCGGCAGTCTGCTAGCGAGGACACAAATCGGCAGGAGCGCCGATTTGGACGGCCACAGGCCGCCCTGAAAGGGCGAGGGCCACGGAAGGCCCGAGTCAAAAAAAAGGGCCCGCGTCTGCGGGCCCTTCGAACGATCGGAAATCCGATTGATTAGTAGTCGCGACGCGGGCG
>CAZBLR010000032.1:0-16575 GCA_964492895.1 uncultured Zetaproteobacteria bacterium | reverse complement strand
CCTAGCGCAGGCTGCGCAGTCCGCCCACGCGCCACAGCACCACGGCGCCCGGCAACGAGGCCAGGCTCAGCACCACCAGCCACAATACCGACATCGCCGCCGCCGCCGAAGCGTCGGCACCGAAGTACACGGCAAACCCGACATAGCCGGCCTCGCGCACGCCCAGCCCGTTCAGCGAGATCGGCACGAAGGCCATCAGGCCGACCAGGCCGACCATCACCGCGAATGCCGCCCAGCTCATGTGCAGGCCCACGGCCATGCCCAGAAAGACATGCGCCTGCACGATCAGCACCTGGAAAACGAACGACACCGGCAGGCTTCGCCACCAGCGGACATTCAGGCGCGGGTCTCCGATGGGCAGGCTGCGGATGGACGCGAAGCGCGCCGGGATGCGGTCGTGCAGGCGCGGATACAGCGCCAGGCCGATCCACATGGCCGCCACGCCGCCGAACCAGCCCAGCCACCACAGCAACGGCCAGTGGAAGGCCAGCATGGCCAGGCTGACCAGCAGGGAGAGCGCATACAGGCCGTTGATGCGGTCCAGCAGCACGCTGGCCGTGGCCTGCCAGCCGGCCCCCGTGCGCCCCTCGCCCTTGGCCAGCAGGATGCCGCGCAACACATCGCCGCCGATCGTGGACGGCAAGAACAGGCTGGCGAACATGCCGAGGAAATACAGGCGGATCTTGCGCGGCATCGACACCGTCAGGCCCAGGCCCTCGGCCATCCAGGCCCAGCGGATGCCGCACAGCACATAGCCGACGACCAGGCAGCACCAGGCCCACAACAGCCACCAGGGGTCGACGGAACGCACCCGCTGCCACAGCGCATGCAGGTCGACATAGGCCAGCACCGCCGCCAGCAGCAGCACCGTGATGCCCAGCTTGATCGCCACCATCATCGCCTTGCGGTTCAAGATCGCCGTTTCCCCTTGTGCGCATGTCCGCGGATGCATCCACGGTACGATCGATATAGATTATCCGCGAGCGCTTGCTTAATCCTCACCGACAAGGCGACCGATGACACCCTCCCCGGATCTGCGCAGCCCAATCTATCCGCTTCTGCTCCTGCTGTCTTGGGCACTGCTGACCCTGCCGACCCTGGGCCTGGCGCCGCTGTTCGACTACGACGAGACGGTCTACGCGCAGACGGCGCTGGACATGATGCACCACGGCCAGTGGATCGTGCCGACGGCCAACGGCATGCAGTTCTTCGAGAAGCCGCCCTTCACCTATTACCTGATGGACCTGTCCTTCAAGCTGTTCGGCGACAACGCCTTCGCCGCCCGCCTGCCGTCCGCGCTGTTCACGCTGCTGACCGCCTGGGTGCTGTTCGCCGCGGGCTCGCGCCTCAAGGATCGGCGCTTCGGCCTGACGGCCGCGGCGATCTTCCTGAGCATGCTCGAGGTGGCCTTGCTGGCGCACGCGGCCATTCTCGATTCGGTGCTGAACTTCTTCATCGCCGCCGCCCTCGTCAGCTACGCGCTGTGGATCCGGGGCGGCAGCCCGCGCCTGGCCTACGCCATGGCCGCGGCCATGGGGGCGGCGGTCAGCGTCAAGGGGCCGGTGGGCGTGGTGGTGCCGCTGCTGATCATCGGCCTGGACCGCCTGTGGGCCGGCGACGTCCGCGGCTGTGCGACCCGCTTCCCGTGGCTGCCCTGCCTCGGCCTGTTCCTGCTGACGGCCACGCCCTGGTACCTGCTGATCCTGATCCAGAACGGCCCGGCCTTCCTGTACGACTTCATCGTGGTGCAGAACATCGGCCGCGCCCTGCACCCGATGCAGGGCCACGGCGGCGGCTGGAGCTATTACCTGGTCGTGTTCCTGGTCTCCTGCCTGCCGTGGATCGGCTGGCTGCCGGCCTATTTCCGCCGCGCCTTCCGTACCGACGGTACCGATGACGACACATGGCAATCGCTGCTGCGCTTGTCCGTCGTCTGGGTGCTGGCGGTCATCGTGCTGTTCAGCTTCGCCCAGACCAAGCTGCCGCACTACATCTCCAGCATCTACCCGGGCCTGGCGCTGGGCCTGGCGACCCTGGTATATGCCGCCACCACGGACGGCGGCGTGTCCGGAAGACTGATCCGCGGCCTGAGCCTGGCGGTGCTGCTGCCCGTCGGGCTGGCGGTCACCGCCCTGCCGTGGATCTACCCGCTGCTGACGAAGCTGGTGCACAACCCGCGCGCCATGGCCATCGTGGCCCAACCGATCACCCCCTCTCCGCTGATCGCCGTGGCCGGCGCCGCCGTGCTCGTGGCGCTCGCAGCCGCCGTGTACGGCAGGCACAGGAAACTGTCGGGGCTGGCCGTGCGCTTCGTCGTGCTCGGCCTGGTGCTGCAGACGGCGCTCCTGGTCGGCGTCGGCGGCTTCGCCGGCCGCCTGATGCAGACGCCCACGATGGACATCGCCGCCCGCATCCGCCAGCTGCCGCCGCAAGTGCCCGTGTTCAGCTTTGAATTGAATGCCCCGTCGGTGTCCTTCTATGCCGGGCGCAACTACCGCATCGTCTCCGATGCCGCGACCCTGGCCGCGAAGCTGAAGCCGCCGTATGCGCTGGTGCTGCGCACCGAGAGCGCCGGCCGGCTGGCCGGGCTGCATCTGCCGGCGCCGGCCTTTGACCGCGGCGGCTTCCTGCTCTACCTCGCGCCCTCGCCGGCCGCCAGGCCATGAGGCTGTCCGTCGTCATCCCCGCCTTCAACGAGGCGGCGCGCCTGCCGGCGACACTGGAGCAGGCAAGCGCCTGGCTGGATGCACACCTGCCGGACGATTACGAGTTGCTCGTCGTCGATGACGGCAGCACCGACGCCACGGCGGACGTGGTGCGCCAATGGCAGGCGAAGAGCCCGCGCGTGCATCTCGTGAGCCAGCAGCCGAACCAGGGCAAGGGGGCGGCGGTGCGCCGCGGCATGCTCGAGGCCACCGGCGATATCCGCCTGTTCATGGATGCCGACCATTCCACCCATGTGCGGGAGGTCGAGAAGGTGTTCGATGCCATGGCGAAAGGGGCCGACGTGGTCATTGCCTCGCGCCAGCATCCCGAGTCGGACATCGAGGTGCACCAGTCCTGGCTGCGCGAGCACATGGGCAAGGGCTTCAACCTGATCATGCGCAGCATCGTCGGTCTGTCGATGGACGATACCCAGTGCGGCTTCAAGGCCTTCACCGCCGATGCCGCCCGCCACATCTTCAACGCGGCCAAGCTCGACGGCTTCAGCTTCGACGTGGAGGCGATCTATCTGGCGATTGCCTTCGACTATGCCATCGCCGAGATCCCGGTACGCTGGGTCAACGAACCGAACTCGAAGGTGCGCATGCTGGCTGATCCGGCCCGCATGTTCGCCGACGTCATCCGCATCCGTGCCATGCACCACCGCGCTCAAAAGGACAAGGGCTGACTGCCCCCTCCCTCGATTCAACTTTCAAGCCCTGACCCCAATAACGCAGACGCGTTCAATCATGGGTATCTATTACCCTCTAATTAAAGGGGTACAAGATACCCTCTATCAATGGGTTATGGGTACCCTTTTACTCGATTTCTCTGCGCCCTTCGATTTTGACCTCGCCGCTAACGGCCTTCCAAAACCCTCCGAGCTTTTTGGCCGCAGTATATCCAAGCGACTTTTCAGCCAAGGGACCCTCTTCCGGGAAGTATTCCCGAATATTGATACCAAGGATCTCTTCATACTTTCGAATGGTTCTCTTGTTATGGATGAGGACAAGGACTTTCCAGCCAAACAGGCCACCTAGATACAGCATGCCTATTGCGCTTTCTAATTCCGCCAGATTGCCTCTGAAATTACACGAGGCCTCATCGACGATCTTAGCGAGATCAGCCGCATCATCGGGTGACATTGGATCAATAGCGTAGGTTTTTTCGGACTTGGCCACTCTTCACCCCCGAAACATGGAACTAGCCTAGCTAGCCAAGGGGTACTGAACAACCCCATGCAACCGCAAAAAGGCCGCCCCTGCAGCGAGAAAATTGGGATAAGTTGAAAGACGGAAATTATGGGGACACGATACTTAATACCGAATGACCGAAAGCGGCTAAACTCAGCCAAGTCCGATAAAGGGGACGCTACCCTTTATCACCTGCATAGTAAGGGCAACATGGAGTTGGACTCCGAGGGAGGCGTGTGTTTTTCAGTCGTAAAAGAAGATTCAATGCGACAGTCGTACGCCTTTTTCAGGCATTCGAGTTTTCTCTGGAAAATGTAGGGGGCACTCAAACACTGAATGCATTAGATATCGCATGGAAAAAGGGGTTCAATGAACATGAGGCGGCATATTATATTGCCATTCTCATGCTTTCCGGTTTGGCAGAAGCAGGAGAATTCGAGCGCGCGCAAGTTGCATATGACCGACTCAAGCTCGTATCCGCCAACTGGTTATCCAAGGACCTGATCTCCGAACAATTTGTGTCTAGCCAGCAGCCAATGGTCAATGAAATAATCCGGAGCATTCCAAACAAATGATCCAAGAATCATTTGTGAGCTTTAGGGTCAGGTCTTGCAATCATACATCTTTGTCACAACACAAGAGCCTAGGCAAGCCAGGCCTCGATGCGATGGAGGAGATCGGCGGCGTCGCCGCGGATGAACAGGCGCTTGCTGCGGGAGGTGTGGCCCGAGGCCACCTCGACGTCGCGCTTCGGAAGGCCGAGCTCCTTGGCGACGAAGGCCGCGATAGCCGCATTGGCCTTGCCGTCCTGCGCCGCTTCCTTGACCGCGATCTTGACGGCATCGCCGTGCAGGCCGCGCAGGGCCGCCTGCTTGGCGCCCGGCTGGGCGTGCACCTGCAGGTACAGCCCGTCCTTCCCTTCGCTGACGACGCCGGCGAGAAGGTCCAGCGGCTTCAGTGCAGCAGGCCGAAGGCCAGGCGCTGCAGGCTCGGCACCAGGAAGTTGTCGAGGAAGACCAGCACCAGGATCACGATCATCGGCGACAGATCAACACCGCTCAGATACGGCACGCGCCGGCGCACCGGGTACAGCATCGGCTCGGACAGCTGGGTGATGATGCGCACCACCGGGTTGTAGGGATCGGGCGAGACCCAGGACAGGACCGCTCTCGCAATCACCACAATCTCCGCCAGCACCAGTACCATGTGCAGCAGTCCGGCCAGCGCCTGCAGGAAATAACCGACCAGATACACTCAGCTCAGCTCCACGGAACGCTTCTGGGCCGCACCGATCGCCTTGCGCACGATATCCGGCAGGCCCTTGTCGTACATGACGTCCAGCGCCGCCTGCGTGGTGCCGCCCGGGCTCGTGACCTGCTGGCGCAGCTGCTCGGGCGTGCGGCCGGTCTGGGCCAGCATGCAGCCGGCCCCGAAGGCCGTGCGCACCACCAGCTTCTCGGCCAGCTCCTCCGGCAGGCCGAGACCGATGGCCGCCGCCGCCATCATCTCGGCCAGCAGGAAGAAGTAGGCCGGGCCGCTGCCGGAGATCGCGGTCACCGCATGCAGCATGCGCTCCTGGCCGACCCAGGCCGTGTCGCCCGATGCGCCGAGCACGTATTCGGCCCGGCGGCGATGCTCCCCGTCCTCTTCCTCGCAGAACAGCACCGACATGCCGGCGCCGACCAGGGCCGGCGTATTCGGCATCACGCGCACGATCGTCAGGTCCTGACGACCGAGGTATTCGCGCAAGCTCGCCAGCGATACGCCGGCGGCGATGCTGATCACCGTGGTGCCGGCGCGGATCTCGGCGCCCAGGCCGGCCAGCGCCGCCTTCATCTGCTGCGGCTTGACCGCCAGCACCAGCACGTCGGCCCCGGCGGCCACCGGCCCGTTGTGCGCCTCCACGTCGACACCGTATTGCCCGCGCAGCTCGGCAATCCGCCCGGGCTGGGCATCCGAGACGCGGATGGCGTCCGGCCGGTGGCCGGCGCGGATCAGCCCCGCGAGCAGCGCCTCGGCCATGTTGCCGCCGCCGATGAATCCGATATTGATCGATTGCATGGATGTCTTCCCTTTTTTCACAGACTAAACCTCCGCCCCGAACAACACGGAGCCCAGGCGCACCATCGTCGCGCCTTCCTCCACGGCGATGCGGTAATCGCCGCTCATCCCCATGCAAAGCTGGCGCAGGCTCGCATCGGCAAGCCCGTCCCGCAAGTCGCGCAGCCGGGCGAACGCGGCGCGGGCATCCCCCTGCCGGGCGGCCATGCCCATCAGGCCGATCACCTCGAGCTGTGGAATCCCGCGCAGCCCGGCCAGCAACCCCGGCACCGCATCCGGCGCTACGCCATGCTTCTGCGGCTCGTCCGAGATATTGACCTGGATCAGCACCGGCAGGCGCCGCCCTTCGACATGCCGGGCCACCTCGCGGGCCGTATCGATGTCCTCGAGGCTGTGCCACATGGCGGCATGGCGGCCGATATACCTGGCCTTGTTGCGCTGCAAGGGGCCGATCATGTGCCAGCGCGCACCCGGGAAGCGCTCGGCACGGTCGCGCAGCTGCTGCGGCCGCGATTCGCCGAAGTCCACCTGCCCGGCCGCCGCCAGGCAGGTCACCGCCGCATCCGGTGCGTACTTGGATACGGCGATCAGGCGCACCCCGTGCGCATCGAGCTCCGCACACAGGCGCCGCCAGCGCGCCACGATCGCTTCGCATCCGGCCTCGCGATCCTTCATCGATGGGGGTTCATGGGCGGCGCAGCATCAGCGCGGTGAGCACGCCGTAGAACACCATCGCCTGCGCCAGCAGCAGCCCGACCCCGAATCGGGTGCCGTGCAGCAGGGCCAGCGCCGACAGGCCCATGATCAGCGAGAAGGCCACGACCATCAGCACCGCGTGCGCCTCGGTGATGCCCATGGCCATCAGCCGGTGATGCAGATGGTCGCGGCCGGTGTACTCGATCCACTGGCGGAAGCTCCGCACATCGCCGCGCCAGATGCGCGCCACCGTCGTGTGCACCATGTCGAAGATCATCACCGAGAAGATCAGCAGCGGTGCCGAATAGGCCTTCCACGGGCCCTCGGAGGACCAGTGCCCCATCACGGCCAGTGCCGCCATCATCCAGCCCAGGTAGATGCTGCCGACATCCCCCATGAAGCTGCGGGGCGGCCGCGCGTAGCGCGCGTTGTCGACCAGGAAGCCCAGGGCGCTGCCCATGACCGCCAGGCAGATCATCAGCATGTACCGCTGGTGGCTGTCCCAGGCCAGCAGCGCCAGCAGGGCGCAGGTGGCGGCCGCCAGGGCCGCTGCCAGGCCGTTGATGCCGTCCAGGAAGTTGAAGGCGTTGGCGATACCGATCACCCACAGGGCCGTGATCACCGTTTCGATCACCGATCCCCACCACACGTCCGGGGACAGCTCGGCGTGCACACCGGAGACGATCAGCACCGCCAGGGAAAGCAATTGCCCCAGCAGCTTGACCCCGGCCGAAAGTCCGCGGATGTCGTCCCACAGCGACAGCAGCGCCACCATCAGCGCCGAGATGCAGACGCCCTTGAGCTGCATGGAGAAATTGAAGCCCAGCAGCAGGGTCAGGTTGACGGACACCAGGATGGCCACGCCGCCGAGACGCGGCGTGGGCTCGGCATGCTTGCGCCGGGCGCCCGGACGGTCCAGCGCGCCGGTCAGCGCAGCCAGGCGGATGGCCAGCGGCATCAGCCCGTAGGTCAGGAGTGCGGCCGTCAGCACGAGCTTGCCGCCCATCAGCCACAGCCCGCCATGAGGCAGCCAGGGCATGCCCAGGCCGATGCCGGCGATCAGGGCGACCACCCTCATCGCAGGATGATCAACCAGCGAACGCATGCTGCAGCGCCTCCTTCATCGCCCGCATCTCCTGCTCGCTCATGTCCGCCAGCATGGGCAGGGATACGCAGTCGCGCCAGGCCGCGCCGGCGCCCGGCGGGGCCGCCGGTTCCGGCATCCACAGCGCCGGCACGGGTCTGGCGGCACCGACGCCATGGGCCTGCAGCAGGCCGATGGCCTCGTCGGCCCGGCCGGAAGTGCGCACGATATAGCGGAAATGATTGCCGTCGTGCCGGCCCGCAAGCGGCTGGGCGGCCAGTTCGGCGAGGCATTCGTCGAGGCGCAGCGCCAGCCTTTGGCGCTGCGCGCGTTCGTCGGCGACCCAGTCCAGGCGGATCAGGGCCATCGCCGCATGCAGCTCGGACAGCTGGTGATGCCCGGCATAGCCGTCCCAGCGATCGGAGCGGTCCGGTTCCTGCATCGTGCGCACCCGCTCCAGAACCGTCTCGTCGGCACCGGCGACGAAGCCGCCGTAGGCGCCGCCCCAGGGCTTGGTGGCGTGGAAGGAGCCGATCGCGAACGCCCCGAAGCCGCCGACCGGGCGGCCGGCCAGTTCGGCGCCCGCGGCCTGCGCCACGTCCTCGATGACCGGACAGGGCCAGTCCTGAGCCGCCAGCGGCTCGACCATGCCGAACGGATGCACCAGCACCACGGCATCCAGCTCACGCGCCCGCCTGCGTGCCGACTCGGCATGCAGGCGCAGGTCCGCCCCGCAATCCATGGCCACGGGCTCGGCCCCCGCCGCCCGCACGGCATAGGGCACGGAGCTGCAGACATAGGCCGGAATGCCGACCCGCGCGAGCCGGCCCTGCATGCGCATGGCCCTGAGCACCAGCATCAGGGCGCTGCTGCCCGAATCGGTCACGACCACGTGCGGCTGTGCCAGGCGCCCGGAAATCGCCGCCTCCAGGTGCCGGGCCCGCTCACCCATGACCACCCGGCCGGAATGCAGCACGTCGAGCAGGGCGGCCTCGAATTCGGGGCCAAAGCGCGGACGCGAATGCGGGATCATGGGAACGCTACAGCCGGATGCGTACCGGCATGAAAGCCTCGGCGCAGCTCAGCTTGCCCTGCACGCCGCGGAAGTGCGCCGTGGCCAGCGCGATGTCGACGATACTCAGGCGCACATGGGTCTGGTCGATCTGCGAGGCATGCGCCTCCAGGGCCTTCAGTTTCAACTCCAGGGTATCCTGGATATCCATGAACACCGTCGGCTGGAAGGATTCGGACGACGGCGTCTCGTAGGCCAGCACGTTCGGCACATAGCGGGTCACCGAGTTCGCCACCTCGCCCATGGTTCGATGGTCCTGATGCGTGTCCAGGCAATGATTGACCAGCACCAGGTCGGGATCGACCTCGCGCATGACCTCCTCGAGCCTGGCCAGCAGGGCATTGGCATGGTCCGGCAGATGCGTATCCGGGAAGCCGCCCCAGAACACGCGGCGGATGCCGAGCAGCTTTGCCGACGCCTCCTGTTCGCGCATGCGCACGTCGGCATCGCCGCCGACATCGCCGGCCGTGGCGACGAACAGATGGATCTCGGCTCCACGCGCCGCGTAGGCCGCCAGCGTGCCGGCACAGCCGATCTCCATGTCGTCCGGATGCGGTGCCAGCGCCAGAACCCTCTTCATCTGCCCACTCCTCCCATGCCGCGGACGATATCCGCCGCCTCCCCTCCGACGTTAAACAGCATATCCAGGATCGACAAGTGCGATATGAATGCACCGTGCAGCTGGGGATAGACCGGAGCCTCCACCTCCTGGAACCACAAATCCAGCCCCGCATCGGCGAACGGCGCCCGTTCCAGGTAATGACGCCCCTCGCGGCCGGACAGGTAGGCATCGGCGCCGAGCTCCCGGCACAACCCCACCAGGCGACGCGTCGGATCCTCCTCGGACGTGCGCATCTCGGAGGCCAGATGCAAGGGTGCGGTGCATCCCGCCATGCGCCCGAGCTCGCGGATCAGCGCCACGTTCAGCGGCGACAGCATGGTCTGGCCGCGGGTCAATACGGCCGCGACCCGGGGCCAGATGTCGGCGAGGAACGGGGCTCGTGCATAGGCCTGCTCGACGGTGGCCGAGGCCTTGCGCGCCCAGGGCCCGGCGGCGATGCCCACCTCGCGGATTTGCTGGCCGAAGCGATAGGTCACGGGCACGGTCAGCCAGCGGGCACCCTGCGCCGTCTTGATGCGGTTGCGGTTCTGCCATTCGTTCTTGTGGAACTGCACGGTGTCGAGGATCACGAAGGCGTCGGCAGCCTGCCATTTGTGGAAGAACCCCGGCCAGGGAAGGAAATTGGGCTGATGGATGGCGACCATCATCGCGGCACCCTGAGCAGGAAGGGATTGGAAAGCATGCGCACCGCGCCCTGCCACAGACGCAGGCGCACGGCATGGGCCCCCGGTGCCAGCGAGAGCGGCCAGCGGAACGGCAGGCCCAGCGTCAGCGTCGGCATCGCCACCACCCGCCCGTCGACGATCAGCTGCACCGGCCAGCTTGCGCGCGCGCCGGGCCTGGCCGCCGGGCGTTCGGACAGCAGGCCGACGACGGAGACACGGCCGCCGGCCGCGGCCTCGCCGCCCGGCGGCAACAGGCGCCCGTCGGCGAGCTCGCAGCCCAGGCTGGCGAAAGCCAGGTTACGCCCCCCGGGCAGCCCCCAGGCCACCATATGCCCGCGCCGCATGGCCGTCAGCACCCCGGCGGGGGTCTGATCCGCCGTCCACAGGTCCATCGGGAAATTGCCCAGGGTCTCGTTCGCCTCGCCCTGGGCATGGAAATCGCCGGCGGACACGGCCCACACGGCCCTGGGCTGCGCTCCCCGCAGATAGGCGGCCAGCTCGACGTCCCAGGGCCCGCCGGGCTCGGCAAGGTGGTCACTGTCGCCGTACACGGCGGCAAAGGCATCGGCCAGCGGCGGGCGGAACACGCGCCCAGGATACGGCGGCGTGTCCAGGCGCACCCCGAACGGCCCCGGGCGCACGCCGGAATGGGTGCCCGGATGCGCCCAGATCACGAACAGCCCCTCCCCCCGTGCCGCGCGGATGAACGCGGCATCGGCATCCGCCGGCGTATGCAGCCACCCCACCAGGGCCAGCATCGCGGCCGTCAGGGCCACGGCCACGGCTCCGCCCCGCCGGCCCCGGCGCAGCAGCCACAGCATCAGGCCGCCGGTCAGCCCGCCCCAGAGCAGGACGCCCAGCGCCGCCGAACCCCGCGCATAACGCAGGTCGTAGCTCGGCAGACCCCTGATCTGCGCCGGACGCGTTTCGCCGACGGTGATCAGGGCCCGCTCGGCATCGTGCAGGGTCAGGTTGACGAACGGGATGCCGCTCCAGGCATAGCCGGGGGTCGATTCGGTGCCGGCCAGCAGGGTCATGCGCGGATGGCGGGCGCCGGCGCGCTCCAGATCGGCAAAGAACGGCGTCAGCCCCGTGGTGTACAGCGATCGCCGGTCGACGGTCCAGCCGATCCAGTTCGCCACCGGGGCCGGGCCGAGGCGGATACCCTTGCGGTCATGGTCGGTGACGACCAGGGTGTCGATGCCTCGGGCCCCGGACATCTTCACCAGCGTATCCACGTCGAACTCGCCGTCCGAATGCGTGCTGCGCACGTCCAGCAACAGGCGGTGGACCGCCAGGCCGCCATCATCGGCCCGGGCCTGGCCGGCGACGGCCAGCATGGCCATCACCAACAATGCCGGCAACGCCAGCCGCTTCATGCCGCGAGCTCCCGGTACAGGGCCGCAAGCCGCGCCACCATGACCTCCTCCGCGTACCCGTCGGCCCGGGCCCTGGCGCGTTCGCGCATGCCCGCATCGC
This sequence comes from uncultured Zetaproteobacteria bacterium, assembly GCA_964492895.1. Lineage (GTDB taxonomy): Bacteria > Pseudomonadota > Zetaproteobacteria > Mariprofundales > Mariprofundaceae > DATLWN01. The sequence goes on along the minus strand of CAZBLR010000032.1, from coordinate 5,000 downwards.
GGGGACGGAGCAGGGCCTGGGCCACGGCCGGCGCATCGTCGGCATCCACGACCTCGCCGACCGAGAGATCGACGAGTTCGGCCAGGCCGCAGACATCGGAGACGATGCAGGGCAGGCCGGCCGCCATCGCCTCCACCACGGCCCGCCCCATGCCCTCGTTGCGCGACAGCAGCACGAAGCATTCGGCCGCCGCCAGGTAGGGCACGGGATCCTGCCAGCCGGCCAGTTCGACGCTGCCGGCGAGGCCCATGTCGTCGATCATGGCCTCCAGCGCCGCGCGCTCGGGGCCGTCGCCGACGATGGTCAGCCGCGCCCCCGGCCGTTCGGCCTGCACATGGGCCCAGGCCCGAAGCAGCCGGTCCATGCCCTTGACCGGCACCAGGCGGCCGACCGACACCGCCCGCCAGGCCGTCGGCGCATCGCCCATCTCCGCCCGGTGCCGCGCCACGGCCGCTGCCAGCGCGCGCACCGGCACCCCGCTCGGGATCACGTGCCATTGCCGGGGCTTGCCGATGCGAAGCGCCAGATGCTCGTCGCGCTCAGCCACGGTCAGCGCCACCAGGGCATGGCAGCGCCGGGCGAGCCGGCGCTCGGCCAGGACAAACAGTCTTGTCTTGGCCCAACCGAAATAGCCGTGGAACACGTGGCCGTGCGGCGTATGCACCACCGCCTTCACCTGTCCCCAGGCGGCCAGGCGCCCCAGGGCCCCGGCCTTGGAGGTGTGCGTATGCACCACGTCCGGGCGCAGGGCACGGATCAGGGCCCGCATCTGGCGCCAGGCCCGCAGGTCGTGGGCGCCGAGACGGCGCAGCAGGCCGGTCAGTTCATGCACGCTGCCGCCGGCATCCCGGAACGCATCCAGTCCACGCTCGACGGCCTGCTGCTCCCCGGCGGACATCCCGGACTCCGTGCCCGGCCCCATGGCCAGATGCACGGCATGGCCGGCCCGTTGCTGTGCCAGGGCACAGTTCAGCGTATTCACGGCCGAGCCGCCGCGGTCCATGCGCGTGATCAGGTGCAGGATGCGCATCTAGGGCCTGTTAACATAAGATTCGAGCGTAGCGACGCAGCCATTTTTTCGGTTCTGCAAGGCATGGCGAGCGCCGTGTGCTTGCTGCACACCAGCGAGCCATAACGACGCAGGACGGAAAAATGGCCCGTCCCGCAGGGCTGCGCCCGCAATGGGGCCATGCCGCGTTGCTCGTCGCTCATTTGGATGTACCAAACATCTCTCCTCACGCCTTGCCTGGCCCCATTGCGGGTGGCAGCGCTTCGTTCGAATCTTATGTTAGCAGGCCCCCATCTCCTGCAGGCATTGCAGGAAGCGCGCGTCGTGATGCGCCCAGTCGTAGCGCGAAGCGCCAGCGCGCAGCTCCCGGCGCATGGCCTCGACATCGGCGCCAGCAAGCTCGCCCAGCATCGCATCGACGGCCCGCGCCAGCGCCTCGGGCGTGACATCCTCCGCCAGGCGGTTGGATGCGGGCATCGAGCCGATCACCTCGACATTGGCCCCGACCGGGGTGGCCACCACCGGCAGGCCGCAGGCATTGGCCTCGACGGTGACCAGGCCGAAGCCCTCCAGCGCCCGGGTCGGCAGCATGAACAGGTCCGCCGCCACCAGCCGCCGCTTGACCTCGTCCTCGGCCAGATAGCCGGTGAACGTGATGCGGTCGCCGATGCCGAGGTCCGACACCAGGCGCTGCAGCGGCTGCAGCAGCGGCCCGGTGCCCATGACGACCCAGCGCAGGTCCGGCCGGTCGTAACGCAGCGCGGCCGCGGCCTGCACCAGCAGGTCCACGCCGGTCCGGGGCACGAGGTTGCGCAGCGTCACCGCCACCGGTCCGTCCCAGCCGAGCTCGGTGCGCAGGCGCTCGCGCGCCGAGAACAGGGCATCGCCGACCGGATCGCTGCCGCCGCCGGACACCGTGATGCCGTCCGTGATGCCGAAGGCTGCGCCCAGGCGCCGGCGCGTGTAGTCGCTGAGCACGAACAGCCCGGCGGCACGCCGGTACAGCCCCCCCTCCAGCCGCCGCATCGCCGCCGCCGCCAGCGCATGCCGCCAGTGCCAGTCGAGGCCGTGGCGGGTGGCGTACTCCTCGAAGGCGAAGGCGTAGCAGACCTGCAGGGTGGGCAGGCGGCAACCGGCCTGCACCAGCGCCCACATCACGAAGGGCTGCTCGGCGATCACGACATCGAAACCGGCCCCGTGCTGCCGCCACCACCGGCTCGCGCCGCGCCGCAGCTCGGCCAGCCCGCGCCAGCCCCGGTCGCCGCCGTAGGGCAGCCGGTGCTCCTCCACGCCGTCCATGATCGTGACGCACAGCGGCGCATCCGGCTCGGGCTGTCGGCTCAGGATCGTGAACGGGATGCCGGCCGCGCGCAGCGCCCGCGCATGCTGGCCGAGCATGCGCTCGGCCCCGCCGCGCAGGGTCTCGGCCGACACATCGGCCACCAGCAGCACCCGCCGCGTCATGTGAAGTCCCAGCCGCGTTGCCGCATCCAGCGATCCATCAAGAGCAGCGCCCACAGGATGTCGGCGCGGTCCTCCCCGGCCCGGTGGCGGGCCCATTCGCCGCGCACGTACTCGGGCCGCACCAGCCCGCCCAGCGCCCCGGCATCGGCCATCGCTGCGATCTCGGGCGCCAACTCGCCGCGCAGCCAGTGCTTCAGGGGCGCCATGAAGCCCTGCTTCGGGCGGTCCACGGCCCCGGCCGGCAACCGCCGGCGCGCCACGCGCCGCAAGGCCTGTTTCAGATGTTCCTGCCAGGGCATCCCCGCCACCATGTCCTCCTCGTCCATGCTCATGGCCATCGACAGCAGCCGTGTATCCAGGAACGGGGCCCTGAGCTCCAGCGCATGCGCCATGGTCATGCGGTCGCCCAGAGCCAGCAGGTCGTCCCCCAGATAGGTCAGCGCGTCAAAGGCCATGGCGCCGCGTACCGGTCCGTAACGCGCCAGCAGCCCCTCGAGCCCGTCCATCGCCTCGGCCGCCGACGGCCATGGGCCCGCCGATATCGTCGGCTCGGGCAGGCGGAACATGCTATCCCAAGCGGCCTCGCTGGTCCGCATCCAGTGGCGGTAGGCCTCGGCATCCGACAGGTCCAGGCCCTCGACGAAGCGGCGCAGGCGGCCGCGACGGTTGCGGCTGCCACCGCCATCGCCCATCGCCCGGAGCGCGGCACGCAGCAGGCCGCGGCCGGGCAGCCGCCCGAGGCGCGCATGCCAGCGCATGCCCAGATAACGCGGATAGCCGCCGAACAGCTCGTCGCCACCGACGCCGGACAAGGCCACCACCACATGTTCACGGGCGGCCTGCGCGATCAGCCAGGTCGGCAGGGCCGCGGCATTGGCCACCGGCTGGTCGAAGGCCGACGCCAGTTCGTCCAGGCAACGGTGCGCATCGGCATCGACATCCAGCACCGCATGCCGGCTGCCGATGTGCCGGGCCACCGCCTCGGCATGCGGCGTCTCGTCGTAGTCGGCGGTCCCGCCCTTGAAGCGCACCGAGAAGGTGTGCAGCGGCTGCGGCAGCTGGCGGGCCAGCGATTCGGCCACCAGCGAGGAATCGATGCCGCCGGACAGGAACACTCCGAGCGGCCGGTCGGCCAGGGCGCGCAGGCGGAAGGCGTCGTCGAGCAGATCCCCCAGCACGGTGTCGCGCTCCTCGGGCGCCCAGTCGCGCGGCTGGTCCGGTTCCGGCAGCAGGAAATGGCGGCGCAGCGACAACGCCGTCTCCCCGTCCCGCAGCACGGCGTAACAGCCGGCCGGCAGCTGGCGCACCTCGTGATACAGCGTGGCCGGCGCCTCCACGCGCATCGTCGTGAGGATGTCGCGCACCGCGGCCGTGTTCGGTCTCAGGCGCCAGTCCCCGTGCTCGAAGGCGGTCAGCGTCGAGGCCAGGCCCACCCGCCCGTCCTGCTCGCAGACGAACAGCGGCTTCTCGCCGAACGGGTCGCGGGCGACCACCAGCATGCGCTCGCGCGCATCCCACATGGCGATCGCGTACATGCCGTTGAGCAGCGCGAACATGCCGAAGCCGAAGCGCCGGTACAGATGCGGCAGGATCTCGGTGTCGGCCTCCGAGCGGAAGACCACGCCCTCCTGCTCCAGACGCGCGCGCAGCGCCGGGTAGTTGTAGATGCAACCGTTGAACAGCACCGTGACGCCGTCGACGGTCATCGGCTGGCGGCCGCGCGCATCCGGACCGACGACGGCCAGGCGGTGGTGGATGGCGGCGAAGCCGTCGAGCGCCACCTCGCCGCGGTCGTCCGGTCCGCGCGCCGCCACGGCCCCGGCCATGCGCGCCAGCTCCCCGGCGCCGGCCCTGCCGCGGATGGCCACGAAACCGCACATCAGCGACCCTCCGTCAGCCGCTCGAGATCGGCGACATGCGCCGTCCAGCCCAGCGGGGCCTTCAGCGGCGCCACCCATGCGAGCCCCCTGTCGGCCCACTCCCCGCGCACTCCGGGCTGCAGCATGGCAGCCATCGCCCGGTGCCAGGCCCCGGCATCGCGCGCATCGCACAGCATCGCCGCCCCACCCGTCGTCTCGCGCAGCACCGGGATATCGGAGACCACCGCCGGCGTGCCGCAGGCCATGGCCTCCAGCGGCGGATAGCCGAAGCCCTCGGCGGTGGAGGGAAGCACCAGGGCCGTGGCCCCACGGTACAGCTGCAGCAGGGCCGCGTCGTCGACCGCCTCCGGGCAGGCGATGCGCGCCCGCAGCCCGTCATCGAGGCCCGCCAGCAGCGCATCGGCACCCTGCACGCCGACCAGCACCAGGCGCGCCGGAAGATCGCGGAGGGCCTGCAGCAGGACCGGCAGGTTCTTGTGCGGCAGGCCGTTGCCGACATACAGGAAATAGGGTGCATCGCCGTCGGTGTCGCCCGGCGTGAAGCCGGCATCGATGGCCGGGAAACGCACCTCGGCATGCCCCACGTCGGCGATCCCGCGGCAGGCCGCCAGCGAGGCCGCCGAATCGAACCAGGTCAGCGCCGCCGA
>CAZBLR010000031.1:0-17317 GCA_964492895.1 uncultured Zetaproteobacteria bacterium | reverse complement strand
ACCGCCACCTGGGCCCATGCCACCGCCACGACCCATGCCCTGGCCGGAGCCGCGCGGGAGCGGCTTATCGGGCAGAGTCTTGCCCTGCTCCTCGGCACGCTTCTTCATCTTCTCATGCTGCTCGCGCCGGTAGGTCTCCCGTTCCTCCTTGGTTTTGGTGCGCATCTCGCGCCGGTGCTCGCGGCGCTCTTCGGGGGTCATCAGTTGCGAGCCGGTGGTTCGCTCCTGCTTCATGCTCTTTTCCTGCACCTGTTCGCGTTCCTGTTGCTGAGCGCCTTCGTCCTCGGCGCTGGCCACCTGGGCCGCCATCAGGGCCAAAGCAACACCGAATGCGGCGATCAATGCATACATCCGTTTCATACACAGCTCCCTTCGATTGAAGTCAGCAAGAACCTCGTCCCGTTACGCGGGACGTAAATCCAGCATAGCACGCCGGATGGCATCAAGCCTTCGGCCGGCCGGGATTCGTACCGGCCATCCGGCGCCGACGCAGCCACTTGTCGGCTCCGACCGCACCATGAATGACCATGCCCACGGCGATGGCCAGCAGCCATGCCAGCCACCCGACCGGCTCGCTGCCGAAGGCCCGGTTCATCCACGGCACATAGGTAAATGCCAGCTGTACCACCACCATCCCCGTCACGCCGGCCAGCAGCCAGTGGTTCGAGAACACGCCGATCCGGAACATCGAATCGTGCAGGGAGCGGCAGTTGAACAGGTAGAACAGCTCGCCGAACACCAGGGCATTGACGGCGGCCGTGCGGGCGGCGGCCGCGCTCTCCCCGTGGGCCAGCATCCATGCAAACAGGCCATAGGCCCCGGCAAACAGCAGCACGCCCACGAGCAGGATGCGCTCAATGATCTCCGGCGTCAGGATGGGACTTGCGGGATCGCGCGGCATCCGTTCCATGATGCGGGCCTCCTTGGGCTCGAAGGCCAGCATCAGGCCGAGAAATACCGTGGTGGTCATGTTGATCCACAGGATCTGCACCGGCAAAATCGGCAGGGCCATCCCGGCGAAGACCGCCACCAGGATCATCAGGGCCTCGCCGAGGTTGGTCGGCATGACCCAGGCGATGAACTTGACCAGGTTGTCGTAGACGGCACGCCCCTCCTCGACCGCCGCCTCGATCGAGGCGAAGTTGTCATCGGCCAGCACCATGTCGGCGGCCTCCTTCGCCACCTCGGTACCGCCGACGCCCATGGCCACGCCGATATCGGCCCGGCGCAGCGCCGGCGCATCGTTGACCCCGTCCCCGGTCATGGCCACCACATGCCCCTTGGCCTGCAGGGCCTCGACCAGACGCAGCTTCTGGTCCGGCGTCACACGCGCGAACACCACCGTCCGCTCGACCGAATCGATCAGTTCCTGGTCCGTCAGTGCCGCCAGTTCGCGGCCACCGAGCACCTGAGGCGCAGCATCTCCCGGCTCGATCAGGCCGATGTCCCGGGCGATGGCCATCGCCGTCGTGCCATGGTCGCCCGTGATCATCTTGACCCGGATACCGGCCGACCGGCAGGCGCGAACCGCAGCCACCGCTTCCGGCCGTGGCGGATCGATCATACCCTGCAGCCCCAGGAAGCTCAGGCCGGATTCGACATCCGCATGGGTCAGGCCATCGGCGGATTCGGGCATCGGCTTGCTGGCAAAGGCCAGCACGCGCATGCCTTGCGCCGCCATGGCCTCCACGCGGCTTTGCCATGCCCCGGGATCCAGCACGGCATGGCCGCCGTCGTCGGCCAGCGCGTCGGCGCATCGCGCCAGGATGGCCTCCACGGAGCCCTTGATATAGACCCGCCGCTCCCCATCCGAGGCATGGAGCGTCGCCATGTAGCGATGCTGGGATTCGAAGGCCAGCGCGTCGAGGCGCCGCCATTGCGCGCGAAGCGCCTCGGGATCGATGCCCGCCTTGTGCGCGGCGGTCGTCAGCGCTACCTCGGTCGGATCGCCCTCCATCCGCCACTGGCCGTCGACCTGATGCAGCCCGGAGTCGTTGCACAGCACCCCGGCATTCAGGCATTCGCGCAGCACGGGATGTTGCGCCGCCTCGAAGCCGGCACCTTCATGACTGAAGCGTCCGTTCGGCGCATAGCCGATGCCGGATACGCGGTACATGCGTCCGCCGGCATGGACCTGCTGCACCGTCATCTGGTTCCGGGTCAGGGTACCGGTCTTGTCCGAGCAGATGACCGTGGTGCTGCCCAGGGTCTCGACGGCCGGCAGGTGCCGGATGATGGCGTTCGAGCGGGCCATGCGCCCGACGCCGATGGCCAGGGTGATCGTCAGTACTGCCGGCAGGCCTTCAGGGATTGCGGACACCGCCAGGGCCACGGCCGCCATGAACATCTCGAACCACGATTCTCCATGCAGGATGCCGACGACGAAGGTCAGGATGGCCAGGGCCATGATCGCATAGAGCAGGATCTGGCTGAACCGGGCAAGCCTTCGCGTCAGTGGCGTCGCCAGCACCTCGGTGGAGGCGATCAGCTCGCTGATGCGTCCGATCTCGGTAGCATCGCCCGTGGCCACCACCACGCCCCTGCCGGTGCCGAAGGTGACCAGCGTCGACGAATAGGCCATGTTCCTGCGATCGGCCAGCAGCGTATCGTGGGCCATCACCGCGGCGTCTTTTTCCACCGGCAGCGACTCGCCGGTCAGCGCCGACTCGTCCAGGCGCAATCCACGGGTATCGAGCAGGCGCAGATCCGCGGCGACCTTGTCGCCCGAATGCAGCAGCACGATATCCCCCGGAACCAGCCCATGGGCCTCGATCCGCTGCCTGAGACCGCCGCGCAGCACGGTGGCCTCGCTGGTCATCGAACGGCGCAGGGCCTCGATCGCCTTCAGCGCCCGTGACTCCTGCAGGGCCCCGATGACGGCGTTGACGATCACGACCCCGATAATGACGCTGGCATCGACCCATTTGCGCAATCCGACCGTGACCAGGCCGGCGATCAGCAGAATGTAGACCAGGGGCTGGTTGAACTGCTGCACGAACAGCTGCAGTGGCCCACGCTCCCGCCCGGGGCTCAGCTGGTTGGGCCCGAACGTACGCTGCCGGTCGGCGACCTCGAGGCTGTCCAGCCCCTTGGCCCCATCGCTCGCCAGCAGATCGAGGACCTCTTCGGCTGGCAAGTGGTGCCAGTGTTCGTTCATCTGCGCGCGCATGAGCCGCCTCTCCTGTCTTTCAAGTCCACGCCGATCCACACCATTACGTTCTAGCACATACGGGGAGCGACGCAGTCCTTGCCATGAGCGCGGCGACGCGGTGAAATATCACTTGGCCTCAGTAGGCGATCGCATCGGACTCGCTGATGATCCAACGAACATCGACCATAGACAGGAGCCTGGATTGAAATCTTCAACATTGTTCAAGATTGGTTTTATCGGCTCGGGGATATCCGTCATTTTCGTGCTGGTGCCCATCGTGGTAGCCGTGTTCGGCAACTCGGAGATCAGCACCCGCGTCGCCGCCGTTGTGAATGAGAAGGTGCTAACGGTGGTCCTGATCTTCTTCAGTGCCATCATCTTCCTCGCCGTCAGGAAGAAACGAGAGGAATCCATCCTTGCCTATCTCGAAAAACAGGGCGAGGAGAAGCACTGACGCGTGCCCCGCTTATGCGGCCGGCATTTCCAATAAGCGAGGGAGGGATAGCCCCCGACGGCCTAAGGCCGAGCATCACGAACAGCGTGGCCGCGATCTACTCAGCACATACATGCGCCAACGCGGGGCTTGCCATGACCCCAGCAAAGCAGTGAAATCATCCTGGTAATCAAACAGCGACGGACAGGAGCCTGGATTGAAATCTTCGACATTGTTCAAAATCGGATTCGTCGGCATGGGCTTCGCCATCGTAGCCGCCATAAGCCCTGTCATGCTAGCCGTGCTTGGTTACTCGGAAGTCAGTGTGGATGTGGGAGACATCCTTGACGAGAAAACGCTTGGTCTGATCCTGATCATCTTCACCGGTGTCATCCTGCGCGGCATCTCGAAGAAAAAGGAAGAATCCATGCTTGAGTACCTCAAGAATCAGGCCAACGAGAAGTCCTGAAAACCAGTTGGCATTACACGTCCGTCGCTTCGAATAGGGAAGGATTGATATCCTTCGGTGGCGCCATGCCCAACATCACGAACAACGTCGCCGCCAGGTGCGACAGGCCGGGCTCCCGCTCCGGATCCTTGCCGCCGCTGGGCTGACGCAGGGCATACGGACGATCCTGGGCCGAATCGAACAGGATGCACGGGACCGGGTTCAGCGAGTGTTTGGTGCTGGGCTCGTCCCCCTCCTTCGTCTTGACGCGCATGACCTCGGCATTGCCATGGTCGGCGGTGATGATGGCGCTGCCCCCGGCTTCCTGCAGGGCTCCGACAATGCGGCCGACGGCATCGTCCACCGCCTCGATGGCCTGGATCGCCGGCTCCATGCGCCCGCAATGGCCCACCATGTCGGCATTGGCCAGGTTGATCAGGCCGAAGCCGTAACGCCCGCTGGCGATCAGTTCCACGGCCTTGTCGGCGATACTGTCGGCCTTCATGCGCGGGCGGTCCGCGAAGGACACCCCCTTGTCGGAAGGGATCAGGATATAGTCCTCCATGCTGGCATCGAGCGGTTCACGGTAGCCGCCGTTGAAGAAGAAGGTGACATGCGGGAACTTCTGCGTCTCGGTCAGGCGGAACTGGCGGATGCCCAGCTCCAGGATGCGCTTGCCGAACGGCTCGTCCACATTGGTCGGGCCCATGATCTGCAGCGCCGGCAGGTTGCGGTCCTCGTCATACACCATCATGCCGACATAGCACACCTGTGGCCGCCGGCCGCGGTCGAAACCGTCGAAATCGTCCAGACAGAAGGCCTCGGTGATCTCGATGGCACGGTCGGCGCGAAAATTGATGTTGATGACGCCGTCGCCGTCCTGCATCGGCCCCACCGGCTGCCCCTCGGCATCAACGATGACGAACCCGGGCATGTCCTGATCCACCAGCCCCGGGGTCTCGGCCCGGAAGTGGTCGATGGCCTCCTGCATGCTGGCAAAGCGATGCGCCCCTTGGCCATGCACATGCAGCTCCCAGCCTTCCCGGACCCTGTCCCAGTTGTGATCGCGATCCATGGTGATGGCCTCGCGGCCGCCACCGGATGCAAACCGGTAATCGCGGCCCGGCCTGGCATTGATACGCGCGAAGGCCTCCTCGATCTGCGCCACGTAGATCTGGGCCGTCTGGATGCCGACATCGCGACCATCCAGCAGCGCATGCATGCGCAGGCGGGCGATGCCCTGCCGGTCCGCATGTTCGATCAGGGCCAGGGCATGATTGATATGCGAATGCACATTGCCGTCGGAGAGCAGGCCGAGCAGATGCAGGGTGCTGCCGTGATCGAGGCAATGCGTGGTAACGGTGTGCAGGGCCTCGGAGCGGAAGAACGAACCGTCGGCGATGGCCTTGGTGATGCGGGTCGGTCCCTGGTCGAGGATCTTGCCGGCGCCCATCGTCAGATGGCCGACCTCGGAACCTCCGAGATCATGCGCCGTGGAAAGGCCGACATAGGGCCCGTGCGTCAGCAGGCGGGTGTGGGGATAGTCCCGCCACAGGCGATCGAAGTTCGGGGTGTTCGCCTGGGCGATGGCGTCCTCCGCCCCGCCCGAGCCCATGCCCCAGCCATCCATGATGATGAGCAGGACCGGGCGACGGTCGCGAAAATGTTCGGGCAAGATGTCCAGGGCCATGGCGTGTTCTCCGTTCGGCCCGCATGGTAGCCGAAACCACTGCCGGCTTCATCCAGGGGCACGAACCGAATCACTACTCAGTGTGGCGTGAATGTAAAGGCGTCGGCGTGGATTTCCTGCATGGATGCCCCGCCCAGGTAAACCCTGCTCTGGAGCCTGCGTACAATCTCCGGATCGCCGCAAAGATAAACGCGCCAGCCGGCAAGATCGGGCATGGCCTGCATCACGACATCGTCGATCGAACCTACGGCCCCACCGTCCGGTGCATCGCCGTGCAGAACACAGGGTGTATATCGGATATTCTCGTGAGCGGCCGCCAGCGCTTGCAGGGCATCTACCAGATACAGGCCATCCTGATGCAGGCTGCCGTGAAACAGATGGATGGCCCCCGAGTGCCCCTGGCTGACAGCATCGCGGACGATGCCGTACAGCGGTGCCAGGCCGGTGCCCGTACCGACAAGCAATAGCGGCTGTTCCTGTTTTCCCGGCACATAGAAGCAATCACCGGCCGGACCATAGAACGCGATGTCATCGTCAACCTTCAGTTCCTGATGGACCCATGAACTCATGCGCCCGTTCGGCACAAGCTTGATATGCAGTTCCAGCTCCCCCTCCCGGGGAAGGCTGGCCACGGAATAGCTGCGTATCACGTTTTGGTGGATCAGATTGATGAACTGCCCAGCCTGGTACGATAATGGGATATTCGGACGTAGGCGCAGGCGCATGACATCGGCATTCAACCGCTCCAGAGCGGATACCTTCCCTTCATGCCGTCGACCCTCGATTTCGGCCTGACGGATTTCCATGTCACTCTGAGGACGGCATACGCAGGCCAGGAAATAGCCCTGCACCTTGAGCGTATCCTTCAGCCCCTTCTGGGCCGCTTCGGGTATGTCGCCATCGATCGCATGCATCATGCAGGTCTGGCAAACACCATTCTGACAAGAAGACGGGAGGAGCACGCCGTGCCGCGTCAGGCAATCCAGCACCGATTCCCCTGCCTCACAGGCGAAGGCTTGTTCTTCATAAACAATCGTCGGCATAGCGTGCCCTCTCCCCCCTTTCAGTCAGCGATCCAGCACGTCGTCGCGCGTCGTTTCCGCAAGGCCGATGACCTCCTGGACGCCATCCTCGCCGACACCGAGTTCGGCCAGCGTCGAACGCAGATGTGCCAGCACATGATCGAAGTGGGTATCGTCGAGCCCCATCTTGACCAGGTGCTTGTGCCCCTCGCGCATGTCCCTGCCGGTGTAGTTGTTCGGGCCACCGAACACCATGGTCAGGAAGGCCTTCTGCTTGGCCGCCTGCCGGCTCATGTCCACGCCCTCGAAAAAGCGCTTGATGTAGGCGTCGGCCAGCACGCGCCGATAGAAGACGTCGACCGCGACATTGACAGCACCTTCACCGCCCAGCCGGTCATACAACGACGCCTTGGACTCAGGCTTGGACTGGCGCTCGGAGCGGGAGATCACGGTTCCGGGCTTGCCGGCGTTCTCCCGTTCCCACCGGGCTCCGGCCATGAGTACCAAGGCGAAGATCGCCACCAGGGCGATCAACAGGATGATGATGATTGCGTCCATACCCATCTCAGCGATCCAGCACGTCGCTGCGGGTGGATTCGGCGACATCGATGACCGTCTTGATCAGCTCCTGCTTGACGCCGAGCTCGGCCAGCGTCGAGCGCAGATGCGCCAGCACATGATCGAAATGCGCGTCATTCAGCCCCATTTCGTGCACCAGGCGCTTGTGCCCCTCGCGCATGTCCTTGCCGGTGTAGTTGTTCGGACCACCGGTCACCATGATCAGGAAGGCCTTCTGCTTGGCCGCCTGCCGGCTCATGTCCACGCCCTCGAAAAAGCGCTTGATGTAGGCATCGGCCAGCACGCGCCGATAAAAGATATCGACCGCGGCGTTGATGGCGGCATCGCCGCCCAGTTGTTCGTAGACAGTGCTCATGATCTCCTCCTCGTAATGCATTCAATACACAGCGCTATAAGCTGTATATAAAATGCAACATTAGGTACCCTGGACAAAGATGTCAATAGAATATATGTTATGAACATGCAGCTGACCCTGTACACCGATTATTCGTTGCGCGTGCTGGTATACCTCGGCATGAGGCCCGAGCATCAGGCGACCATCAGCGAGATATCCGAGGCCTACGGCATCTCGCGCAACCACCTGGTCAAGGTCGTCCACCACCTCGGACAGACCGGCTACGTGCACACCACACGCGGCAAGTCGGGCGGCATCCGCCTCGGGCAGCCCGTGAACGAGATCGTGATCGGCAACGTCGTGCGGACGACCGAGCCGCATATGAACCTGCTGGAATGCTTTGATCAGGAGATGAACACCTGCCCGATCGCCGCGGCCTGTGCCTTGAAACGGGCGGTGCATCAGGCCAGGAAGGCCTTCATGGACGTGCTGGACCGCTACACCCTGGCCGACATCCTCGGCAACCGGAGCCAGCTCGAGCGGATGCTGACGGGAGGGCCCCCCTCCTAGCCGGCCCTAGCCGTCGACACCGATGCGCCCGAATTCTCGCGCTTGGAAGACGCGCGGAACGGCGACATCCCGCTCGGAGATCATCGCCCGGATGCGGCGGACTTCCCGGTCATCCAGAACCGGCGGCGCGGCATCGCCCGCGGCATACCGCCCCTGTTCGAGCCGCTCCAGCCACGATCCGATCCGCTCGTCGTGCAATTGGGGATACAGCTCCAGAAGACCGAGCGGGGAAAGCCTCGCCGGCAGGCCCAGCATGGCCTTGATGCGTGCAAACTGCTCGAAGGCATCCCGGGCCGACAGGACCTGCCGCATCGATGCGCGCCGTTGCTTCCTGCCCCGGAACCAGCCGGCGATTCCACGCCTCGGCAACAGCCACAGGGCCAGTGTCGCCAGCCACAGCAGCGCCATCGCCAGGGCGATCCATTTCCACCAGGGCGAGATCCCCTGCATAAGCAGCCCGCCGTATCCGCGCCTGGTCGGATCGGCCCGGAACACGACCTCCCCTTCCTGTTGCCGCGGTGGCGAAACGGTCAACTGCACCGCCGGCGCCGTCACCTCAGCGATACGGCCATGCACCGGATCGAAGTAGGACAACGTGATCGCCGGCAGCGACAATCCTCCCGCATTCTGCGGCAGCACCACCTGCCGCCATATCATGCTCGATACCATCCCGCTCAGGCGCTTGGTCACGGAGATATCCGGGGTTTCGGTGTAGGTCTTGAACGATCCGCCGAGCTTCATCATGGGTTTCAGATCCGGCAGGTATTCGCTCGACACCCCCGTGCCCTGGACATCGACCGTCCAGGTCAGCGGTTCACCGGCAATGGCCTGGGCCTCGGATATGCCGGAATGGATCGACAGCACCCCGACCGGCAGGCCCTTCGCCGCCGCCGGCAACGCCCTGACATGGAGATCCTGCGTCGCTCCCGTCGCCGTCTTGGAGCGGAACACGTGCTTTTCGTCGCCGATGCTGGCCTGCCCGGCGGCAACACGCCAACTCTTCGCCGTCTGGACCAGCGTCGCCTTGATGACCGGACCCGGGATCGAAAGATCGCCGGACTGTTTCGGAAACAGCAGGTAGGCATAGTCCGTCGTCTGCACCCTGCGCCCGCCGACGACCCGCTCGCCGGGCACGTTCTCCTTGATGGCCGTCACCTTGAAGCCGCTGAAATCCGGCGGCACCAGCCGGGGGGACATGATCGGGTTCGTGCTCAGGACGGTGAAACGGTAGACGACCTGCTGCCGTTGCCAGACGGCGGCGTGGTCGATGTGCGTCTCGATCCACAGACGCGCGTCATCGACACTGCCGGCCTGGTTCAGCACGGTCACGGTGAATGGCCGGGTGGTCAGGACCTGATCATGCAATGTCGCCGTCAGCGACGGAATGGTCAGGGCCCCCGCATGCCTCGGCCCGAGCTGGAAACGCAGTTCGCGCCATTCCCCGGCCTTGCGGCCGCTGCCCTTGGGGATGACATAGAAATCCTTGTCCAGCGGGCTGGTGTCGAGCTGGAAGTTCCCGTCATCTCCGGTCAGGCGAACGGCGAGCAGGATCATGTCGTTCTTGCCGATCCGGTTGTGGTCGACCGTCGCCTCCAGTTCCGCGCCGGCAGCATAGGCGGGAAGCAGCAACAGCATCGCACCGGCGGCAAGCCACCGCCTTACCACGGTTCGCCTCCGGATCCGGACTCAGCCTCAGATGGCTTTTCCTGCAAGCGATGGCGCAGAAACACGCTGATCCCCTCATTGATCATTCCGAGCTCCTTCGACGCCTGCGCGGGGCTCATGCCCTTGCCGCCGGGCGGCTGCGCGCGTTGATGTCCACGGCCTTGCCCGGCCGCATGGCCGCTCCCCGGCGCAGCGGGATGGGAAGACCGATGCGGCGCGCCGCGCCCCTCCTGCCTGGACGATGCCATCCTGGAGGCGCCCGTGCCGCCCTGCTTCTTTCCCGAACCCGACGCGCCGGGGGATCCTGCCTTGCCTGACGAACCCGGCCCGTGCATCGGCAGCAGCCCGTGCTGCACGTTCGGCTGCTGTTGCTGCGGCGCCCCGCCCTTGGGCGACTTGTCGCCGCCCGCCTGCTTGCGTTTGTTCGCAGTCAGGCCGGCCAGCGCCTGCGGCTCATCCTCCCGTTGCTTCAGAAGGCGATCCACAATCTCCAGATTATGGCGGGCCTTGGCATGGCCGGGCCGGAAACGCAATGCCGAAAGCCAGGCCTGGCGCGCCTCGGCGAGCCTGCCCTGAGCATACAGGGCATTGCCCAGATTATACCAGAGGCTGGCCATGAAGCCGGTCTTGCGTTCCGCGGGCATTGCCCGCTGATCCGAAAAGCCGGTCTTGTGGGGTGCCAGCGCCAGGCTCAGGCGGAAGGCCTGCTCGGCCTCCTGCGCCCGTCCCAGGTGCAACAGGGCCGTTCCCCTGCCGTACCAGCCCTCGGCGCTGCGGTCCCAGTGCTTCAGGGCCTGGCGATCATGCCCCTCCCGGGACAGATCAAAGGCGATCTGGTTGTCGCGGACAAACCAGCCTGCGCAAGCCGGGGCGGGCCAGCCCAGCAAGGCCAGCACCACCACGCACGCGCACGGCCATGGCCAGCCGGGCCAGCGAATAGGCATCAGGCCAGCCATTGCCTGAATCTCCCTCTCCACCACCAGCCGAACATCAGCATGGCAGGAAACAATGCCCATCCATACTCCTCGCGCCAGCGCGCCCTTGAACGCGATGCGGTCCGCGTCCGTGTCACCATACGCTCGATGCCATGGTCGTATAGCGCCTGCCAATCGGCATCATCCCAGCGGATCCGCGCATATACTCCGCCCGCCGCCTGAGCCAGATCCTTCAGATGCTCCTCCTCCAGCCGGCTCAGCACGGTGCGGCCATGGCTGTCGTGCACGAACCTGCCGTCACCTGCCGGAATCAGTCCGCCTTCGGTCGTACCCACCCCGAGGATGAACAGGGGGACGCCATCACGCCCCAGCCTGGCCGCGGCGGCCAGGGCGGCCGCATGGTCATGGTCCTCGCCGTCGCTCAACAGCACCACGGCCCGTCCCCGGCCGCGCGCCGAGCTGAGGGCCGCAAGACCCTGCCGCAGGCCGGCGGCCAGGTTGCTGCCCTGATCGGTGACCATGTCCGGGCTCAGCTGCTCGGCGAAGCGCTCGACGGCGCCATAGTCCGCCGTCAGCGGCACGATGGTGAAGGCCCGGCCGGCAAACGCCACCAAGGCCACGCGGTCGCCGTGCAGCCTGGCCAACAGGTCCTGCAGCTCTTCCTTCGCCCGGGTCAGGCGGTCCGGTGGAATGTCCCGGGTATCCATCGAGCGTGAGATGTCCATGACGACCGCGATATCGGCACCCTCGCGGAACACCGTCTGTTTCTCGTGCAGCCAGCGTGGCCCCGCCAGGGCGATCACGATAAGGCCGGTGGCGATCCACGGGGCAATGCCGGTCCCGGGTGATGGCGGCCGGTTGGCCAGTGCACGGGCATCGGCGCCACGCACCACCAGCGGCCAGAAGCGGATATCGGCATACAGGCTGAGCCGACGGGCCATGCTGTGGGAGGGACCGCCGCGATGCCGCCACCAGGCCGCCGCCAGCGCCACCAGCGGCAACAGGTTTAGCCAGCCGGGCTGTCTCCAGTTGAACTGCTCGACGGCCAGCGAGACCCACTGCATCAAGGCGTCCATTACGGCATGGCCGCCAGGCTGCGTCCGCGCACGAACGCGATGGCCAGCAGGACCAGGCCGGCGATCACACACTCCGGGTACAGCTCCACGGTATCGAAATAGGACGTATGCTTGTCCGGCACCTTCTCCAGGCGGTTGATCTCGACGGCCACTTGCGTCAGCGCCGTCGAATCCGTGGCCCGGAAATACCTGCCGCCGGTGATGTCGGCGATCCGTTTCAAGCCGGGTTCATCCAGGTCCGTGGCACCGTCGCCGCTGCCCGATCCCACGCCGACGGTATAGATGCGGATACCGAACGCACGGGCGAGCTCCGCCGCATGGGCTGGCGTCATCGTGCCCGCATTGTTGCGCCCGTCGGTCAGCAGGATGATGACCTGCCCGCCGCCGGCCTTGCGCGTATCCGCGGCATGCTTCAGGTGCTTGACGGCCAGGGCGATGCCGTCGCCGATCGCCGTCCGGTCGCCCACCAAACCGATATGGGTCTTGTCCAGCAGCGTTCGCACCAGCGCATGGTCGTACGTCAGCGGTGTCTGCACGTACGCCTGCTCACCGAACACCACCAGGCCGATGCGGTCGGTGGCCCGCTCCTCGATGAACGGGTTCAGCACCTGCTTGACCGCCTGCAGGCGGCTGATATCGCCGCCGGGACCGGAGTAATCGCTGATGACCATGCTGCCGGACAGGTCGACCAGCAGCATGATGTCCCGGCCGTACCGGCTGACGGAAGCCTCGCCGTTGGCCCACTGCGGCTCGGCCAACGCCAGGCTCCACGCCAGCCACGCCATGGCTATCAGCCCCATCAGCATCCTCGGGCTCGTCGCCCTGTTCGCCGCAAACGATGCCTTCAACCATGCCGCGCCCGGATGCATCAGGCTGCGAAGCTCTCCCCGCCGTGAGAAACCGGCCCACAAGAGCCACGGCAGCATCAGCAATGGCAGCAGCCCCCACGGGTGCTGCAGGTGCAGGTGCCCGATCGTCCCCATCACGGCCGGACCTCCATATCGTCCCGAACAGGAAGGCCTTCGAGCCATGTGCGCGCCACCGCCAGCCATCGTTGCCGGCGCGCCCTGTCGTCGTCCGCCGTGCCCGTTCGGCGATAACGCATCTCCAGCTCGTCCCAGAATGCCGTCCATTCCCGCTCGTCGACGCCGACATCGTCCCTGGGCGTGAACGGCCGCCAGGTTTGCGGGGCTTGGGCATCCAGCAGTGACGCCCTGAGGATCTCATTGAGCCGGTATGCCGTTTCGCGGTCGCCGGCCGATTTCCGACGCTCCAGCTCGTCCAGCGCCGCCAGGGCCATGACCCTGACGTCCGGCTGCCGATCGCGTCGTCCCCGGCGCGAGAGGAAGCGCCGCATCAGCATCAGCAGCAGCCACGCCGCCAGCATGAACAGGACGGTGCCGAGCAGCCACCAGCCGGGCGGCAACGGCCACCAGCCCGGCGCCAGGGGCGCATCGGGCGGTGCAATCGCCGGCAGCACGGAGAGTGACATCAATGGGTGAACAGGCCGGCCATCTGCCCGACGCATATGGAAGGATCATCCGAGGTGGAGATGGCCCAGCAGGGGGCCCGCGCCAGCGCCAGCCTGCGGAACAGTTCCTGGCGGTGCGCTTCCCAGCGCGCGGCATAGTCCTCCCGCGCCCGACGATGGCCGGTATTGATCAGGAAAGGCGCACCGCCTTGCGGGTCCGACATCCGGGCCAGGCCCATGTCCGGTATCGCGCACTCGCGCGGATCGTAGACCTGGATGGCGGAAACGCGGTGGCGTGCGGCGGCCTGCCGCAGCCCCCGCCAGCCTTCCTCGTCCCAGCCGATGAAATCGGAGAGCATCACCACCGCCCGTCCCCGCGGCATGGACGCGAGCCGCTGCCCCAAGGGCAGGGAATGCACCGCCCATTCGCTGCCGCCGCTCAGATAATCCATCATCCGCCACATGGCGTCGCGAGGGGAACACGGCGGGATTTCGATGCCCCCCAGGTCGCCCGATAGCAGCACGCTGACCCGGTCGCGACGCCGCTGGACCGTGAAGGCCAGCAGTGCCGCCAGGCGCACCGCCTGCGCCAGCTTGGTCGTGGTGGCCGAACCGAACAGCATCGAGCCCGATGTCTGCACGACCAGCACCATGACCTTCTGCCTTTCCTCCCGGTAGATCTTGACATGCGGTTTGCCGGTACGGGCAGTGACCCGCCAGTCCATGGCGCGGATATCGTCTCCCGGCGAATAGGCACGTACCTTCTCCAGATCCAGGCCGCGGCCGAGGAAATGGGAATGGGATTGATTGGGAAGGCTCTCACCCGTACGGCCGTACTGCAGGGTACGGAGATGCATGGCCTGCATCTCCAGTCGGGCCAGTTCCGTCTGATCGGGCAGGAAAGCCCGGTGTGCTTCCAGAAGGGGGTCCATCACATCAGGGGACTGGCACCAACTCCACCAAGCGTTGAATCATGCGTTTCCGGTCCCAGCGGGAAGCGATGCCGTTGAAGCTGAGCACGATCCTGTGCTGCAGCACGTCGACGGCGATACTCTGGATGTCATGGGGGCTGACATAGTCACGCCCGTGAATGGCGGCATGGGCGCGCGCGCACAGGGCCAGGGCGATGGAGGCCCTGGGAGAGGCCCCCAGTTCGACCGTGCCATCGAGCTCGGCATCCAGGCGGCCCGGGTCGCGCGTCGCCGCCACCAGATCCACGATGTAGCCCTTCAGTTCAGGTGCCATGAACACCTTGCGGATCCCTTTGCGCAGCGCGAACACGCCGTCCGGATGGATCACGGGATCCAGCTTGGCCTCCTCGATGTTCTCCTCGTGCATGTTGAGTATCTGCAGTTCGTCATCCCGATCGGGATAGTCCAGGCACACCATCATCAGGAAACGGTCCATCTGCGCCTCGGGCAGGGGGAAGGTCCCTTCCTGCTCGACGGGGTTCTGGGTGGCGATGACCCAGAAAAGATCCGGCAGCGCATAGGTGACATTGCCCACGGTCACCTGGCGCTCCTGCATCGCCTCGAGCAATGCCGACTGCACCTTGGCGGGCGCCCGGTTGATCTCGTCGGCCAGCAGGATCGAATGGAAGATGGGGCCGCGCACGAATTCGAAGCTGGCATTCTGTGGCCGGAACACCTCGGTGCCGATCAGGTCCCCCGGCAACAGGTCGGGTGTGAACTGGATGCGGTGGAAATCCACGTCGATGCAGTCGGCGATGGCCCTGACCGCCGTGGTCTTGGCCAGGCCCGGCGCCCCTTCGAGAAGCAGGTGCCCCCCGACCAGCAAGCCGATCAGCATGCGATCGATGACATCGGTCTGCCCCACCACGCGGCGGCCGATGTTCGTTCGCAGGTCGGATAAAACGCTTAGATCGAGACTCTCTTGGGCACCGCGTGCTTCCTGCATGGTTTGCATGCATCCATCTTAAAAGCGCCCCCTGTAATGTGCAAACAGTATCCACGGATCGGGCGGAGGCCCGGACGGCAAGCACGGCAGCTGCCTTGGAACCATCGGCAGGAGCGGGTATGATGCTCACGGTCAGGGGAGCATATGAAACAGAAACAACCCGTCACCTTGGAAACATGGAAGATCATGATCCGGCGCTACCAGATCGTCGCGATCATCGGGCTGGTGCTGTGCATCTTGTTCTTCTGGCTGCTGGCCCACCGGCATATCAACGAGGCCCCTTCCCCGTGGGTCCTCGTAGGCACGGCCATCAGCGGCGTCATGCTGCTGGGCGGGATCTTCGGGATGGCGCTGAACTTCTTCCTGCACATGCTGCACAAGGAAGGCTGAGCGCCTGAGACCCCGCCCGCTGGTTCGATCCGGCGATCGTGGCTAGGATGCACCGCCGAACACTCAAGAGGAGCCACGCTCACCATGAAACTCCCGCACATCCTGCCACGGCACATCGGACTGGCCGCCCTGTGCCTGCTCTCCCTCGTCTACCTCGCCCTGTTTCATTACAACCGCTTCGGCATCGACGAAGGGGCGGCACGGGGCCTGCTGCTGAACTGGGCGATCGGTTCGGAGGTCGTCAGCCCCGTGGCGGTGCTCGGCTTCCCCGACATGCGCGCCCTGCTGTTCGCACCGCTGAATTTTCACTGGATCGGGGAATTGACCGCCGCCAAGGTGCTGACCATGTACCTGACCTTCGCCACGGCACTGATGCTCTACCGCTGGGCGGAGAAGCACCTCGACGAAGAGACGGCGCTGTTCGCCACCGGGCTGTGGCTGGTGGCGCCACTGACCATTTCCCAGACCGACAGCATCGGCGCCGGCAACTACCTCGCCTTCTGTGCCATTGCCGCCGCCTGGCTGGACAGCTACCTGCGCGATTCGACGCGCACGGTCTCGGGCTACTACTTCCTGATGATCCTGGTGCTCGCCCTCGCCGCCAGCATGCATCCGGCGGGGCTCGGCATGGCGTTTGCCGTCGGCTGGTCGTGGCTGCGCCATGACGGCGGAAACGCGCGCAGGAAGATCGCCCTGATCGCCGGCATGGGCACCATCATCGCATTCGTGCTGCTCAGCCGCATGGGCTGGCCTGATCTCGAGACCTTCAACAATCCCATCCATGCCCTGGCCGGGATCCTGATCGGGGATCTTTCCTTCTTCCAGTCCATGCCGCTCGGCTTTGGCCTGATCTCCGCCATTCTGCTGCTCGTCGCCGTCATCGTGGCCCTGCGCCGCTCGCGCGAGCTGTTCCCGATGATGCTGATCTTCGGCATCGCGTTCGGTCTGGTATCGGCGAATCAGGCATGGTCCCAGCTGGCCTTGCTGCTGATCCTGTACGAGGGTATCAAGGCATTGGTCACCGTGAATTCCCGTTTCAGCACGACGAATATCACGGCCAGGCGCGGCCTGGTCGCACTGGCCGTGTTCGTTCTGTCGTTCATTTTCATCACCGGTGACAAGGAGCGCTTCCTGCTCAAGGCGGATCACCGGCTGCGCCCGACCGACGAGGTGATTTCGGAACTGGTCGAGCTGACCAGGGATGCCGGCAAACCGATCCTGATCGCCAGCCAGTGGCCGGGACGGACCATGCTGGCCACACGCTCGGGGGCCCTGCCACTGCCGCCGGCCAAGAATGATCCGCAGGCCTTCCTGAAGCAGATGCATGGCGTCACCTATATCGCATTCGATTATCATGACCGGCACAACAACGCCCTGCGCCGCCAGGTCGCGGAGATGAGCGACCGCATCAAGACCCTTTCCATCCAGCAAGGCGGCGTCATCCTGCAGCTGCCGTCGGCCGTGAGCTCCCAGAAGAATCGCTGAGCATGGATGGGAGCCGGCCAACGCCGGTCAGTGGATAAAGGAAAAGGGCGGACCCATCGGGATCCGCCCTTTTTTCATGCGCCCGCTGAAGCGGACCCGCGTTACGGCAGCCAGGGCCTGTGGATATGGTTGAGCCTCGGATCGGTCAGGC
>CAZBLR010000030.1:0-18656 GCA_964492895.1 uncultured Zetaproteobacteria bacterium | reverse complement strand
AATAACCGTGATGCGACAGTGCCGCAGGATTACGAGGAATGAGGTCGTTTACCCGGTATCAGATGAGCTCGTAAGCTTCCCCTCATCAGCGACAGTTCATCGGTAGGGTTTTCTGGCAGATGATCCGCCATACACCATGAAACATAAAGGGCGGCCAAGGGCGTCCTTCATGTGTTAGGCCGCTCAGGCCAGGCGCTTGAATTTCATGCGGTGCGGCTGCACGGCGTCCTCGCCGAGGCGTTTCTTCTTGTCCGCCTCGTAGTCGGCGAAGTTGCCCTCGAACCACTCGACATGCCCCTCGCCCTCGTAGGCCAGGATGTGGGTGGCCACACGGTCCAGAAACCAGCGGTCATGGCTGATGATCACGGCGCAGCCGGCGAAATCGAGCAGCGCCTCCTCCAGCGCGCGCAGGGTCTCGACGTCCAGGTCGTTGGTCGGCTCGTCGAGCAGCAGCACGTTGCCGCCGCTCATCAGCATCTTGGCCAGGTGCACGCGGTTGCGCTCACCGCCCGACAGCGCCTTGATCTTCTTCTGCTGGTCGCCGCCCTTGAAGTTGAAGCGGCCGCAGTAGGCGCGGCTCGGCACCTCGATCTTGCCGAGATAGATCGAATCGGCGCCGCCGGAGATCTCCTCCCACACGGTCTTGTCGCCGTTCAGCGCATCGCGCGACTGGTCGACGTAGGAGAACTGCACCGTGTCGCCGATGGTCAGGGTGCCGGAATCGGGCTGCTCCTGGCCGGTCAGCATGCGGAACAGCGTCGTCTTGCCCGCGCCGTTCGGGCCGATGATGCCGACGATGCCTCCCCGGGGCAGGTTGAAGTTCAGGCTGTCGATCAACAGGCGGTCGCCGAAGCCCTTGCTGACGTTGTCGGCCTTGACCACGACGTCGCCGAGGCGCTCGCCGGCCGGGATGAAGATCTGCTTGGTGGCATTGCGCTGCTGCACATCCTTGCTGGCCAGCTCGTCGAAGGCCTTGAGCCTCGCCTTCGACTTGGCATGGCGGCCCTTGGCACCGGCGCGCACCCATTCCAGCTCGTCCCTGATCGCCTTTTGCCGCGCATCCTCCTGCTTCTCCTCGACGGCCAGGCGCTTCTCCTTCTGCTCCAGCCAGGCCGAGTAGTTGCCCTCGAACGGGATGCCCTCGCCGCGGTCCAGCTCCAGGATCCAGCCGGCGACGTTGTCGAGGAAGTAGCGATCGTGGGTCACCGCCACCACGGTGCCCGGATAGTCGTGCAGGAAGCGCTCCAGCCAGGCCACCGACTCGGCATCGAGATGGTTGGTCGGCTCGTCGAGCAGCAGCATGTCCGGATTGGACAACAGCAGGCGGCACAGGGCCACGCGGCGGCGCTCGCCGCCCGAGAGCTTCGTGACGTCGGCATCCCAGTCAGGCAGGCGCAGTGCGTCGGCCGCCACCTCCAGCTTGCGATCGAGGTCCCAGGCATCGGCGGCGTCGATCTTGTCCTGCAGCTCCCCCTGCTCGGCCAGAAGTGCGTCGAAGTCGGCGTCCGGGTCGGAGAAGGCCTCGCTGACGGCGTTGAAGCGGTCGAGCAGCGCCTTGGTCTCGGCCACGCCCTCCTCGACGTTGCCGCGCACGTCCTTGGCCGCGTCGAGCTGCGGCTCCTGCGGCAGGTAGCCGATGCGGATGCCGGGGGCCGGGCGCGCCTCGCCGCGGATGTCCTGGTCGAGGCCGGCCATGATCCGAAGCAGCGTCGACTTGCCGGCGCCGTTCAGGCCCAGCACGCCGATCTTGGCCCCGGGGAAGAACGACAGCCAGATGTTCTTCAGGATCTCCTTCTGGCCGACGATCTTGCCCACGCCCTGCATCGAGTAGATGTACTGGTAATCGGCCATCGGCCACCCCCGGATCGGAATGGGGCGCAGCATACTGGGGGACGATGAAAAACTCTATGCCACATGCCCCCCACGGCCTGCTAGGGTTGCCCCGGCCCCGACAGCCTCGGGGGAGGGATGACGATGGCGAAACCGCTTGAGAGCCGCATCTACCTGGTCACCGGTGCCTCGTCCGGCCTCGGCCGCGAGGTGGCCGTCCGCCTCGGGGCCGGCGGCGCCAACGTCGTGGCGCTGGCGCGCAACGAGGACCGGCTGGCCCAGACCCGCGACCTTGTCGAGGCGGCCGGCGGCCGCTGCCTGTGCGTGCCGCTCGACCTGCTGCAGTTCGGGGAATATGCGCGGCTGTTCGACGCCCTGAAGGAACACATCCCGCACCTGGACGGCATCGCCCATATCGCCGGCAGCCTCCGCTACTGCACGCCGATGCGCTACGCCGAGGTGGCGGACTTCCGGCAGATGCTGGACCTGCACCTGACCGCACCCAACCAGCTGACCCGGACCCTGTTGCCGCTGCTCGACCGCGCGGAAACGGCCTCGGTGATCTTCACCACCTGCGACATGATCGGCCGCGACATCCCGAACTGGCACGGCTACGGCCTGGCCAAGCGGGCACTCGGCTACGCCGCCGCCATGTGGCAGGCCGAGCATCCGGATGGGGGGCTACGCTTCTTCACGGTGAACCCGGGCGACATGCGCACCGGCCTGTTCCAGCGTGCCTATCCGGGCATCGCGCCCGATACCGTACCGCCGCCATCCGTCGCGGCCGAGGCCTTCGCCCGGCTGCTGGCCGGGGAAGGCGATGCGGAGCGGGGACACACCCTGGATGCGGCAGCCTGGCTGGCGGCGCATTAAGCCGCGAGGTCGCCGCCACCGTGGCCCGCACGGTGGCAAGCGCATGCATCGGTGCGTCTACTTCTTCTTGGGCAGCGGCCGGCTGTAGCGCTCCAGCTCCGAGATCAGCGTCCGGGCCGAGGCCGGCGGCGCCACCTTGTGCTCCAGCAGGATCTCCCGCGAGATCAGCTTGCGCCCGTAGTAGGCGCGGTTGTAATCGTTCAGCGGATTGATCTTGGCGCCCTCCAGCGAGATGCCGGCGAACAGGCCACGGCTGCGTGAATACGACAGCACCTCGCTCTTCAGCGCCACGTCCGTACCGGCCTGGGCACTGCGGCCGACCGGTCCCGCCGCCACCGAGGCGTCACCGCCGAGCGTGAACTCGTTCTTCAGCAGGCTCTCCACGCCGCGCTGATGACGGATCACCAGCACCAGGTCGGTCGACTCGGCACCGATCTGCCAGCCCACGGAACCGGCACCGATCGAATAGAAGGCGGGTGCGGACCAGCGATTGGTGGCCGGTTCATGCCTGATGATCACACCCCTGCCGTATTTGCCGCCGATGACGAAGCCCGCCTTGATCACGTCCGGGAAGATGGCCACGGCCGAGGCCTGGCTCAGCAGGTCGCGCGGGATGCCCTTGTCCGGCGTATCCATGATCTCCTTCAGCACCTGGGCCGCCACATGCACCTTGTCCACCGCCTTGGCCTTGTCCACATCCGCCGCATGCGCCAGTGGCGCCAGCAGCAGCCCCATCGCCATCGCCAGCGTACCCATTGCCCATGTCAGTCTTCGCATCGTCGCCTCCTGATGCACGGTATCGTGTGCCGCGCATTGTAGATCAAATCCGCGCTGCTTGGTCTAATCTTGGAACGAAGGGGGTGGACGATGCCGAGGATCAAACGGATCGTGGCACCGACCGATCTGTCGCCGCACGGCAAGCTGGCGGTGGAGTCGGCGGTGGATTATGCCGGGGCGTTCAAAGCCGAGGTGCATGTGCTGCACGTCGTGGTGCCGCAGGTCTACCAGAGCGAGATGCCGGAGATGATGATGCCGCCGATGCAGGATATCTCCGCGGAACGGGTGGCGGCGGCGCGCAAGCGCCTCAAGGAATGGCGCCAGAGCATGCCGAAGGGCGTGGCCATCGAGACCCACGTCGTCGAGAGCACCCGCAACGCGGATGCCGCCATCTGCGAGTTCGCCGACAACATGGATGCGGACCTGATCGTCATCGGCAGCCACGGCCATACCGGACTGCTGCACCTGCTGCTGGGCTCCACGGCCGAGCACGTCGTGCGCCATGCCAAGTGCCCGGTGCTGGTGGTCAAGCCTCGCGTGCCCATCACCTGAGGGCCGTCACAGACCGCCCCCCCTGTCGCGGCGACGGGGGCGACGCTATGCTTCCGCCCATGCCCGCATCGCCCGCTGCCGATCTGTCCGTCACCTTCGCAGGCCTGTCGCTGCAAACCCCGCTGGTCCTGCTGTCGGGATGCGTCGGCTTCGGCGAGGAATACACGCGCGTCGAGGGCTTCTCGAACCGCGATGTCGGCGCCGTGATCCTGAAGGGCACGACACTGGAGCCCCGCCTGGGCAATGCCCCGCACCGCGTCTACGAGACCCCATCCGGCATGCTCAACGCCATCGGCCTGCAGAACCCGGGCACGCGCTACGTCGTCGATACGGTGCTGCCGAAGCTGCCGCACGGCGAGACCCAGTTCTGGGCCAACGTCAACGGCGCCTCGGTCGAGGAATACGCCGAGGTGGCGCGCATGTTCGACGACTCGCCGGTCACCGCCATGGAGATCAACATCTCCTGCCCCAACGTCAAGGCCGGCGGCGTGCACTTCGGCAACGACGCGGCCATGAGCGCCAGGGTCGTTGCGGCCATGCGCGGGGCGACGACCAAGCCGCTGATCACCAAGCTGTCGCCGAACAACGCCGACATCCAGGGCATCGCCCGCGCCTGCATCGAGGCCGGCACCGACGGCTTCTCGGTGATCAACACCCTGGTCGGCATGGCCGTGGATACCGAGACGCGCCGGCCGGTGCTGGGCAACGTCTCCGGCGGCCTGTCCGGCCCCGCCATCAAGCCGGTGGCACTGTGGAAGATCCACCAGGTACGCCAGGTCGCCGCGCCGCACGGCATCCCCATCCTCGGCCAGGGCGGCCTGACCACGCCCGGGGATGCCATCGAGTTCGCCATCGCCGGTTCCGATGCCCTGGGCCTCGGCACCGGCCTGTTCTACGACCCGCTGCTGTGCGCCAAGGTCCTGGACGGATTTCGCCACTACCTCGGCCGCCACGGCCTCACCCGCTACCAGGATCTGGTCGGCAGCCTGACCGTCGCTTGACCCGGAACCGCCTGCTCGCCACCGGACTGCTGCTGGCGGTTCTCGCCGCCCACCATGCCCATGCCGGCACCCTGTCCGTCGTCGGCCCCGACCGCTGGGCGCACGTGGCTTACGTCTACGACGGCGACACGATCCGCACCGACGACGGCGAGAAGGTGCGCCTTCTCGGCATCAATGCCCCGGAGGTGGCGCACGGCGACGAACCCGGCCAGCCGCTCGGCGAAGCGGCCGGAAAACGCCTGAAGGCGCTGGTGCTCGACCGCGAGGTACGGCTGCAGACCGACGAGGACAAGCACGACGTCTACGGCCGCCTGCTCGCCCACGTCTACCTGCGCGACGGCACCTGGATCGACGGCCTGCTCGTCAAGGAAGGCCTGGCCCACGTCTATATCTTCCCGCCGAACTTCCGCCACGCGGAGGCGCTGCTGCATGCGGAGGATGTGGCGCGGGGCCGCCGTCTCGGCATCTGGGCCACCGGGCGCTTCCGCGTGCTCGCCGCCGCCGAGGTCGACCGTAGCCAGGCCGGACAGTTCCGTGTCGTCGAGGGCGCCGTGAGCAGCGTGCACCGAAACGGCCTCGGCTTCCGCCTGGGCCGCCTGAATATCAGCATCCCCCGCGCCTACCGCCGCTATTTCCCAGCCCGCCTGAGGCTGGCACGAGGGATGCGGGTGCGCGTACGCGGCACCGTGCGCGTCTCCGGCGGCAGGCACCTGTACCTGGCATTGCATTCCCCGTTCAACCTTTCCATCATCTCTATGCCATGAAGCGTATCGCTCCTGCCATGCTCGTCGCCGCGCTGACGCTGGGCGCCTGCGCCACGAATCCCGTCAGCAAACACAGCGAATTCGTGCTGATGAGCGAGAACCAGGAACTGGAGCTCGGAGCCAGGGCCGCGCAGCAGGTGGCCAAGGAATTGCCGCTGTTGCCCGACGACGATCCGCTGGTCCGCTACGTCAATCGCGTCGGTCAGCGGGTGGCGAAGGTGTCGGACCGGCCGGAGCTGTTCTACCGCTTCCACGTCGTCGACGATGCCGAGATCAACGCCTTCGCGCTGCCCGGCGGCTACATCTACGTCGACCGCGGCCTGTTGACGCATTTGAACAGCGAGGCGGAGCTCGCGGCCGTGCTCGGCCACGAGATCGGCCACGTGACGGCGCGCCATGCGGTGCAACAGTACACCAAGGCCCAGGCCTACAACCTTGGCATGGCCGTGACCTCGATCTTCGTGCCCGTCCCCTACGGCGCCGACCAGCTCGGCAACCTGCTGGCCACCGCCATCATCACCGGCTACGGCCGCGAGGACGAGCTGCAGGCCGACCAGCTGTCGATCAAGTACATCACGGCCGCCGGCTACGACCCGAACGCCACCGCCGGCATCCTGCGCACGCTCAAGCGCCTGGAGGACATCCAGGCCAGGGAGCAGAAGGACACGACCGGCAAGGCGCCCGAGGCGTACCACGGCGCCTTCTCCACGCATCCGGCGACCGAGAAGCGCATCCTCGAGGCCGTGGCCGAGGCCAGGCAGGGACAGCACACCCCGGGCGAAGTCGACCGCATGGACATGCTGAAGGCCGTCGACGGCTACCCTTACGGGGACAGCCCGGACCAGGGCGCCGTGGTCGGGCGGCGCTTCCTGCACCCGAAGCTGGGCATCCAGCTGAAGTTCCCGGACGCCTGGGTGATCCAGAACAGCGCGCAGGCGCTGACCGCCCAGAAGCGC
The DNA here is from genome assembly GCA_964492895.1 of uncultured Zetaproteobacteria bacterium. Taxonomy (GTDB): domain Bacteria; phylum Pseudomonadota; class Zetaproteobacteria; order Mariprofundales; family Mariprofundaceae; genus DATLWN01. The sequence continues at coordinate 11,903 of CAZBLR010000030.1, read as the reverse complement.
CAGCAAAAGGTCTATTTCCAATTGTCATCGAAAGAGCTGCAGAAGCGCCAGTCGGCGGCCGAGATCCTCAGCGGCATCTTCCCGGCCCGGCACATGGGCACCGTCGATTCGGGGCTGCAGGACCGCTTCCACTACGCCCATGCCTTCGTGACGATGTCCGCACCGCACGTATCGCACGCGATGATCGACGCCACCGTCTTCCTCGACGGGCCGCGCGCCTACCTGATGCTGATGTGGTGCGACGAGAAGGACTTCGCCGCCAACCAGAAGGACTTCTCGGACATCGCCTACAGCTTCCGCTCCTATGACGCCAAGCGCGACGGCGGCGTGCCGCGCATCCATCTGTACACCTGGGCCAAGGGGGATTCCTGGCAGAGCCTGGCCGCACGCAGCCACCGGATCCTCGGGCGCTTCACCGCCGACAAGCTGGCGGCGCTGAACGGCATGGGCCTGGACCAGGCGCCGGCCGTCGGCGAGGTCATCAAGACCGTGCGCTGACCACCAGGCAGCGCGCCATGGCTTCCATGTGCTGCGGGAAGAAATGGCCGGCGCCGGCCAGGGCATGGAAATCGGCCTGTTCGAGGCCTTCGACCCAGGACGCCACGTCGGCGAACGGCACGATCTCGTCGGCGCGCCCCTGCACCACCGTCAGCGGCCGCGCATCGCCGGCCATGAAATCGAAGGACCAGTGGTTGACCGCCGGCGCCACCGCGAACATGCGCGCCACGCGTGCATCGCGTCTGGCCGCCTGCAGCCCGGCGTAGCAGCCGAAGGAAAATCCGGCCAGCCACAGCGGCTGGTCGGGATGACGTCCGGCCAGCCAGTCCAGCACCGCCCCGGCATCCTCGGCCTCGCCCCGCCCGTCGTCGAAGTCGCCCTCGCTTTGTTCGACGCCGCGGAAGTTGAAACGCACGACGGCGCAGCCGAGGTCCTCGAAGGCGCGGGCCATCCAGTACACGACCTTGTTGCGCATGGTGCCGCCGAACTGCGGATGCGGGTGGCAGACGACGACGGCGGCCGCATCCCCGGGCTGGTACAGCCCCTGCAGGCGCCCGGCCGGGCCGGGAATGAACATCCGTTCGTGATGGTGCGCGCTCATGCGAGGATGGCTCCCAGCATGGCCCGATAGCGCTCCTCGGAGAAGCCGATCTCGATCGTATCGCCCATCATCAGCACCGGGCGCCTGATCAGCGACGGGTTCGCGGCCATCAGCGCCACGGCGCGCTCCCGGTCGACGCCCTCGCGCTCGGCCTCGGCAAGGCGGCGCCAGGTCGTGCCCCGCCGGTTCAGCAGCGCCTCCCAGCCGGCCGCATCGCACCAGCGCTCCAGAAGCTGCCGCTCCACGCCCTCCTTCTTGTAGTCGTGGAACGTGTGCGCGACGCCGTGGGCCGCCAGCCAGGCGCGCGCCTTCTTCATGGTGTCGCAGTTGGGGATGCCGTAGATGTCGATGTCCATCGGACCCATCGGCCCCATCGCCTTACTTGACGATCTCGGCGTCTTTGATGACCACGGGCTGCACCGGCACATCGGCCATGCCGTCCATGCGCCCGGTGGCCACATGCTCGATGCGATGCACCACGTCCATGCCCTTGGTCACGTGGCCGAACACGGCGTAGCCCCAGCCGGAGGGCGTTTTGGCCCGGAAATTCAGGAAGGGGTTGTCCACGGTATCGATGAAGAACTGCGCGGTGGCCGAATCCGGATCGGAGGTACGTGCCATGGCCACCGCCCCCGCGACGTTGGGCAAGCCGTCCTCCGCCTCGTTGAGGATCGGCGCGTGCGTCGGCTTTTCCTGCATGTCGGCCGTGTAGCCGCCGCCCTGGATCATGAAGCCCGGGATCACGCGGTGGAAGATCGTGCCCTTGTAGAAGCCTTCCTTCACGTAGGTCAGGAAATTGGCCACCGTGACCGGGGCGTATCGGGCATCCAGCGTGATCTCGATGGCCCCCATGCTGGTGTCCAGGCGCACGACCGTGGCCTTGGCCGCCAGCGCCGGCGTGGAAAACGTCAAACAGGCCAGCAGCGCGGCCCACAAACGGTATCGCATCATGATTCTTCTCCTTGCTTGGTCCCGGCATCCCCTGGACGGGTCAGGCGCCGGACGAGGGCCGCATGCTGCGCATGGGCGGCGGCGAGTTCAATGCCGTCGGCCAGCTCGAAGTCGGCGAAATGGAAGCCGGGGGCCACGGTGCAGCCGAGCAGCGCGTACGCCCCGCCCCCGCTCACCTCGGAGGCGAACCAGCAGCCGGCCGGCACCACCGCCTGCGGCTGACGCCCCGCCCCGCGTCCGAGCCTGAGCACGCGGAGTTCGCCGCCGGGCCCGATGATGTGCACGTCCACCCCGTCGCCGTCGTAGTGGTGCCACAGCTCGTCGGAGCGGATGCGGTGGAAGGCCGAGAAATGGCCCTGCTGGAGCAGGAAGTAGATCGCCGTGGAGAGGCTCCTGCCGGCCGGGAAGCCCTGATGCGCGGGGCCGGGGAAGCCGTCCCCGGCGCGGTAGGTCTCGCGGTACCAGCCGCCCTCCGGATGCGGTGCCAGCGCGAGCTCGCGGATCCAGCGCGCCGCGGCGGATTCAGGCACGCGCTGCCCCGATGCGGTAGTCGGCGAAGTGCTGCTCACCCTCGGCGTCCAGGTACATCGCGTTCAGCGCCAGCGCCACCGGCGCCGGCAGGTCCTGATCGAGGATGGTGTGGAACTCCCCGCCGCCCAGCAGGCGGTGGCGCGTGGTCAAAAACAGCCGGTCGATGGCGCCGTCGGCCAGCAGCATGCGATGCACCGCCGGGCCGGCGATCATGTAGGCGCTGCGGTAGGCCATGCCCGTCAGCGCCTGCCTCAGCGCCATGCCTTCGACCCTGTCCGTGCCCGCCACGACGACCTCGGTCCCACGCTCCCGCAGGGCCGCCACATTATCGGCATCGGCACCCGCCGTGGTGGCGACGATGACGCGCCGGTCGGCGAGCCTTGCCAGCGCCGCCCCGGGGATGTCGAGGCTGGCACTGACGACGACGACGTCCGGCTGCGCCGCCAGGCCCTGCCCCGCCCGCCAGTCCCGGAGGTCCCGATACCGCGGTCCCTGGCCCACCGGCAGCAGGTCCTGGGCCGTGCCCTTGGCCAGCTGGCGCATGTAGCGGGCCGAGACGATCATCACGTCGGCCTGCGCGGCCAGTTCCTGGTACAGCCGCCAGTCCCGCTCGTTGGCGATCGCCGCCGGCACGGCGAACTCGCCGCTGTCCGCATCGCGCAGCGCGATGCGCCCGTCGACGCTGGCGATGTAGTTGGCATAGATCAGGATATTCCCATCTCCGGCCTGCCGGTGCAGGTCGAGGTTCAGGTAGGCGCCTTGCAGCGGCATCTGCCGGGCGGGCGCGGGCCACAGGCGGGTCAGCATCGGCGGCTCAGAAACCGGCGGTCGGTTCGGGATCGAAACCGAAGACCAGGCGCGCCAGCACGGGGGCGCAGGCCTCCTTCCAGGCATCCGCGGCGTAGGGTACGGCCGTGCCGATGCCCCACACCGGCGCCGGCCAGGCGGCGTCCCCGGTGAAGCGCGCCACGTGGTGCACATGCAGCTGCGGCACGATATTGCCGATGGCGGCGATGTTCAGCTTGTCCGGGTTCAGCGCCGCGGCCATGGCGCGGGAAAGCTGCGAGGACTCGTGCAGCAGCTGCGTCTGGTCGGACTCGGCCAGCTCATGGATCTCGCGCATGCCTTCGCGGCGCGGCACCAGGATGTACCAGGGGTAGCGCGCATCGTTCATCAGCAGCAGCTCGCACAGCGGGAAGGCGCCGAGGCGCAGGCAGTCCGCGGCCAGCCGCGGGTGCAACCCCGTCGTCATCCGCCCCGCCCCATCCACTTCAACAGCTGCCCAGACGCTCGCGCATGCGATAGCCCAGCTTCGTCGGGTTGTGCTCGATGAGCGCCCCGGCCGCTTCCAAGGCCGCGAACTTGGCCTCGGCCGTGCCGGTGCCGCCCGAGATGATGGCGCCGGCATGGCCCATGCGCCGGCCCTTCGGCGCCGTGGCCCCGGCGATGAAGGCCACGACGGGCTTGGTCACGTGCTCCTTGATGAAGGCCGCGGCCCGTTCCTCGTCGCTGCCGCCGATCTCGCCGATCATGACGATGCCGTCGGTGTCCTGATCGGCCTCGAACAGCTTGAGCGCGTCGACGAAGTCCATGCCGTGCACCGGATCGCCGCCGATGCCGATGCAGGTGCTCTGGCCGAGCCCAGTCTCGGTGGTCTGCCACACCGCCTCGTAGGTCAGCGTGCCGGAGCGCGACACGATGCCGATGCGCCCGGGCTTGTGGATATGCCCGGGCATGATGCCGATCTTGCACTGGCCCGGCGTGATGATGCCCGGGCAGTTGGGCCCGATCAGCAGCGAATCCTTCCCGGCCAGGTGCTTGTTGACGCGCATCATGTCGACGACCGGGATGCCCTCGGTGATGCAAACGATCAGGCGGATGCCGGCGTCGGCCGCCTCGATGATGGCGGCGGCGGCATACGGGGCCGGCACGTAGATCACCGAGGCCTCGGCCCCGACCTCGCGCACGGCGTCGGCCACGCGGTCGAACACCGGCCGCTCCAGGTGCGTCTGCCCGCCCTTGCCGGGGGTGACGCCGCCGACGAAGTGCGTGCCGTAGGCGATCATCTGCTCGGAATGGAAGGTCCCCTGCCTGCCGGTGAAGCCCTGGCAGATCACCCGCGTATCGGAATCGACCAGCACGCTCATGCCCGTGCCTCCCTGGCCGCGGCGGCGGCGAGCTCGGCCGCCTGGTCCAGATCGCGCGCCCAGCGCACGTCCAGACCCGCGTCCTCGATCAGCTTCCTTCCCTCGGCCTCGCGCGTGCCGACCAGGCGCAGGATCACCGGCACGCGCACCGGGTGGCCGCGGCTGGCCGCGATCAGGCCGGCGGCGATGATGTCGCAGCGCACGATGCCGCCGAAGATGTTGACGAGGATGGCGCGCAATCCGGTGTTGGCGAACAGCAGGCTGAAGCCCTCGATGACCGCCGCCTCGGTGACGCCGCCGCCGACATCGAGGAAGTTGGCCGGCTTCTCTCCCTTGAGCTGGATCATGTCCATCGTGGCCATGGCCAGGCCCGCCCCGTTGACCATGCAGCCGATGGTGCCGGACAGCTGGATGTAGTTCAGGCCGAAGCGCCCGGCCTCGGCCTCGCGCGGGTCCTCCTCGTCCGGGTCGCGCAGCGCCTGCGCCTCGGGGTGGCGGAACAGCGCGTTGTCGTCGAGGGCGAGCTTGGCGTCCAGCGCCAGCAGTTCGCCGTCGCCGGTGACGATCAGCGGGTTCAACTCGACCAGGCTGGCATCGAGATCGACGAAGGCGCGGTGCAGGCCCTCGGCCAGCCGCGCGAAGGCGTCCGCCTGCCCGCCTGCAAGGCCGAGGAAGGCGGCCAGGCGCCCGACATCGGCGGCGGCCGGGCCGTCGTCGACGTCGGCGGCGATGCTCATGATGCGTTCGGGCGTGTCCTTGGCCACCTGCTCGATGTCCATGCCGCCGTCGGGGCTGGCGGTCAGCGCCACGGCCCCGTGCTCGCGGTCGACGACGAGGCTGACGTACAGCTCACGGGCGATGGATGAGGCGGCCTCGACGTAGACCTTGCCCACGCGCTTGCCTTCCGGCCCGGTCTGCGCCGTCACCAGCGTCGATCCGATCAGGGACGCGGCCGCCTGGGCCACGGCGTCGGCGCTGTCGCACACGCGCACGCCGCCGGCCTTGCCGCGGCCGCCGGCATGGATCTGCGCCTTGACGGCCCAGCGCGTGCCGCCGAGCTCGCGCGCCGCCTGGCGCGCCTCGGCCGCATTCAGGGCCAGGCGGCCGGCCGGCACCGGCACGCCGAAGCCGGCGAGCAGGTCCTTGGCCTGGTATTCGTGCAGGTTCATGCGGTCATCTCCCTTGGCCGCACCACTCTAGACGCAGGCGCTCCATGGGCAAGGACAGAACTAGAACAACCCCAGCGATTTGACCTGCTTTTCGAGCGCCTTGACCGCCTGCAGCGAGGCGTCGAGCTGCTGCCGCTCCTCGTCCGTCAGGTCGAGCTCGATGACCGCCTCCACACCGCTGCCGCCGAGCTTGCACGGCACGCCCATGTAATAGCCGTTCACGCCGTACTCGCCCTCGAGCAGGGTCGCGCAGGGCAGGACGCGCTTCTTGTCCATCAGGATCGACTCGGCCATCTCGACGACGGCCGCGGCCGGCGCGTAGAAGGCCGAACCGGTCTTCAGCAGGGTCACGATCTCCGCCCCGCCCTGGGCCGTGCGCTGGCAGATGCGCGCCACCGCCTCGGCGTCCATCAGCTCGGTGATCGGGATGCCGGCGACGGTCGAATAGCGCGGCAGCGGCACCATGGTGTCGCCGTGGCCGCCGAGCACGAAGGCCGACACGTCCTCGATCGACACGTCGAGCTCCTCGGCGATGAACGAGCGCATGCGCGCGGCGTCGAGCACGCCGGCCATGCCGATGACGCGCTGCTTGGGGAATCCCGACACCTGCTTGGCGGTGTAGACCATGGCGTCCAGCGGGTTCGTCACGACCAGGATCACGCATTCCGGCGAGTGCGCCGCGATCTGGCGCGTCACGTCGGCCACGATCCTGACGTTGGTCGACAGCAGGTCGTCGCGGCTCATGCCGGGCTTGCGCGCGATGCCGGCGGTGATGATGGCCAGGTCCGAGCCGGCCGTGGCGGCGTAGTCCTGGGTGCCGGCCACGTGCACGTTGTAGCCCTGGATCGGCGAGGCCTCGTACATGTCCAGCGCCTTGCCCTGCGGCACGCCGTCGACGATGTCGACCAGCACGATGTCGCCGAGCTCGCGTTGCGCGGCCAGGAAGGCGGCCGTGGCCCCGACGTTGCCGGAACCGACCACCGTGACCTTCTTGCGGCGGAAGCGCGCCTTACCCTCGGATGCCGTGCCGGACCAGCGCATAACCACCTCCTGTTCGATGCCTGTGGCGAGTTATGGCGAACATAGACTTGCAAGCCGGGCTTGTCGAACCCGACAATAGGGGGATGCGCGCGGCCGGCCTTCCCGAGGTGATCGTCGAGACCTGCCATGCCCTGAAGCGGGCGGGCGGGCGGCCCTACCTCGTCGGCGGCTGCGTGCGCGACCTGCTGCTCGGCGGCCATCCCAAGGACTGGGACATCGAGCTGTATGGCCTGGACCTGGCCGCCGCCGAGGCCGCGCTCGCCCCCCTCGGGCGCACGCAGCGGGTCGGCAAGGCCTTCGGCGTCGTCAAGCTCGGACGCGGCGGCCACGACATCGACATCGCCCTGCCGCGCACCGAGACCAAGACCGCGCCCGGCCATCGCGGCTTCGCCGTGCACAGTGATCCGAACCTGACGCCGGAGCTCGCCTCGGCACGGCGCGACTTCACGATCAACGCCCTGATGATGGATCCCGACAGCGGCGACATCCTCGATTTCCACGGCGGGCGCGCGGACCTCGCCGCGCGGTGCCTGAGGCATGTGTCGCCGGCCTTCGCCGAGGACCCGCTGCGCGTGCTGCGCGGCATGCAGTTCGCCGCCCGCTTCGATCTGTCCATGGATGAACAGACCGCGCAACTGTGCGCATCCCTGCTGGGCGAAGCGGGCACGCTGGCCGCCGCGCGCATCTGGGGCGAATGGCGCAAATGGCTGCACGCGCCCTTCCCGTCGCGCGGCCTGGCGGTACTCGAGGCCAGCGGCTGGCTGGCGCTGTATCCGGAGCTCGCGGCCCTGAAGGGCTGCGTGCAGAACCCGCGCTGGCATCCGGAGGGCGACGTGTGGACGCATACCGGCCATGTCGTGGACATGGCCGCGAAGGTGGCGGCGCGCCACCGCTGGCACGGCCGGCGGCGCGAGCAGCTGCTGCTCGGCGCCCTGTGCCACGACCTCGGCAAGCCGGCGCGCACCGTGCGCGATGCCGACGGCACCATCCGCTCCGCCGGCCATTCCGCGGCCGGCGTGCCGCTGACCGCCGCCTTGCTCGCCCGCATCCACGCCCCGGGGCATCTGGTGACGCACGTGCTGCCGCTGGTGGCCGAGCACCTGTGCCACATGCACGGGAAGCCGACCGAACGGGCCGTGCGGCGGCTCGCCGTGCGCCTGGAGCCGGCCGACATCGTGCTGTGGGAGGCGCTGGTCGAGGCCGATGCCTCCGGCCGGCCGCCAAAGCCGGCCTCGCGGCCCGCTTTAGCCTGGCTGGACATGGCCGAGACGCTGGATGCCAGCCGCGAGCGGCCGGCGCCGCTGGTCGACGGCCATATGCTGATGGCGCACGGCATGAAGCCGGGCAAGGCCATGGGCGCGTTTTTGGCCCGGGCCTACGAGGCACAGATCGACGGCGCCTTCGACTCCGAGGCCGGGGCCGAGGCCTGGCTGCGGGCACACATGGAGGCCGAATCGTAGGCGTCACATTCCTGCCTCTTTGCATTTGCGGCAGCGCTCACTAGGTTGCAGGCGAAGACGGGGAGCACGGAGTGAACCCATGATGATGAACCATTACCGACGCTTCGAGGACGCCTCCGTCAGCGAGAAGATCCTGGACACCATGTTCCTGCTGACCATCGGCGTCGGCCTGATCTTCGCGCTGATCTACGTCTACGCCACGCACCAGGGCAACGACGGCAAGCCGGGACTGTCGGTGGCCGACATCCGCATCGCCTACTACGGCAAGCATGAGCAGACCCGCCTGGGTGCGGCCATCAACGGCCCGATGTCCGACCGCTTCGAGAATCCGGAGCAGAAGCAGGTCATCCTCAAATGGATCGACAACGGCGCCAGCGAGGAAGGCTACAAAGAGAAGGTGGCGCCGATCGTCAACAGCCGCTGCATCATGTGCCACTCGGCCGAGTCGGGCATGGGCCTGCCGCCGCTGACCAGCTACGCCGACATCAAGAAGCTGACGAAGACGGACACCGGCGCCTCGATCGTGAGCCTGGTGCGCGTGTCGCACATCCACCTGTTCGGCATCGCCTTCATCCTGTTCCTGCTCGGACGCCTGTTCATCCTGTGCGAAATGCCGGTGATGCTGAAGCGCATCACCGTCGCCATCCCCTTCCTGGCCATGCTGGCCGACATCCTGTCGTGGTTCGTCACCAAGATCCTGCCCGGCTTCGCCTACGTGGTGTTCATCGCCGGCGCCCTGCTGTACCTGTCGATCGCGGTGCAGATCGTGGTCAGCCTGTACCAGATGTGGTTCTACAAGCCGAAGGGCGAGCCGTCCGACGCGCCGCCCGCGGGCTGATGAGGCCGGCCGTGCGCCGGCGAACGCTTCTGCTACAATTCCGGAAAACGCCAAGGAGCCTCCCCATGAACAAGTCCATCCTGTCCGCCGTCATCGCCGCAGTGGCGCTGCTGGCCGCCTCGCCCGCCTTTGCCTCGGACATGCCCGGCGCCAAGATCTTCAAGGGTAAGTGCAAGATGTGCCATGCCCTGGACAAGAAGAAGGTCGGCCCGGCCGTCAAGGACATGAACAAGGACCCGGCCGTGCTCAAGGCGACCATCATCAGCGGCCGCAGGCAGATGCCGAAATTCGGCAAGAAGCTGTCGGCCGAGCAGATCGACGAGGTCATCGCCTATCTGCAGAGCGTGCAGGGCAAGTAAGCGCACCCGGACACGGCCGGCGGGCCTGCCCCGCCGGCCGTGCCGACGGGTGACAAGCCGTCCTTCCATGGCATACTCCATCGACACCGGCCACCCGGGCCGCGGGGACACCACGCATGCGTAATCGGATCTGCCTGAGCTTGGTATTGCTGGCGCTTGGCTGCGGCCAGGCATGGGCGGCGACCGGCGACGACATGCCGAACGGCAAGCAGCTGTATGAGTCGAACTGCGCCAGCTGCCACGGCCCGGACGGCCGCGTCACCGCCTTCGGCCGCACGCTCAAGCCGTACCCGGCCCGCAACCTGCGCGCCCTGTCCGAGGTGGTCAGCCGCGACGAGCTGCGCCGCATCATCACCTACGGCGTGCAGGGCACGGCGATGGACCCGAAGAAGTACACCCTGGACGATCTGCAGATCGACGCCGTCATCGACTACATCAAGTCCTTCACCTACAAGCCGGACCTGGCGCGCGGCAAGCGCCGCTACCGCCAGGTCTGCGCCACCTGCCACGGCGTCGACGGCCGGGCCAACACCGGGCTCGGCGCCAAGAATCTCGTCTACACCAAGCTGGACCTGGCCGGCATCGTGCACACGATGCGCTACGGCCGGCCCGGTACCATGATGACGTCCAAGCGCCACCAGCTGACCAACCCGGAGATCAACGACATCGCGCACTACGTCTACGAGCTGCGCTACGACGCCAGCCCCGTGCGCGGCAGCAAGCTCTATGAGCGGCTGTGCGTGCGCTGCCATGCCACGCCGGCCGGCATCCGCCTGACGGGCAACGCCGCCGACCGGCGCTCGCTGGACAGCCTCAGCGACCAGTTGCTGTACCTGCGCATCAAGCACGGCCGGCATCTGGACCGGGCCGGCAATGCCGTGGCGGGGCTCAGCGACGACCAGCTGCAGGACATCATCGCCTATATCCGCCAGGAAACCCGCTGATGGACGCCCATACGGACACCGCCGCCCTGTTCGACCTGGCACTGATCAGGAAGTACGACAAGGCCGGCCCGCGCTACACCTCGTATCCGACGGCACCGATGTTCCACGAGGGCATCGGCGCGGCCGACTATGCCGCGAGCCTGGCCCGCGTCGGCGCCGCCGCGGCCCCGCTGTCGCTGTACCTGCACGTGCCGTTCTGCGACACGGTCTGCTACTACTGCGGCTGCAGCAAGATCGCCACCAAGCAGCGCCATCGCGCCGTGCCCTACGTCGAATACCTGCTGAAGGAGATCGACCTGCTGGCCGACACCCTCGGCGGCAGCCGCCCTGTGACCCAGCTGCACTGGGGCGGCGGCACCCCGACCTTCCTCAACGAATGCCAGATCCGCGCCATCATGGACCGGCTGCACAGCCGCTTCGCCTTCGTGCCGGACGCCGAGGGCGAGTACGGCATCGAGATCGATCCGCGCGAGTGCAACGCCAACACCGTGCGCGTGCTGCGCGAGGTCGGCTTCAACCGCATGAGCATGGGCGTGCAGGACTTCGAGCCGAAGGTGCAGAAGGCGGTCAACCGCATCCAGTCGAAAGAGGAGACGCTGGCGGTGCTGGAAGAGGCCCGCAAGCACGGCTTCCAGTCGATCAACATCGACCTGATGTACGGCCTGCCCTTCCAGACGGTCGAGAGCTTCGACCGCACGCTGGGCACGATCATCGATTTCTCGCCGGACCGCATCGCGCTGTTCAACTACGCCCACCTGCCGCACATGTTCATGCCGCAGCGGCGCATCGACGAGGGCGACCTGCCGAGTGCGGCCGAGAAGCTGAAGATCCTCGAGCACAGCATCGACAAGCTGTTGGCCGCCGGCTACGTGTTCATCGGCATGGACCATTTCGCCAAGCCCGACGACGAGCTGGCCGTGGCCCAGCGCCAGGGCAAGCTGTACCGCAATTTCCAGGGCTACTCGACGCATGCCGACGCCGAACTCGTGGGCCTGGGCATCACCTCGATCGGCTACGTGGACGGCACCTTCTACCAGAACATCAAGGACCTGGACGGCTACTACGCGGCGCTGGACGCCGGCGAGTTCCCGGTGTTCCGCGGCTACCGGCTGTCCGACGAGGACCACCTGCGCCGGCACGTGATCATGCGCCTGATGTGCGATTTCGCGCTGGATTACAAGTCGGTCGACAAGCAGTTCGGCATCGACTTCACGGCCCATTTCGCCGACGGCCTGGCCGATCTCGCCGGCATGGCGGAGGACGGCCTGGTGCAGTTGCGCGACGACGGGCTGACGGTACTGCCGGCCGGACGGATGCTGATCCGCAACATCGCCATGGTGTTCGACGAACACCTGCGCCAGAAG
>CAZBLR010000029.1:0-20333 GCA_964492895.1 uncultured Zetaproteobacteria bacterium | reverse complement strand
TCCGCCGGAACCGGAACCGCCGGCAGCTCCCACATGGACAGATCCTCGGCGTGGGACGCCGGGGCGAACGCCAATGTAGCCATCAGGCCCAGCAAGGGAAGGAACACGGATGTTTGTCTGATCATGGTGGATACCCTCTCGTATATTGGTAAGCGGAATACGCGGAGGCACCTTGCGGCCGCCTCCGCGCTACCCGGCTGGAGGTCACTATAGGACCATGCATATATCTTGTGAAATTGATTGTTTATATACCATTCATTTATTAAACTGATAGAAATATGCGCCGAGACCCCTGGAGGTGGCATGGTTCAGCCCACGATCAAGCAGTTGCGTTTCCTGATCGCACTCGATGAGCACCGCAATTTCGGCAAGGCTGCGGCAGCCAGCCACATCTCCCAATCGGCATTCAGCCTGGCGATCAAGGAGCTGGAGACGAAGCTGAACGTGCGTCTGGTGGACCGGACGAATCGCAGCGTGACGTTCACGGAGGTCGGACGCGCCATCGCCGATCAGGCCCGCCTGTGCATCGCCGATATCGAGTCGTTGATGGCTGTCGCCGCCGGCGGCAAGGAGCCCCTGAACGGCCGGCTGGCCCTCGGCATTATCCCGACCATCGCCCCCTTTCTCCTGCCGGCCGTGCTGCCGGAGATCCGCAGGCGCTACCCCAAGCTGCAGCTGTATCTGCGCGAGGACAAAACCCGTGTCATCCACGAACAACTGCTCGAGGGCCGCCTCGACCTGATCCTGGTCGCACTGCCGTTCGAGTTGCGCGGCGTGGTGCAGATGCCCCTGTTCGACGATCCGTTCCTGTTCGCCTGCCGCGAGGACTCCCGGTGGTGCGATGCCACGGATCAGCGGATCGATATCGCCAAGCTGCCCGAGGAAAGCATCCTGCTGCTGGACGACGGACACTGCCTGCGCGACCACGCACTGCAGGCTTGCAGCCTGCGCAATAGCGACCAGATCAGCCGCTTCTCGGCCACCAGTCTGCAGACCCTGCTGCAGATGGTGGCCAATGATCTCGGCGTCACCTTCATCCCGGCCATGGCGCGGGACGCGATCATGCTGCAGGGATCGCATATCACGCTGCACCCGATGCCGACGGACAACTGCCGCCAGATCGGGCTGGCCTGGCGCAAAGGCAGCGGACGCGAAAGGGAATTCCAGGAATTCGGAGCCCTGATCCGCGAGCTGTTCCCGGGCGAAGCCGCATAAAAATGATAAAAAAAGGCGGGGGATCACTCCCCCGCCTTGTACCGTATGCGCTTGCTAGGCGATTAGAACTCGCTGCGCGGCGGTGTCTTCGGGTTGCCCGGCGTGAACGGCACGGCCACGGTCAGGAATGCGGCGACATCGTGGATGTCCTTGTCCGTCAACTTGGCGGCAACCTTCTCCATCATCTGCATCGGGTCGTTGTGACGGGTCTTGGCACGCCAGTAACCCAGCTGGTTGACCAGATACACGTAACGCTGTCCGCCGATCATCGGGAAGATGCGGCCGGCACTGCGGCCATGGAAGCCATGGCAGCTCTTACAGGCCGGGATGCCATCCAGACCGTACTCGACGATCATGCGTCCGCGCGAACGGTCACCAACGGTCGTTCCGGCGGCTGCCAGCGCACGCAGGTCGGAGCCAAGGAACTTGCTCTTCAGGGTGTGCACATAGGTCGACACATCACGGCGCTCCTGCGGAGTCAGTGCCTTCGCGATGTCGTTCATGGCCTGCAGGGTCAGGTCCGTACGCGCACCGGATGCGAAATCATCCAGCTCCTTGACCTCGTAGGTGAACACCTGGTCGGCCAGTCGCGGCGTACCCATGTCGTCGCTGCCGAGACCATCATCACCATGGCAGGATGCACAGGCCGGAACCGCGTCGCCCTTGCCCTGGGTAAAAATTTTCCGTCCATTGGCAACGTTACCGAAGCCCTCCGGCTCATCAGCCGCTTGCGCGGAAACAGAACTAGCCAGCAAGACGGCCACCAGAGCCGCGGCGCTGACGATTGACGCCAAATATCGCATGAAGTTACCCCCCCTAGACTAATTACAAAGTTACGCTGGAACCAAAAGCAAAAAATAGCCCAATTCCAGCTATCTCATTCAAACAAAATTAGATCGTGACTGATTAGTCCCGCTGCTTCCCCTTGTTCATGCCGGCACGCAGCATGATCAGGGCCCAGGCAGCAAAGAACACGAAGATAACGAGATAAAAGGTCCAAACGGTTCCGGTCTGGAACCCAACGGATTCGGCAAGAAATTCCACTCCAACACCTCCTCACAGCAATTACAGTGGCCACATACTTGCGCGGTTACCCGCACAATGCAAGCACTCATTTTGCACCTATTTCGCGACCAGAAGCGCCCCGCTCAACAGCACCAGAAGACGCACGACGATAATGACATTGCCCTGTTGCCGGTGCGTCTCGCGCATCCCGGGCACGCCGCGCCATACCTTCAGACCGGCACTGATCTGCAGCCAGTACACGACGAACAGCATGATATCCAGGCCGACATGCATCCACACCAGGAAATCGAGGATCTCACCCTTTTCGAACAGCAGATGCGGCCAGTTCTTGGCGAAATAGAGATAGAAGGGTACGCACAGATCGTAAACCATGCACAGCGCCATGACGCCGACATGCACGATGCGCGGTCGATGGAATCGCCAGGATAGCAGCATGAGCACATAGGTCAGGGTCGAGGCAATCACGAGCGGTGATGAAAACACGCATCCTCCTTTGCTGTCAGTGATCGCCAGGGACACGGCGAACATCATATCATTTGTTGCATCAGGACGGGTCGCCGTTAGTATCGCCGGCCATGCAATCTGAGCATCGGTATCTTGTCAAATTTCTTGTGACGTCTGCGGTTGCGTTCTTCATCGGAACATTGCACGGATTGCTGCAGGTGTTGCCGCCCATCCGCGCCTGGCTCGATTCGATCGGCAGTCCCTACGGTGGCCCGGGGCACATGATCGACCCCCTGGCGCATGCCCATATCAACCTCGTCGGCGGTGTCACCCTGCTGGCCATGGCCGTCACCTACTACCTGCTGCCGACCATCCTCGGCAGGCCGATCCATTCCAAGCGCATGGCCGAGCATTCCTTCTGGTGGACGACGATCGGCGTCAGCAGCTTCTATATCCTGCTGCTGATCTTCGGCATCTGGGAAGGCATCTTGTGGTCGCACAACCCCGCCGAGGTGCCGGCGGTTCACCGCTATTACGGGCCGCTGATCTCGATCGCCTCCACCGGTCTGGCACTCGGCTTCTGGATTTACCTGGCCAATGTCCTATTGACCATCAGGGATGCCCGGCGCAGCGAGCGCGCATGACCCTGCCCTGCGGCTGCCCGCAGCTTTTTCCCGAACAATGGGATGGACAGGACGTCGACGTCGGCGGCTGGCTGGTCCATGAGCAACCGGCTCCGATGGTGCTGCATTTCCCCATCGCCTTCGACCTGTACCGCAAGCGCCAGGCCGAGGATATCGCCCGCCTGGGGCTTACGGAGCGCTGGCCGGGCTTCGTGCTGACGCGTTCGGCCGCCTTCCGCGGCGGACACCTGCGCCTGCTCAAGGACGAGGATTGCGCCGCCAGACGGGTACATCATCTGCCCAGCCCCTTCCGGCTGCGTGTGGCCATGCATCGTGGCGATATCGGCAGCGTGCGCCCGATCATCCGGAACATGCAAACCGAGCTGATCCACGAAGGCCGCATGCCGCGCGAGATCTACCTGGCCTACCTGACCTGCCCGGTGTGCGGCGCCGAGCGCGGCGGCAACCGCATGATGGTGCTGCGGCGCTGGACGCCGAGCAAGAAGCTCAAGGAGAGCCTGGAGAAGCGGCAGAACCGCCAGAAGCCATGAGTCGCCGGGTCTGCTGCTTCAGATAGGCGATCACATCCGCCCTGTCCCTGGGCGTCAGCGGTGGCAAGACCATGGTGGTATTGACCTTGACCTTGCGCGGGCCGCTGAGCCAAGCATCCAGCGCATGGGCATCCCAGCGCTTGAACGGCACCCCGCTGATGCTGGGTGCGCGATCGTAAATGCCGAGCAGGCCGGGGCCGAGCTTGTGTTCGGGACGATTGAGAAAATGGCAGGCCGAACAGCGCACGCGTGCAATAATCGCGCCGCGGGCGGCATCGGCGGCGCATGCAGGCCCCGGAAGCAACAGCATCGACAGTACTCCGAGCACCAGAACCGATCGCAGGACCCCGGCCTGCCCTCCCTTGCGCCTGTCCATCACGGATGTTCCAGGGTCTTGGACAGGTCGAACACCAGCACGGTCTGTTTGTCGAAATACTTCAGGTGGACATACAGCATCGCGTGTTTGGGATCGCGCACCGTCAGGGCGCGGCGGAAGACATCGCTCAAGCCATCGGGCATGGCCTGGATCCACGGGTCCTTCGGGCTCATGCGATAGCGCACGATCATGCCATTGGGCAGCTTCTGGTGCGGCCCGACGATGTGGATCAGGAACTCGTTATGGCCCGGCTGGATGGGGTGTGGGCGTGTCTCCAGCTTGATCTTCCACTGATCCCACTGCTTGTGGATATAGAAATCGGGATCATTGCTGCATCCGCCCAGCACGCCGGCGAACAGCACGGAGCACAACAGGATCAGGAGCGCACGCTTATTCCGGCGCATGGGATTCCAGATAGGCCAGGACATCCCGGCGTTCCTGATCGGTCAGCGCCGGCATCCTGGCCTCCATGCGATGCATGTCCATGCGGGCCACCACACTGGGCCATTCGCTCTTCGAATGCAGCTTGGGGGATGGCGGTGCATGGCATGCGGAACAGTGCTGGCCGAGCACACCGGTGTGCTGCACGGCAGCCGTTGCCTTGGGTGCATGCTCCACGGTTCCTGAACCGCTACCGCTGCAACCCGCCAGCAGGATGCAGGCCAACAGGGCTTTATTTCTGTTCATGCTCGTCTTCGGCCTTCGTTTCCTTTTCGTTCTCGGCATCGTCATCCAGGCGTCCGCCCATCTCGGAGCCGTACATGCGTACCATCACCAGCACGAAGACGCTCATGACGCTGAGATAGACGATGGCAGCGATGACGCCGGTGCCCCAGCCGCCCCAGTTGAACGCCATGCCTTGGCGCCGTCCGAAAAACGGAAAGCTGAGGCTGATGGCCACGAAGGCCACCGCCACGATCACACCGATGAACCATTTCGGTACCCGTTTCTGGGATGTCGGGATCGAGTTGACCAGTTCCCAGTCCTCGAGCCCTCGCTTCTGCTTGCGCTCCTCGTCGGAGGCATAGCCGTAATGGTCGTCCGCCTTCTTGCCCCAGGCGCTTTCCACCGGGGTTGCGACGTGCTCGTCCTTCTTCGGATCTTTCTCAGTCATCAACCGTCTCCCACGGCATAATATTCTACGGGAAAGGTCTGGCTCCACCCGTCCGTGCTCCACACCCGCACGGAGAACCGGTGCAGACCCAGGCCGATAATATCCCGATTCAGGTGCAGTCGCACATCCTTGATGCCGGCGGAAGCGAAGTGCACCTCATGCTGCGCCAGGGTGTAGCCGCCCTTCGCCAGCCCTTGGACCACGATGTGCAGATCGGCCGGCCGATAGCGTTTGTTGGCCAGGTGCACGACGTAGGTATTCATGCCGGTTCCCAGGCCACCGATATTGCCCACGCTCATATGATACGACTGGTAGTTGACCAGGCCGAAGCCGAACAGGGCCGCGCCGACGGCCATGGCCGGCAGGGCACCCCGCATCCGGCTCAGGATCGTGGCCTTGTTGCTCGAGACCGCGTCGTCCGCCTTGGGGAAGACGAAGCTCAGCAGACCCGGGCCATCCTTGCGCTCATGCAGCTTGTCGCAGGCCACGATGCACTCGCCGCAGGCCGTGCAGCCCGAATACAGCTCCGTATCCCTCGGATCGAGCTCGACCGCACAGGCGCTGAGGCAATAGCCGCACTTGACGCACTCGTCCGAGCGTGCGGCATCGTAGCCGATACGCAGCGTCTCGGATGTCTTGAACGAATGCTGCCAGATGCGGTAGATACAGAAATAGCGGCACATCAGGTGCCGGATCAATGCGGCATCGATCAGCACCACCACCACGAACACGAAGTAGATCCAGTAGATCGACAGCGGCATGGCGGGATCGGGGGTCAGGGTCACGAAATGCCAGACGACCCTGGCCGGATAGAAGTACAGAAGCGGGACCAGCGCCACCAGCATCGAACCGGCCAGGAAGTAGAATCCCAGCTTGATCCAGTTGCCCACGCCTTTCTTGCGCTCGGCCACCTTGACAGCCGCGCCGTCCACCCCCAGATCCGCCCGTCTACCAAGCAGGCGGCGCATCAGGTTCGTTCCCAGCTCGGACAGGAAGCCCTGCGGGCACAGCCAGCCGCAGAACACGGCACCGAAATATGAATAGGTCAGGACCAGGGCACTGGCCATGAACACCCAGAGCCCGATCACGATGGGGAAATCGGAGAACCAGACCTGATAGCTGCCAATGACGAAGGCGCCGGTGGCGACGTCGATGCGAAACAGCCCGAACATGGGCACGAACACCAGCAATGCCAGGAAGGTAGCCTGCGACATCCGCCGCCACAGGTGCAGCCGGGCCGAGGCGTTCCGGGGGCGCTTCTGGTCCGACAGGTACGGTGACGTATCGATGGCTTCTTGCCGCATGCCTAGGTTCCTCCTTGGTGCAGCAGCCCGGAAAGGGGCCCCGGATCGATGCGGGGAGTTACGAACAAGTGAAGGCCCTCCATGGCGCTACTCCTTTTGATGCTGAGCCGCCAGTATCTCCGGGTCAAGCGGAATCAGCCGTTCCAGGCGGGTATACAGCGCTGCTGCACGCTGCGTCTGCCCCTGCTTGCGTGCCAGATGCCACAGCGCGCGCAGGGCAGCGACATCATCGGGCCTGACCGACAGCACGCGCGCCCAGTCCTTCTCGGCCTGCTTGTCGTCCGGCTGGAGCTGCCGGATGTGCTGAGCCATGGCATCCGCCACCGCAAAACCCACCCAGCGATCATGCGGATTGGCCTCGTAGGCCAGGCGCATGAAATCCGGCACGTTGCCGGAACGACCGGAAAACATCGCTTCCCAGGCATGCATCATGGCATCCGTAGCCAGGGCGGCGGACGTCACCGCCGGCAGGTCCGCCTTGGCCACATGCCAGGGCGCCAGCAACGCCCGGGGCTTCGGCTTGTTCCGGATCAGCCAGGCCAGGATCCGTGCGATATCCAGATCGCCCTCCACCCGCGCCTTGGCCAGACGAAACTCGACGACCGGCGACCACTCGTCCTGGACGGGCGACGCAAAGCCGGGGATCGGCCCCAGGTCCCGGCCCACCCAGGTCGCCCATCCCTCACCGCCCGTCAGGGCCGCGCTGTACCGGTCCGCCCAGGCCTTGATCGCATCGGCCCGGGGCATCTCCCCGTGGAATCCGACCATGGCCAGATGAAAGCCGTCGAGCACCATCATATTGTTCGGGAATACCTCGCGGAACGTGGCCAGAACCACCTTCAGGCTCGTCAGGTCGAACTGGTTCAACGCCAGCCACTGGGCGTACACGCCCGAAGGGGCAAGGCAGTCGTTGACGCGCCGGAACTGCTGCAGCGACAGCAGCAGGCCGCGGCCCGCGAGATCCGGGTGGAACAGGTCGCCGACGATCACGTCGAAACGCCGTGTATCGGCCATCAGGAAGCGCCGGGCGTCGTCATGGCGGATATCCAGCCACTGCGGCGCATCGCCGTTGAAGCGCCCGAACCAGCGCCCGGAGGCGCGGATCGCACCGGGCGAGAGCTCGACGGCCACGGCCGACAGGCCCGGAATCCGGTGCGCCACCGAAGCCGTGATGCCGGTACCCAACCCCAGGAACAGAACGGACTTGGCATCGGGATGCAGCAGCAACGGCAGTCTGGCCTGGTTGCGCTGCACCGCCACCGCGGTCGGGTCGGTGGACGCATCGACGCGCTGAAGATCATCGAGCAGGATGCGCTCGCCGTCGGCCCTGGCGACCACCTGTGTCGTCGACACGGCGTCCTCGTAGCGGGAAAGATCCCGGGTGTCCCCGTATGCCTGGGGCAGCATCGCGGACACGGGGGGAAGACGCCAGACGAAGACGACGGCCGGGGCCAGCAACAGCGGCAGAAGCCGGGCGCGCGGCACCGTGCACCAGTAGGCGCCGCAGACGGCCAGGATGACCGCCGCGATGACGATCACCGCGGCGCTGCCCAGCCATGGAAGCAGCATCCAGCCCGCCACGCCGGCACCCACGGCCGCCCCGAGGCTGTTGAACCCGTAGAGCCAGGCCGCCGACCCCTTGCCGGCCTGCCGCCTGGCGATCAGCGGCAGCCAGGCCCCCAGGGTCAGCGTGGCCAGCAGCGTCAGCGCGAACATCACCGCCCCCTGCGTCGCCAGGGAACCCGCCAGGGTGGAGAAACGCAGGCCTTCCATCCACGCGGAAACGCGCGGTAGCAACGCCAGCGGCATCAGGGCGGCCAGCGAGGCGATCAGCGGCAAATGATTCAGGGCGCCATCGCCGACGCGTCGGGCCAGCAGGCTGCCGATGGCGATGCCGAGCAGTACGACGGCGAGGATCACGCCGAGCACGTACTCCGTGCGCATGAACACCATGCCGTACAGGCGCGTCCAGCCGACCTCGAGCATCAGCGCCGCCGCCCCGATTCCCGCATAGGCCGCCAGTTCGGGCCAGCCTGGACGCGTCGCCGCCGTATCCCCGCCCTTCGGGCGCGCATCGCCCCATCTGGGCGCATACGCGATGGCGAGCATGCCGACCAGCAGCCCGATGCCGGCGATGATGCGCAATGCCAGCCCCCAACCCAGCCAGGGCAGCAGCACCAGCGGCGCCAGTGCCCCCAGTACCCCGCCCAGGGTGTTCAGGCCATAGATGCGCCCGACGCCGACATCCGTGTCGGCGAGCGCGCGCAGCACGCTGGGGAAGGTCAGCCCCAGTGCCGTCGCCGGCACCATCAGCAGCAGCACGCTGACGATGACGTGAAAGCCCATCCAGCCGGCGATGCCCATGCTCCCGGCCATCGATTCGAACCCGCGCTCGAGCAGCGCGGCGATGCCGGGGAACATCAGGGACATCAGGGCCACGAAGATCTCGCAGGCGGCGAACAGCTGCAGGGCCCGGCGCGGTGACAGGCGCAGGCGGGCCCCGCCCGCGCTGCCCAGGCCGAGTCCGGCCATGAAGGCGATCAGCGTGGCCACCAGGCCGAAATTGCTGGCCCCGCTCAGGGTGGAAACCAGGCGCATCCACAGCACCTCGTAGGCCAGCGCCGTGAATCCGGAGATACCGTATAGCAGCAGCAGCCAGGCCGGCTGCGGCCGCGTCATTCCAGGAGCATTGCCGGGTGCGGACGGGGCTTCAGCAGTGATGGCGACAACCCCTGTTCGCGGTCACCGCCGCCATCAGAACGGATAGAACCAGATCATGGCCGTCACGGCGTGGGCCAGGGCCAGCATGATCGAGATACCGGCGAACAGCATATGCCACAGGAACAGGGGCCTGCCCCCCAAGACCATGCCCAGGCCGAATCCGGCGGTCACCAGCAGACCGATGATCAGCCCGAGGCCCATGAAGAACAGGATCTCGTGGCGTTCCTTCGTGGATACCTTGAGCAGCCCGGTCTCGTCCGCATGCAGGTCGTTGAAATCACGCATGGTGCTGAGATCCTGCTGCATGCCGCTTGCGCCGTGCTGGGCCTCGGGGGTGTCAGCCGTCCCCGCGGCCAGCGAGGGCTGGGCAAAGGCCAATAGCAACGGTACCAGGGCGAGAAGAAGAACCCGCATTTTCATTCACGCTCCTTTGCCTCTTTGCTGTCCGGCTTCTTCTCCGGGAAGCTCACCGACTCGATCATCTCGTCCTGCGAGGGCCCGCGACGCCAGGCGACAAAGATCATCAGGAAGAACGGCATCATCACCAGCACCAGGATGAACAGAAAGATATGCCAGATCGAGGAGAAGGATACATGCAGGTAGCTGTACTCCCCCAGCACATCCATGGCCGCCATGGCCTTTGCCGGCAGCGCGCAGAGCAGCAGCGCCAGGACGATGAAATGGGCTGCGGCACCGTTAATGAGCTTGCGCATGAGCGACCTCCTTGTCATTGGCTTGTTTCGTTGCCGGGTAGGCGCAGCGGAAGCCGATAAAATCGCTGGCGTCACCGGGCAGGGCGTAATTCCTGTGGTAGGTCGCGGTGGAGAACGGATCACTTCGCCACGACCCGCCACGGATGGCCTTGTAGTGCTCCGGGACCGCGAACTGCTTGCTGGCCTTGGCGATGAACATCGACGTCGGCGCCGTGCTTCCCGGGTAGGGCTGGAAGTCATTCTTGACCCACTCGCTGACATTGCCCGCCATATCGACGGCCCCGTACGGGCTGGCCCCGTTCATGTGCGCAAACACCGGAGAGGTCGTGCCGGCGGTGTTATAGGTATTGAGCAGCTTCGGGGACATGCGGTTGCCCCACGGCCATCGCCGGCCATCCGTACCCCTCGCCGCCTTCTCCCACTGCGCCTCGGTCGGCAGGGTGCCGCCCGCCCAGGTGCAGTAATCCATGGCGTCCTGCCAGTACACGTAGGTCACCGGATGCAGCCTGTAGCCCTGGGGAATGGCACCGCTCTGCCAGGATGACGGGGCCCGGTGCGCAACCTCGGCGATGAACAGCGCGTATTGCGCATTGGTCACCGGATATTTGTCGATGCGGAACGCCTTGACGAAGACGCTATGCTGCGGCTGGTCCTGGATATCGGCTTCCTGGCGATTCGTACCCATCAGGAACGGACCGGCCGGGACACTGACCTTTTCGGCCAGTTGCTTCCACTGGGGATCGGTCAACAGGCCTTCGGCCGCCGCCACGTTGTAGATCGAGACGTTGTCCTTGGAGCGGGTGGCCGTATCGACGAACTCGCCCGCTGCCTGGATGTGCATCTTCACCTCGGCCTGACTGGCCGCATCATAGCCGGCGTGGTGGCGCATCTGAGCCACGCGCCCCTTGGCGAGGAAAAGCGTATGGAACACCCCGCCCAGAAACGCGCCGGCGACCATGGTGATCAGGGTCGACGCGATATACCGCCGGCGCCGGCGCAGGGCCTGCTCCGAGAGGTTCTTGGTACTCCAGCCGGCCAGCCTAGCCATCACTCTTCCTCCTCCAAGGCATCGGAACGATTCCCGTCCTTGGTCCATCCATAGATACGTTTGTTCATGACCTCGCCCAGCACGCCGCCAATGGCAGAGGACTCGATGGCAAGGATGACGAAGAATCCCCACCAGCCGAGCGGCATCAGCTCGCTCCCCGACGGCAGGTGGGTCGAATGCAGGGAACTATAATAATCCAGCGCCATGACGGGCAGGGGCGGAAAATACGCCAGGATCTTGCCGCCGAGCCCGTAGATGGACGAAATCACGAATCCGGAAATCGCAGGCAGCACGAACACACAAAACGCCCATGTCAGATTGAAGTAACCGATTCCTGTGAACAACTCGATGCGCATGCCGAGCAGACGCAACCCGAAATGGATGATGGCCGCCGCAACCAGAAAGGCAAAGCTACCGCGAAGGATGCGCTCCGGTGTCCACCATAGGATGACCAGTGAGTTTTTCGTACTCAACCCTCTTCACCTCCTTGAGGTACCAGTCCTTGACCTTCAGGCTAGCCATGTATTCGGCAAGCAGGCGCCGTTCCTTTTCAGGCAGAGCGGCGTAGGACGGCATCCGGTATTTGGGCTTGAGCCGCGACGGCAGGATCGATTGCGGATCCTTGGCGCTGAAGTACGTGTACAGCCAGTCCTGGCTCCGCAGCGAGCCGATCCCGTCGAGCGGTGGCGAAGGCACGAACTGCGTCAGCGTCGTCGTCGCCCACAGCGTATGGCAGTCACGACAGCCTTCCCGCCGGATGATATCGGTGGCATCCCGGGCCACCTGATGCGGAGCGGTCGAGTAGAAGGGTATGCCTGGATCCTTGCTGATCGGATGATGTTCCAGATGGATGATATTCTTCACCGCGAAGAACACCACCACGACAGCGGTCAGGACCAGGATCCCCTTTTCTCCAGGTCGAAGCGCCACGCATCAATCCTGATGCTGATGCCTGCTCAGGTACTCCTCGCGCTGCTTCCTCAGCACCTCTTCCCGCAGCTTGATCTGCTCTTCCATGACCTCACGGCTCTTCTTGTATTCCTTCGGATCCATGCGGTCCTTGTCGCTCTCGTCGAAGACGACGTACTTGATATCCTCATCGAACTGCTGGTTCTTGTAGGCCCAGCGCATGGCGATCATGGCTGCCAGGACGATCATGATGCCCGAGATCAGCCAGATGTAGATCGTCCAACCTTCGCCCAGGTTGTTCATGAAATGATCGATCGCGCCCATTATCTATCTCCTTACAGCAAATAACCGCTGATCAACTGCACAATGGCGGTCAGCATGCCCAGGCCGATACCGACCAGGATCGTCGAAAGCATGATGTATTCGCCCTTCTTCATCTTGACCCGACCGTTGCGCATATAGGTCACCACGGCGAAGGCATAGAAGACCATGCCGAACACCAGAAAGGCGAATATGCCATACCGCCACTGGGGACCCACCATATCGTCGATGCCGTACGCATAGGCATCTAGGGGGGTCAGCGTGAATGGAATCAATAAAAAAGGAAGCCAGCGAGCCCGCAGGTATTGGCCTGTATTTTTCATGGGTAGATTACATCATGGCGGTCCCGATTATGCAAGACGGCCGAGAGCGCAATCTGTGCCCTCAGCCGAGGAAACCATGGCTGCAACACGCCTTCCGGTTCGTCCACGCAGCCCCAGAATTCCGTTGCAATCCGCTGCTGCACCGGCTATGGTTTGATGACTACCGAGTTCAAGGAGGGGTACCTATGGGTGGTATGGCACCTGACAGTTTCTACAATTCGCAGCTGTTCGCATTCCTGTTTGCCTTTGTGGTCTTCGTGTGCGGCGTGGTTCTGATGAACATCGTCGTTTCCCCGGGCCTGAAGCGCATGGAAGACCTGGACAGCCACGGCTGATCTTTCGCCGACTGATAAAAAAGCGCGCCTATCCGGCGCGCTTTTTTTATGCCCTCTGCGGACCGCACCATGCACACTGATCCCCCGGCACGACGACGGCGCTCAGTGCTTGCTCCCCGGCAAGCAGCGCGTATCCCGACGACTCTCCGGAGCGAGTGAACGTACACATACTCCCGCACCGCGCCCGCACCCGGCGCATCCACCAGCCACGCGTTCCCGATCCCCGACACACTAACTGACCGCAAAAAAAACGCGGCGCAAGATGCGCCGCGTTCTCTTGTTGTTCATCCTGCCGAGGCAATCAGAACTTTCTACGCCTCGGGTCGGGGGTGTCCCTCATCCACTTGTCGATCCAGAATGAGTAGAGCACCGGAGCCAGGAGCGCAATCAGAATCACGCCGCTCGCCACCAAGGTCGGGTTATCAAGATCAATCATTGAAGTTCCTCCTCTCTTCCAAATCGATCAATGTGCCTTCGAATGATCAGGCTGCCAGGAAATCGGCGGCAGGCCCTTGATCATGAAGAACACGGCAATGCAGAAGTAGGCCACGTACCACACGTCGATCGTGTAACCCATATCCCACCAGGGCTGCTTACGGATGGTGGAGCCATCCGGGGCCTTGTTGCCCTCGAAGTTCTGCTTCACGACATCCGGTCCGATGATGGAGTACTGGCTCAGATCAGCACCTTCGTTACGAAGCTTGATGATCTGCGGCGCGATGTACTTCAGCTGATCCATCGTCATGATGTGTTCCTTGCGCTGGAACTCATACGGCGACGGGAACTGGTCCAGCCGATCCTCGATCGACTTCATCGCCATGCGATCCGCCTGTACCGGCGACAGATCCTTGTTGCTCTCGATCTGCTGCACCGCAGGCGAGTTCATCAGGTCGACGTAGTCGGCATAGATCTCGGCGGTCGGACGCTGGCCCCACAGCGGGAAGGTCAGCAAGAACGCCGTGACGATGATCAGAACCAGCAGCACTGCGATCGGTGCCGGCACCGGACGGTTGTTCTCCTTGATGCCGCCCAGGCTTTCACCTTCCCAGACATCCTGGGCTTGCAGGTTCTGGTCGTGTGTCGTGACCGTATAAAAAGGCCGGTCGAGTCGAATACCCATTGTTTCCTCCCCCCTTACTTGAGATCGAGCACGTAGTCGATCAGATGGCGTGCCTCGCTGTCCTTCGCAGGCATCGGCACGGCAGGCGGATACACGGTCTTACCCTCGTAGTAAGCCATGTACTCCTTGCGCCACTTCGCATAGTCGATGGTCTTGCCGTTCGCATCCACCTTGCCCCACAGGTAGTCGAAGCGCGGCATGATCGAGTGCGGCTGCACCAGACGCGGATCGAAGAAGTGCATCATCATCCACTCGCGGGAGCTGTTGCGGCTGCCCACATGCAGAAGGTCCGGAGCCTTACGGTCGGAACCGAAGGTCGTCGGCGACTGACCGTTCAGGTCACCCACCAGCGGCGGACGGCCGAAGGTCTGCCAGTCCTGAGTCTCCTCCGGCAGCAGCGTATGGCACCACCAGCAGCCTTCGCGCTCGAACAGCGTGCGGCCCTGGGCGGCATAGGAACGATCCTGGTCAGGAACGGCGGCCAGCGTCTGGTCGGCCTTCCAGCCCTGCGTCGCGGTCAGGTTCACGATATAGGGCAGCTCCTTGCCATGGTACGAGGCATGCCCGATGGTGAACACGGCACCCTGGCTGGTATTCGCGGCATCGATCTTGCCCTGGTTGACACTCAGGGACTCGATGTCGCCCGTCAGGATGCGCGGATGCACGACGTTGGACGGGAACGGATCGCCCGGCTGGTAGATATACACCGTCATCGGCGACGACAGCGCCTTACCACTGACCGGATCCACCTTCAGGATTGCCTTGATCGGCTCGTGCGTCTGCTTCAGCAGCGGATCGGAATAGGTGAATGCGCTGTTGCGACCATAGGTCAGGGTCTTGTCCAGACCGTAGTCGTTCGGCGTACCGTGATCCGTGATGTAAAGTGATGGAAAGAAGATGGTAATCATCATTGAGAAGCTCAATGCGAAACCAAAGAACATCGCTCCCAGTTTATACTCTCTAAATGCCACTTGCTCCTCCCTCTTTGTAGCCTATATGTACGTAATCAAAGGGAAGTGGGTGGCGGCACGAGGCCACCACCCACCTTTCTCTTTTAGTTCTCGTAAGCCAGCTCTTGCGGCTGACGACCCTCGGGCACTTCACGCCCGACCTTGGCCGTCATGTACATGTTGTACAGCCAGAAGATGTTGCCGATGAACACCATGGTGCCACCGAACCAACGGCCGATCATGTACGGGTGCTCGGCGATCACGACGTCCACGTAAGGAACCTCGAACACCTTGCCCGCACCCTGGATCAGACCGGCGATGGTCATGGTGATCCAGTAGATCGAGAAGCCGACGAGCAGCATCCAGTAATGGAAGTTCTGCAGGCTGTAGGACCAGAGCTTGCGGCGAAGCAGGGTCTGCAGGCCGTAGACCACGGCAGCCACCTCGGCGAAGGTCGAGAAGCCGAGCAGTGCCAGGTGGTCATGCGCCACGATCCAGCCGGTGCCGTGCACATACCAGTTGATGGCACGCGTCTGCTGGAAGCCGCCCTGCATGTTCAGCGGGATGGCGAGCAGACCGGCCGTGGCCGAATAGCGCACCTCGATGTTCTCGACGAACATGCGCCAGCGGCCCTGCATGGTCAGCATGATGTTACACACGAAGGCCATGGCCGGCACCAGGATCAGCACACCCTCCACCGAAGCGAAGGACTTCAGCCATTCCGGCAGCGGCGAGCCCATCAGGTGATGCGCAGCCGGCGTGGAGTAGAAAATCACCAGCGACCAGAAATGCAGG
Source organism: uncultured Zetaproteobacteria bacterium (assembly GCA_964492895.1). Classification (GTDB taxonomy): domain Bacteria; phylum Pseudomonadota; class Zetaproteobacteria; order Mariprofundales; family Mariprofundaceae; genus DATLWN01. The sequence goes on along the minus strand of CAZBLR010000029.1, from coordinate 4,445 downwards.
TGACCCACACGGTGGGAGTACAGCGGGTTACCGGTGATCTTCGGAATGATGTAGTAGGTAATCGCCGCAGCCACCGGGGTGATCAGCAGGCCGAGAATGTTGTGCGCGAACCACCAGGTCATGTACGCCTCATTCAGGCCCGTCAGGTGGAACCACTCGGGCAGGTTGCCGACCAGGAACACGATGATGGTCATGAATGCAGAGGCTGCAAAGAACCAGTTCGTCGTGTAGATACCCTGCGTGCGGCGGGTCAGGATCGTCATCCACACATTGATGCCCATCGGAATGGCGATGAAGAAGGCAATGTACAGATCGATCGGCCAGATGAAGTCCGAATACTCACGGCCGGAGGTGATGCCGCACCACAGAAGCGCCAGGCCGAGGCACAGGCCGACGTTCCACAGCAGCACCGTCCACACGCCCAGCTTCTCGGACCACAGCTTGGTGTTGCCGAGGGCCGGGGTGATGTACATCCACGACATGGCGAATGCACCCAGGATCCAGCCGAAGATCACAGTCATCACGTGCACCTGGCGCATATGGCCGAAGGCGAACGCGTAGCTGCCGGTCACGAAGTCGGGGAAAGCCAGCTTGGCCGCATTGAACGAACCAAGACCGGTACCGATGATAAACCATACGATTGACGAGAAGCCGAACAGCACCGCGGCGGTACCCTGCGGTATCTCGTCCTCGTTCGAGAATAGATACTTAAACATTTTTCCTTTCTACCTCCCTAGCATCATTGATCAGCGCTTAAAACAACCGAAACTTATTAGTCCTGGTCCTGCAGCTCCGGCCAGACCCGGAACACGTACCAGCCGACCCACATCGACGAAAAAGCGAGAATGATTCCCATAATTCCTGCGAGCAGTTGCATAATCTGTTACCTCCCCTTTGCATCTTCAACGGCTTCGAAATCCTTCTGAAGGAACGGTTGACCCTCGACGGCCGCAAACTGCTTGAGACCGACGGCCATCGTCGCCCAGAAGGCGACGCCGAACAGGATCATCACGAAATCCTCGAAGCCGGCATAGGTGAAGGGATTGTAGGCATCAAAGCCCCACAAGCCCGCGGTGTCGTACGGCGCACGACCCAGGAAGTGATTCATGGTCACCACAAAAACCGATCCGTTACCCATACCCGTGACCATACCCACGGCGAATGCTAACAACTGAGACTTATTCATTCATTCCCCTCCATTCAATACTCAACGTGTGACGCGAGAGAGAGATGTTCCAACCGCGGGCCAAACGGCCTTGTTTCAACGCGAAAACGGAACAATCCAGCAACCCAAAAAGCCCCCTCAGGGCCGCACGATATCACCCTTGCCAGTACGAGGCAATAGCGTATCTCCCCCCCTTATGGGCGTGCGCACCGCCCCTTTTCGCACGGGCTTGCTTGACGCGGAAAGCCCCATCGCCAACATACGCGCATGCGACCCATACTCATGTTCGCCATCGGCGCCTCCGCCTCGCTTTTCATCCTCGGTTATGCCGTGCACATGTTCATCGGCGGCCTGGTATCGCGGCCCACCGAATTCACCATCATCGGCGTGACCGTACTGATCGGCGCCTCCGCCATCGGCTGGATGACCTGGGACGTGCTGAGGCGCCGCTAGGGCCTCAGTCCCGGAAGACATCCAGTTCGGCATTGAGGCGGGAGAACTGAACGTCTCCCTCGAATTGACCGCGATGAAACACGTACTGCCATTTCTTGCCGTCGGCATCGCTGCCGCTGAGGCCGAACGAGCGTCCGGCATAATCCTTGAAGTAGCGCACATCCTGAACGAGCTTGGCCACCTGCCCGCCCTTGAGCACGACATGCACCGCACGCTTCCTGTCGACCTGCAACGCCACGGCGGCCCCCGGCAGCACCAGAAGCCGGCGCAGGATGCGGCCGCCACCGACGATCACGAAGAAGCAGGCCAGGAACCACAGCGTGTACGCCCACGCCGCATGGCCACCGGCATACCAGAACGTCAGCCCGTAGTAGCCGAGAAAGCCGACCGTGGGAATGTAGAGCGCCAGATCCCACAGCGTGCCGCGCATGTCCGGACGCAGGGTATACTCGCTCATCTCGCTCATCGCTCGGCCACTTGACCGGTGGACTTGTCCTTGGGGGCCGACCCGGGCTTATTGCCAGCCGCTGTTGCCGGCTTGGGCTTCTTCACCGGCGGCCATGGCTCCTTGAGCAGCTTGGCAACGACGGGGGATATCTCGCCGTGCAGGGTCCGGCCCGGGAAGATCCGGCGCACGTAACCGCCCCTGCCGATCAGGACCGTCCAGGGCTCCCCGCGCACCTGGAACACCCGATAGGCCTCGGGATTGTAATACTGGTCCATGTGCAGCACGATGATCTTGTTGCCGAACTTGGCCATGACCATCTTCAGCATCTCCATCTGCTCGTCGCACTCGGTGCAATGCGCCGGCGTGGCGAACTCGATGATGATGGGCTTGTGCATCGTCAAGGCCTCGGCCTCGGAATACTTGTACATGGCGGGATTGGGCCAGTGGTAGCTGGTAATGCGCCCCAGATCCCCGCCGACATCCGCCAGCGTCTTGGTCTTCACTGCCGGCGCCTTCATGCCCACCTTCAGGATGCCCTGGCCGGTCATGTCGTTACAGGCAGCCAGCGAGAGAACCAGAAGCGCGAGCAGGGCGCGTTTCATCGATCCCAGTTCCATGAGGTGCGGAAGATATTGTATCCCCATATGCAGTTGGCCAGCAGCACGAGACTGCCGAACACACCCACCGCCATCAGCCAGGGACGCACGAGCGCCTCCACCTCGTCCGGCGGCATATGCAGGCTGTTGATGCCGCCGAGCAGGCCGGCGATCGTGAAGAAGATGACCAGGCCGAGCAGGCCGAAGTTGTGCATCCAGAAGTGCACCTTCATCAGCTTGATGCTGTAGATCGGACGCTTCACCAGGCGCGGCACGGTGTAGTACACGGCCGAGAAGATCGCCATCTCCACCCAGCCCAGCAGGTTGATGTGCGAATGTGCCAGCACGATCATCTTGCCGAACATGCGCTCATCCACGAAGCGCCGGAACTCGGGGACACCGCCCATCAGCGATCCCCACGAGAAGCCGATGATACTGTAGATGATGCATGCATAGACGAACCACAGCGTCAGACGGATATACTGCTCGTCGCTCTCCCAAGGCTTGTCACTCATTATTTCCCACTCCCATTCTCATCTTCGGGCGGCCGGTTGGGATGGCGCATATCCTTGTAGTCGCCATCCTGCCAGCTTTTCGGCGCAAAATGCTCGACCATCGAGTCGATGAACGGGTTCCTGCCCTTGGGCGCATCCGGCGAGATCACGGAACCCCGCTTCGTCTGCAACTCGGACAGCCACGTGGCCATCGCATGCAGCTCCTTGTCGGGCATGCTGGCCACATACTGGGCCGCCTTGCCGACGCCGTGGTCCAGCGTCGGGCCGCCATAGTATTTCTCCGGCTCGCGCAGGAAGTTGTAGATCCATGTGAAGCTGCGCCGCGAGCCCTCGCCGTCGAGGAGCGCACCCGGGCCCATATTCGTGCCGTTGTTCAGGGCGCGGTGGCAATCGGTGCAGTTGCCGATGCGGAAGAAATCATCCATGCCGCGCTTGCCCTCGGCGGAGAATTTGTAATCGGTATACACCGGGAACATCTTATGGTCCATGTGGTGGCGGATATACTCCATGACGCCGAAGGCGACGACGGCGAGGCCGATGAAGATCGCCGTTACCAGGAATAATACCTTTTCACCGATTTTGACGGGTGGCTGTTCTTTGACCGACATGGGTTGTGCATTATCAGCCTAAACAGACCCAATGCAACCCCCGTCATGGCGCAGCCTATACCCCCTGCCCCAAAGGCCGTGGCGTCCGGCGGCAGCGCGATTGATCGTTTACAAATCCGCGCCGCGCATCGAGCATGGCAACCCCATGAAGGACAAGACAACGCATCGACAGCGGCGCCTGGCCATCGGCCTGCGCAGACTCCTGATCGGCGCCGGCATCGCCCTCGCTACGGCTGCCTGCGTGCAGACGGACAACACCCCGCCGCCGCAGATCATCGCCGGCCTGACCGGGCGCTGGCAGCAGGTCGACGGTACGGGCAGCCTGCGTTTCTACCCCGACGCCACCGTCAAGCTGATGTTCCCGGACCACAAGCCCCCCATCCAGCTGCTCACCAGTTACGAAATGCTCAAGGGGAAGATCGGCATCAACGCCGGCGGCTACTGGAGCGGCCCGATCATGCTCGATCTGTCCCTGGCGAAGGGCCGCATCATCCTGGCCCTTCCCAGCGAGCCGCCGATCACGCTGAAAAAAGAGGCTGGCGGCTAAGCCGTCCCGGCAAAGAAACGCCTCCGCCACGCCCGCCCGGGGCCCAGCTTTTCTTCCACTTGGTGATGCCTGTCACCATAAAGCATTGAAAATAAAAGTTTTCTAATCATGGG
>CAZBLR010000028.1:0-20895 GCA_964492895.1 uncultured Zetaproteobacteria bacterium | reverse complement strand
CCGCGCCCCTGGTCGCCCTTGTACTGGCGCTGATCCTGTCCCCGACCCTCATTGCTCTTGTACTCACCCCGGCCCTGGCCCTGGTTGCCCTTGTACTCGATCTGGCCCTGGCCGCGACCCTGGTCGCGCTCATACTCGCCCCGATGCAGACCGCGATCATGATCGCCGCGGTCGCGCTGCGGGTGGTAGTCACGCTCGCGCTCGTAGTCCCCTCGGTGGTAGCCGCGATCGTGCGGATAGTAGTAACAGCCCGTCATCACCGTGCCCAGCGCCGCCAGCGCCGTCACCACCACGATATGCCTGAACAGCTTCATGCCTGCCTCCGATCAGCCCGGGCAAACCCGGAATGCTCTGCTTCAGTGTAGCCCATGGCACCATGATGCGGACGGCTTGCCGGCAGGCCCGGGGCCGTCGGGGCAGCGGCAAACCTGTACCTTTGGCCAGGTGAATTTTTTGCGCGCCTGTTCGCGCATGATGTGTTCTATGCTCACGCCCCATGCAAAAAGAGCGTTACTACATCCACGGCGATCTCCACGAATCCGATCCCGATCTCTATTACTGCTCCGCCTGCGACCTGTTCTTCGACGAGGTCCACTTCCGGGAATACCACGTCGAGGCCAATGTCGATCTCTTCCACTCGGATGTCCGCTATCTCGGCAACATCATGAGCGGCGGCACGCATCACCGGCCGGACGATCCGGTGAACCTGTTCACCCGGGAATCATGAGGCCACGACCCTTCTGACGTTCCGCTGGTCGATTGACGCGCGCCGGCGGCCATGAAGAGTGAGGCCGCACAGAGGAGCACCCCACGTTGAGCAAACGCATCACCCAACTCGCGGCAGCGCTGGCGCTCTGCCTTGGCGCCGCCACCCCGGCGCTGGCCGGCAACTACCTCGGCGTGTCGGGCGTGCAGTTCGATCAGCGCGTGTCGCTGCCGGGCGCCAGCGATCACGGCCACAGCAGCGGCGGCATGGTCGAGATCGGATCGGACCTCAACGACTTCCTGGCCCTGGAGATCCGCTTCGCCGACACGCACACCGCCCATTTCAACCGCATCGCCGCCAGCCAGAAGGTCAGCCTCAATTCCTACCTGCTCCGGCTCAGGCTGCCGCTCAGCGACACGTTCTGGATGTACGGCCTGGTGGGCAAGACCATCGGCCGGGCCTCGCCCTCCGGCAGCCTGTCGGGCTACGCCCGGCGGGACAGCACGAGCTATGGCGGCGGGCTGCAGATGCAGGGCATCAACTGGGGCGCCGGCGTCGAGTGGATGCGCTACTGGGACAACGTCAACGTCGGGCCGGGCATCCACGTCACCATCGACGGCATCGCCGCCACCCTGAGCTACGCCTTCTGAGCGGCGCCCGGCATGCGGCCAGGGTGCAATCTGTTCGCATGGGGCGCTCTCAGTGCACTCCGCATGCGCGGGGATCGGATTAGAGTGCCTTCGCACCGTACAGGTCACGGGGGGCGCCATGAAAACCGGCTATTGCGAGCATTGCGGCAAGGAAACGAACTGGAAGCGGGAGATCCGCCCGCCCTTCTGGCTCGGTGTACTGCTGACCGGCGGCCTGTGGTTCATCACCCTGCCGCTGACGCCGCTGCGCTGCACCGAATGCGGCACCGAGCAGCTCAGGCAGAGCGCGCATTTCCGCCGCAAGGTCTACATCCCGAAGAATCCCGAGGCGTTTTAACCGCGCCTGATCCTGCGCATGCAGGGGCCGCTCATGCGAGCGGCGTGCCCGAAGGCTTGGTGTTCTTGAAGTTCTGCGGACCGGCGCTGGCCGGGTCGAAGCGGAACACGTTCTCGTCGACGAAGCGGTGCAGCGTGATGTCCACGTAGGTGGCCTGGTTCGGCTTCAGCACGCCGGAGGCCGCGATGCCGTCGGAGCGGTACTCGGCCGCGCAGTAGTACGAGAAGCCGGCCGACGGCCGCGCCACGACCCTGAGGCCGAACATGCCGTCCTTGATGCTGGCCATGCGGTTGGCATCGAGGTAGTAGACGAGCCGGCCCGTCTGCGGGTTCATCTGCTTGTCCCTGAAGAAGCCCTGCGGCAGCTGCTGCGGCTGGAAGCCCTTGCCGGCCAGCAGCAACAGGTCGTAGTCGCCCTCGCCGAGCGGCTCGCCCCGGTCGTCGCGCACGTTGAAGATCAGCATGCAGAAGCGGTCGCCGCCGTGCTGCTGCGCCTCGGTCATCGCCGCCAGCTCCCCGCCCCGGGCCCGGTAGTCCGCCGGGCTCTGCACCCGGAAGCACTTGAGGATGTCCTGCACCACCGGCGCATGCACGTCGTCCGGCCCGATGCTGCCCATGATGCCCATCCTGGTGCCGGAATGGCTGGCGCCGGCATAGACGCCGAGCGGCACCGGCTGCGGCGTGCGCTCGCCGCCCACCGTCTCCAGCGCGAACACGGGCGGGCGCTCGCGCAGCAGCCGCCGCGGGTTCTGCAGCAGCGACAGGTAGCAGTAGTTCATGTTGGCGCCGGCCACGCGCACCACGCCGTCCGAGCCCGGCTCGACGAGGTAGCTGTTCAGAAAATCGTAGAACTTGCGGTCGATGCCCTGGCCCGTCAGCACGAAGGGATAGAAGCCGTGCGCGGCGTAGTCATAGGCGAGATAGCGCTCGTTGAGCCGCCACTGGCCGGAGCTACCCAGGCACAGCCAGTCCAGCACCTTCTGCCCCGGCTCGACGCCGTTGAACCAGGCCTGGATGCGCCCGACCCGGCCCTTGCCGAGCACGGCCAGCGCCGAGCCGTGGTTGGCCGGCGCCAGCATCACCAGATGCGTCAGCGGCAGGCCATGCAGCTTGTCGTCGCCGTAGTAGCGGTCGACCCAGAAGCGCACCACCGGCCCGCCGGTGGAATGCGTGATGCACGAGAACGGCTCGATGTGGTTCTCGCTGTTGCCCGGCAGCTCGCGCAGGGCCTTGTCCATGGCGCGCGCGATGTCGTCGACGGTGACCTCGTCGTGGAAGCTGATGTAGCGGCCGAGCTGGATATGGTGGATGTCCAGCTCGAGTCCCGTCCCGGCGGCCGCGGCCGCCAGCGCCTGCGGCAGGCCGCCGTATGTGTTGGTGTTGGTGACACTCCAGCCGTGCACGAAGACCAGTTGCATCCGTACCTCCCCGATCGCCGGGATCTGTCGTTGACCTTAGACCCGCCGGCGGAACCGGCACAACCTGGCCAAAGGTCCAGGTCCGGGGCTCAGTCCGTGCGCATGGGGCTGTGCTCGATGCGCGCGCGGAAGATCTGCATCAGCGCGGGATCGAACTTGCGGCCGGTTTCGCCCTCCATGATGTCCATGATCTCGTGGTGCGAACGGGCCCCATGGTAGGCGCGCGTCACGGCCATGGCGTCGTAGCTGTCGGCGATGGCGATGATGCGCGAGCCCAGCGGGATGTCCTCCCCGGCCAGGCCGTCGGGATAGCCGCCGCCGTCGACATGCTCGTGGTGGTGGCGGATGGCGCGCGCCACGTCCGGCACCGGATAACCGCCGATGCCGGACGAGCGCAGGATCTGTTCGCCGATCTCCGAATGCCGCTTGATCGTCTCCCATTCCGCCGCATCGAGCCGCGTGGGCTTCATCAGGATGTGATCGGGGATGCCGATCTTGCCGACGTCATGGAACGAGGATGCGACCTTCAGCACCCCGAGCTCGGCCTCATCCACATCGCAGGCCTCGGCGATCATCATCGCCAGATCGTGCACGCGCTCGGAGTGGAGATGCGTCATCAGGTCGCGATAGCCCAGGGCCACGCCCAGGGCCTTGTTGTACCCGGACAGCGCTTCGTCCATCTCCGCGGGCGAATCCATGTGCGCCTCCTGTGTTTACCCGGTGATAGAGACCGCAGCTGTTTTGTACACGCTGCCGCCATCGCCGACAAGCCGCTCCGGGCGGAAATATCGCACCGGCTCAGCCTGTGCGCATCGGGCTCAGCGCAATGCGCTCGCAGAAGATCTCCATCAGCGCGGGATCGAACTTGCTGCCGGTCTCGCCCTCCATGATGTCCATGATCTCGTCGTGCGAGCGGGCCGCGTGGTAGGCGCGCGTCACGCCCATGGCGTCGTAGCTGTCGGCGATGGCGATGATGCGCGAGCCCAGCGGGATATCCTCCCCCTTCAGGCCGTCGGGGTAGCCGCCGCCGCCGAAGTACTCGTGGTGGTGGCGGATGGCGCGCGCCACATCGACGGCCGGCTGGTCGGTTTGGCCGGAGGACAGGATGATCTGCTCGCCGATCTCCGAGTGCATGCGGATCATCTGCCATTCCGTGGTGTCGAGCCTGCCGGGTTTCATCAGGATATGGTCCGGGATGCCGATCTTGCCGACATCGTGGAAGGTCGCGGCCATCTTCAGCACCGCCAGCTGGTGCGCGTCCGCGCCGCTGTCCTCGGCGATCATCAGCGCCAGGTCGTGCACATGCTCGGAATGCACCAGGGTCATCATGTCGCGATAGCCCAGCGCCGCCGACAGCGATCGGTGGTATCCGTACATCGTCTCGTAGATCTCGCTTACTGCATCCATGCACTCCCCCCGTATTCCCACGGTGGCATCGATAAATCGTTAGTTCATAGACGATGCGGGCTCTTCCCGCAACCTGGCCAAAGGTACAGGTTTGGCCTCAGCAGCACGGCGCCGGAGCAGCTATAATGCAGGCAGGGCCACCGTCCACGGATCCGGCCCGAGCCGCGGGACCGCGGCATATCGATGGAGGTTCACCATGCAGGTTGCACCGCAGATCACCTTCCGCAACATGGAAGCGTCCGCCGCCCTGGAAGCGGCCATTCACGACAAGATGAACAAGCTCGAACAGTTCTACGACCGCATCACCGCCTGCCACGTGGTGATCGAGGCGCCGCACCGGCGCCATCACCAGGGCACGCTGTACAGTGTGCACATCGACGTCACGCTGCCGCAGGGCAAGGTGGTGGTCAGCCGCGATGCGCAGGACAACCATGCACACGAGGACGCCTACGTGGCGCTGCGCGACGCCTTCAACGCCGCCTACCGGCAGCTCGAGGACTACCAGCGCCGCCAGCGCGGGGACACCCGCGAGGGCCGCAAGACGCCCGCTCCGGACGCGGCGCTGTCCTGACACCCCGCGCCCCCGGTGCCGGGCACCGGGGGCGCGAATCTTCCAATTGCATCTTTGGCCCATAGGCACGACCATGGCCGGGTCATGCCGACGGGCACACCGCCACCGGGAGGACTGACGATGACGCCGACGCCCGTCTTCGACATGCCCGTCATGCGCGACGCACCGTCAGACCCCTGCCTGATGGTGATCTTCGGCGCCTCCGGCGACCTGACCAAGCGCCTGCTCGTGCCCTCGCTGTTCAGCCTGTATTGCGACGGCCTGCTGCCCGAGGCCTTCGCCATCCTCGGCATGGCCATGGACGATTTCGACGACGACAGCTTCCGCGCCAAGATCAGCGCCGACGTGCGCGCCTTCCTGCGCCGCGGCGACGCCTTCGATGACAAGGCCTGGCAGCATTTTGCCGCCAACATCCACTACCAGCAGGGCCGCTTCGACGATGCCGACGCCTTCTGGCGCCTGGCCGGACAGCTGGCCGAGCTCGACGCCCGCCACGGCACCCGCGGCAACATCCTGTTCTACATGGCCACGCCGCCCTCGGTGTTCAGCCAGGTCTCCTCGGGGTTGCAGAGCGTCGGCCTGCAGGACGACCACGCCGGCTGGCGGCGCATCATCGTCGAGAAGCCGTTCGGATCGGACCTGGCCAGCGCCCAGGCCCTGAACCGCGAGATACTGTCCTACTGGCGCGAGGACCAGATCTACCGCATCGACCATTACCTCGGCAAGGAGCCGGTGCAGAACCTGCTCGCCTTCCGCTTCGGCAACGGCATGTTCGAGCCCCTGTGGAACCGCACCCACATCGACCACATCCAGATCACCTCGACCGAGCAGGTCGGCGTCGAGTGGCGCGGCAACTACTACGACAAGTCCGGCGTGGTGCGCGACATGCTGCAGAACCACCTGCTGCAGATGATGGCCTACCTGTGCATGGAGCCGCCGACCAGCTTCGAGGCCGAGGCGATCCGCAACGAGAAGTTCAAGCTGTTGAGCGCCGTGCGCATCATGGACGCGGACGCGGTGCGCCAGAACGCGGTGCGCGGCCAGTACGGCGAGGGCACGAACATCGACGGCTCGCCGGCGAAGGCCTATCGCCAGGAGATGCACGTGGCCCCGGATTCGAACACCGAGACCTACGCCGCCGTGAAGCTGCGCATCGACAACTGGCGCTGGCACGGCGTGCCCGTCTTCCTGCGCTCGGGCAAGGGCCTGAAGACGAAATCGACCGAGATCATGGTGCAGTTCCGTCGGGCCCCGGAGTTCACCTTCAGCGGCACGCCGGCCGCGGACCAGCTGGAGGCCAACCAGCTGATCTTCCGCATCCAGCCGCACCAGTCCATCGAGCTGCGCTTCCTGGCCAAGCGGCCGGGGCCGTCGATGCACATGCGCAAGGTCATGATGCACTTCGAGTACGGCGAAGCCTTCGAGGCCCAGCCCGGCACCGGCTACGAGACCATGCTCTACGACTGCATGCGCGGCGACGCCGGCCTGTTCTCGCGCAGCGACCTGATCGAGACCTCATGGCGCATCGTGCAGCCGATCCTCGACGCCTGGGGCGCGGAGAAGGCCCCCGACTTCCCCAACTACCCGTTCGGTTCCTGGGGCCCGAAGGCGGTGTTCGACCTGCCGAAGCCGGCGCACCGGCGCTGGCTGGCGCGCGCCCAGGTGCAGGCGATCCGGCGCGTGTCGATGTTCGAGGGTTACGGCCGCACCATGCTCAACGACCTGGCCATGATGCTCAAGCCGCGGGTGTTCAACGCCGGCGACGAGATCGCCCGTTACGGCTCGCCGGCCGACGAGCTGTTCATCATCGACAGCGGCGAGGTCGAGATCATCGACCACAAGGGCCGGGTGCGGGCGCATCTCGGCGCCGGCACCGTGTTCGGCGAGCTGAGCCTGCTGGTGACCAAGCACCGCCAGGCCACGGTACGGGCGCTGACCTACTGCTGCATGTACACCCTGGACAAGGGCGACTTCGCCAAGATGCTGAAGGACAGGCCCGAATTCACCGAACGCGTGATGCAGATGGCACGCGAGCGCTACCACGTGATCGTCACCGCCGGCGAGCTGATCGACGGCACCGAGGCCCAGCCCGGGCCGGTGGCGGGCGCGGACATCGAGGTACAGACGGAGGACATATGAAACTGGCAATGATCGGACTGGGCCGCATGGGCGGCAACATGGTGCGGCGGCTGGCCGGGGACGGCCACGAGATCGTCGCCTACGACGTGGACGCGGCCCCGGCACGGGCGCTGGCGGCCGAATTCCCCGCGGTGTCCGCCGCCACCGACCTGGCGGACCTGATCGCCCAGCTGCCGGCGCCGCGCGCCATCTGGGTCATGGTGCCGCACGAGTACGTCGACGCCACGATCGACGGCCTCTGCGCCGCCGGCGTCGCGGCGGGCGACCTGATCGTCGACGGCGGCAACTCGAACTACCAGGACGGGCAACGGCGCGGCCGGGCGCTGGCGGCCGACGGCATCCTGTTCTCCGACTGCGGCACCTCCGGCGGCGTCTGGGGCCTGAAGAACGGCTACTCGCTGATGATCGGCGGCGAGAAGGCCGCCATCGACCTGATCGCGCCGGCGCTGACGACGCTGGCCGCCAACGATGGCAAGGGCTGGGGCCACGTCGGGCCGGTCGGCGCCGGGCATTTCGTCAAGATGGTCCACAACGGCATCGAGTACGGCATGATGCAGGCCTTCGCCGAGGGCTTCGAGCTGATGAAGGCCAAACAGGAATTCCATCTGGACATGCACCAGATCGCGCGCGTCTGGCAGCACGGCTCGGTGGTCAGCTCCTGGCTGCTCGACCTGACCGGCGACGCCCTGGAACAGGACAACGAGCTGTCTTCCCTGTCCGACTGGATGGACGATTCCGGCGAGGGCCGCTGGACCATCCGCGAGGCCGTCGATCTGGGCATCCCGACGCCGGTGCTGGCGCTGGCGCTGCAGATGCGCTTCCGCAGCCGCGAGAAGGACACCTTCGCCGGCAAGGTCGTCAACGCCATGCGCGCCGGCTTCGGCGGCCATGCCATCCGTCCGGCCGAGGCGGAAGACGGCGACGGCCAGTAAGCGCCGGTCCCGGCCGATGCACGCCGAGACCTTCGCCGATGCCGAGGCGCTGGCCCGCCACGCCGCCGAGCGGGTGGCCGGGCTGTGCCGGGATGCCGTCGCGGCGCGCGGCGCCTGCCACCTGGTGCTGGCCGGCGGCCGCACCCCGGAGCGCTGCTACACGCTGCTCGCCGCCATGGACCTGCCGTGGCCGGCGCTGCACATCTGGTTCGGCGACGAGCGCTGCCTGCCGCCGGGGGATCCCGGGCGCAACGACGCCATGGCCGACCGCGCCCTGCTGGCGCACGTGCCCATCCCGGCCGGGCAGGTGCACCGCATCCCGGCCGAGCTGGGGCCGGAGGCCGCGGCGGCCGCCTACGCGGCCGAGCTGGCCGCGGCACCGGCGATGGACGTGGTGCTGCTCGGCCTCGGCGAGGACGGCCACACGGCCAGCCTGTTCCCGGGCAACCCGGCCCTCGACGATGCGCGCCCGGCGGTGCCGGTGCACGACGCCCCCAAGCCGCCGCCCGAGCGCGTCAGCATGGGCCTTGCGGCGCTCAACGCCGCGCGCCGCCGCCTGGTGCTGGTGAGCGGCGGCGGCAAGGCCGACGCACTGGCCCGCATCCGGGGCGGCGAGCCCCTGCCCGCGGCCCGCCTGGCACAGGCCGAATGGCTGGTCGATCGCGATGCCGCCGGCACCCCGGCGTAAACAACAATTCCGCCGCCGCCCGGCATCGGCTATGCTGGGCACCGACCCGCACCGGCGGGCATCAAGGACGTGACATGAACGACAGGAATCCCACCCACAGCATGGCGCTGTTCTGCGACTTCGAGAACGTGGCGCTCGGCGTGCGCGACGCCAAATTCTCCGCCTTCGACATCAAGAAGGTGCTGGAGCGGCTGCTGCTCAAGGGCAATATCGTGGTCAAGAAGGCCTACTGCGACTGGGACCGCTACAAGGATTTCAAGGCGCCGATGCACGAGGCGGCCTTCGAGCTGATCGAGATCCCCCACGTGCGCCAATCCGGCAAGAACTCGGCCGACATCCGCATGGTCGTCGACGCCCTGGACCTGTGCTACACCAAGGCGCACGTCGACACCTTCGTGATCATCTCCGGGGACTCGGATTTCTCGCCGCTGGTGTCCAAGCTCAGGGAGAACGACAAGGTGGTGATCGGTGTCGGCGTCAAGAACTCGACCTCGGACCTGCTGACCGCCAACTGCGACGAGTTCATCTACTACGACGACCTGGTGCGCGAATCGGAGAAGCAGGGCAAGGCCCGGCGCCGGCGCTCGTCCTCCAAGGCCAAGCCGAAGGCCAAGGACGCCCCCGAGGGCGCCCCCGAGGGCGAGGAGGCCCTGAAGCAGGAGGCCATCGAACTGGTGCTGGAGACGGTCGAGGACCTGTTCAAGGAACGCGGCGAGGAGGAGAAGGTCTGGGGCTCGATGGTCAAGCAGACCCTGAAGCGGCGCAAGCCGGGCTTCAACGAGAGCTACCACGGCTTCCGCACCTTCGGCCAGCTGCTGGAAGAGGCGCAGACGCGCGGGCTCATGGCGCTCGAACTCGACGAGAAATCCGGCGGCTACATCATCAAGGCATTCTCACACGAGGAGTGAACGCCGGGCCGCCGGCGCGGCCATCACATGCGGCTCTTCTTTTCCTTGTCGATGATGCGCCAGCCGAAGAAGGCCAGAATCAGAAGTCCCGAGATGCCTGCAATGCTCCACAAAAGATCCGTCATGGATGATACGCTCCAGGGTGTAGTTTCGTTTACCGAATCGTCGGGCCGTCGAGGCTAGGCGTCTGGCAAGCCCCCCGCCGGATGCGAAACCTTAGACCGGAAACATCCCTTTTGCCACCCCGTTCCCGCCCGGGTCCCGGCGGCAGGTCACGATCCGGCCCGCGAACGTTTCGTGGTCGGCCAATTGCATCTCGGAGCGTTCCTGCGTACAGCTGTAGCCGAGGGTCTGCATGCGCCGACCGAACTTGCCGGCATAGCCGCGGCCGGGATCGACGATGATCACCTCCGCCACGGGTTTGGCATGGCGGTCGATGAAGGCGGAGAGCATGGCACAATGGTCGCGCTCGTAGAGCAGGTCGGCGCCGATGATCAGGTCGAACAGCTCGGGATCGGCCTCCTCCGACGCCCACTCGCCGGCGATGGTGTCGATGTCGCGCAACTCGTTCAGCGCCAGATTGGCTGCCAGGAAGGACGGCACCATCGGGTGATGATCGCTGGCGGTGATATCGGCGCCGCGCCCGCGCAGCACGATGCTGGCCAGCGCCAGCCCGCAGCCGACCTCGAGGATGCGCAGCCCGTCGACGGCATACGTGCTCATGTGCCGGGCCAGCATCTGACCCGACGGCCAGATGACGCCGAACAGCGGCCAGTTGGCCGCGCTGACGCCGGGGTGCTCGCCCTCGTCGCAGGCGGCCGGGTATTGCTGCCTGTCGCGCAGCGAGCGGATACGGTAATCCCTGCCGTCGATACGATAGTCCTCGAACTTGACCTGGTAACCCTGCATGCTTACCCCACGATGCGCCGACCGGAATGTGAAATGAGGCATCAGGGCAGGCAGGGCGGGTTGTACAACGGCCGTGGATGAGCTGAAGAAGCACTTCGCCTTGCAGGATACGCGCGGGGGGAGATCCTGACAAACGCCGATGCCCGCGAGGCTGGCATCCGCACCGCGATCTCCCTAGTCTCTGCCCGGGCCATCCGGCCCGAATCCCATCCGAAGGTATCGCCACGCCATGAACCGCACCCCTGCCGCCTCCGCCACCGCCAACGCCGCCTATGCGCTCGTGACCGGCCTGCAGCAGCGCTTCGTTGCGGGACTGGAGGCGCTGGCACGCCAGCGGGGCAGCACCCAGCGCTTCGCACCGGTCGAATGGTTCCGCGACGACGGCCGCCACGGCGGCGGCGTGCGCTTCGAGACGGCCGCCGGCGCGTTGTTCGGCCGCGGCTCGGTCAACGTGTCGCAGGTGCATTACGACGACCTGCCGGAGAAGCAGCTCGGCTCGGCCAACGCCATCTCGACCATCATCCATCCGGTGCATCCGCTGGCGCCGTCGGTGCACATCCATATCAGCTGGACGGAGATGAAGGGCGGCGAGGGCTACTGGCGCATGATGGCCGACCTGAACCCGTCGCATGCCGTCGATGCGGACACGGCCCGCTTCCTCGATGCGCTGGAGGCGGCCGCACCCGCCCGGTTCGACGAGGCCAAGGCCCAGGGTGAGCGCTACTTCTTCATCCCGGCCCTGGGCCGGCACCGCGGCGTGGCGCATTTCTACCTGGAGAACTACCACACGGGGGATCCCGCGGCCGATGCCGCCCTGGCGAAGGCCGTCGGCGAGACCGCCATCGACACCTATCTTGCCATCCTGGGCAGCGCCCTGGACGCCGCACCGGCGCCGACCGATGCGCAGCGCGCCGTACAGCTGGCCTACCACACCCTGTACTTCTTCCAGGTGCTGACGCTGGACCGCGGCACCACGACGGGACTGCTGGTGCACGACCAGAACGATGTCGGCATCATGGGCTCGCTGCCGGCCTATGTGGACCGGGACCTGCTCGCCTCCTGGGTGCCGCGCATGCAGCCGCCGCAGGACGCGCTGCTGACGGCCCTGATCGACGCCCTGCCCGGGACCAACCCGGCGCCGGTGGACGAGGCCGTCAAGCGCCGGCTGGCGGCCGTGGTGCGGGCCCATTACCGGGCCCATCCCGAGGCCATCGCCATGCAGGCCTCCGCCGACGTCCCGCCGCCCACCATCCAGAACCACCGCTGAAGCGCCCCGCCGGGGCGACCAAACGGGCCTGCCGCCTGAGCCGGGCGGATGAGGATTGACAGTGCGGCCGCGCTGCGATTGATCGGCCGACCGGCGCCTGCCCAAGCCCGGGCATGTTTGGCACGCACCATGCTTATAGAAGGGCGTGTTGTACCGGCCCGGCCTGGAGGCCCGAGCCGATACCCACGGAATGCGGGCGGCGCTCCTTCTTTTGGCCAATCCACATCCTCCCCTCCAGGGATCTGCGCCAGATTGCCGCTTTCGCCTTCCAGGTATGGGTTCGGTGACCGAAGGACCGATCCGCCGGTGCAGCATCATCTCCCCAGCAAAGGCCTGCCGTCTCCCCCGGCAGGCCTTTTTCTGTGCTTGGACCCGCATGTCCAACCTATCGCCAGACGCTTTTTTCGGCACTCGCTGATCAAAATATATGCATCGTTGGCCGCCCCGGTGTCCGTTCGGCTAGCATCGGGGCATGGACGGCCTGTACCGCCAATACCGTATCGCCCGACGCATCGCCGTCGCCGTCATCGGCGGCACCCTGGTGCTGCTCGGGCTGATCATGCTGGTCACGCCCGGCCCCGGCACCCTGGCGATCCTGGCCGGCCTCGGCGTGCTGGGCCTGGAGTTCTACTGGGCCCGGCGCTGGCTGGCACGCCTGCGCCGCCGGATCGGCGCCTACGTCCCCGGCCGCGGCCGGCGCCGCTGACGGACCACCAACCGGGAACGGGTCAGGCCGCGCCCTCCTTGAGCGCCAGCACCTGTACCACGGCGCTGTGGCCGTTGTGGTAGCGCCCCTCGTGCACCTCCCGCTCCAGCTCGACGGCATGCAGCAGCTTCAGGCCGGCCAGCTCCCGGCGCAGCGTCTCCAGGTTCATCGTCAGCTCGGCGGTCGGCGGGCCGCCGGTGCCGTAGGCGATCTGCGCCGGCGTATAGGCCTCGAGCACGAACATGCCCCCGGGCCGGAGGCCGGCCACGACATCGCGATGCACGCGCTTGCGCAGCGGCGGCGGCAGATGGCAGAAGATCGACACGACCAGGTCCCAGGTTTCGCGCTCGATGACGAAATCGGCCAGGTCCGCATGCACGGTGGCGATGGCCACGCCCCGGTTGTGCGCCAGTGCCCGGGCCTTCTCCAGGCCCACCGACGAGGTATCGACCGAGGTCACGGCCAGGCCCTCTTCGGCCAGCCAGACGCCGTTGCGTCCCTCGCCGTCGCCGAGGCACAGGGCCTTGCCGTCGGGAAGCTGTTGCAGCACCGAACGCAGGAAGTCGTTCGCCTCGGTGCCGAAGGCGTATTCCTCATCGCTGTAGCGCTCGTCCCACATCTGCTACCTCCTTGTGGCGGATGGTTCGTTCCATGGTAGCACATGCCGCCCGGGGGCATCGCCGCCGGGCCGGTGTAAAGATTGCTTTCCGCTTGTTGCGCCCGGGACGGCGGCGCTCAGAGCGTGATCTCGAGTGCCGCTGCGGCGGCATTGGCCGTATGCCGGGCCTCATCGACCGTATCGCCGCGCGCCAGGGTCACCGCCATGCGCCGCTTGCCGGAAACCGATGGCTTGCCGAACAGGCGGAGCTGCGTATCGGGATTGGCCAGCGCCCGCTCCAGGCCACCGAACACGAGCTCGGAGGAATCGCCCTCGACGACGACCGCCGTGCTGGCCGCCGGCCCGAACTGGCGGATGGCCGGGATGGGCAGGCCGAGAATGGCGCGCGCATGCAGCGCGAACTCGGACATATCCTGCGAGATCAGCGTCACCATGCCGGTATCGTGCGGCCGCGGCGAGACCTCGCTGAACCAGACCCGATCGCCCCGGATGAACAGCTCGACGCCGAACACCCCGAAGCCGCCGAGTGCGGCGGTGATCTCGGCGGCGATGCGCTCGCCCTCGGCCAGCGCCGCGCCGGACATCGGCTGCGGCTGCCAGGACTCGCGGTAGTCGCCGTCGACCTGCTTATGCCCGATCGGGGCGCAGAAGCTGGTGCCGCCGGCGTGGCGCACCGTCAACAGCGTGATCTCGTAATCGAAGTCGACGAAGCCCTCGACGATGACCTTGCCGGCGCCGGCGCGCCCGCCGGCCTGCGCATAGGCCCAGGCGGCGTCGATATCCGCCTCGGCCCTGACCAGGCTCTGCCCCTTGCCGGAGGAGCTCATGATCGGCTTGACCACGCAGGGCAGCCCGATGTCCTGCACGGCGTCGCGGAACTCGGCCTCGGTGGCGGCGAAGCGGTACGGCGAGGTGGCGAGATTCAGCTGTTCGGCGGCCAGCCGGCGGATGCCCTCGCGGTTCATCGTCAGCTTCGTGGCACGGGCGGTGGGGATCACCGTGAATCCCTCCGCCTCCAGCTCCAGCAGGGTGTCGGTGGCGATGGCCTCGACCTCCGGCACGATCAGGTGTGGCTTCTCTGTTTCGACGACGCGGCGCAGGGCGGAGCCGTCGAGCATGTCCACGACATGGGCGCGGTGCGCCACCTGCATGGCCGGGGCATCGGCATAGCGGTCCACCGCAATGACCTCGACACCGAGCCGCTGCAGCTCGATGACGACCTCCTTGCCGAGCTCGCCGGCCCCGAGCAGCAGCACGCGCGTGGCCGCGGCCGACAGCGGCGTGCCGATGGCCACCCCGCTCATTCCAGACCCGGCGGCGCGTTCTCTTCGAGGTAGGTATAGCCCTTGAGCCCGAGGCGGTAGTAGTTCAGGAAGGCCGTGGCCTCGCGGGCGGACAGCAGGCCCTTGGTCCTGGCCTCCTGCACCTGCCGGCGCATGCGGTCCATCAGCACCGTCTCGTGGAACTGCACGTACTCGAGCACCTCGGCCACCGATTCGCCCTCGACGACCTGCTCCAGCTCGTAGATGTCGCCGTCCATGCGGATGTGGACGGCATGCGTGTCCCCGAACAGGTTGTGCAGATCGCCCAGGATCTCCTGGTAGGCGCCGGTCAGGAAGATGCCGATCAGGTAGGCGTCGCCGTTGCTGACCGGGTGCAGCGGCAGCGTCGGCGAGATGCCGGACTCCAGCGGGAAATGGGCCAGCTTGCCGTCCGAATCGCAGGTGATGTCGACCAGGATGCCCTGGCGCGTCGGCTCCTCGCCCAGGCGGTGGATCGGCATCACCGGGAACACCTGCTTGATGGCCCAGGCGTCGGGCAGCGACTGGAACAGCGAGAAGTTGCAGAAGTAGCGGTCGGCCATCTGGCTCTCGAGGTCCGGCAGCTCCTGGCCCAGGGTCTCGGGCGCCATGACCTTCATCATGTGCGAGGCGATCGTCCAGTAGACGGCGTCGCCCAGCGCCCGTTCGGTCAGCGAGCAGTGGCCGAGGGTGAACAGCTTGTTGATGTCCTCGCGCAGCGCCACCGCATCGTGCAGCGCCTCGCGCGGATCCATGCTGTCCATGTCGCACAGCGTCGACCACAGCTGTCTCAGCGGCAGCGGGGATTCGTCAGCCGGCTGCTCGGGCGTGGTGTCCCGCTTGCGCTGCGAGATGCCCAGCAGATCGATGATCAGCACCGCGTGATGCGCCACCAGGGCCCGGCCGGACTCGGAGATGATGTGCGGGTGCGGCAGCGACTCCTCGTCGCAGATCGCCTTCATCGTCCACACGATGTCGTTGGCATACTCCTGCAGCGTGTAGTCCACCGAGGAAGAGGCGCCGGACACCGAGCCGTCGTAGTTCACGCCCAGGCCGCCGCCGACGTCCATGAACTCGATCGGGGCGCCGAGCTTGCAGATCTCGGCGTAGAAACGCGCCACTTCCTGCATGGCCTGCTTGATATGGCGGATCTGCGGCACCTGGCTGCCGATGTGGAAATGCAGCAGACGCAGGGACGCGAGCATGCCGGCGGCCTTCAGCGTGTTCACCGCCTCGAGCAGGTCCTCGGCCCCCAGCCCGAACTTCGACTTGTCGCCGCCCGAATCCTCCCACTTGCCGCTGCCGGCGGAGGCCAGGCGGCAGCGCAGACCGATCAGCGGCGTCACCTTCAGGCGATTCGCCGCCTGCAGGATCATCTGCAGCTCGTTGGGCTTCTCGACGACGATGAACACGCGCTTGCCCATCTTGAGGCCCATCAGCGCCAGCTCGATGAACTCGCGATCCTTGTAGCCGTTGCAGATGATCAGGCCCTCGACGTCCTCGAGCATGGCCAGGGTGGCATGCAGCTCGGGCTTGGAACCGGCCTCCAGGCCCCAGTTGAATTCGGCGCCGAACTCGATGATCTCCTCGATCACCTGCCGCTGCTGGTTGACCTTGATCGGGTACACACCGTAATAACGGCCCCCGTAGGCGGCCTCCTCGCGCGCGATCGTGAAGCGCTGGTGGATCTGCTCCATGCGCCGCCTGAGCATGTCGGAGAAGCGCAGCAGCAGCGGCGGATACAGGTCGCGGGAAGCCAGGTCATCGCACAGCGCCTTCAGATCGATGCTGTGCACGCCGTCCGGGAAGGCCTCGACATTGCCCTCGGCATTGATGCCGAAATAGCCGTGCCCCCAGCCATCCACCTGATACAGGCGGGCCGACTCCTCAATGCTCCATGTCGACATCATGGCCTCCCGTGCACCGGACATCGCCGCAGGCGAACCTGCGGAATGGCCCCAAGGCCATCGCTTTCCGGTGCACGGGAAGCCTATCGCCGGATCGCGGCCTGTGCATCATCCGGTTGGCGGGTTGCGGGGGGGCGCGCAGCCCCCCTTCCCGCTCACGTACGCCGGAGATGACGCATGCGAACGGGGCGGGGATCAGTCATCCCGGTCGCCCCATTCATCCTCCTCGTCCCAGTCGTCCGCCACCGGGCGGGGCTTCCTGACCTTTTTTCCCTGCTTGTCGTGGGAAGGTATCTCGAACTGATCCTCATCTTCGTCGAACCATTCATCCTGACCCATGGCATGCTCCTGTCAGAACATCTGAGCCCGGCCGTCCGGCCGGCCGACGCATGCTCAATACGGATGTCGGCGCTTGTCAATCGGCGGCGATGACACGGGCGCGACTGGACAAGTACGCCGCCTTCATCGGATGATGGCGGGGATCGGAGGTCACCATGGAAAAGCCCGAATTTGCAACGGTCACCCTCAGCGACACCGCTGCCGATGGCGCCATGCCGGTGATCGCAGGCACCGACGGCCCCATGGCCATCGACGTACGCAACCTGTATGCGGACCAGGGCCTGCTGACCTTCGACCCCGGCTTCCGCTCCACCGCCTCGTGCCAGAGTGCCATCACCTACATCGACGGCGAGGCCGGCATCCTGCGCTACCGCGGCTATCCGATCGAGGAGCTGGCCGAACGCTGCACCTTCACCGAGGTCGCACATCTGCTGATGGTCGGCGAGCTGCCCGACGCGCAGCAGAAGCAGGCCTTCGAGCGGGAGGTGGATTTCCACAACCTGCTGCACGACCAGGTCATCAATTTCTTCCGCGGCTTCCGGCGCGATGCGCATCCGATGGCCGTGATGGTCGGCGTCGTCGGCGCCCTGTCGGCCTTCTACCAGGAACATCAGGACTACAACGACCCGGCGCAGCGCTGGAAGGCGGCGATCCGTCTGTTCGCCAAGATGCCGACCATCGCCGCCAACAGCTTCACCTACAGCATCGGCCGGCCGCTGCGTTACCCCGACAACACCCTGGATTACGCCAGCAATTTCATGCAGATGATGTTCGGCAAGCCGAGCGAGCTGTACCGCGTCGATCCGGTGCTGGCGCGCGCGCTGGACCGTATCCTGCTGCTGCACGCCGACCACGAGCAGAACGCCTCGACCTCGACGGTGCGCATGGCCGCTTCATCCGGGGCCAACCCGTTCGCCTGCATCGCTTCCGGCATCGCCACGCTGTGGGGCCCGGCCCACGGCGGCGCCAACGAGGCGGTGCTGAACATGCTGGAGGAGATCGCCGTACCGGAGAACATCCCGGCCGCCATCAGGCGCGCCAAGGACAGGAAGGATCCGTTCCGGCTGATGGGCTTCGGTCATCGCGTCTACAAGAACTTCGATCCGCGGGCGCACCTGATCCGCGATACGGCCAGGGAGGTGCTGGCGCACCTGGGCCTGGAGAACGACCCCTTGATGGCCGTGGCCATCGAGCTCGAACGCATCGCCCTGTCGGACGACTACTTCATTTCGCGCAAGCTCTATCCGAACGTGGATTTCTATTCCGGCATCCTGCTGAAGGCCATGGGCCTGCCGAGCCGGATGTTCACGGCCGTGTTCGCCGTGGCCCGCACCGCGGGCTGGGTCAGCCACTGGCTGGAGCTGAAGCACGACGGGGACCACGGCATCGACCGGCCGCGCCAGGTCTATACCGGCAAGACGCTACGTCACCTGCCGTAGGCCTTACTGCTCGTCCTTCTTCTCCGGCGGGAGGGTGGCTTCGCCCTGCTTTCCCTCGTCCTCATCGTCGGCGATGCCCTTGCGGAAGCCCTTGATGGACTTGGCGATGCCGGAACCGATGTCCGGCAGCCGCTTGGCGCCGAACAGCACGATGACGATGGCCAGGATGATCAGCAGTTCGGGCATACCCAATCGCATGATGGACCTCTCAGTTCAGTTGCGTCCCCCACATTAGCGGAAAAACGCCCCGGGCTCCACCGGACACGTTTGAGAAGCGCCGGGCCTGCGGCTAACATAGCCGGCCAGACTGACGACAGGAGGATGATCGCGTGTTCAAACGCATACTGATTGCCAACCGCGGCGAATGCGCCATCCGCATCATCCGTGCCTGCAACGAGCTCGGCATCAAGACCGTCGCCATCTACTCGAACGCGGACAAGAACGCCCTGCACGTGAAGAAGGCCGACCAGGCGGTGCTGATCGGCCCGGACCCGGTCAAGAGCTACCTGAACATCCACCGCATCGTCGAGATCGCCCGCCAGACGGCCTGCGACGCCGTGCACCCCGGCTACGGCTTTCTGTCCGAGAACGCCGAGTTCGCGCAGCGCCTGAAGGATGCCGGCGTCACCTATATCGGCCCGTCGCCCGAGGCCATCCGCGACATGGGCAGCAAGACGCAGGCGCGCGCCACGATGATCGCGGCCGGCATCCCGGTCATCCCCGGCACCGATGCGGCGCTGGCCGACGTCGAGGAGGCCGTGCGCGAAGCCAACGACATGGGCTATCCGGTGATGCTGAAGGCGGCGGCCGGCGGCGGCGGGCGCGGCATCCGCCGCTGCAACGACGAGGCCGAGCTGCGCCAGAACTACGACATCACGCAGCGCGAGGCCACGGCCGCCTTCGGCAACGGCGAGCTGTTCATGGAGAAATGCATCGTCGAGCCGCACCACATCGAATTCCAGGTGCTGGCCGACCAGCACGGCCACTGCGTGCACCTGTTCGAGCGCGACTGCTCGATCCAGCGGCGCAACCAGAAGCTGATCGAGATCGCCCCGTCCAACTATCTGGACGAGGACCTGCGCGCCAAGATGGGCGAGACGGCCGTGCGCGCCGCCAAGGCCGTCGACTATGTCAACGCCGGCACCGTGGAGTTCCTCGTCGACAAGGACCACAACTTCTACTTCATGGAGATGAACACCCGGCTGCAGGTGGAGCACCCGATCACCGAGGCCATTACCGGCGTCGACATCGTCTCCGAGCAGATCCGCATCGCCGCCGGCCAGCCGCTGAGCTTCGGCCAACAGGACCTGCAGATCAGCGGCCATGCCATCGAGTTCCGCATCAATGCCGAGGATCCGAAGAACAACTTCCTGCCCACCCCGGGCACCATCACCCGCTACTTCTCGCCGGGCGGGCCGGGCGTGCGCGTCGACGGCTGCGTCTATCCCGGCTACATCATCCCGCCCTACTACGACTCGATGTGCGCCAAGCTCACCCTGTGGGGCCCCACCTGGGAGGAGACGGTGCGCCGGGCCATGCGGGCGCTGAACGAGTACGACATCCGCGGCGTCAAGACGACGCTGCCGTTCTACCGGCAGATCGCCGCCTCGCCCGCCTTCCGCTCCGGCGAGTTCCATACCGGCTTCCTCGATGAGCACCCGGAGCTGCTCGAGTTCAGGCCCTACGAATCACGCGAGGACATCGCCGCCGCCGTCGCGGTGGCCATTGCCGTCCACGCCGGACTCTGATAGCTAGGCCGTACGTATGCGAAAGAAAGAGAACAAGGACAAGATCATGACCCCGACCCCGCGCAAACTCAGGATCAGCGAACTGGGCCTGCGTGACGGCCACCAGTCGCTGCTGGCCACCCGCATGCGCACGGAGGACATGCTGCCCATCTGCGCCAAGCTCGACGCGGTCGGCTTCTGGTCGCTGGAGGCCTGGGGCGGCGCCACCTTCGACACCTGCCTGCGCTTTCTGAAGGAGGATCCGTGGGAGCGCCTGCGCCAGTTGAGCCGGGCACTGCCGAACACGCCGATCCAGATGCTGCTGCGCGGCCAGAACCTGCTGGGCTACCGCCATTATGCCGACGACGTGGTCAAGAAGTTCGTCGACATGGCCACCGCCAACGGCGTGGACGTGTTCCGCGTGTTCGATGCCATGAACGATCTGCGCAACGTGCGCACGGCCATCCAGCAGGTGAAGAAGAACGGCAAGCATGCCGAGGGTGCGATCTGCTATACCACGAGCCCGGTGCACACGCTGGAGCATTTCGTCGAGCTGGCCAGGGGCTTCGAGGACCTGGGCTGCGACACCGTCGCCATCAAGGACATGGCCAGCCTGCTGACGCCGACGGCGGCGCGCGAACTGATCCCGGCGATCAAGGCCGCCATCTCGGTACCGCTGCACCTGCATACGCATTCCACCTCGGGGCTGGCCGAGATGGTGCAATGGGAGGCCGTCCATGCCGGCTGCGACATCATCGACACCGTGATCAGCCCGCTGGCCGGCGGCACCTCGCACCCGCCGACCGAGGCCATGGTCACCGCCTTCGATGGTACCGAATTCGACACCGGCCTGGACCTGACGCTGCTGCAGGAGATCGCCGCCTATTTCCGCGAGGTACGCAAGAAGTACAAGCGCTTCGAATCGA
>CAZBLR010000027.1:0-21912 GCA_964492895.1 uncultured Zetaproteobacteria bacterium | reverse complement strand
CAGCCGATCATGGATATCCGGAAGCAGGAGGCCATGGGTGTCGAAGCGCTGATCCGGTCCGAGGACGGCATTGCGCCGGAAGGACTGTTCTGCGAAGCGGAATGGCGCGGCAGCCGCCTGGCGCTGGACCGTTTCTGCCGGACCCTCGCCATGCAGGGCTTCCACGATCTGCAAGGATGCTCCCAGCAGATGATGCTGTTCATGAACGTCGACGTCTCCTCCCTGGAAGACAGCGCAGCCACCGAGGGCTGGATCATCGAATGCGCCGAGCATGCCGGCCTCGCGCACCAGCAGATCGCGCTGGAGATCGTCGAATCCGGGATATCGAGTAACGACAAGCTCGTGGATTTCGTGTCGCGGCACCGGCAGGCGGGATTTTTGATCGTGCTCGACGATTTCGGCGACAGCCATTCCAATCTGAATCGCATCGTGCAGCTGAAGCCGGACATCATCAAGATCGACAAGGAGCTGATCCGCGACATCCACACCGACCATTACAAGCAGACCATCGTCTCGGCCGTGATCACGCTGGCCGATGGGGTGGGGGCGATCACGCTGGCCGAGGGCGTCGAGACGAAGCAGGAGATCTTCGCCTGCTGCGAGCTGGGCGTGACCCTGTACCAGGGGTACTATTTCGCCATGCCGGACGTTCCCGGGCAGCTGTCCCGCGACGGGTGCGAGACGCAATTGCGGCAGCTGATGCCGGAGCTCAACGCGCATCTCGAGTACCGGCTTCGCAATGACCAGCATCGGCAGGGGCGGTACGAGACCATCAGCGCCGAGGCCTGCCGGTTGCTCTCCCGGATCGAGGCGGAGCCCGAGGTGGAGCTGGCGTCCCTGATCGCGGACCACCCCGAGGTCGATGCGATCTACCTGCTGGACGAGCGGGGCGTCCAGATCAGCGAGACGATCCAGTGGTTCACGCGCCCGGCACCGCACCCGCTGTTCGCACCGGCGGCCAGGGGATCGAGCCACGCCTACCGCAAGTATTTCTACTCACACAAGCCCGAGGGCGGCGGCCGCTTCCTGTCGGAGCCGTATATCTCCCGGGCCAGCGGCCACGTATGCCGGACACTGTCCACCCGGATCCGCTTCGCCGGCAAGCCCTGCATCCTGTGCATCGATTTCCTGCATCGTCCGGATGACGTGAATCACAGTTGAGGCGGCCGCTCGCGGCGTATGGTGCGCCTGACAAAGGAGTGCGCCATGAACGGAAACCCGCTGCTATCCTACCTCGGCCACATTCAGTGGCGTTCGGATATCCATTGGTATTTCTCACATCTGGATATCGCGCACCTGATCGCCGCCTGGCAGCAGGACCAGCCCTTCACGCATGACGATTGGCTCACCGTCGCCGCACTGGCGGCGAGCTTCTGCTTTTTGATGCTGCTGGTCGGCCTGCTGGTGATCAGCCGCCGCAACACGCTGTTCCGCGCCTGGGTCGAGCACAAGCGCTCGCAGCTGACGCACCGCCCGGCGCGGGAAAGCCGCACCAAGCTCGAGCCCAAGATCAAGGGCCATCCGATGCTGCAGCAGGTGTACAGCCTGCATGGCCTGGCCATGTACGATCATGCCCTGAACAAGTACCGGATGGCCCTGCAGTCATCCCCGTTCGATCTCAACACCTATCTGGTCGGCGTCAAGATCGTCTCCGAGATGCACGAACCCAACAAGCCGTTCGTGACCTTCCTGATCGAGGCCATGTCCAACCTGCGCGACAAGCAGCCGGCGGTGTGGAGCGAGCTCGCCCGCTACGGCCGGCAGACGGCGCCGACCCTGGTGCACTGGCATGCCGAGGGCGGGGAGCGCGAGGCCTCCGCTGCCGTGTCCGACGATCTGGCGCACTCCCAGCCCACGTGACGCGCCGGGGCCGCTGCCCCGGACCGCGTGCCTTCCACATTGTTGCAAACCCCACGTTCGGGGGAGCCCGGCACATCCGCCGGGCTTGACGCCGCCGGCATGGCGCCATGCCGGCATCTTTCCCGATTTCCCTTTCCCGACAAGCGCTTGGGAACTTCCATGATCGCCTTCTCCCGGACCGAAAGCGTCGTGCCGGCCATGGCATCCGACATGCTATGATGGTGGATAGCGCGCGGAGGTCTGCATGCACATCGGAGTCCCCAAGGAGATCAAGAACCGGGAGCGGCGGGTATCCCTGACCCCGGACCATGTACGCCTGCTGGTGGAGGCCGGGCATACGCTGCGCGTGCAGCGCAGCGCCGGCACCGGATCGGGATTCGCCGACGATGCCTACCGGGCGGCCGGCGCCACGCTGGTGAACACGGCGGCCGAGGCCTGGGATGCGGAGCTCGTCGTCAAGGTCAAGGAGCCCCAGCCCGAGGAATATGCGTTCATGCATCCGGGGCTGACGCTGTTCACCTACCTGCATCTGGCTGCGGCGCCGGCGCTGGCCGATGTGCTCAGGGCCCGGGGCGTGCACGCCATCGCCTACGAGACGGTGCAGACCGCGGACGGGCGCCTGCCGCTGCTGGCGCCGATGAGCCAGGTGGCCGGGCGCGTGGCGGTGCAGATGGGCGCCAGCTTCCTGCAGGCGGAGGTGCCGGGGGTGCCGCACCACGGGCGCGGCGTGCTGATGGGGGGCATCCCCGGCGTGCCCCGTGCCCGGGTCGCTATCATCGGCGGCGGCAACGTCGGCGAGCATGCGGCCAGGGCGGCGCTCGGCCTCGGCGCGCGCGTGACGGTGCTGGATGTACGCACGGAGCGCCTGGGCGAACTGGAGGCGATGCTGATCGGACTCGAAACGCGGCCGCTGCACGGCGATGGCCTGCGCGCGCTGCTGCCGGATACGGACCTGCTGGTCGGGGCGGCGCTGATCGCCGGCGAGCATGCCCCGCACCTGCTCGACCGGGCGATGATCGGGGCCATGCCCGAGGGCGCCGTGTTCGTCGACGTGTCGATCGACCAGGGCGGCATCAGCGAGACCAGCCGCGCCACCACGTTCGAGGCTCCGGCCTACGTCGAACAAGGGGTGATCCACTGCTGCCTGCCCAACCTGCCGGCGGCGGTACCGCTATCGAGCACGCTGGCCCTGACCCATGCCACGTTCCCCTATGTGCAGATGCTGGCATCCGGCATCGAGGCGGCGCTTTCCGGCAATGCCGCGCTTCACCACGGCATCAATGTCCGGGACGGCGCTATCCGCCATGCGGCCGTCGCCGATGCCCTCGGCCTGCCCTATGTCCCCTGGGAGGGCCTCAAGGCCTGACCTGTCCGCCTGCAGCGCTTTCTCCGGGGCGCGCTCTCGGCTATCATTCGCCGACCCTGCGGGTGGGCGTGTCGCGCTTGCCCGCTTTCTGTGTGTGCCGGCGTCCGATCGCAGGGCGCCGACGCGAAAAGGAAGAGGAACTGCATGCCAAGGCGAACCGATATCGAATCCGTTCTCATCCTCGGTGCCGGCCCCATCGTCATCGGCCAGGCTTGCGAGTTCGACTACTCCGGGGTCCAGGCCTGCAAGGCGCTGAAGGAGGAGGGCTACCGGGTGATCCTGGTCAACTCCAACCCGGCCACGATCATGACCGACCCCGAGTTCGCCGACGCCACCTACATCGAACCGGTCACCTGGGAGGTGGTGGCGCGCATCATCGACAAGGAGCGTCCGGACGCGATCCTGCCGACGATGGGCGGCCAGACGGCGCTGAACACGGCCATGGAGCTGCACAAGGAGGGTGTCCTCGATCGCTACGGCGTGCAGCTGATCGGGGCCCAGCCGGACGCCATCGACAAGGCCGAGGACCGCGAGCGCTTCAAGGAGGCGATGGAGGCCATCGGCCTGGAATGCGCCCGCGGCGGCTTCGCCTACACCATCGACGAGGCGCGCGAGCTGGCGCGCGAGATCGGCAGCTTCCCGCTGATCATCCGGCCGTCGTTCACGCTCGGCGGTACCGGCGGCGGCATCGCCTACAACCCGGAGGAGTTCGAGCAGATCGCGCAATCCGGCATCGATGCCAGCCCGACCGACGAGATCCTGATCGAGGAGTCGATCATCGGCTGGAAGGAATTCGAGATGGAGGTGATGCGCGACAAGCACGACAACTGCGTCATCATCTGCTCCATCGAGAACGTCGACGCCATGGGCGTGCATACCGGCGATTCGATCACCGTGGCCCCGGCCCAGACCCTGACCGACAAGGAATACCAGCGCATGCGCGACGCCTCGATCGCCTGCCTGCGCGAGATCGGTGTGGAGACGGGCGGCTCCAACGTGCAGTTCGCGGTGAACCCCGAGAATGGGCGGCTGATCGTCATCGAGATGAACCCGCGCGTGTCGCGTTCCTCGGCCCTGGCCTCGAAGGCCACGGGCTTCCCCATCGCCAAGATCGCCGCCAAGCTGGCCGTCGGCTACACGCTGGACGAGATCCGCAACGACATCACCGGCGAGACGTTCGCGGCCTTCGAGCCGTCGATCGACTACGTGGTGACCAAGATTCCGCGCTTCGCCTTCGAGAAGTTCCCGGGGGCCGATACCCGCCTGACCACGCAGATGAAATCGGTCGGCGAGGTCATGGCCATCGGCCGCACCTTCACCGAGTCGCTGGGCAAGGCCCTGCGCGGCCTGGAGACCGGCAGCTGCGGCTTCGACAAGTCCGTGCCGGACGAGACGGATACCGATGCCTTCCTGCACGAGAAGCTGGCGGTGCCGGGTGCGGAGCGTATCTGGTGGGTCGGCGAGGCGCTGCGCCAGGGTGCGTCCCGGGGATGGGACGAAGCGCGCGTGTGCGAGCTGACCCGCTTCGATCCGTGGTTCGTGCGCGAGATCGCCGCCGTGATCGCCATGGAGGAGTCGCTGCGCGGCCAGAAGCCGGAGCGGCTGACGCGTGAACAATGGCGCGCGGCCAAGCGCGAGGGGCTGTCCGACGAACGCCTGGCCCAGCTGATGGACAGTGACGAGGAGGCGGTGCGCGAGGCGCGCAAGGCCGCGGGGGTGGCCGCCGTGTTCAAGCGCGTCGATACCTGCGCCGCCGAGTTCGAGGCGCAGACGCCGTACCTGTACTCGACCTTCGAGGACGAATGCGAGGCGCGGGCGAGCGGCAACAGGAAGATCATGGTGCTCGGCGGCGGCCCGAACCGCATCGGCCAGGGCATCGAGTTCGATTACTGCTGCGTGCACGCCTCGTTCGCCCTGAGCGAGGACGGATTCGAGACCATCATGGTCAACTGCAACCCGGAGACGGTGTCCACGGACTACGACACCTCCGATCGCCTGTACTTCGAGCCGCTGACCTTCGAGGACGTCATGGCCGTCGTCGACGTCGAGCAGCCGGACGGCGTCATCGTGCAGTTCGGCGGCCAGACGCCGCTGAAGCTGGCCCGCCAGCTCGAGGCGGCCGGCGTACCGATCATCGGCACCAGCCCCGATGCCATCGACCTGGCCGAGGACCGCGAGCGCTTCCAGCAGTTGCTGCACAAGCTGAAGCTCAGGCAGCCGGACAACGGCACGGCGCGCTCGGTCGACGAGGCGGTCGCCGTGGCCGCGCGCATCGGCTACCCGGTGGTCGTGCGCCCGTCCTATGTGCTGGGCGGCCGGGCCATGCAGATCGTCTACGACGAGGAGGGGCTGCTGCGCTACATGCGCGAGGCCGTTTCCGTCAGCCCCAGGCATCCGGTGCTGCTCGACCGCTTCCTGAACCGCGCCGTGGAGATCGATGTCGACGCCCTGTGCGATGGCGAGCGGGTGGTCATCGGCGGCATCATGGAGCATATCGAGGAGGCCGGCGTGCATTCGGGCGATTCCGCCTGCTGCCTGCCGCCGCATTCGATCGATGCCGCGGTGATCGCCGAGATCGCGCGCCAGACCGAGCTGCTCGGCCTGGGCCTGAACGTCAAGGGCCTGCTGAACATCCAGTTCGCGCTGCAGGGCGACGTGCTGTACGTGCTCGAGGTCAACCCGCGCGCCAGCCGTACCGTGCCGTTCGTGTCCAAGGCCACCGGCGTGCCGCTGGCCAAGGTGGCGGCGCGCATCATGGTCGGTAAGGACCTGGCGGCCCAGGGCATCGACAGCGTGCCGCAGCCGACGGCGTATCGCGCCGTCAAGGAGGCGGTGTTCCCGTTCGCCAAGTTCCGTGGCGTCGATACGCTGCTGAGCCCCGAGATGAAGTCCACCGGCGAGGTCATGGGCATCGCCGCGGATTTCCCGGCCGCCTTCGCCAAGGCGCAGCTCGGGGCCGGCCAGCGCCTGCCGAAGGGCGGGCGGACCTTCCTCTCCGTGCGCGATGCCGACAAGGAGCGCATGGTGCCGCTGGCCAAGATGCTGGTGTCGGCGGGCTTCGAGGTGCTGGCCACCACCGGCTGCCACCAGGCGCTGAGCGAGGCCGGCGTGCCGAGCACGCGCGTGAACAAGGTGGGCGAGGGCCAGCGGCCGCACATCGTCGACCGGCTGCTCAACGACGAGGTGGATCTGATCGTCAACACGACCGAAGGGGCGCAGGCGGTGCGCGACTCCAAATCCATCCGTCAGGCGGCGCTGGAGCGCAAGATTGCCTACTATACGACCATCGAGGGTGGGCTTGCCGCGGCGGCGGCCATCCTCAGCACGTCGGATGTGACCGCAGTGCGCAGCATCCAGGAATACCACGCGCAGAAAGGAGCCTGACATGGAACGTGTGCCGATGACCGTGCGCGGGGCGGAGCAGCTCCGCAAGGAGCTGGCCGAGCGCAAGAGCGTCAAGCGTCCGCAGATCGTGCAGGCGATCGAGGTGGCGCGTGCGCACGGCGATCTCTCCGAGAACGCCGAATACCACGCGGCCAAGGAGGACCAGTCGCTGAACGAGGGGCGCATCGCCGAGCTCGAGGACAAGCTGGCGCGCGCCCATATCATCGATCCGACGACCATCGACGCCGAGAAGATCGTGTTCGGCGCCACCGTGACCCTGATCGACCTGGATGCCGGCAGCGAGGTGGAGTACCAGATTGTCGGCGTCGACGAGTCCGACATCAAGCTGGGCCGGGTATCCATCACCTCGCCGATCGCCCGGGCCCTGATCGGCAAGGAGGCAGGGGATACCGTGGTGGTGCGCGCACCCAGTGGGGAGCGCGAATACGAGGTGCAGGAGGTGCGCTATCGCTGAGCGGCAGCTGCCGGGACCGCGGACGGGTCCGTGGCACGACTGAGCGCTTCCTGCCTGCGCGCCGGGGCGCTGCGCCTGTGCCTGGCCCTGCTGCTGGGGCTGCTGCTGGTGCCCGGCTTCGTCGTGGCGCCGATCCTGTTCGCCAAGGCCGGCTCGACCTATCAGGCCGGCATGCTGGCCGGCTACATCTTCCATGTGGCCAACCGCACGGACGTGATCCTGGCCGCCGCCGTGGCCGCCTTCTGGTGGCGCCGGGGCGGAACACAGCGCTCCGCCTGGATCGTGCTGGGCCTGGTGCTGCTGCTGGTGGCCGTCAACGAGTGGGCGATCACGCCGGTCATCGAAGCCTTGAAGGCCCAGATCGGCCACGGCTTCGATACCCTGCCCAAGGATGACCCGCTGCGCGTGCGCTTCGGCGCCTGGCACGGCGTCAGCGCCGTGCTGCACCTGATCGCCACGCTCGGCGCGGCATGGCTGGTGGCCACGGGCGGCACCCGCCGGGGTGAGGCATGCAACAATTCCTAGCCTGGCTTCAGTCCCGCCTGGCCGATACGCAGCTGGTCATGCTGCTGGTGTCCCTGCTCGTCATCTTCGGCCTGCTGATGGTGTTCGCCGACATCCTGGCACCGCTGCTGGTGGCGCTGGCCTTCGCCTACGTGCTGGACGGCGTCGTATCCCTGCTGGTGCGCCTGCGCATGCCGCTGTTGCCGGCGGTGCTGCTGGTCTGCTCCGGGGCAATGCTGATGGCGCTGTTCGCACTGTTGACCGTGCTGCCGCTGTTGTCCGACCAGGTCGGCCGCCTGATCTCGCAGGTGCCCGAATACGTGCAGTCGCTGCGCGATCTGCTGCACACCTTCCAGGAGCATTACGCCAGCTGGCTGAATCCGAACTACGTGCAGCAGATGCTGGGCTCGATGGCCGTGAAGATCCAGGAATGGGGCGGGGCGCTGCTGAAGTTCTCACTGTCCTCGATCCCGGGCCTGATCGCGCTGATGGTCTATGCGGTGCTGGTGCCGGTGCTGGTGTTCTTCCTGCTCAAGGACAAACAGAAGATCTTGGCGTGGAGCATGCAGTTTTTGCCACACGAGCACGTGCTGCTGCGTCGTGTCTGGAACGAGGTGGACGTGCAGATCGGCAACTACATCCGTGGCCGCTTCTGGGAGTCACTGGTGATCGGCGGCAGCATGGGCCTGGTGTTCTGGCTGATGGGCCACGAATACGCGCTGCTGCTCGGCACCCTGACCGGCATCTCGGTATGGATCCCGTTCATCGGCGCGGCGGTGGTCACGGTGCCGGTGGTGCTGCTGTCCTTCTTCCAGTGGGGGTGGTCGGACATGACCGCCTACAGCATCCTCGCCTACGCCATCATCCAGGCCATCGACGCCAATGTGCTGATCCCGTGGCTGTTCTCCGAGATGGTGAACCTGCACCCGATCGCCATCATCGTGGCCGTGCTGGTGTTCGGCAGCCTGTGGGGTGTCGTGGGCGTGTTCATCGCCATCCCGATGGCGGCCCTGATCCACAGCGTGCTGGTCATCATCCGCGAACGCTCCAAGCAGCCCGAGATGCCGGCAGCGGCAGACGGATGACATTGACACGCAGGCCGCGCGCCCTAGGCTGCAAACGCTCCGGCGGACGGCACGCTTCTTCAGTCAGAACCCGAACATAGGAAGGCGACCACGTGAACGACAAGGTATCCAGTCCCAGCGCATCGACATCCTCCCCGAAGGGCGAGCCGCATTCGGCCTTCGACATCGAGGAGCTCAAGCGCGACATGCGCAACGCCCAGTTGGTGGACTGGGCCAGGCAGCACCGGTCGCAGCTGATCGCGGCGGCCGTGGTGTTCGTGCTGCTGCTGGTCGGCGCGGTGCTGTGGATCAACAAGACCCGGGCCGAGCGCAATACGGCCGCGACCATCTATTACCAGGCCCTTTCCCTGGTCAAGGACAGCGACAGGCTGAAGGTGCTGCAGGCCCTGGTCGGCAAGCACCTGGGGACCGCCTACACGCCGCTGGCCGAGATGCAGCTGGCACATCTGGATCCCCAGCACGCCGAGGCGCATCTGAAGGCGGTCATCGACAATGCCAAGAGCATGCCGGAATGGGTCTGGCAGGCCCGGCTCGACCTGGCGCGCCTGCGGATCGGCGAGGGCCAGCCGGCCAAGGCGCTGCCCTTGCTGCAGGACAGCGTCGGCGCCGCCTATGAGCAGCTTCGCCAGTCCCTGCTGGCCGATGCCAGCAGCGACCCGGCGGACAAGATCCGGCACCTGAAACTGGCTCAGGCGGCCCAGTCCTACGATCATGCCCTGAAACAGCGCATCGACAACGAGTTGCAGGCGCTCGAAGCCAACCACCCCGCGGCCGGAAGCTGAGGGGTCGGGTCATGCCGAAAACGAAGCTTCTGCTGATGCTGAGGGCGGCGCTGCTGCCGTTGTTGCTGGCCTCCTGTGCGACCCCGAATCCGGCGCAGCTTCCCGCCTTCGGCCGCGATTTCGGCATCGACAAGGCCTGGGAGGTCAATGTCGACCAGCGTTCACCGGCCTCGCCGCGGGCGTTCAGCGCTCCCGTGGTCGTGCATGCCCCCGGCGGGGACCTGATCGCGCTGGCCGCGCACGACGCCCGGATTCACGTCTACGACATGCGGGGTTCCGAGATCCGGCGCATCCCCATCAACGCGCCTTCCGATTCGGGCATGGTGGCCCTGGACGACCGGCAGGTCGTGACCGGGGATCAGGACGGGACCATGTACTGCATCGATGTGGTCTCGGGCAAGATCAACTGGAAACAGTCGCTGTCGTCGCTGATCATGGCCGATCCGGTGCTGATCGATGGCGACATCGTCGTGGCCACCGGCGACAACCGCATCTACCGTTTCTCGCCGAAGGGCGAGAAACGCTGGAGCTATGCCGGCATTCCCGGGGGACTGGGCATGTACATGGCGCCGTCGCCGCTGGTCGACGGCCATACCATCGTGGCGCTGTTCAACAACGGCGACGTGGCGGACATCAGGGCCGATAGCGGCGATCTGCTGTGGCGCCAGCAGCTGATGCTCGACGACAACGCCGAGGTGTTGAGCGAGCTGAAGGTGCCGCTGGCCGCGGCGGTCGACGTGCCGGCCTATGGCGGCGGTACGGGCGCCTACCTGGTGTCCCTGTACCAGGGGGACAGCTTTTTCCTGTCCAAGCAGGACGGCAGCCGCCAGATGCACCGCCAGATCTCGCTGAAGTCCACACCGCTGGTGGACGGCAAGGTCATCTACGCCGCCGACAGCCACGGCGCCCTGCAGGCACTGGATGCCTCCAGCGGCGGCACGCTGTGGAAGATCCAGCTGACGCCGGGGGAACTGGTCGGGCCGGTGCTGTGGAAGCATGCATTGTGGCTCGCCGACGACAGGGGCTCTGTCTACCGCGTGGATCAACAGGGACATGTGCTCGGGCATCTGAAGCTGCAGGGGCATTTCGACCGCGCCCCGATCACCGACACCCAGGGTGTCATCCTGCGCAATGACCTGGGGTCCCTGTATCTGCTGCACTGACGGGTACGGAGCGGTATGAGCGCCCCGTCCTTCGCCAGCCTGCCGGTCGTCGCCATCGTCGGGCGCCCGAACGTGGGCAAATCCACGCTGTTCAACCGCCTGGTAGGCCGCCGCCGGGCCATTGTCGGTGATCGGCCGGGCGTGACCGTCGATCGCCTGGAAAACGATTGCATGATCGGCAAGCGCGCCGTGATGCTCGTGGACACGGGCGGCATCGGCGAGCCGCAGCACGGACAGATGCAGCCGGACATCGATGCCCAGGTGGAGGCGGCGCTGGCCGTGGCCGATCTGGTGCTGTTCGTGGTGGACGGCCAGGCCGGCGCCACGCCGGTGGACCGGGATATCGCCGGGCGGCTGCGCCGGCAGGGTCTGCCGGCGATGCTGGTCGTCAACAAGGCCGAGCAGCCCGGGGCCGCCACCGAGTTCTATGCCTTGGGCCTGGACGAGCCGATGGCGGTCTCCGCCGCCCATGGCCAGGGCATCGCCGAATTCATCGAACGCCTGGAATCCGCGCTGCCGCCGGAAGGCGAGGCGATGCCCGCCGATGAGGGTGAACAGGCCGAACCGCTGGCGCAGGTCACCGTCATCGGCCGACCCAACGTCGGCAAATCGACCCTGATCAATGCCTGGCTCGGGCGTGAACGCGTCGTGGTCAGCCCGATCGCCGGCACCACCCGCGACGCCATCGATGTCGACATGCCGTACCGGATCGGCGACGAGGAGGGCAGCGTGCGCCTGGTCGACACGGCGGGACAGCGCAAGCACGGGCGCATCAGCGACATCATCGAGTTCGTCGCCCGCGTCAAGGCGGTGCAGGCTTTCCGGCGGGCGCATGCGGCGGTCATCGTGCTGGACGGCATCGAGGGCGTGGCCGAACAGGACATGCGCCTGATGACCCTGGCCCAGCAGGAGGGATGCGCGCTGCTGGTGGCGGTCAACAAGGCGGACCTGATGTCCGACGAGGCGTGGGCCTATTTCTCCGACCGCCTCAGCTACCGCATGCGGGCCATGCCCGATGTGCCGGTGTTCCGCATCTCGGCCAAGAAGGGGCGCGGCGTCAAGAAGCTGCTGGGCGAGGCCGTGCGCGCCGCGCGCAACAACGGCACCGAGATCAATACGGGCAGTCTCAACCGCTGGCTCGAACAGGCACAGCGCAAGCAGACGGCACCGAGCGAGCGCGGCGCCCTGGTACGCCTGAAATACGCCTTCCAGGTCGACCGCTTTCCCCCGACCGTCAAGGTGTTCTGCAACCGTCCCGGCAGCATCAAGGCCAGCTATCTGCGTTACCTGGAACAGAGCTTCCGCAGCCGTTTCCAGCTGCCGGGCGTGCCGGTGCGTTTCGTGTTCACGGCCAGCGAGAATCCCTATGCGCCGGCCAAGGACGCGGGACGTCGCCGGACGAAACGGAAGACCTGAGATGCACCGCTTCGAGGAGACGCGCGTCCTGCCGTGCAGCGCCCAGGCGATGTACGACGTGGTCATGGACATCGACGCCTATCCGCTGTTCCTGCCCTGGGTGGCGGATTCGCGCATCCTGACGCGCGGGGAAGGGGAGCTGACGGCGGAGCTGGTGGCCGATCTCGCCGGCATGCGCCATGCCTTCCAGACCGTCGACCGCTTCGTGGCCGGGAAGATGGTGGAGATCCGCCTGCTCAACGGCCCGTTCAATTTCCTGGAGAGCCTGTGGAGCTTCGAGGCGATCGACGCGCACGCGTGCCGGGTCCATTTCTCGATCGAGTTCGAGTTCCATAACATGATGCTGCGCATGCTTGCCACGCCGGTGTTCTCCACGGCGTGCCGTTCGATGGTGCATGCGTTCGAGCGCCGGGCGATCGAGATCGGGAGGAGTCGATGAACATCGTCATTGCCTACGCCATGCCGCACCAGCAGACCCTGGAGGAGCTGGACGTGCCGGATGGGACGACGGTCGAGCAGGCGATCCGCATGAGCCATGTGCTGGAAAAGCATCCGGACATCGATCTGGGGACGAACAAGGTCGGCGTGTTCGCCAAACTGGTCAAGCCGGATCAGGCCCTGCACGAGGGCGATCGCGTGGAGATCTACCGCGCCCTGCCGGGCAAGGCGCGTGATCCCTATGCCGCCGAGGACAAGAAGGCACGCATCCGCGCCAAGAAGGAGCGACTCGGGAACGAGGACGATGCCGGAGACGGCTGACGGGTGAGGCGTGTCCCGCGGGGCTTGATTCCGCGCCAGGAATTCCGGAGCCTGTCCTGAAGGCCTTGTGCCGATGGCATGGCGGGAGAAATATGCAGATCGATTTCGATTGGCTGGAGAGCGAACTGGACAGCCCGCTGTCGAAAGGCGAGCGGAAGGCGTTGCAGGACGTGATCGAGGTGATGTTCGTCTCCGAAGGCATGACGATCATCCACCAGAACTCGACGCCGGAAGCGCTGTATCTGCTGCAGTCGGGCAATGTCGAGGTCCATGGCCGCAACATGAACGGCCATGATGTCGTGCTTTCCCGCAACAGCAGGCTCAAGGTGCTGGGTGAGATCAGCTTCTTCAGCGGCGGGCCCACGAGCGCCAGCGTCATCGCCGACCACCCCTGCATCCTGTACAAGATCGGGCGCGATGCGTTCGAGGGGCTGATGCAGGCCCAGCCGTCGCTCGTCATGAAACTGTTTTCCCTGATCGTACGCAACATGGGCGAGGTGATCGTGCGTCAGGACGCCAAGATGCGCAGCTAGCACCACCCGGACTGCCGGCCATGCCCGCGGCAGCCCCCCGATTTCCGACCACACATCCGCGTTCCTCCCGTGTATCGGGATTGTGACCCTGCTGACAGAAACAGCGGCGCGACTCCGTCACGTTCCGGGTATCCATCCGGGTACCGTGAGGAGGTTATATGAGCGTTTCCGACCTGTTGTCCATCGTTCCCGGCCATGCCGCACTTTCCGTGGCGCTGTGGCTGATCGTGGGCTCGATCCTGCTTTACATGGCGCGGCAGCCGGCACATCGCGCCATTCTTTCCCTCGGCAATATCCTGCACCGCGGCCTGCGCATCGCGGCGCAGTCGCTGTTGAAGGCCGAAGCCCAGCTTTCCCTGCGCAACCGCGAGGTGCTGCTGGCGGCCGGGCGGGAAGCGACGGAGCGCATCGTCGAGCGCGAATTCGATCGTATCGGCGCCGCCGTGACTCGTGGTATGTCCGAATTTCCGGCCCTGAAGCGGGAAGTCAGCGAGGAGATCACGAAGATCGAGGAGGAGCACCAGCAGAGCAGCGAGGTGCCGCCGACGCCGCCGGCCTGGCACAAGGCGGTGGAGGCCGTGGCCAAGATCCCGTCTTCGGGCGATTCCATGGTGGCGGGCGTGCTGGCGGAGATCCACAAGTCCATGGTCAAGGCCCAGGACAAGACCGTGGATGAATACCGCAAGAGCAGCCACAAGCGCCATGAGCTGCTGGCCAAGATGCTGCCCCACTGGCGCAGGCTGGAGCAGGTCACGGAGCGCATGGACAAGAACGTCGCCGGCCTGCTCGATCGCTCCAAGAGCATCGACCGGCATATGCAGGATCACGAGGAGATCCTCAAGGGTACGGACCGGGCGGTGCAGATGCTGTCGTCCTCGTCGATCACGCAATTCTTCATCGCGGCCCTGGTGCTGGCCATCGCCGTCGGCGGCGCCATCATCAATTTCCACCTGATCATGCGCCCGATGCAGGAGATGGTCGGCGGCAACAGCTATATCATGGGCTTCAAAACGGCGAATGTGGCGGCGCTGGTCATCATCTTCGTCGAGATGGCCATGGGCCTGTTCCTGATGGAGTCGATGCGCATCACCCGCCTGTTCCCGGTCATCAATGCCCTCGATGACAAAAAGCGCGTGAAAATGATCTGGGCCACCTTCGTCATGCTGTTCATCCTGGCCAGCATCGAGGCCAGCCTGGCCTATATGCGCGATATCCTGTCCCAGGACGACGCGGCGCTGCTGGCCAGCCTGGCGAGCCAGCACGCGGCGGCTGCCGCCGGCGGCGGTGCAGCCGCCGGCAGCCGTTGGATCACCACGGCCGCGCAGATGGGCATGGGCTTCATCCTGCCGTTCGCGCTGACCTTCGTGGCCATTCCGCTGGAAAGCTTCATCCATTCGCTGCGCACGGTGCTCGGCATCATTGGCAGCTATGTGCTCAACGCCCTGGCCGTGACGCTGCGTGCCATCGGCAACATGTCCCGCTTCGCCGGCAGGGCGCTGGTGCAGGTCTACGATCTGCTGATCTTCGCGCCGTTATGGGTGGAGCGCCAGCTGAAGGGGCGGACGCCTGGTCGCGAGAAGGAAGAGGTGCATGCGTTCGCCGGTGACAGCTCCATGAAGCTGAGCCAGGTCGGGAGGTAAGCCATGAAACGCATCTTCGGCCTGCCGGCGATCGCCGGCCTGCTGGTGGCCCTGCTGCTGGGTGCATGTTCGGACGAGGCCACGCCGCACACGCGCGGCGTGTACATGCTGCTGGATACCTCGGGCACCTATGCCCATCAGCTGGACCATGCCCAGCGCATCATCAACTTCACGCTGGCCAAGCTGAACCCGGGTGATTCCTTTGCCGTGGCGCGCGTGGATACGGGGAGTTTCTCCGAGAAGAACATTATCGTGAAGATGACCTTCGACGACCGGCCGAGCGTGGCCAACGAGCAGAAGCGCCGCTTCCGCGAGATCGTCGACGATTTCGTCAAGAACGTCCGGCCCAGCGCCTATACCGATATCACCGGTGGCGTGCTGCAGGCCATCGAGTGGTTGAACGAGGTGAATCCCGGCAGGAAGACCATCCTGATCTTCTCCGACATGAAGGAGGACCTGAAGAAGGGCTACGTGCGCAATATCCCGCTGCAGCTCAACGGCTTCGAGGTGGTGGCCCTGAACGTGACCAAGCTCAGGAGCGACAATTTCGATCCGCGCGAATACATGGGTCGGCTCGACGCGTGGCAGAAGAAGGTGGAGGCCGGAGGCGGCACCTGGCGTGTGATCAACGACCTGCAGCGCCTGGACGGCATGCTGGGCAACTGAGGCCTGTGAGTGGGGCAACAATTCGTTGCCAGGCAGTGCCCGGTGCGTAGGGTGGGGGCATTCCATCATACCACAGGGGATTGCCATGCAGGTTGCCAAGAACAAGGTCGTTTCGATCGACTACACGCTGAAGAACGATGCGGGAGAGGTCATCGACAGCTCCGAGGGCCACGAGCCCCTGTTATACCTGCACGGTGCCCAGAACATCGTACCCGGCCTGGAGATCGCCCTGGAGGGCAAGGCGGCCGGGGACCGGATCCAGGTATCCATCGCCCCCGCCGAGGCGTACGGTGAGCGCAACGAGGCCCTGCAGCAGGCGGTGCCGCGCGAGGCCTTCCAGGGTGTCGAGGATCTGGAGGTCGGGATGCAGTTCCGGGCCGAGAGCGATGCCGGTCAGCAGATCGTGACGATCACGGCGATCGAAGGCGATGAGGTGACGGTGGACGGCAACCACCCGCTGGCCGGCGAGACGCTGAACTTCGATGTGACCGTCGTCGAGGTGCGCGACGCCTCCGCGGAGGAACTGGAGCACGGCCACGTGCACGGGCCGGGCGGGCATCATCACTGATGGCCGGTCGCTGACATGAAAAAGCCCCCGCATTGCTGCGGGGGCTTT
The DNA here is from genome assembly GCA_964492895.1 of uncultured Zetaproteobacteria bacterium. GTDB lineage: Bacteria > Pseudomonadota > Zetaproteobacteria > Mariprofundales > Mariprofundaceae > DATLWN01. The sequence continues at coordinate 5,663 of CAZBLR010000027.1, read as the reverse complement.
TTTTCGGACGGAGCCGGCCTTATTTGCCTTCCTCGCCCTTCATTTCTTCTTTCTTTTCAGCCTTCTTCTCTTTCTTCTTCATGTGTTCCTTCTTCATGTGCTCTTTCTTCACATGATGCTTCTTCACATGGTGCTTACGCTCTTTCTTCATTTCCTTGTGCTCGGCCTTCTTGCCGGCATCGGCCTTCTCGGCCGCTGCCGGTGCTGCCGGCTTGTTCTCGTCGGCCATGGCCGCCGGGGCCGTGGCAAACGTCAGTGACATCAATGCAATCAACGCCATCATTAAAGAACGCATATATGCTCCTTGTTACAACGGTCTTGTGACCGAATGAGCGGCAATATATGGGGGGGGAATTTTTTGGGAAAGGTGGATTAATTACACTAATTCGAGCGCGGTTATTGACCGGGATCACTGCGATGCGCGGGAGGCGGCGGGACCTGCATTCTGCCGGGTTCCCCGGTCGTATCCGTGGTGGCTCCGAACGGGGAATGATGGGAGGGATCGCGGCCCACGCCGACGGCATCCATGCCATGTCCGGCATAGGGCGGCGGGGCCTGGTCGTCCTTGACCGGCACGGGCTTGGCCGAATCGCCGCAGCCGCCCAGGCCGAGGGACAGCAGCAGCGAAATCAGCAGCAGGGCAGCTCCCCTGCGGTTCACGGGCAACGCGTTCATGACCCTATCATGCTGCCATGGCGCCGCCGATAGGAATAGCGACCTGTTGTAAGGGATTGTGCCGGCTGGGACGGGCGTGCCCCGTATGCTAGCCTTGATGCCGGGGAGTGAGGTGTCATGCGTACCATAGCCTTATCGTTACAGATCTTCGGGGCGCTCGTGTGCGCCGTGGGCGGCATCGCGGCCAGCGTGCTGTTTGCCCGCCTGATCGACTACTGGTCGGCGGCATCCGATCCGACGCTGAAAACCATCGACCATTTTGTCGACTCGGGGCTGGAACTGGTCGTGGCGGCACTGGTCGTCGAGTCGGCAGGTGTGTGGCTGATCATCCACGGCGGCGGGATGATCAAGCGGATCGCCGCTGCAGAAGCCGATGACGCAGGGTCCCGTCCCTGAGACAGGCAAGCGCCCCGAAGGCTAGGTGAACGCCGCCCCCGGCAGGTAGGCGCCGTCCGCATCATGATGCTCGCGACCGGTCACCGGCGGGTTGAACACGCAGACCATGCGCATGGTCGTGTTCGCCCGCAGCAGGTGGCGCTCGTTGCCGTTCAGCAGGTAGACCGTGCCGGCCCTGATCGGGTAAACCTTGCCGTCGTCGGTGGTCTCGACCTCGCCCTCGCCCTCGATGCAGTACACCGCCTCGATGTGGTGCTTGTACCAGATCAGGGTTTCGGTGCCGGCATGGATGATGGTGTCGTGCAGGGAAAAGCCGACGGCATCGCTGTTCAGGATCAGGCGGCGGCTCTCCCAGTTGCCGCTGTCGGCCTTGACGTCGCGTTCCGTGCCGAGAATGTCCTCGAGTCTGCGAACGATCATGCCAGCCTCCCGGCCCGGAGCTTGCGGCCTTTTGCGAGCACGCTGGAGATGGCCTCGTCGATGATCGCCAGGCCTTCGGTGATCAGTTCTTCCTCGATGGTCAGCGCCGGCAGGAACTTCAGGACCTGGCCGTTGGCACCGGCCGTTTCGATGATCAGGCCGCGGTTGAACGCCTCCTCGGAGACCGAGCCGGCGAATGCCTCATTGGCGAAATCGATGCCCCAGACCATGCCGACCCCGCGCAGTTCTCCCTGGGCCTCGCCATGCCTGTCGACGATGGCGTTCAGGCCATCCTCGAACAGCCTGCCCTTGTGGGCGATGCCCTCGGCGAAATCCGGAGAATCCCAGTATTCCAGGGCCTTGGTGGCGGCCACGAAGGCCAGGTTGTTGCCGCGGAAGGTGCCGGTGTGCTCGCCGGGCTTCCATTGGTCGAGTTCCGGGCGCATCAGGAGCAGGGACATGGGCAGGCCGGTGCCGATGGACTTGGACACGGTGACCATGTCCGGCGTGATGCCGGCGCGCTCGAAGCTGAAGAAGGTGCCGGTGCGCCCATTGCCCATCTGGATGTCGTCGATGATCAACAGGATGTCGAACTCGCGGCAGATGGCCTGCAATTCCTGCAGCCATGCATCCCGGGCCACATGGATGCCGCCCTCGCCCTGCACGGTCTCGACGATGATCGCCGCCGGCAGGTCAACGCCGCTGCTCTGGTCGGAGAGCAGCCGCCGCAGATAGGCCATCGAGTCGAAATCCTTGCCCATGTAGCCGTCGAACGGCACGAAGGCGCTGTTGGCGCGCACGCCGTAGGACTCGTCGCGGTAGAAGGCGTTGCCGGTCACGGCCAGCGAGCCCATGGACAGGCCGTGGTAGGCATTGGTGAAGGCGATGATGTTGGAGCGCTGCTTGACCATGCGCGCCAGCTTCAGCGCCGTTTCCACGGCGTTGGTGCCGGTCGGTCCGGTGAACTGCACCTTGTACTCGAGATTGCGGGGGGCGAGGATGGTATCGCGGAACTTCTGCAGGAATTGCTTCTTCGCTACCGTGGCCTTGTCCAGGCCATGCAGTACGCCGTCATGCTGCAGATATTCGATCATCGCCTCCTTGACCGCCGGGTTGTTGTGTCCGTAGTTCAGCGAGCCGGCGCCGGCGAAGAAGTCGATGTAGCGGTTGCCGTGCTCGTCGAACATCTGTGAGCCGACGGCGGTGTCGAAGATGGCCGGGAAGGAACGGATGTAACCACGCACCTCCGATTCCATTTCCTCAAAAATTCTCATAACGGTTGCGTTCCTCCGATCATGGTTTTGCTGACCGGACCGATCGGGCCCACGCGGATCAGGTTCTCCTGCTCGTGGTCGCCGGTACCGAACCACTCGGCCGGGAAGAGCATCGTTTCGCTGAGTTCGACCAGGCAGTCCCTGGCCAGGGAGCGGAACAGGGCGCGCGAGGCATCGTTGGACGGGTTGACCGTCGCTTCGATGTAGCGGATACCCTTCAGGATCGGACGGGCCAGCAGGTGCCGCAGCATCTTCTTGGCCAGGCCCTTGCCACGCATGTCCGCATCCACGGCGATCTGCCAGATGAACAGCGTGTCACGGCGATCGGGCAGGATATAGCCGGTCATGAAGCCGACGATCTGCTCCTGGCGCTCGGCCACGACGCAGGTCGAGGCGAAGTGTTCGCACAGGATCAGATAACAGTACCGAGAATTCAGGTCCAGCGGTTTGCTGCGATCGGCCAGGGCATAGATGCCCGGGCCGTCGCCGGCAAGTGGCTTTCGAAACAACAAACGGCCTGCTTCCTTAGTTTCCAGATCGTTTCCGGTAAGCATCGCCGGCTACCCTAGTGGGGTGGGCGATAATTGCAAATCGGCCCGGAATAGGCCGTGGAGACCGCCCCGGGGATGCCCGTTCTGCCTTGGAAGATGGGGATTTATCCGCAGTGGCTTGCATATTCCTTGCATGTGTGCTTGCATACATATGCGCACACAATATGCGCACAAAATGCGTATCGATGGGGAGGCGATGATGGCTGAAACGGTCAAGAAAGCGGTGAACCTGCGTATCGACAGGGCGCTGATCGATCAGGCCAAGGCGATGGGCCTCAACCTGTCGCAGGTGTTGGAGTCCTCCCTGGGCGAGATGCTGCGTCGCCGCCAACAGGAGATGTGGATGGCGGACAACCGGGACGCGATCGATGCGTACAATCAGCGCGTCGGGAAACGTGGCGTATTCAGCCGCGGGCTGCGGCGCTTCTGATGGCCCAGTTCGATGTCTACCGGAACGCCAACCCGGAAACCTCGGTGATCATCCCGTATCTTCTGGACGTGCAGGCCGGCCTGCTGGAAGGGCTGGCCACCCGGACCGTGATTCCGATGTACCGCTCGGATGTCATGTCCATGCCCATCCAGCATCTGCATCCGGTTTTTGTCGTCCTGGGAGAGCGGCTCGTGTTGTCGACGGCCGAGCTGGCCGGTATTCCCCGATCGATGCTGGGCGAGCCGGTCGGCAGCCTGTCGGAGCATCGCACCGAGATCGTCGCGGCGCTGGATTTCATCTTCGCCGGGATCTGATCCCCACAGGCCGGGGTGGCGCGTCAGCGGCGAATCGTCGGCCAGTTCTCCGGTTGCTCCAGTAGCGCGTATGGTGCGGGCTGGCCGGCCATCCAGTCGGCGATCGCCGCCCAGGTATCCTGCGGCACGGGCGGGTCCCGGCGCGCAAGCTCGGCCAGGATCTGATCCGGGCCCAGTGGCGGCAGGGGCATGCTATCGAGGTGCAGCGGCCAGTCGGTCGGCATGTGTTCCGTCACGCAGAGCAGGGCGATGCCGGACCGGCCGCGGGTAGCGTTCAGCGCCGCGAAGAAGGCATCGTCGAAGCCGCTGGCCGGGCCCGGCTGCAGTTCGTCAAAATTGTGCAGGATGATCAGTGTGCGCCCGGGCCGCTGCGCCAGCCGGTCGAGCAGGTCTTCCAGGCTGTCCGTGTCATCGAAGCCGGCCTGGGAGGTGAGGTCGGCCAGCAGGGTGGAGAGGCTTTGCGGGTCATGCCGCAGGTTGGCCTGCAGCACGGATAACGGGTCCGGCAGGCAGCGGCGCAGGTCGTCGAGCGTACGTCGGCGGCCCTGCCCGTGTGGGCTGATGAGGTTGATACAGCCGCCTTCGCCCAGTCGCCGGGCCAGTGCACGCGTGAATGAGCGTCGCAGGCAATGCAGGCCCGATGTCATGGTTCAGTCCAACACAGGGTTCGCCATCGCTTGCGCCTGCTTAATTGGAAGTCGCCCTGCTATCGGAGGCCGACATCGCCTTTGATTGTCGGAACGTCCATACCCTTGCAGGCGGCAGGTTACGCCAGACGGATTTACCCTCGATCCCTATGATCCCGAGGCGCTGCAGTACCCTGAAAGCGATGGGCGAGCGGGTACCGTAGGTGTATTGCACGAACAGTCCATCGTCATCGAGCATGGCGAAACTTTTCCTGAGAATATCGAACTGCGTACGTTCGGGGATCAGCATCATCGGCAGACTGGAAACGACTGCGGAGATGCGCTTGACGCCCTGCGCCCGTAGCAGTGTGTCCAGTTCGCTGGCATCGCCCTCGATGACCGTGGCCTCGGGATATTTGTCGGCAAGGAGGCCGGCCAGCATCTTGTCCTTTTCGATGATGAACAGTGCTTGGTTGCCAAAGCAGCGCGCGAGCAGGGAGCGCGTGACCGCCCCCGTGCCGCCGCCCAGTTCGACCACTGCGCCGTCGCCGCTGCCGCTGAGCAGGCCGCACATGGCATCGGCCAGATACCTGGAACTGGGCCAGGGCGCGGCGATCTTCATCGGTTCCCTTAACCATTTCCTGAGAAACAGCCATCCATGGCGATGACGCCGGTTCATGCGTTCTCGGTAGCGACTGGCGTATGCATGCGCCCAGTATAGCGCCGATGCACCGAAGTTTCCTCGGGGACGAAGGCAGACGCGTCAGGGGCGGCGTATGGCGAGCCAGAGATGGTGCCTGTCGCCGCGTCCGCCTTCGCGGGCGTGCACGCTTCGCTCCTCGACCCCGAAGCCGATCTTTTGCAGACGCTGGGTGAACGCCCGGTCCGGGGCGCAGGACCATACGGTCAGCGCGCCGCCGGGGCTTAAGGCGTCGTAGGCGATATTCAATCCGGGGTAGCCGTACAGGTCATCGTTG
>CAZBLR010000026.1:0-24218 GCA_964492895.1 uncultured Zetaproteobacteria bacterium | reverse complement strand
TCGCCAGCCGCACCAATGTGCTGCTGTCGATCCCGATGCTGTTCTTCATGGCCTCGAGCGCCCATTTCCCCATCTTCAACTGACCGGATTACCCTGCGAACCATCAAGGGGCGCTCCGGCGCCCCTTTCTGTTGCCGCCCATCGGGCTTTGCTATGCTGGCTTCCAGACCAGCCGGAGATGTGATGCAACCCGATCCATTCAGTGACACAACCATCATCGAGTCGTGGGCAAGGAACGCCCGGCCGTGGATCGCCGCGGTACGTGAGGGCCGGATCGAGAGCCGCAGGCAGGTAACCGACCGGGCGATCGTCGATGCCGTCCTTGCCCGCTCACCGCGCTCGCTGCTCGATGTGGGCTGCGGCGAGGGCTGGCTGGTGCGCGAACTGGCGCGTCACGGCATCGAAGCCAGCGGCGTGGATGCCATCCCGCAACTGGTCGAAGCGGCCCGCGATGCCGGCGGCGGCACATTCCGCCTGATGTCCTACGAACAGATCGCCGGCGGCGGCATCAGCGATGCGTTCGACGTCCTCGTCTGCAACTTCTCGCTGCTCGGCAAGGCATCGGTGGAGGGGATCTTCGCCGCCGCGCCATCGATACTGAATGCGCGCGGCGCCCTGATCGTGCAGACGCTGCATCCGGTGGCGGCCTGCGGCGCGTTGCCGTACCGGGATGGATGGCGGGATGGCTCATGGACCGGATGCCAGGGCGGCTTCTCGGACCCGGCACCCTGGTATTTCCGGACCCTGGAAGGCTGGACACGACTGTTCGCGGACCACGGCTTCCGTCTACACGAGCTCCACGAACCGGTCCATCCGCAAACCGGGAACCCTGCCTCGGTGATCCTCATCGGCGAAGTGGCCGGCTGAGCGATGATCGTCATCCGCCGTTCCCTTCCCGCCATCCTCGTCGGCCTGGCATCCGTCCCGGCCCTGCCCCTCGACGTCCGGGCGATTCCCGCCTTCTCGCAACAGATCCATGCCGATTGCCGCACCTGCCATTTCCAGGGCATGCCGGCGCTGAACGCTTACGGCCGCGCCTTCAAGATGAACGGCTTCCGGGAGACCGGGAAGATGCGCCGGCAGCGCCTGCAACGCGAAAAGCAGCGTCGGGAGAAGGACGGGGAGAAGACGGACGGGGCGCAGCGCTGACTCGCCCCCGACACTTTCCTTTGGGGCGCGCTGACCGTACCGTTCGGCCATGTCCTTGCCCAAAGCCGTGTTGCTCGACCGGGATGGTGTGATCAACTTCGATTCCCCGGACTACATCCTGACACCCGACCAGTGGCGGCCGATCCCCGGCAGCCTGGAGGCCATTGCCGCCCTGCGCCGCGCCGGCATCCCGGTCGCCATCGTCAGCAACCAGTCGGCGCTCGGCCGCGGCATGTTCGATGCCGCGACGATGGAGGCCATCCACATGCGCATGACCACCGCCATCGAGGCGGCCGGCGGCCTCATCGCCCACACCGCCTACTGCCCGCACGCACCAGAGGACGCCTGCGCCTGCCGCAAGCCCAAGCCCGGCCTGCTGACCGAGACGCTGCAGACGCTGGGCATCCGTGATGCGGCACAGACGGTCATGATCGGCGATTCGGTGCGCGACGTGGAGGCGGCCCTGGCCGTCGGCGTGCGCCCCGTGCTGGTGCGCACCGGCTACGGCGATGCCGGGGCCATCCTGGCCAAGGCCCGGCGCCTGGTGCCGGGCATCCCCGTTTACGACGACCTGGCCGCGGCCGTCGCCGATCTGCTGCAGGAGGCGGCATGCCACTGATCCGCTCCATGCTGTTCAATGGGGTGTTCATCCTGCTCACCGGCGTAATCTCGCTACTGCTGATCGCCTCGCGCCCGTTCGGCTTCGCCGCCTCCTGGTTCTGGGGCCGGTTCTGGAGCCGGCTCGTGCTGGGTTCCCTGCGCCTGATCTGCGGCGTGCGCGTGGTCATCGACGGCGGCGAACACCTGCCCGGTGTGCCCTGTGTGGTCATGGCCAAGCACCAGTCTGCGTTCGAGACCGTCGCCATGCCGCTGCTGATCCCGCCCTTCGTCTGGGTGCTCAAGCGCGAGCTGTTTTACATCCCGATCTTCGGCTGGGCGCTCTGGGTCCTGAACGCCATCGCCATCCGCCGCAGCCAGCCGCGCGAGGCGCTGAAGCAGGTGCTGACCCAGGGCAAGGGCTTTCTGGAGGCGGGTCGCTGGGTGGTGATCTTCCCGGAAGGCACGCGCTCCTCGCCCGGAGAGAGCGGCCAGTATCAGGCCAGCGGCATCATGCTGGCCCAGCAGGCAGGCACGGGCATCCTGCCGATGGCGCACAACGCCGGCCAGCACTGGCCCAAGCACGGCTTCGTCAAATATCCCGGCACCATCCGCATCCGCTTCCTGCCGTTCATCCCGGCCGAAGCGGTCGGGGCCGCCAAGCGGGGCGAGCTGCTGGCCCGGCTCGAGACCGACATCGAGTCGGCGACCCGCGAGCTGGAAGCCGCTGGCTAAACGCCCGCCCGTTACAGGATCGTCAGCACGTTCTCCGGCGGCCGGCCGAGGGCAACCCTGGCCCCGTTCACGACGATGGGGCGCTCGATCAGGATCGGATGCGCCACCATCAGCGCGATCAGTCCGGCGCGGTCCAGCCCCTTGCCCTTCACGAACTGCTTGTAGGCATCCTCGCCCTTGCGCATCAGCGCCTCCGGCTCCATGTCCAGGGCCGTCAGGATACGCTCCAGCTCTGCCGCCGTCGGCGGCGTCTTCAGGTACTCGATCACCTCAGGTGTCACGCCGTTCTCCTCCAGCAGCGCCAGCGTCTGCCGGGATTTCGAGCAACGGGGGTTGTGGTAGATGCGGATGGTCATGGTCTCTCCTCTGTCTCGGATTGGCGTGAACAGGCCCTAGATCGGTTCGAGCGCGGCATACTTGAGCATCAGGCGCTTGATGCCGGCGCGGTGGAACTGCACGGTGACGCGCGCCGCGTCGCCCGCGCCCTCGAGGCCCAGGATCACGCCCTCGCCGAAGGTGGGATGGCGTACGCCGGCGCCGAGTGTGATGCCCGGTTCCGCCGCCGCGGCGATGCCGGCCGGCATCGCTGTCCCCTCGTCGCGCGCCAGCACCTCGTCCGGGATGCCGCGCAGAAAGCGGCTCGGCAGCGGATAGGTCATATCACCGAAGAAGCGGCGCACGCGCGCTGAGGTCAGCATCAGGTGGTTGCGCGCGCGCGTGATGCCGACATACAACAGGCGCCGCTCCTCGGCCACCCCGGCCTCACCCTCGTCCAGCGCCCGCTGGTGCGGCAGCAGCCCTTCCTCGACGCCGGCCAGCACCACCGTATCGAACTCCAGGCCCTTGGCCCGGTGCAGGCTCATCAGCGACACGCCCTCCTCCGCTTCCTCGCCCTGATCCTCGCCCCGTTCCTCACCGCTTTGCAGCAGTGCGGCGCGATCCATGAACTCCACCGGGCTCAAGCCCTCGGCCAGCGACATCTCGATGTATTGCTGCAGCGTGCGCACGTTCTCGCGCCGTGATTCGGCCTCCAGCTCTCCATGGGCCCGCAGCACCGCATCGTAGCCCACCGCCTCGAGCACGGCGTCCATGCCCCGGTCCGGCATGGCCTCGATCCCGGCGCGCAACGCCTGCAGGGTTCGGGCCAGTTCCGCCAGCTTCGCCGCCGGGCCGGCAGCGCCGTCGGCCTGCGCATCCAGCCAGTCGGCGGCGCGCAGGCCCGACGCGGCCAGTTGCGCGGCCAGCTGTTCCTGTCCCTTGGCCCCGATGCCGCGCTTCGGCGTGTTGCAGATGCGCAGCAGATGCATCTGGTCGCCGCAGCGGTTCAGGATCGCCCAGTAGGCCAGGGCATCCTTGATCTCCATGCGCTCGAAGAAGCCGACGCCGCCGATGATGCGATAGGGCACGCCTCGCTCGCGCAGCACCTGCTCCAGCGGCAGCGACTGCCGGTTCGAGCGGTACAGCACGGCCATGTCCGCCCAGGGCACACCCTGGCGGTGGCGCTGATCGAGGCAGCCCAGGATGCGTCTCGCTTCATCGTATTCGTCGTGGCAGACCTGCCACAGCGGACGCTCCCCGGCCTTGCGCGTCGGCTTCAGCTCCTTCTCGTGGCGATCGGGATTGGCGCGGATCACGGCATTGGCCAGCTTCAGGATGGCGCCGTGCGAGCGGTAGTTCTCCTCCAGCCGGTGCACCGCCGCCCCCGGCCACACCTGCTCGAACTCGAGGATGTGGCGCACGTCCGCACCGCGCCAGCCGTAGATCGACTGGTCGTCGTCGCCGACCACGGTCAGGTTGCCGTGGCCGCGGCACAGCAGCGTCAGCCACTGGTGCTGCACCGGGTTGGTGTCCTGGTACTCGTCGACGAGCACGTAGTCGAAACGGGAGGCGAGGGCCACCGCCACGTCGGGCGCCTCCTGCATCAGGCGCACCACATTCAGGATCAGGTCGGAGAAGTCCATGCGCTCCAGCCCGCGCAGCGCCTGCTGGTATTCGCCGTACAGTGCGCCGAGGTCGATGCCGTTCCACAGCTGCTCCGGCGCCTGCTCCGGGGTCAGCCCCGCATGCTTGCAATGCTCGATCCAGCTCAGCAGGTAGCCGGGATGCAGGCGCTCGCTGTCGATGCCCCTCGCCTTCAGCAGGCGCTTGACCAGCGTCTTCTGGTCGTCGGCGTCGATGACCTGGAAATCGCGCGGGAAGCCCAGGCGCTCGGCATAGCGGCGCAGGAAGCGCAGCGAGATGGCATGGAAGGTGCCGGACACCACGCCGCCGCCATCGTCGCCGATCAGCATCGAAAGGCGGTGCTTGAGCTCGGCCGCCGCCTTGTTGGTGAAGGTCACGGCCAGGATGCGATGCGGGGCGATGCGCCGACTGCCGATCAGGTGGCCGATGCGGTGCACGATGGTGCGGGTCTTGCCCGATCCGGCGCCGGCCAGGATCAGCTGCGGGCCCTCGCCCGCCTCCACGGCGCGCTGCTGCGCCGGGCTCAGGTCAGCCATGGTCGCCCGCGGACTCCTCGCCGTGCTTGACGATCAGCGCGTGGTAGGTCGAGAACACGGCGTTGCGCGACAGGATGCCGAGCACGCGGCGGGGGTTGTCGTAGGCCACCACCGGCATCTGCTCGAAGCTTTCGCGATCGAACATGTTGATGGCCTGCAACAGGTTGCCGTCCTCGGAGATCACCGAGATGTTGCGGTTGGCCACCTCGCCGGCCAGCACGATCTGGTCCAGCGTCGGATCGAGCAGCCATTGCTGCAGGTCGCCGAAGGTGACGATGCCGATCATCAGGCCGTCGTCGTCCACCACCTGCACGCAGCCCTTGCCCGAGGATACGTAGACGCGCTTCAGCTCCTCGAGCTTCGCGTGCTCCGAAACCTCCGGCGTGGCACGCCACGGGATCTTGCGCACCGGCACGGCACGCATCCACGAGCGCTCGCGCGTCCAGGCCGTATCGATGCCTCTGGCCTCCAGCACCTCGGTAAATACCGATTCGTGCCCAAAGGCGCGCTTGACCAGCGTGGCCACGATGCACGAGGCCATCAGCGGCACCATGATGTGATAGTCGCCGGACATCTCGAACACCATCAGGATCGTCGTCATCGGCGCCTGCAGCGCCGCCGCCATCATGGCGCCGGCCGCCACCAGCGCATAGCCGCCGTAGGTCTCCGAGATGAACGGCATCAGGTGGTGGACGATACCGCCGTACAGCGCGCCGGCGGTGGCGCCGATGAAGATCGACGGGCCGATCTCGCCGCCGCCGAAGCCGCCGGCGGCGCACAGGGCGGTGGCGAACACCTTGACCAGGAGCACGACCGCCAGGAAGGCCGTGACCGGCAGCGCCCAGTGCAGCAGGGTCGGATCGAGGCGCTCCCACAGCATCGAATCGACGGTGCCGTAGCCGACCGACATGATCTGGGGAACGACGAGGGCGCACAGGCCCAGCACCAGCCCCGCCGCCGCCGGCCGGTAGGCCGGCTTCGGCACATGCCGCTCCAGGCGCTTGCGGATCGGCGGCATCATCCTGAGCCAGGCCTCGGCCAGCAGGCCGCAGAAGATGCCGAGACCGACATAGATCGGGATTTCCCAGCCGGAGACCAGGCGGTACTCGGGGATGGTGAAGGCCGGGAAGTTGCCGAGCTCGGCGCGCGTGATCACCGTGGCGATCACCGACGAGATCACGATGGGGCTGAAGGTGCTGATCGCATAATCGGCCAGGATCACCTCCAGCGCGAACAGCACGCCGGCGATCGGGGCGTTGAACGAGGAGGCGATGCCGGAGGCCACGCCGCAGCCGATCAGCGTGCGCATCTGCTGTTCGCTGAGCTTCAGGCGCTGGCCGACATACGAGGCGATGGCGGCGCCCAGGGCCACCGTCGGGCCTTCGCGGCCGGCGCTGGCGCCGCTGCCGACGCCGATGATGGAACCGACCGTATCGCTGGTCGAGTGCCGGCCGTCGATACGGCCGCTGCGTTCGGACAGCGATTCGAGCACGCCGGCCACGCCACGCGTCTGCCCGGCCGGCAGCCAGCGCGTATTGATCCAGCCGGCGGCCAGACCGCCGATCACCGGTGCCGCGATGTAGACATACCAGGGGAGGGTCGGCATGGCATCCTCCCAGATGCGCTCCCCGGTCCACGCCAGGCTGACCCATTCGATACCGAAGCGCAGCAACAGGGCCCCGTAGCCGGAGAGAATACCGACCAGGATCGCCAGCCCACTCAGGTACAGCGTATCCTGTTCGTGGATCCAGTCGGAGAACCGGGAACGCTGGCGACGCATCCACGGCGTCATCCCCGCGATCCTGCCCTCCGTCTTCCTGATGATGCCCAGCATGCGGGCATTGAAGCGGTAGGCGGGCCTACATGCAAGCAATCACTGTCATCAGCCCCGTCCAGCGCTACCATCCGCCCATGCAATCCACGCTGTTCGGCATGGCCATCATCATCCTGGCGGGCATCGGCTGGCGCCTGCTTCTCGGCGGCCGTACGGCCGACACCGTGCGCGGACACCTCGCCCAGGCCGTCTATCAGGTGTTCCTGCCGGCGCTGGTGGTGCACGTGCTGTGGCAGACGCCGGTGAACCTCAACGCCGCGCGCATCCCCGTCGTCGCCGCCGCCTGCGTGTTGCTGACGCTGCTGCTCGCGGCGCTGGTCTACGGCAACGGCCGCCTGGTCCGCGCCTTCATGGGCCAACATCCGGTGCGGCCGGCCATCGGCGCCCTGCTGCTCGCCGCCGCCTTCGGTAACTTCACCTACCTCGGCCTGCCCGTGCTGACCCAGACCTTCGGGCCGTGGTCGCAGTTCGTCGCCATCCAGTTCGACCTGCTCGCCGGCACGCCGCTGCTGTTCACGGTCGGCGTATCCGTCGCCCGGCACTACGGTCATGCCGCCGGCGGAACGGCCTTCACCGGCCTGGTGCGCGTGCCGGCGGTATGGGCCGCCGCAGCCGGCCTGGGCCTGAGCTTCCTATCCGTGCCGCAGCCGGCATGGCTCAACGAATCGCTGACCACGCTGGGTTCGGCGGTCGTGCCGCTGATGCTGCTGTCGGTCGGCATGGCCATGCGCTGGCAGGCGGGCTGGGCCGCCCGCATCCCGGTACTGTTCCCGGCCCTGGTGATCCAGCTGGCGCTGATGCCGCTGATCGCCTGGGGCATGTGCCAGATCGTCGGCATGCCGGAACGGCTGCGCCCCCCGGTACTGGTCGAGGCGGCGATGCCGAGTATGGTTCTGGGCCTGGTGCTGTGCGATCGCTTCCGACTCGATGCGGGGCTGTATGCCGAGGCCGTGACATTGTCCACCGCCTTGTCCATGCTGACCCTTCCCGTCTGGCTGGCTATGCTCGGCTGATCGCGGGGGCCCGTTCCGGTTTTTTTTGTGGCAGGGCTCACCGTTTCACCGCCGGATGGCGGCTACAAACTGGGCTGGGGAAGAAGAGCGGATGCGCATATTCACGAAAGACTGGTTCATGGTGCTGATCGTGGCCGTGGCCATCCTGATCGCCGACCTGGCCGGCCTGCCTCCCATCCACTGGGTGGACGGCCGCCTGTACGACATCGGCCAGGGCCTGAAGCAGAAGCATGCCGAAGATGCCGACCGCATCTCGCTGATCGACCTGGGCAGCGGCATGCCGGCGGAACTGCGCCTGACCGCCGCCCGGCTGCTGACACGGCTGGCGCCGGCGCGGACCGACAGCATCGCCCTGATGCTGCCGCTGAACCACGCGCACCAGGACCCTGCCATCCCCTTCCTCGATGACATGCACGGCTATATCCAGACAGCCGGCCTGCCCCGCAAGACGGCCGACAGGCTCGATCGCATGATCGGCGAGGCCCGGCGGACCCTGGACGTCGACGACGGCCTCAAGCGGGCGATGCGCAAGGCGGGCGACGTGATCCTGCCGACCGATGCCGGCCCAGCCACGGACGAGGCCGCCAGCCTGCCGGCGCATATCCGCTCCCTGCTCGACCCGCATCATGCGCTGCTGACGGATCACGGCTATTCCCCGCTGCCGGCCTTCACCGAAGCGGCAGCCGGCGCGGCGCCGCTGGCCCTGTGGCGTGACGACGACGGCACGGTCCGCTCCCTGCCGCTGTGGTGGCACGCCGCGGACGGCAAGCCGGCGCCGACCCTGCCGCTGCTGCTGGCCTCCCGTGCCCTCGGCAAGGCGGCGGACAAGGTGCACGCCTCGCAGCAGGCTTACTATCCGAGCTATTACCGGTACAAGGACGGGCGGCCGATGTTCACGCGATTCAGCGCGGCCGACGTGCTGGCGGGCAAGGTGCCGCTGTCCGCCTTCCGCAGGGGCATCGTGCTGATCACCCCGGGATCGGAGGCGCGCTACCCGTCACCGCTGGGGGAACGGCTCGATGCGGCCGGGCACATGGCCCAGGCCGTGGCCAGCATCCTGAATCATGACATGTACCGGCACCCGCCCGCCCTGACCTGGACCGAGCTCGGCATGTTTGGCCTGCTGGCGGTCCTGCTCGCCTTCGTGCTGCCCCGGCTGGGCATGACCCTGTTTTCCATCGCCGTGCTGTTGCTCATCTTCGGGCTGCTGGGCATGGAACAGTACCTGCTGCTGGGCGAGCAGACATGGCTGCAGATCGGCGCACCGCTGACCCTGCTGGTCGTGGGCTTCCCCCTTCTCGGCCTGCTGCGCCTGTACCGCGCCCAGCATCTGAAGGGCCTGGCCGATTCCGCCCATTCGAACCGGCAGCTCGGCCTGGCGCTGCAGGATCAGGGCAAGCTGGAAATGGCACTCGAACGTTTCCAGAAGCTGCCGGTCAGCAACGACAACCTCGAACTGCTGTACAACCTGGCCCTGGATTTCGAGCGCAAGCGCAAGTTCAACACGGCAGAGACCGTCTACCAGCACATCCTCAAGCACCGGCCGCGCTTCCGGGATGCCGCCGCGCGTCTGACGCAGGCCAGGGGCATGGCCCAATCGGCCGCACTCGGTACGGACCGCTTCATGACCTCCTCCGGCGGCATGCTGGTGCTGGAGGGTGCCGGCGAGAAACCGATGCTGGGCCGCTACGTGATCGCCAAGGAGTTGGGCAAGGGCGCCATGGGCGCGGTCTACCTCGGACACGATCCCAAGATCGGCCGCACCGTGGCCATCAAGACCATGGCACTGGCGCAGGAGTTCGCCGGCGATGAGGTGGCCGAGGCCGAGAAGCGCTTCTTCCACGAGGCCAGCGCCGCCGGCCGCCTGAACCACCCGAACATCGTCACCATCTACGATGCCGCCGAGGAGCATGACCTGGCCTATATCGCCATGGAGTACATCGAGGGCAAGCCACTGTCCCAGCACATCAAGAAGGGCCGGCTGCTGCCCGTCGCCACGGTGCTGGAGATCGGCCTGCAGGCCGCCGATGCCCTGGACTACGCCCATGCGCAGGGCATCGTGCACCGCGACATCAAGCCGGCCAACCTGATGTACAACGAACAGACCCAATCGATGAAGATCACCGACTTCGGCATCGCGCGCATCACCTCTTCGGGCCACACCAAGACGGGCACCATCCTGGGCACGCCGAGCTTCATGTCCCCCGAACAGATGACCGGCAAGCCCGTCGACGGCCGCTCCGACATCTTCTCGCTCGGCGTCACGATGTTCGTGCTGCTGTGCGGGCAGAAGCCGTTCAATGGCGATTCCCTGGCCGCCATCTCCTATCAGGTGGTCAACGACAAGCAACCGGACATCCTCGCGCTCAGGCCGGAGCTGCCGGCATGCATCAAGCGCTTCATCGACAAGGCCATGCAGAAGAAACCGGACAACCGCTACCAGGACGGCAAGACCATGAAGCGGGCCATCCAGCGCTGCCTGAAGGAGATTCGAGAAAGCCAGGAGTAGGTTGAGCGGTCATGCCCGGCACCGGGCGTTGTCAGATTCGCGCGCCCGGCACGACATATCATCCGCCCGTTGTCGCCCGGCAGGTCGGACCGATGGCGGGTACCAGGACCGGCCCGCCGCCAGAAAATGAAGAGGGAGAACCCGATGAGCACCACCGCCCATGAAAGACTGAAGGAGTACTACGGCAAGGTCCTCGGCAAATCGAGCGATCTGCAGACCAACGCCTGCTGCTGCGATGCAGAGGCGATGCCGGATACCATCAAAGGCATCCTGGGCCGCATCCATCCGGAGATCACGGAGCGCTTCTACGGCTGCGGTTCACCGATTCCGCCGCTGCTCGAGGGCCTGACGGTGCTGGATCTCGGCTGCGGCACCGGCCGCGATGCCTATATCCTGTCCGGCCTCGTCGGCGAGACGGGGCATGTGATCGGCGTGGACATGACGGACGAGCAGCTGGCCCTGGCCCGGGCGCATGTCGGCTATCACACGCAGGCGTTCGGCTATGCCCGTTCCAACGTGGCGTTCCGGCAGGGCTTCATCGAGGACCTGGCGGAGATCGGCATCGGCGACGCCTCGGTAGACATCGTCGTCTCCAACTGTGTGATCAACCTGTCGCCGGACAAGGCGGGCGTGTTCCGGGAGATCCTGCGCGTGCTGAAGCCCGGCGGGGAACTGTATTTCTCCGACATCTTCGCCGACCGCCGCATTCCGGACCGGCTCAGGCACGACCCGGTGCTGCACGGCGAATGCCTCGGCGGCGCCATGTACATCGAGGACTTCCGGCGCCTGTTGGCCGGCCTCGGTTGTCCGGACTACCGCATCACCTCGTCGGCGCCGGTCACCATCGACAATGCCGCGATCGAGGAGAAGATCGGCATGGTGCAATTCCGCTCGCTGACCGTGCGTGCCTTCAAGCTGGACGATCTCGAGGACGTCTGTGAGGACTACGGGCAGAGCGCCGTCTACCTGGGGGGCATCCCCGGCCATGCGCATGCCTTCGACCTGGACGACCACCACCGTTTCGTTACCGGCAAACCGTTGCTGGTGTGCGGCAACACCACCACCATGCTGCAGCACAGCCGTTATGCCGCCCATTTCGAGGTCCGTGGCGACCGCTCCCGGCATTTCGGGCGCTTCGACTGCGCGCCGGCTACGGACAGGGCCTCGGCCCCCGTGTCCGCGAATGCCTGCTGTTAGGCCGGTTGGATAGGCATGGACAACAACCGCATCCTCAAGAAGATCATCATCGCCAACAACCTCAGGCACTTCGAGGTGCAGGAGGTATTCGCACTGGGCGGCCTGCAGTGCAGCAGCAGCCGCATCAAGGGCTTTCTCGCCGGCAGCCGGCACAAGAACCATGAACGCCTCAGCGACGAGGTGCTCGAGCAGTTCCTGAACGGCCTGATCATCTATGCCCGCGGCCAGCTCGACGAACCGGAGATGCTGCCGCGTGCGATCGAGAACTACCTGATCGGGCTGGTCGAGTCCGGCAACCATGCGGCGCTGGACGAGATCGATGCCCTGATCGCCGACGCCCGCTCCGCGCACGCAGACAGCCCCGAGGGTCAGGAAGACGGCGGCTGACGCGCGCCGTTCAGACCGCCAGCCAGGCCAGGAAGGCGTAGCGGGCGAGCTTGCCGATGCCAACCAGCACCAAGAACAACGCCAGGGGGCTGCGCAGCAGGCCGGCGACCAGGCACAGCGGGTCGCCGACCACCGGCAACCAGGCGAACAGCAGGGATGGCTGGCCGAAACGGCCGAACCAGTGCTCGGCCCGGGCCACATCCCGCTCGCTCATCCTGAGCCACTTGCGGTGCAGCGCCTCGTTGCCCGCGCGCCCCATGCCGTAGGTGATCAGGCTGCCCAGCACGTTGCCGACGGTCGCCGTCCACACCAACGCCATCGGGTTGCCGCCGTCATGCAGCTTGTAGAGTAGCAATGCTTCCGAGCCGCCCGGCAGCAGGGTCGAGGAGATCAGCGCCGACAGAAACAGTTCCCAGTCCATGGCCGAAGCATGGGCCAGCGGCAGCGCCGATGCACGACCTTCGAAAGGGAAGTATCCGGGTGGAACGAACGCAGTGCCGGGCCAGCCGTCGTACGCGCCGGGAAAGCCGGCCCAGACGGCCGGCTTTCCTTCGCAAGGGACATGGTGGAGCGGAGGAGGATCGAACTCCCGACCTTCGCATTGCGAACGCGACGCTCTCCCAGCTGAGCTACCGCCCCATCTGCGCCTCGATTCTAATCCCTGTCTCGGCTCCCGCCTAGATGCAGCACAAGCATTTCGGAAATCTGCTAGGCTGGAAGCCATGTCCGGTTCCGCGCATGTCACCGTCCACTACCGGTCGCCCTTCGGCTGGCTGTCGCTGGAGCTGGATGGCGACGTGTGCCACGCCGTACGCCTGAAGCCGCGGGATGCACCGCTGGAATGCACACCGGATCATCCGGTGGCCCTGTGGTTGCGCGCCTATTTCACCGGGCATGTGTTGCCGCTGCCCGCCCTCGCCCCGCCGCACACCCCGTTTCAGGCTCACTTGCGCCAGGCCCTGCTCGCCATCCCGAGGGGGGAAACGAGAACCTACGGGGACTTGGCCAGGATGCTGCATTCATCTCCGCGCGCCGTCGGCCAGGCCCTGGGTGCCAATCCCTTGCCCATCCTGATCCCCTGCCATCGGGTGGTGGCCACGCATGGCCTCGGCGGCTTCGGCGGAGGCCTGGCATGGAAGCGCCGGCTGCTGAACCTCGAATCGGTCGCACCCTATCGCCGGCACCGGCCTACGCTCAGCGAGGACTTCAGCACCGCACCTTAAGGCCCCGGCGCACGGGGTTGGCTTCTATTTGACGGGATAATCCTTCTCGGGAAGCAGGATGTCGCCGGAAACGCTGACGGTGATCCTGCTTTGCCCCGCCGACAGTGACGGTTCCGGGGCCTTTTCGGCCCGGGCCATCGCCATCATCGGCTGGATGGGCCTCGGCATCATGGCGTTGGTATTCAGGCGCAGGATCCGGAACGACGCGGCACCCAGGGCCCTGGCGGTCACCGTAGCCCGGGCCCGGAATTCCGAGATGGCCTGCATGCGCAGCCGGTCGCGGGCGGCATTCTCCGCCTTCCGGGACACGCGGAAGCTCAGGCCCTGCAGATGCGCGCCGGCGCGTTCGATGGCATCCAGCCAGCCGGGAACCGCATCCAGGCCGGTGCTGGTCACCTGTCCGTCCTGCACCAGCCGCCAGCCATCCCTGACCTGCCGGCGCGATGCATTGTCGTAATGCCAGACGGGCTCCATGCGCCTGCCGGTGGTGGTCTGCACCAGATCCTTTTCGCGCCCCAACCGCTCGCTGACCGCCTGGCTGATCCGGTTCACCTGCCGCCGCAGCGCATCCGCCTTGGGCCCCTCGGCCTCGATGCGGTAGCGCACCACGACCTCGTCGTTGGGCAGCGTCTGCTCGGCCATGGCCGACAGCGACACCTGCGTTCCCTTGGCTTCCTCGGCCACGGCAGGGGTGGAAAGCAGCACCATCAGTGCGAAGATCAGCAAACGAACCATGCGGCAGGTATAGCCTCGTGCTTGCAGCTTCGCAAGCGGCCCGTAGCCTGATGCCGATGCAGACCCCTCCGCCCATCACCATCATCGGCGCCGGCCTGGCCGGTTCGGAAGCCGCCTGGCAACTCGCGCGCCGCGGCCTTTCCGTACGCCTGCACGAGATGCGCCCGGCCAGGCTGACGCCGGCGCACCACACCGGCGACATGGCCGAACTGGTGTGCTCGAACTCCTTCCGGGCCGACAACATCGAGAACGCCGTCGGTCTGCTGCACGCGGAGATGCGCCAGCTGGATTCGTTGATCATGCGCGCGGCCGACCAGACCCGGCTGCCGGCCGGCGGGGCCCTGGCCGTGGATCGCGAGCTGTTCTCGCAGGCCGTCACGTCCGCCATCCGGGCCCAGCCGCTGATCGAGATCGTGGCCGGCGAGGTACAAGAGGTCCCGGACGACGGGCTGGTGCTGGTTGCATCCGGCCCCCTGACCTCCGACGCCCTGTTTTCGGCCATCCGTTCCCTGACCGGCGAGGAGCACCTGAGCTTCTTCGATGCCATCGCGCCGGTGGTGGATGCAGAGACCATCGATACCACCATCGCCTACTGGAAATCCCGCTACGACAAGAATCTGGCCGAGGGCTCGCAGGGCGACTACCTGAACTGCCCGATGAACCGCGAACAGTATGAGGCCTTCGTCGATGCGTTGCTGGCGGCACAGACGGTTGCGTTCAAGGGGTTCGAGGACGTTCCGTATTTCGAGGGCTGCATGCCGATCGAGGTCATGGCCGCGCGCGGGCGTGACACGCTCCGCTTCGGGCCGATGAAGCCGGTGGGGCTCGAGCACCCCGTCAGCGGCGAGGTTCCGTACGCCGTGGTCCAGCTGCGGCAGGACAACCGCGCCAGATCCCTGATGAACATGGTCGGGTTCCAGACGAAGATGAAGTACGGCGAACAGCTGCGCGTGCTGCGCATGATTCCGGGGTTGGAAGAGGCCGAATTCTTCCGCCTGGGCTCCCTGCATCGCAATACATTCATCCGCTCGCCGTTGCTGCTCGACGCCACGCTGCGTCTGAAGAAGGATCCACGCATCCTGTTCGCCGGCCAGATCACCGGCGTCGAAGGCTATGTCGAATCGGCCGCCATGGGGCTGATGGCCGGCACCTTCCTGGCTGACCTGGCCCGTGGCCATACCCCGCTGGCGCCGCCGGCCACCACGGCACACGGGGCCCTGCTCGGCCATATCTCGGGCACCCGCGCCGAGGATTTTCAGCCGATGAACATCAATTTCGGATTGCTGCCACCGGGACCGACTCGGGACGGCAAGCGCCGGCTTGGCAAAGCCGAGCGCCGGCGCAAGATTGCCGAACGGGCCCTGGCCGATCTGGCGGCCTGGCACCATGAAACCAACGGTCCGGCGTATGCCCAAGGGGAGGAGAGCACATGCTCAAGGTCAATGAGTACTTCAACGGCAAGGTAAAATCGATTGCCTTCCAAACCGACGACGGCAAGGCCACGGTCGGGGTCATCACGCCGGGCGAATACGATTTCGCCACCGTCGCGCCCGAGACCATGACCATCACCAGCGGCACCATGTCCGTCAGGCTTCCGGACGCCGACTGGGTCGAATTTGCCGCCGGCCAGTCCTTCGACGTCCCGGGCGATGCCCGCTTCCGGGTACGGCTTGTCGCCGAGGTTTCGTATCTCTGCCGCTACCACTGAGCCTGCGAGCAAGCCGGACCCTGCCGCCCGGCTGCATTTGCCTGAATGCGTGATGCCGGTATCTTGGGCCGGACATCACCTTCCGGGAGTATCCATTGAAACGCCTTGGCCTGATCATCTGCGTCGCCGGCACCGCCGCCGCCATCCTTTTCCCCCCATACCGCGTGCTGGGAGAGGCGCACTGGGGATTCATCCTCGGCAACATCGTCTCCGCCTTCGGACACGGGATTCCCATCTACAAGCATATCGACGAAACGACGTTGCTGATGGAAATCATCGCCATCAACGCCGCAGGAATCGCCCTACAGTTCTGGAAACGATAGCCCGCCGACTGGCCTGCCTCGCCTTTTGTCTCGGCGTGACGCTGGGCGCGACCCGACTCTGCCTCGCTGACGGCTTGCCGCCCCTGCCCTCGGCGGAGCGCCACGCCATCGCCCAACGCATCTATATCAACGAGTGCGCAGGCCGGCCGGAGAATCTGGTTTCCTGGAGCAGCGGCGAGCCGTTTCCGTCACTGGGCATCGGGCATTTCATCTGGTACCCGGCCGACTACCACGGGCCGTTCGATGAAAGTTTCCCGGCCCTGATCCGCTTCATGCGCAAGCACGGCGCGCAGCTGCCCGGCTGGCTTGCCGGGAATCCGGCACAACCGGCGCCCTGGCCGGACCGGGCGGCCTTCGAGGCCGCCGTCCGCCATCATGGCCCCCGCATCGCAAGCCTGCGCCGTTTCCTGCTGCAAACGACGGACCTGCAGGCCGCCTTCATGGCCGAGCGCATGCAGGATGCGCTACCGCGCATGCTTGCCGCCGTTCCGCAGGAGGACCGTCGCGCCCATATCCGCAGGCA
Source organism: uncultured Zetaproteobacteria bacterium (assembly GCA_964492895.1). Taxonomy (GTDB): domain Bacteria; phylum Pseudomonadota; class Zetaproteobacteria; order Mariprofundales; family Mariprofundaceae; genus DATLWN01. Next base: position 7,787 of record CAZBLR010000026.1, on the reverse strand, counting down.
GTTCCTGCGCCTGGCCAGGGCCCCGGGCGGCTATTACCCGCTGATAGATTATGTCAACTTCAAGGGTGAGGGCGTGTCGCCGTCGGAGCGGTATCAGGGCAAAGGCTGGGGGCTGTTGCAGGTTCTGGAGCACATGCCCGACCACGGCGCACCGGTCGCCGGCTTTGCCGACGCCGCGGCAACCATCCTGGAACGCCGGGTCCGCCTGTCACCGCCGGGCCGGCACGAGGCGCGCTGGCTGTCCGGCTGGCTGAAGCGGGTTCAAAGCTACAAGACGGCCACCTTGTAAACCCCTCAGCGGCCGGTGCCGGTTTGCTCCAGCCACTTGCGAACCCACGCCGGCGTCAAGCGCTTCCCGTGTTGCAGCGAATCGGCCTCCAGGCTGCGCAGCATCTGCGGCAGGGCATCGAGGCGGCGGGGCAGATGGATCATCAATACGTCCAGCACCGCATCCGGAATCTCCCATTGCAGGCTGGTGGCCACCGAGCGCATCACGCGGCGCAAATCCTCATCGCCATGCGGGGCCTGCATCACCACCCGCTCCATCCCCTTCAGCCGGCTGTCCAGCTCCGGCGGGATGGAACCGGCACTGCGCCAGGCCAGCACCACCGGCCGCCGCATATCCCGGGCCCGCTCCAAAAGATGGAACAGCGCATAGGCGTGAGCCTGGGCCAATGGCCCGGCCTCCACGTCCACGGCCCAGAAGGCCTTGGCCTCAAGCTGCTCCATCCACTGACGGACCAGCGGCAGCGCCCGCTCCGGATCGTCGGGTTGCACCCGGATCACGCCCAGCGGCGGGTGCATGGCCGCCATCAGGGACAGCAGATGGGATTTCCCGGCCACCTCCTCGGAGGTCAGCCACAGCCGTCCACCATGTACGAGCCACAGGGCCAGGCGATTGCTCGCATCCTCGACGCCGGCGTGCCGGACCCAGTTATCGGCATCCAATCGGTTCGGAAGCAGCCAGTCGAATCGTTGCTGATACATGCGCTTCGAATCAGTGCTTTTCGACAGCGCGCACGGCCTTGATCGTCCACAGCAGCATGTATTGCACACCCGACACGCAGGTGAAGCCGAAGGTCAGCCAGACCATGGCCGGCTTGAGCCAGCCGGGCAATGGCACCAGGGGGTCGAGCAGCGCCACGATCACCAGCACGATCTGCAAAAAGGTCGTGGCCTTCGACGTGTACGTCGGCTGCATCTCCAGCTTATGCGTAACCACCTCGTAAAGGATGGCGCCGATGACGATGATGATGTCCCGGAAAATCACCGCCAGAAACAGGAACAGGGGGACCTTGCCGCCGACGAACAGCGCCACGATGGCACTGATCAGCATCAGCTTGTCGGCCAGCGGATCCAGATAGGCGCCGACAAGGGTGCGCTGGTCGAAATAGCGGGCAATCGCCCCGTCCAGCATATCGGTCAGGCCCGCCGCCATCATCACGCCCAGGGCCAGGGCCAGATGGTTTTGGACGATGGCGTAGGCGATCACCGGCGTCAGGACGATGCGCAGCAGACTCAGGGCATTGGGCACGCTCAGGATGTTGCCCTTCAGCGCATCCTTACTGGGCAAGCCAACCCTCAGCAGACGGTGTGGCATGCATGCCTCGGCTGGCAAACCACGGCGCCAACCAGTCCTCACCCGGCTGACGCAGCTTGAGCAGATACTGGCGGCTGTCCGCATTCACCTGGCTCAGTTGCAGGGACGCCACATGGGGATCGGCGGCCAAGGCCTGTTCCAGCAGCACCTGATCGGCCAGGCTCTCCGGTTGATCCACCGTCAACATCAGCGACAGTGGCGCCATGGCCGACGCGGGAACCGCCGATTCGGCAGGTGGCGCGGCACTGGCCGAAGCCGGCGTCGGTGCGGCGGGCCGGGCGGCATAGTCGTCCCTGGCCTTGAGCATGACCTCGTCCAGCCACGCCTGGATCTGGGGCATGGGATCGCCGGCGGCCATGAAACGGATGTCCTGGCTGTCCGGCACATGGGCGTTTCCATGGACCGTCAGGGATACCTGGCTGTCACTGAGCCAGCGCCAGGACAACTCCAGCGGATCGCCCTTGTCGTCGATCACATAGCCCCAGTGCGACGCGTTCTGCCGGGCATAATCCATCAGCAGGGATTCGGACTGGGGCATGGCGACGCCGGCGGGATTGACCAGATGCATCTGCAGATGAAAGTGCGGCGCCTGTTCGGGATAGGTGATGCCGACAGACTGCAGGTACTGGGCCACCCGGTCCGGGCTGAACACCAGCATCAGGCCATCGCTGCCGGTCGGAACCGCCCGCTGCAACAGCGCCATGGCATCCGCGCCGTTGACATCGGCCCGCCGGGTCTGCGGCACCAGCCGGTCCCAGACCTGGGAGATCGCCAGCTTGGCCATGTCCGGAATATCCGTCAGAAGGTTCTGGGCCTGGTCGGGTGGGACATCGGCCGCATGCAGTTCGACGACCATCCGGTCGTCCATTCCCATGGCCAGCGCCGGCGACAGGCATAGCAGCATCAGGGACAGGAACAGGCCCCGCAGCAGCAGGCGCATCATTTGATCACTCGCAGATGGCGCACGCGGCGGCCTTCGCCTGCATCTGCCGCCGCCGGGGCATCGTGCGCCGCCGACTCCGCCTGTGCCGACGCCTCCTCGCCGCCGGGCTGGTCATCCTGCAGGCCCCGCACGGCCTGCACCACGGAGCGGATCATCTCCGGCATGTCCTGCTCCCAGATGATGCCCTGCTCCATCTCGCCGCCCGGCAGGTAGGTCGCCCAGATCATGCACATCGGGATGCGGCACCGGTACACCTGGCCCGAGAACGAGAACTCGGAATCGATCATGTCGTCTCGGATATGGATCGGCTGCGGCATGCGCACGTTCAGCACCAGGCGCAGGGCAGGATCCCCTTTCAGATATTCCGGGATGTCCACCTCATCACCGGTGGCATCGACCACGATGTAGATGCGACCGTGGCGGGCAAAGAAATCCCGCAATTGCTTGGCCTTGGCGGCATCGCTAAAGCTCAGGCTCATCCACGTCCTCCTTGCGGCCTGCCGATGCTAGCCACAGATTCGGCATCATCCCAGCGGTAATCAATGCGGAGCGGCCCTGTAAGCCGGGTTCTGTACTTCTTGCGAAGCGATGGTCATTCATCTGGGCCTGCCATTGCTGGCGGGCTCTAGCAGCCTACCCGGAGACACGCGCGGACCGCGCTTGACGCCTCCCTATGTGGCCTTGCTGCAAGTGGGGTTTACCGTGCCCCCACCCGTTGCCGGGCGGGGCGGTGCGCTCTTACCACACCGTTTCACCCTTACCAGGCAGTGCCTGGCGGTCTGTTCTCTGTGGCACTTTCCCGGGGTCACCCCCGCCGGACGTTATCCGGCACCTTGTCCTGCGCAGCCCGGACTTTCCTCGACAGAGCGAATCTGCCGCGACCATCCGGGCCGCTCCGCCGATGCATCTTAGCGCAGATCGCGCCCGTTGTGCATACCCCTGACGGCCGGAATCAGCGGGGCTGCCAGGGTCCGTGCTCGCAGATGATGGCCGTGATATTAGAAAATGGCGTGACGTCGAACGCCGGGTTGTTCGCCGCAACGCCGGCGGCTGCGACGGTGATCCGGTGCCCATGCCCCTGGGCGTCGACACCGTCCATGGTCTGCACCTCGGCATCATCCCGCATCTCGATGGGAATGGCCTCGCCGTCGGGGCAGGCCGAATCGAGGGTGCTGCTCGGCGCCGCCACATACATCGGCACCCCGTGTTCGCGCGCCGCCAGCGACAGGGCATAGGTGCCGATCTTGTTCGCCACGTCGCCGTTGCGGGCGATGCGGTCGGCACCGACGACGATGGCGTCCACCTGACCCTTTGCCATCATCCAGGCGGCGGCACCATCCGCCTGGATGCGGCAGGCGATGCCTTCCTGGGCCAGTTCCCATGCCGTCAGGCGTGCGCCCTGCAGCCTCGGCCGGGTCTCGTCGACCCACACGAAGGGCTTCTCGCCCGCCTGTGCCAGACGATAGATGCCGGCGGTTGCCGTTCCCCAGTCCACCGCCGCCAGCCAGCCGGCGTTGCAATGCGTCAGGATGCGACGCTGGCCGTGTGCGAGCAATGGCGCCAGGTGCTCGCCGATGGCCCGGTTCCGCGCCACCTCGGCGTCCGCGTAGGCCTGGGCGCATGCGACCATGGCCTGTGCCGACGGTTCGGCATCGGTGCAGCGGGCCATGGCATCACAGGCATGGAACAGGTTGACGGCCGTCGGGCGCGTGGCACGCATGCGGGGCAGCCAATGGGAATGGAAACGGCCCGCATCCTTCTGCCAGGCCAGGGCCAGGCCAAAGGCCGCGGCGGCTCCGATGCTCGGGGCCCCGCGCACCTGCATGGTTTCGATCGCCACCGCCACATCCTCGGGATCGCCGCTGGCAACCTGGGCAAAGCGATGCGGCAACAGCCGCTGCTCGATCCATGCGACGGTGCCGTCGCCGTCATTCCAGGACACGGCCCGGTAAGGCCGTCCGTCGACGCGCATCGTCAGCGCCGCAGGCGCGTCAGTACCCCGTCCAGCTCCTCCGGACGCGTATAGGCAATGCGCAGCTCGCCGGAGCCGTTGCGCCGGCACACCAGCGACACCGGCAGACCGAGCCGGCGTGTCAGCTCCTCCTGCAGCGCGGCGACATCGACATCCACGCGTGCAGCGGCGGACTTCTTGGCGTCACCGCCCTTCGCCACATGCTGCGCGGCGCGCTCCATGTCGCGGGCACTCCAACCCTTGGCCACGCATTCCGAGGCCAGATGCTCGGCATCGGCCTGCGCCAGGCCGACGAGCGGCCGCGCCTGTCCCATTGTAAGCTCCCGTTTTTCAATGAGTTTTTGCACGAACATGGGCAATTGCAGCAAGCGGGTGATATTGGTCACCTGGACGCGGGATACGCCGATGCGCTCAGCCACCTGCTGCTGCGTGCAACCGAACTCATCCATCATGCGCTGATAGGCACGCGCCGACTCGATGGCTGTCAGGTTGTCCCGCTGCTCGTTCTCCACGATGGCCAGTTCCAATGCCTGCAGGTCGTCGACATCGCGGACGATGGCGGGGATCTCCAGCAGCCCGGCGGCCTGGGACGCCCGCCAGCGCCGTTCTCCGGCGATCAGCTCGTATCCGTCGCCCATGGGGCGGACCAGGATCGGCATCAGCACGCCTTCGCGCCGCACCGATTCGGTCAGCGTCGACAGCACCTCGGCATCGAAGTTCTGGCGTGGCTGGTAACGGTTCGGCTGGATCTGCGAGATCGGGATCTGCCGCGCCTGCGAAAGCAGGGCCGCATCCGCGGGCTTGTCGCTCAGAAGGGCGTCCAGCCCCCGCCCCAGGCGTTTCTTCGGCGGTGCCTTCATGGCCTTCCTCCCTCTTCCGCTGCTTCACGCTGCATCAGCTCCCGCGCCGCCGCCAGATAGGCCTGGGCCCCCGTCGAACGGATATCATGGTACATCACCGGCACACCGAAACTCGGGGCCTCGGACAGGCGCACGTTCCTCGGGATGACCTGATCATACACCTGTGCCCCGAAATAGCCGCGCACCTCCTCCTCCACCTGGATCGACAGGTTGTTGCGACGGTCCACCATGGTGAGAAGGATGCCGCCCATCACCAGTTCCGGATTAAGGCTGTTGCGCACCCGCCGGATGGTATCGATCAGCTGCGTCAGTCCCTCCATGGCGTAAAACTCGGTTTGCAGCGTGATCAGCACGCGGTCAGCCGCCGTCAGGGCATTCAGCGTCAACAGGTTCAGGGCCGGCGGGCAATCGATCAGGACGTAATCGAACGGCTCCGCATCATAGGCGTTCATGGCCCGGAGCAGGGATTGTTCGCGCTGTTCGACATCCACCAACTCGATCTCGGCGCCGGCCAGGTCCATATTCGCAGGCAGCAACCACAGGCCCTCGCATTCCGTATGATGGATGGCGTCTTTCAACGCGCCCTCCCCCATCAGGATCTCGTACATGCCGGTCTTGACCTGGCGCTTGTCCAGGCCGAGGCCGGATGTGGTGTTTCCCTGTGGGTCCATATCCATCAACAACACGCGCTTCTCGAGCGCCGCCAGGGATGCAGCCAGATTGATGCTGGTCGTCGTCTTGCCCACGCCCCCCTTCTGATTGGCGATCGCAATGACCGGCCCCAGGCGTTCATGTTTCACGTGAAACCTCCGTGTGTCGGTAAATCTGGACCCTCTGCACCACACCCTGATCGAACACCTGGTCGTTTTCCAGCTGCCAGCCCGGCAAGGACACCGCCTCACTGCGGTCCGCAACCGGGAATACGGCGCGAGCCCCGACATTGGCATGCCCTGTGCACAAAGCCAACAGTTCGCGCGGGCGTGTCACGGCGCGGGCCACACAGACGTCGATACGCAAGGGATCCAAGTCCCGCACATCCCGATCGTACACCTCGGCGTCCAACGCCAACAGGCGCACAATATGCCGCAAAAACTCGGCGCGCTTCTTCCGCCGCTCCACCAGGATGCCATGCAGGCCGGCGCAGGCGATCAGCAGCGGGATACCTGGGATACCCATGCCGCTACCGATGTCCAACAGGCGCCCACGGGCCGGCATCCAGTGCGACAGGGCCAACGATGGCATCACGAAGCGGCGGTGAAAATCCGCGGCATCACGGATCGAGGTCAGATTCAACGCCGTCGAGAAGCGCAATACCTCGCGAACGTAGGCCTCGCAGGCCTCGCGCGTTTCGGCATCCACCTCAGCCCCGCTGCAACAGGTGAAGCATCAGGCTGGTCAGGGCGGCCGGCGTGACGCCGGAGATGCGTGCGGCCTGCCCAAGGCTGAGCGGCCGGGCCTGGCTCAGGCGCTGCCGGCATTCATGGCTCAGGCCGTGGACCCGCGCGTAATCGAAGCCATCCGGAATGCGCTGGCCTTCCAGCTGGCGGAACCGGCGCACCGCCATCTCCTGCTTGTCGAGATAGCCATCGTAATGGACCATGGCCATCAGGCTGGCCATGTCGCGTGGCTTCATCCCCTGGGCCGAAGCCAGCAGGCCGAAGGCGCGCTCCATGGCAACGTCCTGACGATGCGCGTACGAGGCAAACGCCTGGCCCTGGGCCGGCACGGGCAGCCCCGCCTCCTCCAGACGCTTGGCCCAGGCCTGGCCGCTGCCGACCACCGTGGAACGGATCTCCTCGCGGGCTGCCTGCATGCGTGACTGGCGCGCCACCAATGCGTGCTGACGCTGTGCGGGGAGCAGGCCCAGGCGCATGGCCGCTTCGCCCAGGCGATCCTCGGCATTGTCCTCGCGAAGCTGCAGGCGGAACTCGGCGCGCGCCGTGAACATCCGGTAGGGCTCGCTGACGCCGCGCGTCACCAGGTCGTCGATGAGCACCCCCAGATAGGCCTCCGAGCGCTCCGGCACCCAGGCCTCCAGATCCAGGGCCCGAGCCGCAGCATTCAGGCCTGCGGCCAGGCCCTGTGCCGCCGCTTCCTCGTAGCCTGTCGTGCCGTTGATCTGTCCGGCATGGAAAAGGCCGGACACCTTCTTGCATTCGAGCGTGGGCGCAAGCTCCGTCGGATCGACGTAATCGTATTCGATCGCATAGCCGGGCCGGATGATGTTCGCCGCCTCCAGCCCGGGGATGGAGCGCACCAGATCCCATTGCACATCGATCGGCAGCGATGTGGAGATGCCGTTCGGATAGACCTCGGCATGGTCGCGCCCTTCGGGCTCCAGAAAGACCTGATGACTGTCCTTGTCGGCGAAACGGACGACCTTGTCCTCGATGCTGGGGCAATAGCGCGGAC
>CAZBLR010000025.1:0-26294 GCA_964492895.1 uncultured Zetaproteobacteria bacterium | reverse complement strand
GGTCCTGGGATCGACCATCTTGCAGCCGGCCTTTTTCATCTTCGGGTCGCTGAGAAACGGGTGCTTGCCCTCGACGCAGGAGGTGACCGTGACCGGGATGGAAGGGATCGACATGCCGAACACCTCCATGTGGAACTTCCAGTGATATTCCCATTCACCCGGTGTGTACTTCGGGGTGGCCCAGGCGGCATGGGCCGCACCGAAGGCCGCCAGCAGCAGTGCCGACGGGAATATCATGGCCCGGATCATTCTTCGATGGCTGATTTCGCGCATGATGTTTCTCCTCATTCGATCTGGACGGCACGGCATCCGGATGCCGCGACGGATCATCGGACCGGAACGATCTTCGTCAGCGTGCTCGGCGGCCGGTTGTTGCCGGGGTTGGTATCCAGATAGCGGATGTAGATGGTCGTGGGGCCGGTCACCTCGAGAGATCCGCTGCCCACGCTGAAGGTCGACTGGTTGATGACGTTGACCGATCCGACGAACCGGCCGGGGGTCGTTGATGTCAGGACCACGGATTCACGGTCACCCTGCCCAGTTGTCGCCTGCACGGTCAGGCTCACCCGATTCGAAAGGTCTGGATCGATCACCGTGATCTGGAGCGGGCTTCCCGGGAAGCCGGGAATGGCAACCCAGGTAAATGCGGCAGGCGTGACGGCCACCTGCGCCAGGGTGCCGCCCTGGCCGGCAAAGAGGTTGTCGCCGGAGAAGCCCGCCACCTGCCAGCCCGATTCCCCGCGATGCATCAGGAAGATGCTGTGGCCGCTGAATAAGCCCGGGGCAAGGCCGGAGGCGGAAAGGAAGCGCTTCTCCCAGTCGGTCTGGATGACCGCCACGTCCGGGCCCACGACGATCTGGGTGTTGAGCAGGTGTATCCTGATCTGCCGGTAGTTGATCGTATCCTGCCTGACCCCGTCCAGGAAGCGCTGGTAACCCATCATGGTCGGATCGATGCTGCTCTGGATAACGCTGACATTCCCCGTCTCGTAGGCATGGATCAGCTGATCCAGCGCCTGCTGCACCTTGTGGCCTTCGGCCAGATCGGCCACGGGCTCGGATGATGTGCCGTCACCCTTCGACGGGGATGTCGCCGCGGTGGTGTTTACCGCGGGCGACACCGCAGCGTTGCCTTGTTCCTCGGCCCGGACGGTACGATGCGTCATCGAGATCAGGGCGAGCGTTATGGCGAATATGACGATCTTCTTATTCACAAAACCTTCCTATGCCATGGTTATAGCTGGTAGATCAATTCGGCACCAACCTGCTTCTGGCTGTAGATCTGGGTCGGATCGCCGGCGATGTTGCCGGTGTTGCTCAGGTAGAAGCGAAGCGAGTTCTGGTCGCCGAACGGATGGGCGGCGCTGACCATATAGGTGCGCATGCGCACCGTCGCGCCCCCGGCCAGGGGCGATGTCGTGAAGCCTTCGCCGTAATTCGCGCTGAGAATGAACCACTGCGCTCGCTGCACCTGCAGTTGCAGGCTGTAATTGCTGCCCCTGGAGCTGGCGCCGGCATTGATGAAATGCTGCAGTGCTCCCGACATGTTCAGGTTCCCCGACCACACGGGCGGCATCGTCCCGTCGCCACCCATGGGAAAGTTCAGCCCCACATTGGCGGACCACGTCTCCGTTTTGCCCGACGATGCGGGCGTGGCCGGGGTATCGGCCTTGTTGAGATCGTATCCGAGGCTCGAGTTCCAGGACTGGCCGGAATACGTGGCGGTGGCACTGTACTCAAGCATCCTGTTGTGGCTGCCGTCGGCGTTCTTGGCATTGGATGACGATTGCCTCAGGCCGAGCCCCAGCCCTGGAACCTGCTGGCCGAAGGTGATGTTTTCCGCAAAGGCCACGGTATCGGTCTTCGTTGTCGTGGCGGTCGGGGTTCCGGATGCGGTGGTGTCCGCAAGCCTGTTCTCCGAACGCCGGATGTCCGCAGTCAATGCCAGCCAGGACGTGGCGCTCCAGTTGCCGCCGATGAAGGTTTCCCTCAGCCCGGGCTGGGCCTGCCCCGGAAGTGAGGTGTAGTACAGGCCGGTATCATGATAGCCGCCGTAGAGGCCAAGGCTTTGGCCGTTCCAGGCGGCATCGAGGGCGTATGCCCTGCTGGTGTTTGCGGCCTGCCCCACCTCTTTCCACCGGCTGGTGGCGGCCTCGCCGGTCACGCTCAGGGCATTCTGCTGATAATTGAAGCCTGCCGTGGTCACCGACGCCGATGCCGCCGCCAGGAGCGAGGCGTTGCCGGTGCCGAGGCTGTTCTGTTCGTCCGAATAGCCTTCCTGGACCACGAACAGCTGCGTCGTCTCGCCCAGCGCCTGCTCCAGTTTCACCGCATAGGTATCGCGCAGGTACTGGCTGCGGGGGATGGCGTTTTCCAGCGCTTCCCAGCTCGGCGCCATCACGCCGGCGGCAACCGACACGAGGGTAGAGGATCCAAGCTGTTTCTGGGCCTGCAAGCCGCGTACGCCGGCCGTGCTGCCCGCGAGGCGTGACAGGTCCAGCGCGGTGTCGCCGAGACGGATGTCGTAGCCTTGGCCCGTACGGCCGACGACGAGGGTGTTGATCTGGGTGTCGTACTGGCTGAGTACGGAGGGGTCGTTCGTATTGGTCAGCGAGAACTGGGCAAAGGACATGGCCCCGTTCGGAGACGTCGCACGCAGATCGCTGTTGACGTCCGCCTTGTAAAAGTCGCCGGGGGTCTGGGAAGCGAGGAGCGGCCCGCCGCTGACGGTATCGGTGTACTTGTTCAGCGTCGCGCCGCCGTGCCATTCGATCGTGGTGCCGCCATCGTCCTGCTTGACCAGTTGCGGCGTGGCCTCCCCGGCCTGGGCCGTTTGCTGCCATGCGGCCAGCACCGCGTTGTTGCTCGCCAGGATCACATGGCTTGAATCGGCTTTGGCCAGCGACGGCGTCAGCGCGGCGGCCAGTAGAAACGCGCCCGCGCAGCACAGGTGTCTTGCGTTGATATTACAGCCCATATGTCCCTTTCGCGCGATCGCCTGCCTGCCATCCGGCAATGGGCAGGAAACCCCCGCTATCCCACCCCCTCCGGGCGGTTCTTGTTCCCTGAACCATCGCACAAGGTGATTTCACAGTGATTTCACGGCATCCATCATGCGCCGGGCAGACCCGTCCAGCGCATGATGGAGAGATCCGTGGTTCAGGCCTGCAGGGCCGGGAGCCAATACGACCGCTCCCGCTGTGTTATTCAGACCCCGAGTGCTCCCCGTGTTGTGTGTCCTTCGGCTTCTTGTCGTCGTTCTGCTTCTGGTGCGCCGACTTGGATTCGCCGTGTTGTTTTGCATGGGATGGTGCTGGCTGGGCTCCGCCTTGTTGCGTTGCACGCGGCTGTCGCGGTTCGGCCTGGCGATGAGGCTGTTCCTCATGTGCCGGCAAGCGCCGACGTTCGCGGTGCTCGGCATGGGGATACTGGGGTCGTGGATGGTCCTCGTAGCGGCCGGCCTGGAACAGCCCAAGACCCTGCAGATAACCGCCCCAGAACAACAGGTAGGCGGGGCCATGGCAGACACCGTGGTATTCCTCGTTGCCCTGGCCGGCGTACACCCCGGAATCATAGGTGCAGTAATGGCTGTTGCCCTGGCTCCAGCCCTGGCTGTAGCCCGCCTCGTCCGGGAGACTGCCATAGCTGCGGCAGATGCTGGCGATCTCAGTGGCGCGGTAGGGCTGGCCCGCCTCGCCGTCGGACAAGCCCGACTCGAACCAGTCATTGCCCGTGCAGGCGGTGAGCGCCGCCACCATGGCCTCGCTGTGTTCGTCCTCGTAGCGCAGCTTGACGAGTTCCTCCAGCAGATCGTGGTAATGATCCGGGTCCTTCTCGCCAGCCAGGGCCTGGCGTACCTTCGCCAGCCGGTATTCGACATTCCGGTGCACGTCGCGGGCATGGCGCACATCCTGGCCCAGGCGGTAGCGCTGCTGGAAGGCGGGGGCCAGTTCGGCGGGGCAGACGCCGCGGTAGGGATAGCCGGAGAGTCCCTGCTGCAGGCCGTTGTCCGGTGTGCAGTACTGGTCGAGGCCCTGGCGGTATCCGGCCAAGAATGCCGGGGCCACATCGGCCGGGCAGATGTTGCTGTAAGCCAGGCCGGCGGCTCCCGTGTTGTAGCCGGTAGCGCTGGTGCAGTAGCTGCGGATGCCCTGGTCCCAGCCCGTCTGGTAGGCGTTGGCATCGGGCGCGATCTTGTACTCGGCGCAGCGCTGGCTGTAGACGTTCAGGTGCCCGGACTGGATGCCGCGGGCGCCGTCGTTGTAGCCGATGGCGTGCCAGTCGGCGTTCTCGCAGTCCTTTTTCGACATCGAGGCGCAGCCGGTAGCCAGGCTTGCCAGCAACAGCAGAATCACCGGATGGATCAGTCGATACATGCGTCCTCCCTGATCTTCCCCGTAATCCACTCTGCATGCGCCGCAGCACCACGGCAAGCAGGGGGTCAAATGCCAACGGGCCGGGGAAATGCCCGGCCCGTTGTGCGGAATCTTGAGAGGCTCGGCCCCTAGTCGCTTTCGGGCTGCTCGAACTGCATGTAGCGGGCCAGGTAGATCGACTGCAGGATCACGAACGCGAACGTCATGCCCATCATGCCGAACAGCTTGAAGTCGACCCAGGTGGCGGTGTCGAAGCTGTAGATGACGAACAGGTTGGCCGTGCCCATGGCGATGAAAAAGAAGGTCCAGGCCGCGTTCAGGCGCCCCCATACCGCAGCCGGCAGCGTCAGTTTACTGCCCATCATGCGCTCGATCAGGCTCTTCTCCCCGAAGAAGCGCGAACCCAGGAAGGCGGCGGCAAACAGCCAGTTGATGACCGTGGGCTTCCACTTGATGAACATCTCGTCCTGCAGCAGCAGCGTGGCGCCGCCGAACACGACGACCAGGGCCAGCGTCACGAGGTGCGAGGTCTCGCAGCGGCCGTGGCGAAGGCGGGTGATACAAACCTGAGCCAATGAGGCAACGATCAGCACCGCTGTGGCCGCATAGATGCCGGACAGCTTGTAGGCGCCGAAGAACAGAAGCACTGGGAACAGGTCGAACAGGAACTTCATTTGTGTATTACATCACAATGACACGTGCTTGCCAAGCCTGCGCACTTGGCAGCCCGCCACCGATGGGCAAGGATGATCCCATGCGAGGAATGTTCAGGGTAACGGCCGTGCTGGCGTCGATGCTGTTGCTGGCCGGTTGCGCCACCAGCAACAAGGACGCCACCGCCCAGTTGTGGAATCAGTGGCGCGCCATCGATCAGCTGATGGAGCCGGAATACCCGGACGCGCCGCCGATCATCCTGATCCACGGCTGGAATGGCAGCGAGTTCTCCTGGCCGGCACCCGAGGAGCTGGAAAAGGTCAAGGCCCGGCTGCACCGCGACATCTACTTCTTCACCTACAATACCGGCATCGCCCTGTCCCGCTACCCGCCGCTGGAGGTCGTCGAGGAGCAATTCGAGCGTTTCCTGAGCAACTTCAAGCAGGTGGACGTCGTGGCGCACAGCATGGGTGGCCTGATCGTGCGCGAGTACCTGCTGCACCATGCGCACGAGCCGATCCGGCGGGTGATCTTCCTGTCCACCCCGCATTTCGGCACCAATGCCGCCGAGCTGCTGGTGGACCTGGCCAGCGTCAGCGCCTACGGCAACCTGCAAGCCAACGAAATGCTGCCGGGCAGCGATTTCTTGTGGCAGCTGAACCGGTCCGAGGGTGAGGAGCTGGCCGGGGTGCAGGTGCTCAACGTGTTCGTCGCCGACAAGTCATTCGCCAGTTCCGATCTCGTCGTCGGCACCCATTCGGCCTACCTGCCCGGCGAGCCGAACGTGGCCATCGTTGGCGACCATCACACGCCGGCCCTGAACCTGGCGCACCTGGGGTTCATCGAGAAGTTCCTGCAGACCGGCGAGGTGCCGCCTCCCGCCCCGGTGCCGCAGCGCCGCGACGTGTGGATCCGCGTGATGCATGACGGCAAGGCCGTGCGGCTACCGGCCTCGGCGCTGCGCCGCACCGATGCCAAGGGCATGGTCGTCAAGTCGGGGATGGATCTGTGCTGCCAGGAACGGACCGGCCTGGACGATATGGGGCAAAGCACCGTCGTCGCCGAGGATGTGCAGCCGGGGGACCATCTGCAGGTGTTCCTGCGCGGCACCGGCCAGAGGCTCGACATCGATCTGGCGGCGGCCGAGTTGCCGGGTCATCCGGTGACGTTGCGCCTGGTCGAGACGCCGCCGCTGGCCACCAACGCCCCGCCGAAGGTCGTCAGCCCCGTCCTCGGGCCGCTGCCCAAGGAGCATGCGCCCCAGCTGCCCGTTCCTTCGGAGCCCGCACCCGCATCGCCGGCCACCACGAAGCCGGCAGCGCCTTGAGCGACGAGGCGTACGAACGCCTGGCCCCGCGCGTGGGCAGGCTGCACCTGCGCCAGCGTCTGGGCATCGAGCGCGAGCATGTGACGCAGATTTTCGGGCGCGGCCGCAACTTCTTCCATATCGAGAACTGGTTCTCGATCCACAGGCTGATCCGGACGATCCTGCGCCTGGCCGGCCTGTACCGCCGCGGCCAGCGCAATGCCGCGGCCATCGAGCTGCGCCGGCATGAGCCCGTCCTGTCACGGTTGCCGGCGGCATTCGACGGCTACACCATCCTGCAGCTCAGTGACCTGCACCTGGACATGCGTCCGGACATCACCGAGGCACTGATCGGGCGCGTACGCGACCTGGAATACGACCTGTGCGTGCTGACCGGCGATTTCCGGGCCCGCACCTACGGCCCTTTCACGGCGACGATCGAGGCCCTGACCCGGCTGCGCGCCGTGCTGAAGGAGCCCGTCTACGCCATCCTGGGCAATCACGACTTCGTCGAGATGGTGCCGCCGATGGAGGCGATGGATATCCGCCTGTTGCTGAACGAGTCCACCTATATCGAGCGAGGCGGTCAGCGCTTGTACCTGGCCGGCATCGACGATCCGCATTACTACCGCGTCGACAACCTGGAGAAGGCGGCGACCGAGATCCCGTCCGAGGCTGCCGCCGTGCTGCTGGCGCATTCACCGGAGATCTACCGGCAGGCGGCGCATGCCGGCTTCGATCTGATGCTGTGCGGCCATACCCATGGCGGCCAGGTCTGTCTGCCCGGTGGGTGGGCACCGTACTACAACGCCAAGGCGCCGCGACGGGTCTGCCGCGGCGCCTGGCAGCATCACACGATGCGCGGCTATACCTCAAACGGCTGCGGCTCCAGCGTCGTCGATGTCCGTTACAATTGCCCGCCGGAGGTCACGCTGCATACGCTGCGCAGCAGTTGAGGGGCGGTGAAGGGTGAAAGGTGCGAGTACTGAGTGCTGAGTGGGCATCGGCGTTCACCCTTCACATTTCACGCCTCATTCCCCGGCAGCCGTTCCTCGCCCTTCAATACGGATGGTTGCGCAGGTGCAGGCGATACAGCAGCCGCGACGCGGCGAGCTCGAAGGCGAGAAAGGCCAGGCTCAGGCCGAGGATACCGGTCCACGTCAGGCCGTATGCCGGGCCGACGATGGCCAGCGGCAGCAGCGACTCGGGGAGCTGGTCCAGTCCGATGGCCATGTCGCCTCCAGCGAGGCCCAACCGCCGCTTGACGAAGCTGGCCGCCGCATCGCCGGCCATGGCGGCGAGCGCGATGGAGGCGCCGATCTCCGCCGGCAGGCCCAGCAGCAGGGCGGCGGGAATCGTGCAGGCCATGGCCAGTGTCACACCGCGGATGGTCTTGTGGTCGCCGAACAGGCGGCGGCCGTCGCCCAACTTCAGCCCGAAATCGAGCGGCCAGGCGCAGCGGCTCCCGCACAGGGTCTGACCCGCCAGCGCCGCGCCGTTGGCGACGATCACCAGTCCCAGCAGCTTCCAGGCGATCACGTGGCCGGCGGGTGCGGACTAATCGGTGCCGGCGCCCGGAATGCCGCGACGGGCCAGGGCGTCGGCGCGTTCGTTTTCCGGATGCCCGGCATGCCCCTTGACCCATTGCCAGCGCACCTCGTGCTTGGCGGCGAGACGGTCGAGCTGTTGCCATAGCTCGAGGTTGGCCACCGGCTTCTTGGCGGCGGTTTTCCAGCCGCGCGGCTTCCAGTCGTGCACCCATTCGGTCATGCCGGTCACCACGTATTTCGAATCCGAGTGGATCGTGATGCGGCAGCGCCGCTTCAGGGCCTTCAGCGCCTCGATGGCGGCGGTGAGCTCCATGCGCTGGTTCGTGGTCGCGGCCTCGCCACCGTACAGCTCCCTCTCGTGGCTGCCGGTGCGCAGCAGCACGCCCCAGCCGCCGGGCCCCGGATTGCCGGAACAGGCGCCGTCCACATAGGCATCGATCATGTTGCTCATCCGCGCGAAGCTAGCGGCCTCCACCCCGTTTGGTAAGTTCGCCGTCGCGGTCCGTCTTGGAAAATTGCCGGACCTCAGAAATGGTACAAGTAGCTGAGGCCGCCGCCGTAATCCGGGCTGCCGCTGCTCAGGCCGAGCAGGGCGAAGACCTGCAGATCGGTATTGCGTGCCGCCCGCACATTCCAGGCCCCGATGATCTCCGAAGCTGCGGCCAGGCCGGGTTGCGAGGATTCGTGGCCGGCATACAGCAGGGTGGCGATGTTGTCGGCATTGACGAGATAGCTGAAGCCGGCCTGGTAGGTCAGGATGTCGTTGAGCACGATGCCCGCGGCCTGGCCGTGGATGCGGTAGCCGAGCTGGGCGAAGGGGAAGGTGCGGGCGCCGATGCGGGTACGGAAGCGACCGCCGAACTCCACGTCGTTGGCGCCGGTGCCCAGGCCCTTGGCGCGGGAGGCCGTGCCGAGCTTGAGCTTGGCGTAGGGAGATACCGAATTGCCGTTGTTGTCCAGCTTGATGCGGTAGCGGGCCTCCAGCCAGATGTCGCCGAGGCCGCTGCGGGTCGTGGGCTGGCCGCCGGTGTTGCCGACAACGGCGCCGCCGGCGATCACCGCGCCCTGGCTGTGCACGCGGATATAGGGGATGGTGGCCTTCAGCGTCAGATCGCCTGTCTGGGCCCGGACGTCGAGCGGTATGTAGAGGATGTCGGTCGTCGAATTGGTGCCGTAGTTGCCGCTGTAGTACGACGGCGTGATGCTGGCGGTGATGCCGTCCCTGGCCGCGGCCTCGGGGGCATGGATCAGCAGGCCGGTGAGCATGCTGAGACAAAAGGCGGCAATACGAAGACCGCTCGAACGGGTCTTTACTGGAAGCATCGGACATCTCCTTGCCTTGGCGCTGGAACGGGGCGGAACATAGTACAGGGTGTCATGGTGGAAAAGGGGGGATGGCATCCCCCCGGCCTGCATGCCGGAGGGTGCCTGATCCCGGTGCCTAGTTCGAGTCGGGGGTCTCGAACTCGGGAACCTCGACCTCGGCGACGTCCGGGGTCTCGATATCCTGGTTGCCGATATCGGCGATGTCGCCGGCATCCTCCACCTCATGGGCGTCGGCCACGTCCGGCGTGGCATCGTCCGCGATCGTCGGCGTGTTCTGGACGTTCGCCGGGGACGGGGCGTTGGCCGTGGTCGGCGTGTCGACCGAGGGGGACTGGGTCGATGCGGCATCGGCGGCCTGGCTGGCGAACAGCAGCATGCCGGCAAGGGCGAGGGCGTTCACAACGAGCGTTGTCTTCGAGCGCGTGTTCATGATGGTCTCCTTTACGCCAATCCTGGGATTGGAGTCCCGCGGACGGGCGGGTACCGGTTGGCATCCCGTGCCGTCCACGCGGCCACGGTAAGCGGTGCGGGTAAGCGGCGGATGTGAGCCAATGCACACTTGCGTGTGACACGGTTTGGCGTTGTGAGGAGCCTCCTTACTTACGCCACAGCCACAGGATCAGGCTCAGGATCAGGCTGATCAGCAGGCTGGTGACGATGGGGAAATAGAAGCGGACATGGTCGCGCTCGATGACGATGTCGCCGGGCAGACGCCCCAGGCCGATCCGGGACAGCCACGGCCAGGCCAGCCCCGCCAGCAGCAGCACCGCGCCGAGGATGATCAGCATCCGCTGCACGGGGCCTATGCCTTGCGCCGGGCGGTGGTCCGCGGCGCAATGTCCTGTTGGATATGCACGGTGCGCGTCGGGAAGGCGAACTCGAGGCCGAGCTGATCCAAGAGGGCCATGATCTGCAGGTTCACCTCCTGGCGCACCTGCAGGTGCTCGTCCCAGTGCGTCGACTTGGTGAAGTAGTACAGGAATATCGACAGCGAGGAATCGGCGAACTCGTCGAAGCGGACCAGGGAAAATTCCTGGTCGATGCCGATATGGCCCTTCAGGATGTCCTCGATGCCCTCGATGGCGGCCGCCAGCTTGGCCGGCGGTGTATCGTAGGTCAGGCCGATGCGCATTGAGACGCGACGCTTGGGCATGGCATCGATGTTGTCGATGACCATGTTGGCCAGGATCGAGTTCGGTACGTTGACCAGGGTCTTGGCGAAGGTACGGATGCGCGTGGAACGGAAACCGATCTGTTCGACCACCCCCTCGAAATCCTTGGTCCGGATCCAGTGGCCGATGGAGAACGGGCGGTCGATCAGGATCATCAGGGAGCCGAAGATGTTGGCGATGGTGTCGCGCGCCGCCATGGCCACGGCGATGCCTCCGATGCCGAGGGAGGCGATCAGCCCCGAGATCGAATAGCCGAGGTTCTGGGCGATGACCAGTACGCCGGTGACGACCAGGAAGGCCTTCAGGGTCTTGGCCAGGAAGGGCACGATCTGTAGGTCGAGCGACGATTCGGCACGGGTGGCATGGGAGGTCAGGTGGGCCGCCCCGCCCTCGATCAATCGCCACAGGAACCACATGGTCAGCACGATGGCGGCGATGCGCACGCCGTGGTCGATCGGGCCCAACAGCGGGAAATCGGCTTTGGGGGGGTTGAGCACGTGCACGGTGGCGAGGATGCCGATGAGCAGGATCAGCCAGTAGGCCGGCTTCTCGGCCGCCTCGAACAACAGGTCGTCCAGGCGGCTCTCGGTGTGCCCGGCCAGGGCCTGCGTGAGTCGGTGATAGGTGCGGATGACCACGCGCTGGGCCACGACGAATACGAACAGCACGACCAACGCCGCGGCCCAACGCAGCAACGGGATGCCGAGCGGGCTGGTGGTCGTCAGCGATATCCATGCCTCGTGCATGTCCTTCTCCTTTACATGGGGTGCATGGGTTTGCGCAAGCCTAGTACGTGGCGGCGGGGGCGTCACGGCGACCGTCATTGACGGCAACGCCCCTGCTTTCTATGGTGATCGATGAACAGGCGGTAATCGTCAAGTAGGAGACAGGCATGAGTCAGGCGGCCTTGCAGAAGCTGATCCAGGATGTGCAGGCGCTGCGGGGGCTGATCGGCCGCCAGGTTCGTTATCTTGGCCAGATGTACGAGATTACCGACATCGTGCTCGACGAGGATCTGATGATCCTGTCGGCGCTCGATGGTTCCGAGGTGCAGGAGGACAGCTATGGTCGGGCCCATCGCATGGTGCCCAGACAGCAGAACCTGCGCTTTCGCGACGCCGAGGGCCATCCGACCCATCTGTGGCAGGATCTGGAGTTTCTCGATGGGTCGCCCGGCGCCTGACGGCGGGCGGCTGATCCGCACCATCACATCCCATGCAGGCGCCAGCATCCGATAACATCTATCCCACATGGGCCTGCGCCGGCAAGGACATGGTCGGTACCAGCCTGGGTTCGGCCCGCCTGTGGTTCACCATTGCGCAGGGCATCGTCACCGAGGCCTACTATCCGCGCATCGACATCCCGCAGATCCGAGATCTCGGCTTCATCGTCGCCGATGATCGCGGCTTCTGGGTGGAACTGCGCCAGCTGGGCCGTTACGAGGTCAGGCTGCCGCGGCCGGGGGTGCCGGCCATCGAGATCGTCCATCGTCACGATCGCTTCACCTTCTCCCTGCGCGTCTGTCCGTCGCAGCAGCGTGATGCGCTGCTGCTGCGCTGCCGGCTGGAAGGCGCTGCCGGGCTGCGTCCCTATGCCCTGTTGGGGGCGCGCCTGGGTGACGATGCCGAGAACAACCTGGCCTATGTCGGCCGGCACAACGGGCGCCGCGTGCTGTGGGCGGAGCAGGGGCCGTTCGGGCTGGCCCTGCTGGCGTCCGCGGCGGATGGCGGAGATGCATGGGAGCGCTGTTCGGTCGGCTGTCTTGCAGCGAGCGACGGCTGGCAGGATTTCGCCCGGCATGGCCGCATGACCTGGCAATACGACGCCGCCGGGCCGGGGGCGGTGGCCCTGATGGGGGAGCTGCCCGCCACCGCCACGCTGGCACTCGGCTTCGGCACCAGCAAGGACTCGGCGGCCACGCTGGCCCATTCGGCCCTGCTCGAGGATTTCGATGCGGTGTGGGATCAGCAATGCCGCAGCTGGGAGTCCTGGCTGGGCAACACGCGGCTCGCCGGTCTGCCGGACGACATGCAGCGCATGCTGGCGCTGTCCGGCATGGTGCTGAAGGTGCATCAGGACCGTACCTATTGCGGGGCGGCGGTGGCCAGTCTGTCGGTGCCGTGGGGGGAGAGCAGCCAGAGCCGCGGTGGCTACCATCTGGTCTGGGCGCGCGACCTGGTCGAGACCGCGGGTGCGATGGTGGCGATGCGGGCCTTCGAGGATGCACGCGACGTGCTGCGCTACCTGATGGCCACGCAGCAGCAGGATGGCCACTGGCTGCAGAACCAGTGGCTCGGCGGCAAGGCCTTCTGGCAGGGCATCCAGCTCGACGAGGCCGCTTTTCCGGTGTTGCTGGCCTCGGCGCTGCATGCCTGCGGTGAGCTCGATGCGATCCCGGTGCGGGCGATGGTGCAAAAGGCGCTTTCCTTCATCGCCCGCGAGGGCCCGGCCACCGGCCAGGACCGCTGGGAGGAGGATCCGGGCGTCAATACCTTCACGCTGGCCATCGCCATCGCCGCCCTGGTCGAAGGCAGCCAGTTTCTGGATGGCCAGGCGCGCGACTTCGCGCTGCGCCTGGCCGATTGCTGGAACGCCCGTCTCGAGGACTGGGCCTATGCCCGCGGCACGGCACTGGCCGGCCGGCTCGGGATCGCCGGGTATTATATCCGTACCGCACCCGTCGATGCCCTGGTGCACGAGGGAGCGTTGGCCGAGCATGTGCTGATCAAGAATCGGGCTCTGGACCCCGATCTTCCGGCCGATGAGCAGATCGCCACGGATTTCCTGCAGCTGGTGCGTTTCGGCCTGCGTCGCCCCGATGATCCGTGCATCGTCGATACCCTGTGCGCCGTCGATGCGCTGTTGAAGACGGATACCCCGAGCGGCCCGGTATGGCACCGCTACAACGGCGACGGCTACGGCGAAAAGGCCGACGGCAGCCCCTTCGACGGCAGCGGCATCGGCCGCGGCTGGCCGCTGTTGACCGGCGAGCGGGGGCATTACGCCCTGGCGGCCGGCGGGGACGTCATGCCTTATCTGGAGGCGATGATGGCCATGGCCGGTCCGGGCGGCCTGTTGCCCGAGCAGGTGTGGGACGAGGCGCCGATGCCGGAGAAAGGCCTGCAACCCGGCCGGCCCAGCGGCTCGGCCATGCCGTTGGTATGGGCGCACAGCGAATTCATCAAGCTCTGTTACAGCCGCGGGCTCGGCTACCCGGTCGACCGGCCGGCCGCCACGTGGAGCCGCTACGGCGGCCGGCGTCCGGTCATCGACTACGATATCTGGGGGCCGCGCTACCGTCCGCGCCACGTGCCCGCCGGCAACGGCCTGACCATCGCCCTGCATGCGTCCGCGACGGTGCACTGGGGCAGGGATGGATGGCAGGATGTCGCCGACACGGATACCCGTGACACCGGGCTCGGCGTGCATGCGGCCGAACTGCCGGTGACCGGCATGGCGGCCGGCACGCGCATCCAGTTCACGTTCTACTGGCGCGAGGCACAGGCCTGGGATGCGGAGCGCTACGAGGTGATGCTGGTCTAGTGCAATGGGGTGGCATGCCTGTCATGCCAGATCAGCCAGGCCCGCGGTTCGGGCTTCGTCTCGATACGCAGCGAGAAGGCGGGAGGTGCATCCGGCATGCCGGCGCCGAAGCGCAGGTCGCCGAATTCGCGCATTCCAGGGCCTTCATGCAGCAGTACCGGGAAGCGCGCGAACCAGCGATAGAAGGCCATGCCCGGGATGCTGTCCGGGGCATTGGCCTCGGTCATCGCCGCCAGCCGGCGCCATTGCAGCGCGTCCGCCGGATGCAGGTAGCGGGCATAGGGGCCGGTCAGCGAGACAGGAAACCAGGACATGGTGCCGTGGAAGGCGGGCCACAGGTCGACGGCGCCGTCCATGTCGTGGTCCGGCCAGGCGGCGATCAGCTGCCAGCGGAAGGGCGAGAACGGCAGCGGCAGCGCCGCCTGGACCGGGGCGTCCGGCCAGCTGTCCCTGACCAGCATCAGAGCCCGGTGGTGATTCCAGGCGCACAGGCCGATATAGGCGAACATCAGGGCAAGGCTCGCCGCCGCCAGTGGCCGGGCCAGTCGTCGGCGCAGCGGGATCAGCAGCAGCGGGGCGAGCATCAGGCCGGTGAAGATCGGATCGATGATGAACACCAGGTCCAGCGTCGCCCGCCAGTCGGACAACGGCGCCAGGATCATGGTGCCGAACGAGGTGATGACATCGAGCAGGATGTGCATGCCGATGGCCGCACCGATCAGCCACGGCAGGAGCGGGTTCCGTTCGCGGCGTTTCGGCAGCAGGCTGACCACCAGCCAGGTCCACAGCGGCAGCATCAGCAGCGAATGCGTGACGCCGCGGTGATGCTCGAGATAGAGCTCGTCGGAGAACCAGCGCAGCACGTAGTCGAGGTCCGGCGCCATGGCCATGCCGATCAGCAGCCAGACCTGGGACCGCGGCAGCGGCCGGCCCGGCACGGCGCGCGCCAGCGCCGCGCCGCTTATGCCGTGGGTGATCGGGTCCACGTGCGGACGTGCTCGAGGATGTCCGGCCAGTTCCGTCCCGGGACGATATGGCCGCCGCAGACGGCATGCCCGGCGCCGGTGACGGCCGCCTCGGTATTGGCCAGTCCGAGCAGCGTGTGCTGCGCCAGCAGGGCGAAACTCAGCGCCTCCACCGCGTCGGGCGGGATGCCGTTTGCGGCGGTGGTATCCACCGGCGCCGGTGCCAGCAGCGCGGCCAGCCGGGCCATCAGGTGCCGGTTGGCACTGCCGCCGCCGCAGATATGCCAGCGGGCGGGGGCGGCGGGCAGCCAGGCCCGGGCCCCGGCGATGGTGCGCGCCGTCAGTTCGCAGGCCGTGGCCATGCGGTCGGCGTCGCTGAGGCCGGGGACCTGCAGCAGGCGATCGACGAAGTCCTGGCCGAAATCCTCGCGCCCGCTCGATTTCGGCGGACGGCGACGCAGGAAAGGGTGGTCCATCAGGGCATCGAGCAGGTCCGCATGTACGCGGCCGGCCGCGGCCAGATCCCCGTCCGCATCGAACGCGGCGCGGCCGTCGGTGATGGCCAGCATCAGCGCATCCATGACCATGTTGCCGGGGCCGGTATCGAAGCCGGTGACGCTGCCGTCGCGGCCGAGCCAGGAGATGTTGGCGATGCCGCCGATGTTGACGACGGCGACATCGGCATCGGCCTCTGCGAACAGCCGGCGGTGCGCGAACGGCACCAGCGGCGCCCCCTCGCCGCCGGCGGCGATATCGCGGCGCCGGAAATCGGCGACGGTGGTGATGCCGGTGCGTTCGGCGATCGTCGACGGGCAGCCGATCTGCAGCGTGAATGGCGGCCCGCCGTCCACGCCCCGCGGTCGGTGGCGGATGGTCTGGCCGTGGCTGCCGATGGCGGTGACGGCGGCGGGTTCCAGGCCGGCGGCGCCGATGGCCGCAAGCGCCGCATCCGCGAAGGCCCGGCCGAGGGCGACATCCAGCGTGCCCATCGGATCGATCTCATGCACGCCCGGGGCGGCCAGGCGCAGCGCAGGTTCGCGCAGGCGCTCGGGCATCGGGGTGGACTGGAAATGGAGCAGGCGCGGGCGGCCGGTCTCGCCGATCTCCACCACGGCGGCGTCGATGCCGTCGCAGGAGGTGCCTGACATCAGGCCGATCATCAGCATCGGATCATGCATGGGCCAAGCATAGCGTACGGCGGCCGCAAGCAAACCATATCCGGCATGGCCACGCGGGGGGTTGGAGCCCGGACGTTGTCCGCTACACTGGGGCAGTACGGGTGCAACGATCGGGTAACGGGGATGGCCATGAACAAAAAGGTGCTTCGCATAGGGATCGTTCTGCTGCTGGTGGCAGTCGCGGTGGGGGCCTGGCTATGGCACGACCATCGCCAGGCGGCGGCGCACGGCGATCTGCAGCTGTACGGCAACGTTGATACACGTGAGGTCGAACTGGCGTTCAACGGCAGCGAACGCATCGCCCGCATGCTGGTCCAGGAAGGCGATCGGGTGCGCAAGGGCCAGCTGTTGGCGGAGCTCGAGACCACGGGGCTGCAGGCGTTGGTGGATCGTGCCGCCGCCCAGCTCGAGGGCCAGCAGGCCATCGTCGATCGCATGCTGGCTGGCAGCCGCCCGGAGGATATCCGGCGGGCACGTGCCGACCTGGCGGCCGCCCAGGCGCAGGCGGAGGATGCCGAACGCACCTCCCGGCGCCTGCACCAGCTGAGTGCGCAGAACCTGGCCTCGCGCGAGCAGGCGGACAATGCCGATGCCGTGGCCAAGGCGGCGCGTGAGCGGGTCAAGGCGGCCACGGAAATGTTGAAGCTGGCGGTGCAGGGGCCCCGGCAGGAGGACATCGCTGCGGCCAAGGCCGAGCTCAAGGCCGATCAGGCCCAGCTGGAGCTGGCGAAATACAATCTGGCCAATGCCAGGCTGGTGGCCCCGGCCAACGGCGTGATCCGCAATCGTATCCTGGAGCCGGGGGATATGGCTGCGCCGCAGCGCCCGGTCTATACACTGGCCATTACCGATCCACTTTGGGTGCGTGCCTATGTATCCGAGAAGGCGCTGGGCCGGGTGCGGCCCGGCATGCGGGCCGAGATCGAGACCGACAGCTTTCCGGGCAAGCGCTACCGAGGCTGGGTCGGCTACATCTCGCCGACGGCCGAATTCACGCCGCAATCCGTGCAGACCGAGGAGCTGCGCACGAAGCTGGTTTACCAGCTGCGTGTATTTGTATGCAATCCCCAGGGGCAATTGCGCCTCGGCATGCCGGCCACGGTGCTTATCGATCTGAATCAACCGCAGCAGGAGCAAGCCCCGAAGGCGGATGGCGGAAGCGATCCCTGCCAGGGTCGCTGATGCCGTCAGTGCCGGGTGGGGCAGCCGAGAGAGGCGGGGATGAGGCCATCGTGCTGCAGGGGCTCAGCAAGTCCTTTGCGGCAGGCAAGCGCCGCATCCAGGCCCTGGATGGGGTCAGTGCTGCAGTAGGCCACGGGCGGGTCACCGGCCTGATCGGGCCGGACGGGGCCGGTAAGACGACCATGATGCGCCTGATCGCCGGCCTGCTGAGGCCGGATGCCGGGCGGTTGCAGGTGCTTGGGATGGATGTGGCCGAGCAGCCGCTCGAGGTACAGGGCGTGCTGCGCTACATGCCGCAGCGGTTCGGCTTGTACGAGGACCTGACGGTGCAGGAAAACCTCGACCTGTATGCCGATCTCCAGCACGTCGAGCCTGATGCCCGCCCGCCGCGCTACGCGGAGTTGATGCACATGACGGGGCTGGCCCCGTTCACGGATCGTCTGGCCGGCCATCTGTCCGGCGGCATGAAGCAGAAACTGGGGCTCGCCTGCACGCTGGTGCGCTCGCCGCGTCTGCTGCTGCTGGACGAGCCGACGGCGGGCGTGGACCCGGTGTCGCGCCGGGAGCTGTGGGAGATCGTCTACCGGCAGGTCAATGATGCCGGCATGAGCGTGCTGTTCAGCACCGCCTACCTCGACGAGGCCGAGCGTTGCGACGAGGTGCTGCTCTTGCATCAGGGACAGCTGATCGGGCAGGGTCGTCCCGACGAGTTCAGCCAGCGGTTGGCCGGGCGCACCTGGCAGGTGCCGGCAGTCGGAACGTCGCGCCGCAGCCTGCAACAGCGTCTGGCCCGGCGGCCGGATGTGCTCGATGCCACTGTCCAGGGCGAGCATGTGCGTCTGGTCATGCAGGAGGGTGCCTCGTTCGGGGGCGGGGACGATGTCGACCTGAAGGCCGAGCCGGTTCCTCCGCGTTTCGAGGATGCCTTCGTGGCCATGCTCGGCACGGGCGACGACTTGCATGGCAGCGAACAGGATGCCCCGCCCGCGGACGCGGCGCAGGCGCATGGGGCCGAGGCGGTGATCCAGGTGCGCGGGCTGTCGCGCAGTTTCGGCGATTTCCAGGCGGTCAAGGCCATCGATTTCCATGTGGAGCGCGGGGAGGTGTTCGGCCTGCTGGGTGCCAATGGTGCCGGCAAGTCGACGACCTTCCGCATGCTGTGCGGCCTGCTGCCCGCCAGCGCCGGCGATCTGACGGTGGCCGGTGTGAACCTGCGGCAGGCCCCGGCCAGCGCGCGCAGCCGCATCGGTTACATGTCGCAGCGCTTCTCGCTGTACGGCACCCTGAGCGTGATGGACAACCTGCGTTTCTTCAGCAGTGCCTATGGTCTTTCGGGATCCCGCCGCAGCGAGCGCATCGGGTGGGCCTGCACGCATTTCGATCTGCACGATGTGGCGGCGATGCAGGCCGATGATCTGCCGCTGGGCTTCAAGCAGCGCCTGGCCATGGCCTGTGCCCTGCTGCACGAGCCGGATATCCTGTTTCTGGACGAACCGACCTCGGGTGTGGATCCGCTGGCCCGGCGCGAGTTCTGGCGGCGCATCAACACCCTGGCCGGCCAGGGCGTCACCGTGCTCGTGACCACGCACTTCATGGAGGAGGCCGAATACTGCGATCGCCTGGTCATCATGGCCGAGGGCGAAATCCTGGCCGAAGGGGAGCCGGCAGCGATCAAGCGCGAGGCGGCGGACACGGGCCAGCCGGCGACGACGATGGAGGATGCCTTCATCGCCCTGATCCAGCGTCAGCCGCAGGCGGCATCGGCATGACGCGGCTGAGCGGCATGCGTCTGCGCGGCCTGATCCGCAAGGAGTTCCTGCAGATCCTGCGTGACCCGTCCAGCATCGCCATCGCCTTCGTGCTGCCGGTGGTGCTGCTGCTCTTGTTCGGCTACGGCGTGTCGCTGGATGCCAAGCACGTGCCCATCGCCCTGGTCGTGGACCAGCCGGGGGCCGGCACGGCCTCGTTCACCGGCTCCTTTCGCCATCTGATCTATTTTGATCCCGTCGTGATGCCGAACATGCACGAGGCGGAGCAGGCCATGCGCGAGGGGCGCGTGGATGCCATCGTGCACCTGCGTAGTGATTTCGGACGCAGGCTGTACCGGGAGGGCGGCACGCCGGCGCAGGTGATCGTCAACGGCGTCAATGCCAACACGGCGCGCATCGTCATCGGCTACGGCAGCGGCGTTTGGGCCAACTGGCTGGCGCAATACGCCCGCGACAACGGTCTGGCACTCGCCGCGCCGGTGCAGGTGGAGCCGCGGGTGTGGTTCAACAGCGAGCTCAGAAGCCGCGATTATCTGGTTCCGGGCCTGATCGCCATCATCATGACCCTGATCGGGGCGCTGTTGACGGCGCTGGTCGTATCCAGGGAATGGGAGCGCGGCACCATGGAGTCGTTGATGTCCACGCCGGTGCACATCGCCGAGATCCTGCTCGGCAAGGTGGTGCCGTATTTCGTGCTCGGCACCGGCGGCATGCTGCTGTCCGTGGCCATGGCGGTCTGGCTGTTCGATGTGCCGCTGCGCGGTTCGCTCGTCGTGCTCTGGTTGGTATCTTCGTTGTTCCTGCTGGTGGCGCTCGGCATGGGCCTGCTGATCTCCACCGTCGCCCGCAACCAGTTCGTGGCCTCGCAGATCGCGCTGATCGTGACCTTTCTGCCCGCCTTCCTGCTGTCCGGCTTCATCTTCGAGATCTCCAGCATGCCGAAGGTGGTGCAGCTGATCACCCACATCATCCCGGCCCGCTACTTCGTCTCGCTGCTGCACACGATCTTCATGGCCGGAGACATTCCGGCCGTGATCTGGCCGAATGCGCTGGCGCTGGCCGTGATGGCGCTGCTGCTCTTCGGCCTGGTAAGGCGCATCTCGCGCAAGCGGTTGGATTAGGTCATGGCGGCAAGCTGGCGGCGCATCTTCGCCCTGATGGTCAAGGAGTTCCTGGCGCTGTTGAAAGACAAGAAGAGCCGCTTCGTGCTGATCGGGCCACCGATCATCCAGCTGTTCGTGTTCGGTTACGCCGCCACCTTCGATCTGCATCATGTGCCCTATGCCGTTTACAATGAGGACGGCGGCGCCGCCTCACGGGATCTGGTGGCCCGCTTCGCCGCCACCGAGACATTCAAGCGTGTCGCCGTGATCCGCCACGCCGGGCAGGTCCGGCCGCTGATCGACGACCAGCGCGCCCGCTTCGTGTTGCACGTCGGCCCTGAATTCAGCCGCGACCTTGTGCTGGGCAAACCGGCACCGGTGCAGCTGATCGTCGACGGCCGCAACTCGAACTCGGCGCTGCTGGTGCTGAATTACGCCAGTACCATCGTGCAGCGGTTCAACGTCGAGCGGCTGCAACAGCAGGAGCAGACGGGGGCGCCCGTGCATCTGGAAGTCCGGGCCTGGTTCAACCCGAACCTGTTGAGCCAGTGGTTCCTGGTGCCGGGCATCGCCGGGCTGATCACGATGATCGTCACGCTGCTGGTCATCGCCCTGACTGTGGCGCGCGAGCGCGAGCAGGGCACCTTCGACCAGCTGCTGGTGACGCCGTTGCATCCGTTCGAGATCCTGCTCGGCAAGGCGTTGCCCGGCTTCGTCATCGGCGCAGCCGAGGCTAGCCTGATCATCATGGTGGCCGTGTTCTGGTTCGACGTGCCGCTGCTGGGCTCGCTCGTCACGCTATACACGGGCCTGGCACTGTTCCTGCTGTCCGCCATCGGCATCGGCCTGATGATCTCGTCGCTGGCCGTCACGCAGCAACAGGGCTTCCTCGGCGCCTTCCTGTTCATGGTGCCGGCGGTGCTGCTGTCGGGCTTCGCCACCCCCATCGAGAATATGCCGCCGGCGGTGCAGGCCATTACCTACATCGACCCGATCCGCTACTTCATGATCATCCTGCGCGGGGTGTTCCTCGAGGGCACGCCGTTTACGCTGCTGGTTCCCCAATTCTGGCCGCTGGCGCTGATCGGCATCATCTGTCTGGCCCTGGCGACCTGGTTGTTCCGGCACCGCATGTACTGAGGGGGGCGGATCGTGAACGCATATGATGTGGTTGTCGTGGGCACGGGGCCGGCGGGGGCGTCGGCGGCACGTACGCTGGCATTGCATGGCTTGTCGGTGGCCATCCTGGAGAAGGAATCCCTGCCGCGTTACAAGGTGTGCGGTGGCGGCATTGTGTATCGGGCCCGGACCATGCTCGATGTTGATATTGCGCCGGTCGTGCGCTGCGAATGCCGCAAGGCGGCCATGGCGCTGATCAACAGCGGGGCGAGCTACACGGTCACCCGGGATGTTCCGCTGATATCGATGGTGATGCGCTCGGATTTCGATGCCTTGCTGACCGACAGGGCGTGCGATGCCGGGGCGGAGCTCCTCGATGGCTGCCGTGTCGATGCCGCCGAGTTCCAGCACGACGGGGTGGTGCTGCAGACGTCGCGCGGCGCGATCCGGGCCGGATTCGTCATCGCTGCCGACGGCGTCAACAGCATCATGGCGCGCCTGGCCGGGTGGAGGCGCCTGGACAGGCTGGCACCGGCGATCGAGTGCGAGCTTGCCGTGTCCGCCTCCGACTATGCCCGGTTCGGGGACTGTGCCCGCTTCGATTTCGATATCCCGCCCGATGGCTATGGCTGGGTATTCCCCAAGGGGGACCATCTCGGCGTCGGCGTCGGCAGTTTCGGTGCGCGCAGCCGGAAGGTGGACCTGAAGCGCGAGTTGAACGCGTACCTGCAGTGGCTGGGGCTGCCGTTTCCACAGCCCGGGCAGCTGTCCGGCTATGTGATCCCGCTGCTGCCGAGGCAGGACGGCTTTGTGCGCAGGCGGGTGTTTCTGGCAGGCGATGCGGCGGGCCTGGGTGATCCCATTTCAGCCGAGGGCATCTCCAATGCGATCCATTCCGGCACGCTGGCGGCCAGGGCCATCGTGGACGCGGAGATGGACGAAGGCAGAAGCGCCGGTCTGTACGAAGCGGCCATGGCCAGGGAGCTGTTGCCGGAGCTGGCGGCGGGGAGGAAGCTGGCGCGCTTCTTCTATGCATCCCGGACGATCCGTGCCTGGCTGATGCGCCAGCAGGGTGAGCGCATGGTGGGCGAGGTGACCCGTATCATCACGGGAGAGCGGCGATATACCGACTATGCCGAATCCTTTCTCAGGAAAATCAACCTGTGGCATCGCAAGTAGGCCTGGAAGCCGCGCAGCAGGGTCCGGCATGCGCGGGGGGCCGGGGTTCTCCCGGCCGTCTTCAGGCGCGGGAGCGGGCGAGCGCCAGGTAGCGCTGCTTGGTTCTCGGATAGAGGAAATTCAGGTAGATCCACAGCACCGCGAATTCGAAGGCGAAGTATCCGACCGCGATGCCGCTGGGCGGGTTGCCGCTCGGCAGCCCGCCGGGCAGGCCGAAGGCGGTCGCTTCCCAATGCCAGGTGCCGAGGGCTGTCCCCACCTGCTCGATATAGGCGACGATGGCGAACATGATCAGGAAGAAGAAGCGGGAGCGTCTGGCATGCAGCAGCACCAGGAAGAAGCCGATGCCGCAGACAAAGCCGAACCAGTCGTTGTCCCTGATGAGCAGCAACAGGCAGTAGGACGCCGCGAACCCAGCCAGCAGCAGCTGCAGGGGACGCATCCGTTCCCGCAGCGTGCGGTGGCGCGACAGGCGGGACGACGATGCGTAGATCAGGCCGTGGCCGAAGGCGATCCATAAGGGGATATTGCCGAAGCGATAGTGATAGGCGCCGAGCACGATGGACGCCAGGAACTCGATGGACAGCCCGACGAACATGCCGATCAGCATGATCCTCTTCACACGCCTGGTTTTTCTCCGGTAGGAATCGACGAAGACCAGGAACACCATCAGATTGGCGACCAGCTGGCCGTGCCCGGACAGGACCGCATCGCCATAGGGGCTGTCGATCGCCAGCAGCAGGGGAATGCCCAGGATCAGGCGCAGCAGTGAGCGGGCCAGCCAGCGCGAGGCGCTTTTTCCTCCAATGCGGGCATCACCCGCCTGTGCGGGCGGGCGTCCGGAACCTGTCATGCATGCGAATGCCTTAGACTCTTGCATCATGGTTGTCGTGGAGCGCTCCCGTTGGCTTGGGCAGAGACCCGGTGGCTGGATTCCTGCCGGTCTGCGCACCCGTTGCGATCGGTCCGGGGTGCATCCTTTCCATCATAGACGCATCGTGCGCCGGCCGGTCAAGCGCGCCGTCCCGGGATGCCGACTGACAGTGCGGGGCCGGGGCTGTACCATGCGGGCAAGCACACGAGCGGAGCATGAGATGACACTGGATGAACAGCTGGCGCTGCTGAGCCGCGGGGCCGTCGAGATCCTGCCCAGGGGCGGCCTGGCGGAGAAACTGAAGCAGGCCGAGAAAGAGGGCCGGCCACTGCGCGTCAAGGCCGGCTTCGACCCGACCGCGCCCGACCTGCACCTCGGCCATACGGTCCTGCTGGAGAAGCTGCGCCAGTTCCAGGCGATGGGCCACCAGGTCGTGTTCCTGATCGGTGATTTCACGGGCATGATCGGCGATCCGACGGGCAAGAACGAGACCCGCCCGCCCCTGACCCATGAGAAGGTGCTGGTCAATGCCGAGACGTACAAGCATCAGGTGTTCAAGGTGCTCGATCCCGAGGCCACGGAGGTGCGCTTCAATTCGGAGTGGCTGGATGCCCTGAGTGCCGCCGACATGATCCGCATCGCCGCCAAGTCCACCGTGGCACGCATGCTCGAACGCGATGATTTCGAGAAGCGGTACAAGGGCGGGCATGCCATCGCCATCCACGAGTTCCTGTATCCGCTGATCCAGGGCTACGACTCGGTGGCGCTGGAGGCCGATATCGAACTGGGCGGCAACGACCAGAAATTCAACCTGCTGATGGGGCGCCAGCTGCAGGAGGCCTACGGCGCGGCGCCGCAGACCATCCTGACCATGCCGCTGCTCGAGGGACTGGACGGCGCCAACAAGATGTCCAAGTCGCTCGGCAACTACGTCGGCATCACCGAGGCACCGAAGGAGCAGTTCGGCAAGCTGATGAGCATCTCCGACGAGCTGATGCTCCGCTATTATGAGTTGCTGACGGATGTGCCGCTGGAGGAGGTCAAGGCGCTGCATCCGATGGAGGCCAAGAAGCGGCTGGCGGCGATCATCGTTGACCGTTTCCATGGCGGCAGTGCCGGCGTGACCGCGCGCGCGGGCTTCGAGGCGCAGTTCGCCAAGGGGGAGGTTCCCGACGATGTGCCGGAATCGACCCTGCCGTCCGAGGATGGCGGCCTGTGGATCGTGCGCGCATTGGCCGACGCCGGGCTGACGGCCTCCAACGGCGAGGCGATCCGCCTGATCAGGCAGAACGCCCTGACGGTCGACGGTGAGAAGGTCACCGACAAGGATTTCCGCCTGCAGCCGGGCGGCCCCTACCTGATCAAGTTGGGCAAGCGGAAGTTCCTGAGCCTGACAGTGCGCTGAGCCATGGCGGTGCCCACTCGCCCTGGCAGGGAGGAGACCGATGGTCATTGACCGCTACATCCTTCGCCAATGGCTGACGCCATTCCTGTCCTTCGTCGGCATCGTGGTGTCGGTGCTGCTGCTGGCCCGTGCCTTGCGCGTGCTCGGCGATCTGGTCGACAAGGATGTGCAATGGCACATCATGCTGAACCTGATGCTGTCCCTGATGCCGTACTTTCTGATGCTGGCGCTGCCGATGGGCTGTTTCTTTGCCATGCTTTCCCTGGTGCACCGGCTGCAGCAGACCAGCGAGCTGGATGCCTTTCGCGCCGCCGGCGTGTCCTATACGCGCCTGTTCCGCTCGCTGATCGCCATGACCGTGCTGCTGTGGCTGTTCCTGACCTATGTGTCGATCGCCTGGGTGCCCGTCGGGCAGAAGACGTTCATGGACCTGCTCGATTCGATCCGCCAGTCGAAATCGTTGCCTGCCTTCGACCCGCAGCGGTTCAACCGGGAGCTGCCGGATTTCACCGTCTACGTCGACGGTGTGGACAAACAGGGGACCTATCACGGCTTCATGCTGTCGGACAACCGGGCCGGCGGGCCGGTGATCTACATGGCCGAAAGTGCGCAGATCATGCGCGACGGCGGGCTGCTGCGTTTCGTGCTGCACCATGGCCATCGTCTCGAGGGCCAGGGCGAGAGCCTGCGATCGCTGGCCTTTGACGAGTATCAGGTGGCGCTCGACGTCGGCAAGCTCGGCTTCGAGCGCATGGACTTCAACCGCGGCGTGCTGCAATGGGGCAT
Source organism: uncultured Zetaproteobacteria bacterium (assembly GCA_964492895.1). Lineage (GTDB taxonomy): Bacteria > Pseudomonadota > Zetaproteobacteria > Mariprofundales > Mariprofundaceae > DATLWN01. Next base: position 807 of record CAZBLR010000025.1, on the reverse strand, counting down.
GGGCCAGTTGTGGCGGGCCTTCCACGGCAGGCATAACCCGGCGGCCGAGGCGGAATGGAACCGGCGGCTGCTGGTGCCGAGCATGGTGCTGCTGTTCCCGTTGTTCGTGCTGCCGATGGGCCTCGAGCTGAAGCGTTCGGGACGGACGGGGATGTATATCTCCGGCGTGGCCCTGGTGCTGCTGGCCTACAATGTGCACCTGGCCCTGTACCAGAAGGTGGCTTCGGGCCAGCTGTCGGGCTGGTGGCTGTGGGCCCCCCAGGTCATCCTGGCCGGGATCGGCATGGAGCTGACGCGGCGCCGGGCCAGGGATCGCCTGCCGCCACTGATGATGGCGGTCGAGGAGTTCTTTACCTCCATTCACGTGAAGATACGGGAGCAGATTGCGCGCAGGTGGGGATAGGGTTTCCCCGCAGCGTCCTGGCTCCCCGCATCATCCGGAAGGGCGGCGCCTGGTCGTCATTTTCGGGACGAGCCAGCAGATGAATTCCTGCCTGGGAAACGATCGACCATATCGCTGATACCAACATGAAAACGGCCTGCAATCCGGCGCCGGTGCAGCCGGGTGACGATCTTCAGGAAATTAGGTGTTGACGTGGCTGTGAATGTCCCTATTGTTCGCCGCCCTTCGATGCCGAATCGCCGGCCCCTGGCGGGTCCCGAGGCGGCTGAAAAGGGAAGGGTTGACACCCGCTGCGGCAACGCTAATGTTCGCCGCCCGCTGCCCCGGAAGGGAGCAGCGGAGCCCGGATCGGGCGTTGACATGGTTCGTGATCGGACTATGATTCTGCGCCCCAAATCGGGGAA
>CAZBLR010000024.1:0-26916 GCA_964492895.1 uncultured Zetaproteobacteria bacterium | reverse complement strand
TGATGGCCCAGGCCGCCAGCTCGTAGCGCCCCTGGATGGCGGCGATCAGGGCGTAGAAGCCGGCGAACAGCCCCATCGTCGTGAACAGGCTGGGCAGCACGTAGATGCCGCGGCGGCGCACCTCGCCGTTGCCGGGTTCGCGGGTCATGCCTTCTCCGCCAGCACGGTCAGCCCCGCCGTGACCCGTTCGCCGGGTTTGACGCGCAGCGCGTAGCCGGCCGGGATCTCGCAGTCGACGCGGGAACCGAAGCGGATCATGCCGATGCGCTGGCCGGCCTCGACATGGTCGCCGACGGCGACATAGGAGACGATGCGCCGCGCCACCAGGCCCGCGATCTGCGTGAAGGCGATGTGCCGGCCGTCGTCGGTCTCCATCTCGAAGCGGTTGCGCTCGTTGTCGATGCTCGCGCTCTCGGCCGCGGCGTTGATGAAGCTGCCCGGCGTGTACTGCATATGCGTGATGCGCCCGGACATCGGCGCCCGGTTCACGTGCACGTCGAACACGTTCATGAAGATGTCGACGCGCAGGCCGCCCTCGCCCACCTCGGCACGCACGACCTTGCCGTCGGCCGGGCAGATGTAGGCATCCCCGGCCGGGGTGGCGCGCTCGGGATCGCGGAAGAAATTCAGCACGAAGGCCAGCAGCAGCAGCGCCACGCCGGCGGCGATCCACCAGCACAGCAGCGCCAACACGATCGCGATGGCGGCCACGCCGAGAATGAAGGGCCAGCCCTCGCGAGCCAGCGGCAGCCGGCCGCGCGGGCGGCCGGGAATGGGTTCGGTTTGCGACATGGGCGCCATCATAGCCTGAAGCCCAAGCCATCACCATATCGCGGGTGGTGTTCAAGCGTTGATCTTCGACTAGACTAGCCGGCGATGGCCCTCAACGACCAGGAATTGATCACCGCCTATGCGGATCTGCACCGGACCTTCCCGGAGGACCTGCATATCGCCCGGCCGCTGATCCATATGCTGCAGGGCGCCGACGACATCGATGCGGCGCGGGAGCTGGCGCTGGGTATGGCCCGACGCATGCTGGCGCGCGGCAAGTCCGGCAGCGCCATCGGCTTTCTGGAGATGTGCCGCAACCTCGAGCATCCGAACACCGACGAGGTCGAGGCGCTGGCCAGCATTGCACGCCTGACCACCGACGGGCCGATCGACCTGGAAACGGGCTCCTCCCAGGTGTTCACGCTGATCGACCAGCTGTCCGACCACGAGGCCATGGAATTCATCCGCCAGGCCCGGCTGGTGTCCTTCACCGCCAACGCCGACGTCGTGCGCCAGGGCGAGGTCAGCCGCAACTTCTACCTGCTGCTGGAAGGGCATATGCGGGTGCACCTGCTTGCCGGATCCGGCCACCGGATCGATCTGGACACGCTGGGGCCCGGCCATTACTTCGGCGAATTCGCCTGCGTCTACCAGCTGCCGCGCTCGGCGACGGTGACGGCGGTCGAGCCGGCGCTGGTGCTCGAGTTCTCGGATGCCTCGATCACCGAGCTGATGCGGCGCTCGCCGATCGCCGGCGAGCGGCTGATGGACACGGTGCGCTCGCGCCTGATCCACGCCATGACGCACAGCCATCCTGCCTTCGACAGCATCCCGGAGGCCGACCGCAACTGGCTGTCCGAGGAATCGAAGCTGTCCGAGTACCAGGACGAGGAAGCCATCTCCATCGGGGGCAGCCAGGCCAACCACGGCTGCTTCGTCGTGCATGGTGCGGTCATCGCCCGTTTCTCCGTCAACGGCGAACCGCACACGTACAAGCTGAAGACGGGCGACCTGTTCGGCGAGGTCGACCACCACGTCCACCTGCCCAAGGACGTGGCCTTCAACGCCGTCGGCCACAGCCTGATCTGCTGCATCCCGCGGCACGTCTTCCAGGCCTTCATGAACGCCTACGGCGACTTCGAACAGTGGGTGCAGGCGCATAACGAGCAGATGCAGGAAGAGCTCGGCGACTGGGGCATCGACTAGCCACGATCCACTAGCCGACCGGCTAGACCCGAACGACTAGAAATAGAGCCGGTAGCGCAGCATCGCATTGGCCGGGATATGGCCGAACTCCGATTGCGGTACCCCGGCCGCACTCACCCCCTTGCCGCTGGTGACCAGCAGCGCGAACAGCAGGTCGGACTCGTTGCTCAGCGAATAGACGAGGCTGAGCTGATGCAGCAGCGACAGGGACACCCCGCCACCGGCGTTCTTCAGGCCTGCGGCCAACAGCAGGTAGTTGCCGGTCAGCAACGGCGTCAGCGTCCGGTTCAGCGCCACCCCGAGCACATGGCGCCCGAGCTGCTGCTGCAGCCCGTAGCGCACCGCCCGCTCGCCCACGACCCTGGCCAGATCCGCCTCACTGGCCGCGCCGGCGCTGTTCTCGTACCACTCGAGCGTGAGTGTGGTGCTGTCCGCGAACTGGTAGTCGATGCCGGTGATCCAGAAGACCGACCCGTGGTTCGCCGTGGTATAGCGGCCCTCGATGCGCCAGCCGACGCCGCCGATATCGGTTTCGAACGAGCCGCCGGCCACGCGGTCCCCGAGCACGGAGCCGGCCAGCAGCGACAGCTCCGAATTCTCTCCGACCTGCCGGCGATAGCGCAGCGCCCCGCTGGCCCGGGTGGTCAGCTGCCGGTTCAGCACCGGCACGTAGACGGCGGTCAGCGAGGAGAAGGCGGATGGGAACCACGCCGCCACGGCGGCATCGATGCCCGGCTTGTAATCGGTGTCGAGATCCGTCGGTGCGAAGGCGCCGAACACGTTCAAGGGCTGCCAGAAGCGGCCGCTGCCCCAGTCGATCGGCTGGCGTCCGACCGACAGCGTCAGATGCTGCAATCTCAGCCTGTAGAACGCCCGGTCGATCTCGTAGCCGATGCGGCGGGTATGCCCTCCAGTCTGGTCGTTCTGCCAGTAACCGGAAAGATGCTGGCTGCGGAACAGGTCGCTCGGACCCAGGTCCGTGACGGGGTAGCGCACCGCGTTCTGCCGCAGCACCTTGGCATGGACCGACCATTCGCCCGTCGCATCGGCCTGGTCCAGCATCAGCCTCAGGCTCTCCTGGTCGAGCAGCTGGCGGTTGTCGCCGCCGGGGACGTAGCCGAGATCGCCCGGCCGGGCCTGGCCGGCGGCGCCGAGCAGCGACAGCCGCCCCGTCATCTCGACCGCATGCGCCGCCGCCGGGGCAAGCAACAGCAGCAGCGCAGCCAGCCAGCGCTCAGGCCGGCAGGTCATGGGTCTGGTGTCGCTGGTCTCCGGCGATCGAACCGTCGTGAAGCGTGATGATGCGTTCGGCCCGGTCCATCACGCGCGGGTCGTGGGTGGAGAAGATGAAGGTGGTTTTCTCCTCGTGCGACAGGCGGTGCATGATGTCGAGCAGGGCGGCGGCGTTCTCCGAATCGAGGTTGGCGGTCGGCTCGTCGGCCAGCACCAGCCTCGGCCCGGCCGCCAGCGCCCGGGCCACCGCCACGCGCTGCTGCTGGCCCCCGGACAGGGCCGCGGGACGGCGATGCATCATCCCCTTCAGGCCGACCAGCTCCAGGTAGTAGCCGGCCCGCTCGCGCCGCTCGGCCACCGGGCGTCCCTGCAGCACCATGATCAGCTCGACGTTCTCCAGGGCGGACAGCACCGGCACCAGGTTGTAGGCCTGGAAGATGAAGCCGAGCTGGAACAGGCGGAAATCGGACAGCGCCGCCTCGTCCAGGGCGGTCAGCTCGGTGTTGTTCAGGTGCACGTGGCCCTGGCTCGGCGCGTCCAGCCCGCCGATGATGTTCAGCAGCGTGGTCTTGCCGGAACCGGAAGGGCCGACCAGGGCCGCGAACTCCCCCTCCGCCACCGTCAGGTCGACATCCTGCAGGGCCTGCACCTCGACCTCGCCCTGGCGATAGCGTTTGCCGATGCCCTCCAGCCTCAGTAATGCCATGACGACCTCCTGTTCATGTGCGCAGCGCCGCCACCGGCGTCACCCGTGCCGCCTTCAGCGCCGGGTAGATGCCGGAGGCCAGGGTCACGGCGAACACGGCGACGGTCAGCTCGACGACCCGCGCCCGCGATAGTTCGGTATAGATCACCGGATCCATGAAGGTGCCGGCGATCGAGGTGTTTCCGCCCATCATGGCCGAGAAATCGATGCCGTGGATGGCGATCCACCAGTGGGCCCCGCCGCCGACGATCCAGCCGATGACCACCGCCAGCAGGCTCAGCAGCAGCGACTCGCACAGCACCAGCGCCAGCAGGTGGCGACGGCTCAGGCCCAGGGCGCGCAGCAGCCCGAATTCGCGCGTCCGCTCCAAGACGCTCATCAGCACGGTGTTCAGGATGCCGAACACCACCATGATCATGATCAGGCTCAGAAAGACGTAGTTGCCGGCATCGTCGATGACGATGAACTGCACCAGCTGCGGCATCATCTCCTGCCAGTCCAGCACCGCCACCGGTTCGCCGGCCAGGGCGTTGCGGATGACGCCCTTCCAGTGGCCCATGCTGCCCGGATCGTCGAGGAAGACGGAGTAGCGCGTCACCGGCTGCTTCGCCGCATCGGCGCCCTCGCCGACGAGGAAGCTGCGGGCGAAGTCGATGTCGCTGAGCACCAGGAAATCGTCGAGCTCGTCGACGTGGGAATCGAAGATGCCGCGCACCCGCCCGAGCTGCGCCTGGGAATCGCCGCCGCGCGTGCCGGCCATCAGCACCACCTTGCCGCCGACCCTGACCTTCAGCCTGCGCGCCATGCCCTCGCCGATCAGCACGCCGCGATGATCGCCGGGCGTCAGCCAGTGGCCCGCCACCAGCTTGGGCTTGAGCATGGCCACCCGGGGATCGCTGACGGGATCCATGCCCTCCAGCCCGGCGCCGACGGAGTTGGTGGCGCTGCTGGCCAGCACCTGCAGCGAGATGCGCGGCTCGATGGTGCCGGCGATGTGCAGCGCCACGAGCTTGTGGCGCAGGCTCAGCCCGTCGGCGAGGAACTTGTGGTTGGCCGGCGCCGCCTGGTAGCCGGGCGGCTGCACCGCCAGATATCCCTCGCCGAGGCGGATGGCGTTGCGCACCATCGAGTTGTGGCTGCCGTCGCCGATGCCGATGGAGACCACCGCCAGACCGAAGCCGATGGCGATGGAGCTCAGCGTGATCACGGTGCGCCGCCGGTGGCGCCACAGGTTGCGCCAGGCCAGCCGGACCAGCATCGATGCCGGCATGTGGCTGTGCTGCCCCGTCACCGCAGCACCTCGGCCGGCCTCAGGCGCACCGTGCGCCAGGACGGGATCAGGGAGGCGATCATGGTCACGACGAACATCAGCAGGCAGGCCTCGACGATCTGCCCCGGCTCCAGGTAGCCCTTCATCACCGGCTCGAAGACCATGCCCGCCCAGTCGTAGCCGTCGGGCATGCTGGCGCTGAAATCGATGCCGTGCACCTCGAGGTAGCGTGCCGCCAGGGCCCCGAGGCCCGAGCCGATCAGGGCCGCGATCAGCGACAGGAAGAACGACTCCAGCAACACCATCGCCAGCAGCCAGCGGCGCTTCATGCCGATCGCCAGCAGGATGCCGAACTCGAGGGTGCGCTCGTGCACCGCCATCAGCATCGTGTTGAGCATACCCAGCGAGGCCAGACCCACGACGATCAGGCCGATCAGCAGCAGCATCGACCGGCTCAGGCGCAGCATGTCGGAGATGGTCGGATTCAGTTGCCGCCAGTTGCGCACCACGGCCGGGCCACCGAGTTTGTCCAGCGGATGCCGGCGCTGCAGCGTCGCCATTTCCGTCTCCAGGGCCGCCTGCACCTCGGGCAGCCTGTCGATGTCGTCCACCCGGATCGCCAGCTCGTGGAAGCCGCTGTCCAGGTACATCAGCTGCTTGTAGGCCGCGATCGACATCAGCACACCCATGCGGTCGAAGTTCGGCTCCAGGGGCCTGAGCACCGCGGCCACGCGGTACAGGTTGTTGCCGATGCTGCCGTCCGCCGCCTGCGTCACCAGCACCAGTTCGCTGCCCGGGACCAGCTTCATGTTCTTCGCCAGCTGCGCGCCGATCACGACGTTGTAACGGGTCAGCCCCGACTTCGTGGTGTCGGCGACGCCGAGCTCCACCTTGCCGCTGCGCACATGCTCGAGCATCGTCGTCACCGCCGGTTCGAGCTTCGGATCGACCGCTTCGATCATGACGCCGGTCGAGGTCGTGTCGGAGCTGGCCAGACCCGCGGCGTACAGACGCGGCGCCACGTGGATGCCGGGGATGTCGTGCGCGATGCGATCGAGGTAGGACCAGGGCAGCGTGGCGTAGAGATCCTGGTCATCGATGAAGGCCCGGCGGTGGATCTGGATATGGCCGGTGGTCACCTCGGTCGCATACCGGATCATCTGCCGCGTCATGCCCTCCAGCAGCGAGGCGTAGAGGATCACCATGACCAGGCCGCCGACCAGGGCGGCGACGGTCAGCACGCTGCGCATCGGATTGCGCCAGATATTGCGCCAGGCGATGAACAGCAGCATCGGCAGGCGGCTGAACGGCGGCGCGGCGCCCGGATGCTGCACGCGCGCCGCCTAGCGCCGCCGCTGGAGGCTTTGCAGGGAGAAGAACGACGCCTGCAACGGCACGCCGAATTCGATGGACTGGTACGTGATCACCGTCGACTCGCCGGGCTTGTCCGCCGGTTGCAGGCTCAGGCGCATCGGCACGATGCGCGAGCCGACGCGCTTGTCCTCATCGAAGGTGAGCGTGCGCACCAGCGCGCCGTCCTCGTCGTAATAGAAGGCCCGGTAGGGCGCCAGCGTCTTCTGGTCGATCTCGGTCACCACCTTGCCCCAGACCACCGCCGCGTCCGGCTTGGGGATCGAGGTCAGCTCAAAGATCGACCGGCCGTCGCGCTGACCCTCGAAGCTGATGCGGGAGTCGTAGTCGTCCTCGAAGGTGCTCTCCTTGACCAGGTCGTCGTTGGTGAAGTGGCTTCCCATCCACGAGCCGGACATCATGCTCGACGGCACCTTGGTCACGCGGTTGATCTTGGGCAGGTAGTTCCAGATGTTCTCCCTGACCTTGAGGGTGGCGATGCCGCGGTCCTTGATCGGGTCGCGGATCACGACGAGGGAGTCCTCCTTGCCGCGCGACCACGCCTCCAGGGTCATGGTGCGTTCGTAACGACGCGTCCTGACGGTCATGGTCATGGTGGCGTGGGAGGTATCGCCGCGCCACAGGCGATCGATGTGGCGGATCAGCTGGGCCGCCTCGATCGCCTCGGCCGGCCGGGCCGCGGCGACCGACATGACCAGCACCGCGATCCAAACCAAGCCATATCTGGCGAATCCGCGCATCGTCATGGCTATCCCCCGTCCTCTTACAGTAGCAGCTACAGCAGCATCAACCGGCGACCGGGGCGTGCACGCCGTGGCCGGCCGGCGCGAACAGTGCTCCGGCATGCCGCGTCAGCACCCGTTCGACGGCGTCCCGGTCCGCCGGCACGTCCAGCGCCCGCATCGAGGTCACCGGCGCGTCGCGCATGCCGCAGGGCACGATGCCGGCGAAGTGGCGCAGGTTCGGGGCGATGTTCAGGGCGATGCCGTGGAAGGTGACCCAACGACGGCAGCGCACGCCGACGGCGGCGATCTTGCGCCCGTCCACCCACACGCCGATGCCGCGCCCGCTGCGCGCAGCCTGAATGCCGAAATCGGCCAGGGTGCGGATCACCATCTCCTCCAGCCGCCAGACGTGCCGGTGCAGGTCCTGCTCGGTGCGGATGTCGGCGATGACGTAGCAGACGAGCTGGCCCGGCCCGTGGTAGGTCACCTCGCCGCCACGGCCGCTGGCATGGACGGCGATGGCCTCGCCGTCGATGACGCGGGACAGGATGTCGGCCTCGCTGCCCGAGGTGCCGATGGTGTAGACGGGCGGATGCTCGGTCAGGATCAGCACCGGCGCCTCGTCCCCGGCCAGCACGCCGGCCACGCAGGACTCCTGCTCGGCCAGCGATTCGGAATAGGGCTGACGCCCGTGCCGGATGATGCGCATGATCCTACGCTAGGAAGCGGCGGCGGCGACGGCAAGCGTCGCCGCATTGATTCTCGGGACCGGCTACCTACAATAAAGGTCCCGGTAAGGAGACGATCGTGACCGACCCCAAACAAGCCGCCGCACCCACCGACGACGCCATCAACGCCCTGAGCTTCGAACAGGCCCTGGACCAGTTGACGCAGCTGGTGGAGAAACTCGAGTCCGGCCAGCTGTCGCTCGAGGACAGCGTCGCCGCCTTCGAGACCGGCGTCAAACTGTCCCGGCGCTGCGAGGCCCTGCTGGATTCGGCGGAACAACGCCTGCAGATCCTGAACGACGCCGCAGCCGAATAGCGGTGCAGCCCCCCCTGTTCCTGCAGCAGCACGCCCTGCTGCTCCACGATGCGCTCGATGAGGTGCTGGCCGTCCGCCGGCATGTCGTGCCCGATCGCCTGTGGGAGGCCATGCGCTACTCGCTGATGGCCGGCGGCAAGCGCATCCGCCCGGCCCTGCTGCTCGAATGCTTCCTCGCCTGCGGCGGCGGGGACACCGCCAGGGCGCTGCCGGCGGCGATGAGCATCGAATGCATGCACACCTATTCGCTGATCCACGACGACCTGCCCTGCATGGACGACGACGACCTGCGCCGCGGCCATCCGACCTGCCACCGCCGCTTCGACGAGGCCACGGCCGTGCTGGCCGCCGATGCGCTGCAGGCGCTCGCCTTCGAGCTGCTGGCCGAGACCCCGGTGGCGGCCGAGACGCTGGTGACGGTCTTGCAGCGGCTGGCCCGGGCTGCCGGTGCCCAGGGCCTGGTCGGCGGCCAGATGCTGGACATGCTGGCCGAGGCCGACAGCGTCGACGGCATGCTCGATGTCGAGCGCATCCACCTGCACAAGACCGGGGCCCTGCTCAGCTACTGCTGCGAGGCCGGTGCGATCCTGGGCGGCGGCGATGCCGGGCAGATCGAGGCCTGCACCCGCTACGGCCATGCCGTCGGCCTGCTGTTCCAGATCGCCGACGACATCCTGGACGCCACGGCCAGCAGCGAGACGCTCGGCAAGAGCGCCGGCAAGGACGCGGCGCAGGCCAAGGCCACCTACGTATCGGTGCTGGGGCTGGAACGGGCGCGCGAGCTGGCCGCCGAGATGCAGGAGATCGCCTTGCAGGCACTGGCCCCGCTCGGGGACAAGGCCGGGGCCCTGCGCGAACTGGCCGGATACATCGGCCGCCGGAGACACTGATGGGGACCACGGATTTCCCGATGCTGGATGGCATCGCGTCGCCTGCCGACGTCAAGCGCCTGACCCCGGAGCAGCTGCCGGCCCTGGCCGCGGAGATGCGGCGCTACCTGATCCGTACGCTGGCGCCGATCGGCGGTCATCTCGGCGCCGGCCTCGGCGTGGTCGAGCTGACCATCGCCCTGCATTACCTGTTCGACTCGCCCCGGGACAGGATCGTCTGGGACGTCGGCCACCAGGCCTATCCGCACAAGATGCTGACCGGCCGCTTCGATCGCATGGCGAGCATCCGCCAGTACGGCGGCCTGTCCGGCTTCACCAAGCGCACCGAGTCGGAACACGACGCCTTCGGAGCGGGGCACGCCTCGACCTCGATCTCCGCCGCCTACGGCATGGCGGTCGGCCGCGACCTGAAGGGCGAGCACCACCATGCCATCGCCGTCATCGGCGACGGGGCCCTGACCGGCGGCATGGCCTTCGAGGCGCTGAACCATGCCGGCGCCCGCAAGAACCGCCTGCTGGTGATCCTCAACGACAACGAGATGTCGATCGCCCCGAACGTCGGCGCCGTCTCCGCGTACCTGGCGCGCATCATCACCGGCCGCACCTACACCGGCGTCAAGGACACGGCCAAGCGCGTGCTGAGCCGGCTGCCGGGGGCGCTGGACGCCGCCCGCCGCCTGGAGGAGCACGTCAAGGGCATGATCGTGCCGGGCACGCTGTTCGAGGAGCTGGGCTTCCGCTACATCGGGCCCATCGACGGCCACGATTTCGAGCACCTGCTGCCGACGCTGGCCAATTGCCGGCACCTGGACGGGCCGGTGCTGCTGCACGTGTTGACGCGCAAGGGCCTCGGCTTCTCGCCGGCCGAGGAGGACCCCGAGACCTGGCACGGCCTCGGCCCCTACGATCCCGAGAGCGGCCAGCCGCTGCCGGCGGCCGCCGGCCCGCCGAGCTACACGCAGGTGTTCGCCGACACGCTGGCGGAGCTGGCCGAGACCGATGCGCGCATCGTCGCCATCACCGCCGCCATGCCCGGCGGCACCGGGCTTTCCCGCTTCGCGCGCCGCCACCCGGAGCGCTGCTTCGACGTCGGCATCGCCGAGCAGCACGCCGTCACCTTCGCCGGCGGGCTCGCCGCCGAGGGCCTGAGGCCCGTCGTCGCCATCTATTCGACCTTTTTGCAGCGCGGCTACGACCAGATCATCCACGACATCTGCATCCAGGGCCTGCCGGTGGTGTTCTGCATGGACCGCGCCGGCATCGTCGGCGCCGACGGCGCCACGCACGCCGGCAGCTTCGACATCGCCTTCCTGCGCTGCCTGCCGAACATCACGCTGATGGCGCCGAAGGACGAGAACGAGCTCCGCCACATGCTGGCCACGGCCCTGACGCTGCCGGGCCCGTCCGCCATCCGCTACCCGCGCGGCACCGGCCTCGGCGTGACGCCCGAGCCGGCGGCCGCCCTGCCGGTGGGCGAGGCCGAGGTCCTGGCCGAGGGGCCGGACGGCCTCGTCGTCGCCGTCGGCACGCGCGTGCATGCCGCCGCCGCGGCCGTCGCCGCCCAGGCGGAGAAGGGCCGCCGCTTCGGCCTGGTCAACCTGCGCTTCGTCAAGCCGCTGGACACCGGCACGATCCTGGCGCAGCTGCCGGCCGACAGGCCCCTGGTCGTCGTCGAGGAGGGAAGCCGCATGGGCGGCATCGGCGAGGCCATCGCCGTGGCGGCGCTGCACCACGGATGGCATGGGCCCTTCGTGCATCTGGGCATCCCGGACAGCTTTCCGGAACAGGGCAGCCAGGGCGAGATTCTGCGCGATCTGGGGCTGGACGCCGACGGCATCGCCAGGGCCCTGTCACGGCTTTGACAGGCTTTCGCGCCATGCCCTACAGTGAAGCCATGCGCACGCTTGCCGGCATCGCGATCCTGCTCTGTGTCCTGCTCGCCCCGACGGCGGTCCGGGCTGCGGAGGACGGGTACTACGTCGGCGCCTACCGCGGCATCGACATCAGGCAATCGCCGTCGGACGAATCCCCCACCGTCGCCCACCTCGAGCGCCTGCGCTCGGTACGCATCGAGGCGCGCGAGCGCAGCTGGGCACGCGTCGCCACCGTCAATCCCCCGATCGTCAGCGGCTGGGTGCCGGAGGGCGCGCTGCGCCGGCGCCACGAGCCGCCCAAGGCCCATCGTTCGACCTCCTCGTTCTTCGCGGGACTGGCCGCCCTGTTCGGCAGCGACGACAGCGATGCCAGCAAGACCGCCGTGCTCGGCGTGCGCGGCCTGGACAACGAGGGCGACCTCGGCAACAGGGCCGCCCCGGCGGCAGAGGTCCGGTGGGTGGAAGGCCTGCATGTCAGCGACAGGGAAATCGCCGATTTCGTGCGCCAGGGCAGGCTGAACCCGTGAGACCATCGATGATCCGCCGCCTGGCCCTGTTGGTCGCGATGTTGGCGCCGCTGCCGGCGTCCGCCTTCGATCTGCAGGGGCTGGGCGAGGCGCTCGGCGTCAACCCGGACACGATGAAGCACATCGAGCAGGGCGTTCAGCTGACCCAGGCCCTGATCCCGATCTCGGATCGCGAGGAGATCGAGCTCGGGCGCTCGGTGGCGGCACGCGTGATCGGCCGCTACGGCCTGGTGCACGACCAGCGCCGGACCTATTACCTGAACCTCGTCGGCGCCACGCTGGCCAGCCGTTCGGACCGGCCGAACCTGCCCTACCATTTCGCCATCCTGAATACCGACGACGTCAACGCCTACGCCTGCCCCGGCGGCTTCATCTTCGTCACGCGCGGGGCGCTGGACATGGTCAGGGACGAGGCGGAGCTGGCGGCGATCCTGGCGCACGAGATCTCGCACGTCACCGAGCGCCACATCATCAAGGCGATGCAGCATTCCAAGCTGATGAAGGTCGGCGCCGACGTGGCGGCCGAGGCCTTCCGCAGCCACGGGGCGCTGTTCAGCCAGATGACCGATTTCGCCACCGACGCCCTGTTCAAGGGCCTGTCCAAAGAGGACGAGTACGACGCCGACGCCAAGGCCGTCGTCTACCTGGACCGGCTCGGCTACGACTACCGGGCCATGGACGACGTGCTGCGCCTGCTGCAGCAGCGCCAGCGCATGGGCCTGACCAGGGTGCTGTCGCAAACCCACCCTTCGCCCGCCTTGCGCATCCGGCACCTGGATGCGGCCGAGCGCACGATGAACCTGCCCCAGCCCAGCCCCATCCGCCTGGCCAAGCGCTTTGCCCGCTACACCGAAACCCGCAAAAACCCGTCTTGACCACCTGCTGACCGAGCTCGGCCTGGCCGAATCGACCAGCCAGGCGCAACGGCTGATCATGGCGGGGCTGGTCTACGTCGACGGCCAGAAGGCCGACAAACCGGGCACGCGTGTGTCCGCCGCGGCCGACGTCGCGCTGCGCGAGACGCTGCGCTACGTGTCGCGCGGCGGCCTGAAGCTCGAGAAGGCCATGGATGCGTATCCGCTTGAAGCCCATGACGCCGTCTGCCTCGACGTCGGCGCCTCCACCGGCGGCTTCACCGACGTGCTGCTGCAGCGCGGGGCGGCGAAGGTCTACGCCGTCGACGTCGGCCACGGCCAGCTGCACTACCGGCTGCAGCACGACGCACGCGTCGTCAATCTCGAGCGCACCCATGCCAAGGACCTGTCCCCGGCCGTGATCCCGGAGCCGGTCGATGCCGTGGTCATCGACACCTCGTTCATCTCGCTGACGCGCGTGCTGCCCCCGGCCTGGGCGCTGCTGAAGCCCGGCGGCTGGTGCGTGGCCCTGATCAAGCCGCAGTTCGAGGTCGGCCCGAAGCTGTTGTCCAAGGGCGTGGTGCGCGACGAGGGGGCAAGGCAGGAGGCCGTCGAACGCATCGTCGCCATGGCCAGCGCGCTGCCGGGCGCCGAGATCATCGGCGTCACCGAATCGCCGATCCACGGCCCGAAGGGCAATGTCGAATACCTGCTCGGCCTGAAACGCCGTGTTTGATGTCATCGCCCTGCCGCGTTCATGGCTTGTGAAACCGCCGGCTTCCAATAGCATGAATATCCGATGATCCAACACTGCCGGTCGGCACCCCTCGCGGATATACCCTCCATCAAGCGGACAGGGTAATGCATGCGGCGCTATCACATCCTTCATCGCACCTACTACAACTTCACCGCCGAGGTCTGGCTTGAGCCCCATGCCCTGCGTCTGCGTCCGCGCGAGGGCCACGAACTCCGCATCGAATCCTCGAGCCTGAAGATCACGCCTCCGGCCACCTTGCGCTGGCACAGCGACGTGGAGGGCAACTCCGTCGCGATCGCGACCTTCGATGCGCCGGCCAGCCAGCTTCTGGTCGAGAGCGAGGTCATCATCCAGCAATTCAACGAGGCCCCGCTCGATTTCCTGATGGCCGATTACGCAATCCACTACCCGTTCGCCTATACACCCGAAGACAGCGTTGTGCTGTCTCCCTACATGAATCAACCCGAGCCAACGGATCGCGGCCTGTTGACCGAGTGGGTTGCCAGGCTATGGCAGCCGGGCGAACGGATTCAGACCTACGCCCTGCTGCATCGGCTGGGCATCCATATCAATCAGGCGCTGTCGTACCGGGTACGCGAGGAGCCCGGAGTGCAAAGCGCAGAACAAACGCTCGCCTGCGGCACCGGATCCTGCCGTGATTTTGCGAATCTGTTCATGGCAGCAGCACGGCGCCTGGGCCTGGCCGCGCGTTTTGTAAGCGGCTATCTCCACGCACCACCCTCATCGGCCGATTTCGGCGCAACCCATGCCTGGGCCGAGGTCTACCTGCCGGGCGCGGGCTGGAAGGGGTTCGACCCCACTTCCGGGGAGATCGCAGGCACCAGCCACATCGCCGTGGCCGTGGCAAGGCTGCCCGAACTGGTGCCGCCGATATCCGGCTCGTTTGTCGGTCCTCCTGGCGTCAACCTCGATGTGGGCGTGTGGGTGACCGAGCTTTAGGGATGCCTGAAAGACGATGTCCATGCGGTTTCCGGCACACCCGGGAAAAGGCGGGGCTGCCCTCCTCGGGCGCATTGCCCGATCTGCGCCACGGGCGCAGCATATCGATATGGGCTTGAAGATGGACGACAGGCTGCAGGAGCTGGCCGGCATGATTCGGCGTAGCGGGAAGAAGGCATCGCGCCCTTTGCATTCGAGGACGCCGGCGTGCCGTTATCGAACCCTGTAGTCTTCCGCTAGTCTGCCGGAATGAGCGGACCTGCTGATCCTGCGCCGGCTTCCATGAACGAAACCCAAGCCACGCACGCCTTCCACGCCCTGGACCCGGCGGCCATGCTCGATGCGGTCGAATCCACCGGGCGGCGCTGCACCGGCGCCGTGCTGGAGCTCAACAGCTACGAGAACCGGGTCTACCGCATCGCGCTGGACGGCGCCGCGCCCGTCGTCGCCAAGTTCTACCGCCCGGAACGCTGGTCGGACGATGCCATCCTCGAGGAGCACGGCTTCACGCTGGAGCTGGCGGCGCTGGAGATTCCGGTGGTGCCGCCGCTGGCCGATCACGGCGTCACGCTGCACCATGCCGGCCCGTTCCGCTTCGCCCTGTACCCGTTGAAGGGCGGGCGCGCCCCGGACCTGGAGGACGCCGGGCAGCTTGAGCAACTCGGCCGCTTTCTGGGGCGCATCCACGCCTGCGGCAGCCAGCGCGATTTCGCATACCGTCCGACGCTGTCCGTCGCGCACTTCGGCGACGAATCGTACGAATACCTGCTCGATCACGATTTCCTGCCGCCGGAACTGGCGCGGAACTACGAGCGGCTGGCCGAGGACGTGCTCGATGCCGTCGAGCAGCGCATGGACGAGGTGGAGGATGCGGCGACATTGCGGCTGCACGGCGACTGCCACCCGGGCAACATCCTGTGGACCGATACCGGGCCGCATATCGTCGATTTCGACGATGCACGCATGGGCCCCGCAGTGCAGGATCTGTGGATGTTCCTGACCGGCGAGAAGCCACAGATGGCACTGCACCTGGGCGAACTGCTGTCCGGCTACACGCACTTCTTCGATTTCGATGCGCGCGAGCTGGCGCTGATCGAGCCCTTGCGCACACTGCGCATCATGCACTACGCCGCCTGGCTGGCGCGCCGCTGGGACGATCCGGCCTTCCGCCGTGCCTTCCCCTGGTTCAACACGCAGCGCTACTGGGAGGAGCACATCCTGTCGCTGAAGGAGCAGGCGGCGCTGCTGAACGAAACACCTCTGGAGTGGAACCCATGAACCGCGATTCCCTGGAACAACGCATCATCGAGCTGGAGACCCGGCTGTCCTACCAGGACCATACCATCGAGCAGCTCAACGAGGTGGTGACGGCACAGCAGCGCCAGATCGACCGCCTCGAGCAGGCCTTGCGCGCCCTGCACGGCAGCGATGCCAGCGGCATCCGCCGCCCGGACGAGGAGACGCCGCCGCCGCACTACTGAGCCGCCGGCGTTGATTTTGCCCGCAGAACCCGACTATAGTGGGGCGATCTGAAGGAGAACGCGCGAACCATGACCCGTTGCACGCCTGACGCACCGATGATGTCCGCCCCGTCGATCCATGACGGTGGCCTGATCGTATCCGTACTCGTCGTCGTACAGCATGCGCCGCGGGCCGGAGTCGATCGCTAGTCCATCACGAACACCGATTGCCACACCCCCGCCGGCGCGCCAGCCCGGCGGGGGTGTTTTTTTTTATATCTCCCCGTCGGACCTGCAGACCAGCGGAAACGACGAAGGAGACAACACATGCAAGCCACCGAAACCACCCTGCCGGCACATCCGCCGCCGGCCCCGTGCAGCGAAACCCTGAGCGGGGCCCAGATCGTGGTGCGCCTGTTGGAACGCCAGGGCGTGGAGACGGTCGCCGGCATCCCCGGCGGCGCCATCCTGCCCTTGTACGATGCCCTGGCGCAGTCCGGCCGGCTGCGCCACATCCTGGCGCGCCACGAACAGGGGGCCGGCTTCATCGCCCAGGGCATGGCGCGCATCAGCGGCCGCCCTGCGGTCTGCCTGGCCTCGTCCGGCCCGGGGGCGACGAACCTGCTGACGGCGATCGCCGACGCCAAGCTCGATTCCGTGCCGCTGATCGCCATCACCGGCCAGGTGCCGCAGGCGCTGATCGGTACCGACGCCTTCCAGGAGGTCGACGCCATCGGCCTGTCCCATGCCATCACCAAGCACAGCTTCCAGGCACGTTCGCCCGCCGAGCTGCTGGCCATCATCCCGGCGGCCTTTGCCATCGCCGCCTCGGGCCGGCCGGGGCCGGTGCTGATCGACATCCCGAAGGACGTGCAGAGCGGGATGGCGGACGTGACCCACTGGCCGGAGCCGGGCAGGCCCGAGCCCGGCGACGCGCCCGACGCGGGGGCCATCGCAGATGCTGCAACCATGATCAACGCCGCCGCCGCACCGGTGCTGTACCTGGGCGGCGGCATCATCCATGCCGCCGCCGATGCGCAGGCCCGGGCCCTGGCCGAGAAAGCGGGGCTGCCGACGACCACGACGCTGATGGCGCTGGGGGCCATGCCCGCGCAGCACCCGCTCGCCATCGGCATGCTGGGCATGCACGGTGCGCGCTACACCAATATGGTGCTGGATGCCTGCGACCTGCTGATCGCCGTCGGCGCCCGCTTCGACGACCGGGCGACCGGCCGCCTGGAGGCGTTCTGCCCGCGGGCCAGGGTCATCCATATCGATATCGATGCCGCCGAACTGGGCAAGCTGAAGACCCCGCACATCGCCATCCGCGGCGACGCGGCGGCCGTGCTGGCGCGCCTGCTGCCCCTGGTCGAGCGGCAACAGCGGGACGACTGGCTGGCACGGGTCGAGGCACTGCGCCGGCGTTTCCCGCTGCAGCTGCCGGATCTCGATGACGCGCGCAGCCATTACGGCCTGGTGCGGGCGGTCGCGGACTGCCTGGACGGGGACGCCGTCATCACCACCGATGTCGGCCAGCACCAGATGTGGGTGGCCCAGGCCTATCCGTTCGCGCAGCCGCGCCGCTGGCTGAGCTCCGGCGGCCTGGGCACGATGGGCTTCGGCATCCCGGCCGCGATCGGCGCCGCCATGGCCGAGCCCGGACGCACCGTGGTGTGCTTCACCGGCGACGGCAGCATCCTGATGAACCTGCAGGAGCTGGCGACGCTGGCCGAGACCGGCGCCAACGTGAAGATCGTGCTGATGAACAATGCCTCCCTGGGGCTGGTGCAGCAGCAGCAGGAACTGTTCTACGACAGCCGTGTCTTTGCCTCGCTGGTTGCCGCACCGCCCGACTTCGTGGCCATCGCCCGCGGCTTCGGCCTGATGGCGGCGGACCTGGATACGGCGGATGATCCGCGCGCGCTGCTGCGCCGGCTGCTGGCCGAGTCGGGGCCGTGCCTGATCCATGCCGGCATCGACCGGCGGGCCAGGGTGTATCCGATGGTGCCGCCGGGTGCCGCCAACACGCAGATGATCGGTGCCTGACGGCCCCGTACCGGGCGGAGTCTATCCGCCCGGTACGGGAAACGCCGGACACACGACAGCGCGGATTAAATGCCTACATCGATTATTGCTGAATCGCATGTGCGCGGGAGGTATGGTTGCCGGATGCAGGCGATGATCAATGCGATCGGCGACATGCTGGCGCTCGCCGGCATCGCATTGCTGCTGGCCGCGCTTCTGCGCATCCATAGCCTCAGCCGGGAGCTGAGCAACAGCGCCGTCGCCTTCCGCTGGCGCATGCTGGACGGGTACATCGCCTTCTTCATCGTCGGCTACGTCGCGTACACCGCCGTATTCTGGGCCAACCGGGAACACCTGCACGACCTGATCATCCCGACCATCCTGTTCTTCGGGGCCGTCTTCGTCTGGACCGTCTCGTCGCTGGCGCTGCAAACCGTCCAGGACATGCGGCGCGTGGCGCTCTTGGAACAACAGAACATCACCGATGCCCTGACCGGCCTGTACAACCGCCGTTACCTGGACAAGCGCATCTCCGCCGAATATGCCAGCGCCCGCCGCTACGGCCACCCGTTGTCCGTGCTGATGCTCGACATCGATCATTTCAAGCGGCTCAACGACACGCATGGGCATCAGGCCGGTGACCTGGCGCTTCAGTTCATCAGCAGGCTGATCCTGGACGGTATCCGCGAATCGGATATCGCCGCCCGCTTTGGCGGCGAGGAGTTCGTCATCATCGCGCCCAATACGCGCCTCCCTGCCGCCGGCGACCTGGCCGAACGGGTGCGCCGGCGCATCGAATCGCACGAACTGAAACTGGCCCGAGCCGGGCAAGACCGCCAGACCCTGCATATCACCGTCAGCATCGGCGTGGTCGAACTCACCCCGGACATGGCATCGGGCGAACAGCTGATCGAATGCGCCGATCTTGCGCTGTATCAGGCCAAGCAGGCCGGACGCAACCGCACCATCCAGCACCGTCATTCACCGGCCTAGACGCGCCGGTTTCCCGGCCCGACCGATCGGCCCCCTTGGCTACACCAGCGCCATCAGACACGACAGCGCCGCATCCATGCCGCCCGCATCGGCGGCGACCACGGTGGCATGGCCGAGCTTGCGCCCCGGGCTCGGGCGCTTGCCGTAAGCGTGCAGCCGCGCCCCCGGCACGGCCAGCACCTGTGCCGCCGGCGGCACGGCACCGATGAAATTGATCATGGCCGCATGGCCCAGCGCGCGCGTGTCGCCGAGCGGCAGGCCGAGGATGGCCCTCAGGTGTTGCTCGAACTGGCTGACGGCGGCCCCCTCGATGGTCCAGTGGCCGGAGTTGTGGATGCGCGGCGCCATCTCGTTGACCAGCAGCGCATCCCCGACCTGGAACAGCTCCAGCGCCAGCACCCCGACATAGTCGAGGGCCTCCGTCACGGCGCGGGCGTAGCGCTCGGCCTCGACCTGCACGCCGTCCGCGGGCCGGCAGCGGGAGCTGCGCAGGATGCCGTCGCGATGCTCGTTCTCGGCCAGCGGATAGAAGCGCAGCTCGCCATCCCGGCCGCGTACGGCGATGATCGACACCTCCCGCGCGAAACGCACGAAGCCTTCGAGAATCAGCGGCACGCCCCCGAGCTGCTGCCAGGCCCGTTCGACATCATCAGGCTCGCGCAGCACGGCCTGGCCCTTGCCGTCGTAGCCCAGCGTGCGCGTCTTCAGCACCGCCGGCAGGCCGAGCTCGGACACCGCCTGCTTCAACCCCGCCAGGTCGTCGACGGCACGGAACCCGGCGGTGGGCAGGCCGAGCTCCCGGAACAGGGATTTCTCATGCCAGCGGTCGCGGGCGACCGCCAGCGCCCGGGCACCGGGATACACGGCGGTATGCCCGGACAGGTAAGCGATCGCCGCCTCCGGCACGTTCTCGAACTCATAGGTGACGACATCGCTGGCCGCCGCGAGCTGGCGCAGCATGCCGGGATCGTCGTAGGCGCCCACCAGATGCGTGCCCAACGGAGCGGCGCAGGCATCCGGGGCGGGATCGAGGAAGGTGAAGCGCAGATCCAGCGGATGGCCGGCCAGGGCGAGCATCCGTGCCAGCTGCCCCCCGCCGACGATGCCGACGTTCACGGGGCGCTCGGGTCCGGCCGGGCCAGCACGTCCTCGGTCTGGCGCCGCCGGAACGCCCGCAGTGCCTGCCTGATCGCGGGATGATGGTTTGCCAGGATGCTCGCGGCCAGCAAGGCGGCATTGACGGCCCCGGCACGGCCGATGGCCAGGGTACCGACCGGGATGCCTGCGGGCATCTGCGCGATGGACAGCAGCGAGTCGATGCCGTTCAGCGCCTTGGACTGAACCGGCACGCCGAGCACCGGCAGTGCCGTCTTGGCCGCGGTCATGCCCGGCAGGTGCGCCGCACCCCCGGCCCCGGCGATGATCACCTCCAGCCCCCGCGACTCGGCGCTGCCGGCGTAGTCGAACAGCAGGTCCGGGGTACGGTGGGCGGACACCACCCGCACCTCGTGCGGGATGTGCAGTTCGCTCAGCATCTCGGCCGCATGGCCCATGGTCTCCCAGTCGGAGCGTGATCCCATGATGATGCCGACCAGCGGCGGTTGCGCCTTGTGTTCCGTCATCGTGCCTCCTCGTTGTGCCGCTGCTGATCGGCAGCGGCCTCGATCGTCTGTAGCCGCTCGACGGTGCCGGTGGCCAGGTCGTAGTACCAGCCGTGCAGGCTCAGGCCGCCGCTTGCCACGCGCTCGGCGATCCACGGGAAGCTCTGCAGGTTGTCGACCGACAGGCGCACGGCGGCCTGTTCCACCGCCTTCTGCGACGTCGCCTCGCCGTCCAGGGCATCCACGCAGGGATAGGCCATCGACACCCAGTGCGCGATGAAGCTGCGGGGCGGCGTACCCAGCCGGTGATGGTCGATCAGGGCCCGGATGCCGCCGCATTGCGCGTGGCCGAGCACGACGATGTGCGCCACGCCAAGGCCGGTGACGGCGAACTCGAGGGCGGCGCTTGTGCCGTGGTATTGACCCTCGCTCTCGCACGGCGGTACCAGGCTGGCGACATTGCGGACCACGAACAGCTCGCCCGGCTGCGCGTCGAAGACGATGGCGGGATCGACGCGCGAATCGCAGCAGGAAACCACGGCGATGCGCGGCGACTGGCCCTGGGCCAGCGCCTCCAGCCGCTCGCGGTGATCCCGGTAATAGCCCTCCCGAAACCGGCGGTAGCCCGCAAGCAGCGACTCAGGCATGCGTATCGGCGGCGAACAGCCGGTAGTCGATGCTCATGCGGTCCGGTGCCACCGGCCGGAACCGGCCGTCGGCGAATGCGGTATGCAGCGGATGGTCGCGGTAGCTGCCGATGACGGCTTCACTGGCGAAGCGCACCAGCCAGCAGTAGCGGTAGCGTGCCTGATCGATGGCCACGGCTTGGCCTGCCTCGACGGTGCGCACCCCCGGCACGGTGGCCAGCACGCGCCTGCCCTCGGCGATCATGGCGGGGACATCGGTGTCGTCCCCGTGCCCGACGTTGTAGGTGATCAGGTGCTCGACCGGCTCCCATGCCGGACAGCGCGACAGCAGCTCCGCCGCCCTGCCCGCGCCACCCCACAGACGGATGCAGCGTTCGGTCTCGTCGGCGACGGCGTCGCTGACGCGTCGGAACAGATGCGCGTACGAGTTCGCCCCCCCCTGGGTCCAGACGGCGGACGCGGCGGCGTCGGCCAGGGCGGTGTAGTAGTTGATCTTCGCGACACCCCGCGCGATCAGGCCACGGAACTGCGCCTCGTCCAGGCCGGTGCCGCCGTGGATGACCAGCGGCAGGCCGAGGGCGTCGTTGATCGCCTGTAGCCGCCCGAAATCGAGTTCCGGCCTGCCCTGCATGCGCCCATGCACGGTGCCGATGGACACGGCGAGCAGATCGACCCCCGTTTGCGCCACGTAGTCGGCGGCGGTGTCCACCTCGGTATAGGCGATCTCGCCCGGATGCAGCAGGGCGTCCTCGCCCTCGATGCCGGGGACGTAGCCGAGCTCGCCCTCGACCGGCACGCCGCAGCCGTGGGCCATCTGCACGACCTGGCGCGTGCGCGCGATATTCGTCTCGAGCCGCTCTTCGGACGCATCGACCATGACGCCGTTGCAGCCGAGGCGGATGGCATGGATCGCCGAGTCCAGGCTGGCACCGTGATCGAGGTGGATGGCGACCGGCACCGAGGCCCGCTTCGCCGCGGTCTCGACCGCCGGCATCAGGGTCTCGAGGTCGTAATGCGTGAAATGCGATTCGGCCAGGGACAGGATCACGGGGGCCTGGCAACGCTCCGCCGCGGCCATCACGCCCGCCACGAAGGCGAGGTCGACGACATCGAAGCCGCCGACGGCGTAACCGTGCTCGTAGGCGTGCCGCAGCATCGCCTTCATGTCGACCAGGGCCACAGCACCTCCTTTTCGCCACATCGATGCCCGCCGGGGGACGGCGGTGTTGCAGTATGCAAACGACTAGGGTTTAATTCTAGTTTAAATAGTAAAATGATTGATTAAAGGATTGCTTATGCCACTCCGCCACGCCACGCTGCACCAACTCCGTGTCTTCGACGCCCTGGCGCGCCACCGCAGCGTGACCCGCGCAGCCGGCGAGCTGCACCTGAGTCCGTCCGCCGTGTCCATCCAGTGCCGGAAGCTGGCGGGGCTGATCGGCCACCCGCTGTACGAGATGGTCGGCAAGGAGCTGCAGCTGACCGCCGTCGGCAAGGTGCTGAGCCGGGCCTGCCGCGATCTGCTGGACCGTCTGGAACAGGCGGCGCTGGAGATCGACGCCCTGCAGGGGCTGGAGCACGGCATCCTGCGCCTGGCCATCGTCACCACCGCCAAGTATTTCGGCCCCCGCCTGCTCGGCGCCTTCAGCCGCGAGCATCCCAGCATCGAGGTCACGCTGTTCGTCGGCAACCGCGGGCAGCTGCTCGAGCGCATGGCCGCCAACCGCGACGACCTCTACATCCTGGGGCGGCCGCCGGAACGCTCGCGCGCGGCGGGCGAGCCCTTCGCGGAGAATCCCCTGATCATGGTCGCCGCCCCCGATCACCCGCTGGCCGGCGAAGCCGATATCGCGCCCGAACGGCTCGACGGCCTGTCGTTCATCCTGCGCGAGGAGGGCTCCGGCACCCGGCTCGCCGCCGAGGCCTTCTTCGACGAACACGGCATCACGCCGCGCACGCGCATGGAGCTGGGCAGCAACGAGGCGGTCAAGCAGAGCGTGGCCAGCGGCCTGGGCGTGACCATGCTGTCGGAGATGACCGTACAGGCGGAGCTGGCCGCGGGTACGCTGGTGCGCCTGGACGTGCGCGGCTTCCCGCTGCGCCGGCAATGGTACATCGCCCATCCCACCAGCAGGCGCCTGAGCCCGGCGGGGGTGGCCTTCCGCAAATTCCTGTTCGATTCGGCTGCGACCCTGAAGGGCTGACGCAGCCGTCAGTCCTTGGCCTCGATCAGCTCGATGGCGTAGCCGTCCGGATCCCTGACGAAAGCGATGACGGTGGTGCCGTGCTTCATCGGCCCCGGCTCGCGCGTGATCACGCCGCCACGTTGCCGGATGCGTTCGCAGGCCGCGACGATATCGTCGACGGCGATGGCCACATGGCCGAAGCCGTTGCCGAGATCGTAGGCGGCCGTGTCCCAGTTGTGGGTCAGCTCGATCACCGCCGTCTCGTCTTCCGGCCCGTAGCCGACGAAGGCCAGCGTGAATCGGCCTTCCGGATAATCCTTGCGGCGCAGCAGCCGCATGCCCAGCACTTCGGTGTAGAACGCGAGCGAACGCTCCAGGTCCCCGACGCGGATCATCGTGTGCAAAAGACGCATGATTACCCTCCCCTGGCGGCCGCCTCGAAGCGGCGGCGGATGGCCTCGACGCGCTTGCGGTTGACGCCGAAATCCGAGTAGCCGATGCGCGAGGCCGAGCGCACCTGGATCAGTTTGGTGCCGGTGGAGGCATCGGCCGGGGCATAGAACTCGACATCGTCGACGAAGCGCATCCAGCGCGTGGTGTACTCGGCGTGCAGGTAATCGGCACTCTGTTCCACGATCTTCGCGCCGTACATGCCCTCGATCGCCTTGGCCAGCCGCGCCATCGCCGCCTGGCGCGTGCCGGTATACGTGAAGGAGGCGATCGCATGCTGCTTGTCCCGGTCCTGGGAGCAGACGCAGTTCGGCGAGGACGGGCAGGGCGTCAGCCGTCCCCCGTGCACGCCGAGATTCCTCGGCGTCGGCGCCGAGCAGCCCGCCAGCATCATGCCGGCCAGCATCGATCCGCAGAGCATCGTCATCGGCAGCCTCATGCACTCCCCCGCAGCGACCCTGTCGCACACCACGCCAATGTAGACCCGTCATCCCTGCATGCAACCACTGAAGCATTCCGGTCCGGGTTGATCAGGAAGGCGCAAGAACGCAGGGCGGCCCGGAGCCGCCCTGCGTCCTGTCAAGCCGGACGGGGATCAGTAATCGCCGAACTTGCCGTTCTTGACGGTCTCGAACAGCGCGTGCGCCGCTTCCTTCTCGTGGCCCTTGATCAGGCTGTTGAACTGCGACGTCATCAGGCCTTCCTTGGATTTCCACTTGGCGATGGAATTGGCGACCCGGCGCTCCTTGAACCCGGATTCGAAGTCCTTGGCCAGCGTGGCCGCATCGCCGTACTTCTCGACCACCGTTTTCCAGGCGGGCCCGACCTTGTCGTGATCAACGGCGTGGCAGGCTGCGCATTTCCCGGTATTGAAGGTCTTCGCCGTCGCCGGCATGGCCGCGGGCTTCGCAGGCGCCGCTTCCGGCGTGGCGGTCATGGCCGGGGCGGCCGCGGGCTTCGGTGCCGCAACGGGTGCCGGCTTGGCTTCCGGCTTGGGCGTCATCGGTGCCGCGGGCTTTGGCGTCATGGCCGGGGCCGCCGCTTCCGGCTTCGCTGCCGGTGCCTCGGGCTTGGCGGTCATGGCCGCGGATGCCTCCGGCTCGGGGGCCGTGGGCGCCGGCTGGGCCTCGGGTGCCGGCTGCGTGGCGACCGGAGCCCCGGGCGCGGCCGGCTTGCCGGACTGCTGGCAGGCGGCCAGGGACAGGGCGGCTGCGATGATCATGATCGTGGGCATGGTTCTTCCGTTCATGCTTCACCTCCTGATGTCCCGACCATAGACAAAAAAAGGGGCGCCCGCAGGCGCCCCTTGTCCGTTTGCGCGGCTTACGCCGCTTCCTCGTCGCTGCCGTCCCCGCCGACCATCTCCTCCGGGGGTTCCTCTCCCCCTTCGTCGACGTACACCTCGAGTTCGGCCGCCAGCTCGTGGCGACGGGCATACTCCTCCTCGCTCTCGGCCTCCTGCTCGACCTCCGGCTTCGGTGCCATGCGGGCGGCCAGGCCGGTACCGGCCGGCAGCAGGCGGCCCAGGATGACGTTCTCCTTCAGGCCGTTCAGCCAGTCCACCTTGCCGGCCAGCGCCGCCTCGGTGATCACGCGCGTCGTCTCCTGGAACGAGGCCGCCGAGATGAACGACTCGGTGTTCAGCGACGACTTGGTGATGCCGAGCAGCACCGGCTCGAAGCTCGCCGGCACCTTGCCCTCGGCCTCCAGGTCGCGGTTGACCGCCAGTGCCTGGCGCCGCTCGACCTGCTCGCCGGCCACGTAGTTCGACGAACCCGGCTCGATGATCTGCACCTTGCGCATCATCTGGCGCACGATGACCTCGATGTGCTTGTCGTTGATCTTCACGCCCTGCAGACGGTAGACCTCCTGCACCTCGTCGGTCAGGTACTTGGCCAGGGCCTCGATGCCCAGCACCGACAGGATGTCGTGCGGGGCGGGCGAGCCCTCCATCAGGCGGTCGCCCTTGCGCACGCGGTCACCTTCCTGGACCGTGATGTGGCTGCCCTTCGGCACCTGGAACTCGATGGCATCGGAACCGTCGTCCGGCTCGATGATCACGCGGCGCTTGCCGCGGATATCCTTGCCGAAGCCGATGGTGCCGTCCCTCGGCGCGATGAAGGCCAGGTTCTTGGGCTTGCGCGCCTCGAACAGCTCAACGACGCGCGGCAGACCACCGGTGATGTCCTTGGTCTTGCCGGCCTCGCGCGGAATACGTGCCAGCACGTCGCCCGCCTTGACCTCGTCGCCGTTGTCGATGTTCAGGATGGCGCCCGGAGACAGGAAGTAACGGGCCGGCGCATGCGTACGCGGCAGCGTGATCGGCTCGCCTTCCGGATTCTTCGGATCCATCAGCTGGATCTGCGGACGCAGCGTCTCGCGACGCGTGTCGGCCTGCTGGATGACCACGCGGTTGGACAGGCCGGTCACGTCGTCCGTCTCCTCGCGCATGGTGCGGCCGTCCTCGAGGTCGACGTAACGGATCTTGCCGTCCACCTCCGCGATCAGCGGCATCGTGTACGGATCCCACTCGGCCAGCTTCTGGCCGGCCTTGACCCCGTCGCCGTCCTTGACCATCAGGCGCGCGCCGTACGGCACGCGGTGACGCTCGAGATCCTTGCCGGCCTTGTCGGCGATGACGATCTCGGCGTGGCGGTTGATGACGATGTCGGCGCCGTTGCTGTCGCGCACCTGCACCGCCTGCAGCACCTTGGCCGTGCCGGAGAACTTCGACTCGACGTGGGCCTGCTCGGCCGAACGCGAGGCGGTACCACCGACGTGGAAGGTCCGCATCGTCAGCTGCGTGCCGGGCTCGCCGATGGACTGGGCGGCGATGACGCCGACCGCCTCACCGATGGAGACCGGGCTGCCATGGGCCAGGTCGCGGCCGTAGCAGGTGGCGCAGATGCCTTCCTCGGCCTCGCAGGTCAGCACCGAACGGATGCGCAGGCTCTCGACGCCCGATTCCTCGATCTTGTCGGCCAGCTCCTCGTTGACCATGGCCCCGGCCGGTGCGATCTCGGCACCGGTCAGCGGGTCCTCGGCCGCCTCGAGCAGCACGCGGCCCAGCGCCCGCTCGGCCAGCGACTCGATGATCTCGCCGCTGTCGACCAGTGCCGTCACCGTGATGCCGTTCTCGGTGCCGCAATCCTGGATGCGCACGACGGCATCCTGGGCCACGTCGACCAGACGGCGGGTCAGGTAACCGGAGTTCGCGGTCTTCAGCGCCGTATCGGCCAGACCCTTACGGGCGCCGTGCGTGGAGATGAAGTACTGCAGCACCGTCAGGCCTTCGCGGAAGTTCGCCGTGATCGGCGTCTCGATGATCGAGCCGTCCGGCTTGGCCATCAGGCCGCGCATGCCGGC
>CAZBLR010000023.1:0-27340 GCA_964492895.1 uncultured Zetaproteobacteria bacterium | reverse complement strand
GCGAGAAGGCCATGGTGCCGGATGCCAAGGGCGTGGCCTCGTACCTGGCCGAGGAATCGGGCAAGCTGTAATCACGGTCCTCTTGCCTCAACACACAACGGCCCCGGTCGCTCGGGGCCGTTGTTGTTTCCTGGCCATGGCATAACCGTGGCCGGCGTGTGATGGGATCAACAGGTCTGGATCAGGGGTAATCCTGGCGGACGGGCCGGACCATGATGTCGCTGACGTGCACGTGCGGGGGCTGGGTCACGACGAAATGGATGGCGTTGGCGATGTCCTCCCCGACCAGCAGCGGCCCGAAGCGTTCGTGGAACTGCTGCACCTGGGCATCGTCGTAGCCGGCGGCATCCTGGAAGCCGCTGACCACGATCCCGGGCTCGACCAGGGTCACGCGCACCCCCTTCGGCCCGACCTCGCGGCGCAGGCCCTCCGTCAGCGCATGCACCGCATACTTGGTGGAGCCGTAGACGGCGCTGAACGGCGAGATGTGCCGGCCGACGACCGAGCCGATGACCACGATGTCGGCGGGCGACTCGGGGAACCCGGAGGCCTGGCGCGCCACCATCTGCCGCGCCGCCTGCTGCAGCAGCGCCAGCGTACCGGTGACGTTGAGGCGCAGGATGTCCTCGAATGCAGCCAGGTCGGCCTGGGTGACCGCACCGCCCAGCCCCCTGCCGGCATTGGCGACGACGATGTCGGCCGGCCGGCCGTAACGCTCGGCCGCGGCCGCGAACAGCCGCTCGATCACCGCCACGTCCGCCGCATCCCCGGCGACGCCGCAGAAGCCCTCCCCAAGCTCCCGCTCCATCCGGGAAAGCTTTTCGACATTGCGCGCGTTGCCGACGACGCCGAAGCCGGCGGCCACCAGGCGCCTCGCGGTCGCCTCGCCGATACCCGAGGAGGCTCCGGTCACGATCGCGATGCGCGCATGGCGCTCCGTTGCGTTCGTCTGTTTGCCGCTCATGGGCCCCTCCTGTCCGGTCGATGGAAACGTCTAAGCCACCCGATCGTGGGTGAAAGGTCAAGCCGCGCACAGCAGATGGACCGTGCTGCGAATCAGTCCCCGGTGGCCAGCACCACCCGGTTCCTGCCGGCCTGCTTGGCCCGGTACAGTGCCCTGTCCACCGCTGCAATCAGCTTGTCGACATCATGCGCATGCTCGGGGAACACCGCGACGCCGAAGGAGGCGGAAATCGATACCGAAACGTCATCGATGCTGACGGGCGTGTCGGCGATCAATGTACGCAGGTATTCCGCCCGTTCGCGGGCCTTCTCCCCGCTCATGTTGGGCAGCACCATCATAAACTCCTCGCCACCGTAGCGGCAGGGGATATCGCTGCCGCGCGAGTATTGGCGAATCAGGCCCCCGAATGCCTGCAGCACCCTGTCCCCGAACTGGTGGCCGTAGGTATCGTTGACGGCCTTGAAATGGTCCAGGTCGCCCATCACCAGGCTGACGGGGCTCCCGTCCCGCTCGGCCCGGATCAGTTCGCGCGCCAGCGATTCCTCCAGATAACGCCGGTTGAACAGGCTGGTCAGCCCATCGCGGATGGCCAGCTCGTGCAGCTTCTCGTTCAGCACCTTGATCTCGTTCTCGGCGCGCACCTTTTCGGTGATATCCACGATCATCGCGATCAGCTCGGGCCTGCCGTCGACGTCGACGGGCGGGCCGCCGGTCAGCTCCGCGATCACGATCGTGCCGTCCTTGCGCCGCACGTTGATGACGGCGGTGAAATTGGTGTCGAATTCGCCGGCCAGGCCCTGGCGCATCATCTGCGTCGCCTCGGGACGGTTGGCCTCCGGAGTGATGTCCATCGGCCCCATCCGCAACAGCTCATCGACGCTGTAGCCGGTGATCTCGGCGAATTTCGGATTGACGTAACTGAAGCGTTCCAGGTCCGACAGGCTGATGCCGACCAGGGACTGCTCGATCAGGCGATGGAATTTCTCTTCCGATTCGTGCAGGGCGCGGCTGATCTTGCGGTTTTCGCGCAGGGTCGATTCCACCAGCTCGGTCGTGCGCTGGCGCAACTCGTCGACGAGCTGCAGCGCCGTCTGGACCAGATCGAAGTCCTCCCCCCGCACGCTGCCGCGCTGTTCGGCATGGTGCATCAACGTCTGCAGCGTCTGGTTGAGGCGATCGATCTCGGCCTGCAGTTCCTCCTCGCTCGCCCCGACCACGGGCGCGGCCTGCTCAGCCACGGCTCCCCCCTGAAGCGACGGACGGCAGCGCACCGGCCCGATCCCGGGTGCAAAGGCAGCGATGCGCGTCATACAGCGGACTGGTCAAGCCGTATCCTCCTTCGGAATGCAGCGATCGGGCGGTCTCAGAAAATATAGACACATTTCTCCCTGCATGCAGCGCAGGCCCTGCGACGGATCCGTGTTACCCCGTACGGTCACGGCGGGCACACAGGGTCTATACCCACTTCATGGATCTGCTGATCGCCGACGACCACGCCATGCACCGGCAACTGATACGCACGCTGCTGGCCAGCGTCTACCCCGATGCCGGGCTCCTCGAAGCGGAGGACTATCACCAGGTGGAAGACGCCTGTGCCCGGCATGTGCCCGCGCTCGTGATCCTGGACATCTTCATGCCGGACATGAATGGCCTGACCGGCGCCTGCGATGTGATCCGGCGCTTCCCCGATACCAGGGTACTGGTCTGTTCGGCGGTCGACAATCCGATCCTGGTGCAAACCATGCTGGCATTCGGTGCCAGGGGCTACGTGTCGAAGACCATGTCGGCCGGGGATCTGCTGGAAGGCATCGATACCGTGCTGCGCGGCGACATCTACATCCCCCGGGACATCGTGGCGGATGCCAAGGCCATCCACCTGACCGAACGGCAATGGGAGATCCTGGGCATGGTCTGCATGGGCCTGAGCAACAAGGAAATCGCCGACCGGCTCACGCTGTCGGTCAGCACCGTCAAATTCCACATCGGCTTCATCCTGGAGGCGCTGAAGGTCCAGAACCGGCAGCAGGCCATCTCCCTGTGCAGCCTGGCCTGAGGGAGGGATGTGAGGCGTGAAGGGTGAAACGAGCCCCTTCACGATTCACCTTTCACGCTTCCTCAGCCCCGCTCCCCGATCGGGACATAGGGCTGCCCGTGGCCGCCGGTGTAGATCTGGATCGGGCGGAAGATCCGGTTGGCCGGCAGCTGTTCCCGCCAATGGGCCAGCCAGCCGGCCACGCGGGCCATGGCGAAGATCGGCGTGAACAGGCTCGGATCGAAGCCGAGCTTGCGATAGACGATGCCGGAATAGAAATCGACGTTCGGACAGATGCCCTTGCTGCCGAGGCTGTCCGCCACCAGGGACTCGATACGGCTGGCCACCTCGTAGGTCCGGTCCGAGCCGAAGCGTTCGGCCATCTGCCCGTACAACTCCTGCAACAGCGTGGCCCGGGGATCCTTGGTCTTGTAGATGCGGTGTCCCAGGCCGGGGATCTTCTCCTTGTTGGCCAGCTTGCGCTCGATCAGGGACTGGACATGGTCGGGCGATTCGATGCCATCGAGCATCTTCAGCACGTCCTCGTTGGCGCCGCCGTGCAGGGGGCCGGACAGGGCGCCGATGGCGGCGCTGATCGACGTATACGGGTCGGCCAGGGTCGAGGCGGTGACGCGCATGGCGAAGGTGCTGGCATTCATCGTATGGTCGGCATGCACGATCAGCGCCACATCCATCACGCGTTCGCTCAACTCGTCGGGCTCCTCCCCGGTCAGCATGTACAGGAAATTTCCGGCATGGGTCAGGTCATCGCGCGGCGCGATCGGATCGTCCCCGTGACGCATGCGCGCATAGGCGGCCACCAGCGTCGGCATCTTGGCGATCAGGCGCAGGCATGCCGACCGGACCACCTCGTCATCGAAGACGCCGGAATCCAGGCCGCGGGGAATCGGGTAGAACATCCCCAGCGCCGCCACGCTGGCCTGCAGCGCGTCCATCGGATGCGCGGACTCGGGAAAGCACTTGATCATGTCGCGGATACGGAACTTGACGCGGCGGTGGTGCCGGAGGCCGGCGTCGAATGCGGCCAGCTGCTCGCGTGTCGGCAGATGGCCGTAAATCAGCAGATAGGCGCATTCCTCGAAGGTGGAGCGCTCCGCCAGGGTCTCGATATCGATGCCGCGGTATTCCAGGTGGCCCCGCTGTCCATCGATGAAGGAGATGGCCGATTCGGCGATGGGCACGCCGGCCAGGCCGGGAACCAGCGTCGGGGTGGATGCCTCCGGTTTGGTCATATCGCGCCTCCTCGTGCCCGGTGAAGGTAGCGGAGTCTGGGGAATGATCAACCCAAAGTACGATCGAGATCGACGTAGCGGTCGGCTGCCCAGAGATCCCCGGCCTCCGGATGCATGATCTGCTGTTCTCCCGCCATGCGGCTGCGCCTGACCAGCGCCTTGATCAGCCACGGTCGATGCAGCATGAAGGGTTCGAGCCGCGCGCGCGGCAGGCGCAACAGCCGCACCGGGGTACCGGCAACGATGCGGTACGGGGCGTGGAAGCCGCGCAACAGGCCGCCCAGGTGGAACATGTCCCCCACCTGCATGCTGCCGATCAGCGTCTCCTTGCCTTCGGCATTGCGGTACAGCAGCAGCATCGTACCCGACTGCACCATGTAGGCCTCCGGCACCTCCTGGCCCTTTTCCGCCAGCACCTCCCCCGCTTTGAGGCAGGTGTTCTCGAAGATCATGGCGATCCGCCGCCGATCCACGTCGTTCAGCAGCTTGAAGATCTGGTGCTTGGACAGCACCTGCAGCACCAGGCGGTGCCGGAACAGGTGCTCGAGCAGCAGGCCGATATCGGGCGCCTCGTGCACGATCTCGGGAATGCGCGCGTACGGCAGCTCCAGCACGCTCGCCTCGGTGTCCGCGTGCAGATCGGCGGAGCGGCGCATGCGGGTGAAATACGGCAGCTCACCGAGCAGGCAAGGGCGCTTCGGTGTCCCGCTCACCCGCATCACCCCCTGCCCCGGCAAAATCACGTCGAGTTTGCCTCCGGTCAGCAGCCACATCTGGTTGGCCACCTCTCCCGCCCGGCACAGGAACGCTCCGGCCTGCACCTTGCGGCTGTCCGCATCGCGGAACAGGCGTAAGATCAGCTTCGACTCGTCGGCATCGCGGCTGAAGTGCTGCATGCGGTCGACATCGATGGCCTCCCCGCCCGACGTCGGGAGCGATTCATCCAGCTCGTCGACACCATCGTCCAGATACTGGCGCATCAGCTCCCGGTATGCGTCCAGCGCCTCGCTGTAATCCCCGGTGCGCTCGCAGGCATAGGCATAGTGCTGCTGCACCTCCTTGTCCTGATCCCCGGCGCCCATCTTGCGCAGGCTATCGTAGAGCTGGCGTGCCTTTCCGAAATCCCCGTTGCGAACGGCCTCGCGGGCACCGCGGAACACCTTGGCGTGATCGGAAGCCAACCCGCTCACCCCGGCGTCACGCGGCCGAAATGTCGCGATTGATGAACCATCGGTAGGACTCGTCCGGTTTCATGACCTGCAGATGCGCAGGCTTGCGGGAGATCTTCACGATCGCATCGATGATCCAGGATCGTCGCATGGCATAGGGTTCGAATCGTTCCCGGGACAGCCTCAGCAGCTGCAGGGGCGTGGCCGCAACGACCCGGTACGGGCTGACGAAATCGTGCAGCAGCCCCCCGAGATTGATCAGGTCGGCCGGGAACAGGCTGGTCGTGAACGAGCCGTCCCCGTCCTCGAGGCTGTCGTCCCCTTGCGCGGGATCGGCATGCATCAGGAAGGCGCAGCCGGACAACAGCAGGTAGGCCGCATCCTGCTGCTCGCCGGCCTCGATCAGGGTCTGACCCGCATCGACCTCCATTTTCTCGAATTCGGAGGCCAGGCGCCGGCGATCGACGTCGTTGATGCGTTCGAACACATCGTGCCGCGACAGCACCGGCTCGATCCAGTAGTCCAGCAGCAGCGCATCCATGCCGGCCGCGAACGACGGATCGGCATGCTGTTCGACGGTCACCACGTCGCGCGAGATCTCGAACACATCCGTAGGCGCTTCCGCGACCACCGTCGCCGCCCGCCGCTGCTGGGTGAAGAACCCGCCCTCGCCGACCAGCATCATGCCGCCGTCCGGCGGCTCCATGCTCGCCTGCTCATCATAGCCCTCGACCTCGACTCGCAGCGAACCGGAGCGGAGCAGCCACAGGTGGGCAGGCGGGTCCCCGGCGCGGCAGAGCAGGTCGCGGGCATCCAGGTGCCTGGGAATGCCGATCTGGCACAGGCGCCGAATCAGCGCCTGGCGCTCCATGGGCGGCGTATTGACGCCGATGGGCCGGATCTCCGGCGCGGATTCGACCTTCTCGTTCTCCAGCGCATCGATCTCGGCCTGCTCCAGGTCCTGGATCTTCGCCAGCAGTTTCTCGGCGGCGGCGTTTTCGCCCGTGTCCCGATAGCTCGTCACCACCTGCCGGTAGGATGCCACGGCATCGGTGTAATCCCCGGTTTGCTCGGCACAGTAGGCGTGCCTGAGCCGGACATCGATATCCGCGCGCATGTCTTCCTGCTGCAGCACCTCGGCAAACAGGGCCTTGGCCTCGGAGAACGCCCGGCGCGAGACCGCCTTGCGCGCGGCCCTGAGCTTGTCGCTGACGGCATAGCCGGCGTTCATGCCGCCCCTCCCAGGGGATGGCTGCGATTCACCAGCTCGTGCAGCCTGGCCCGCGTGACGTGGGTATAGATCTCCGTGGTACTGATGTTGGCATGCCCGAGCAGCATCTGCACCGCCCTGAGATCGGCCCCGTGGTTCAACAGATGCGTGGCGAAGGCATGACGCAGGGTATGCGGCGACGGGGCGGGCACGACGCCGGCCTTGCGCGCGTACAGGCGCAGGCGCTGCCAGAAATTCTGGCGCGTCATCGGTCGCCCCTGCCGGCCGGGAAACAGGTAGGCACTGCGCACGGACGGACGTTGCTCCAGCCAGGCGCGCAGCCAGCGCTCGGCCTCCTCGCCGAACGGCACCAGACGCTCCTTGTCACCCTTGCCGATGACGCGCACCAGCCCGCCCTGCATGTCCAGGTTGCCCATGGCCAGGCCGACCAGCTCGCTGACGCGCAGGCCGGTGGCGTACAACAGCTCCAGCATGCAGCGGTCGCGCAGCCCGACACCGCTTTGCACATCCGGTGCCAGCAGCAGCCGCT
The DNA here is from genome assembly GCA_964492895.1 of uncultured Zetaproteobacteria bacterium. Taxonomy (GTDB): domain Bacteria; phylum Pseudomonadota; class Zetaproteobacteria; order Mariprofundales; family Mariprofundaceae; genus DATLWN01. The sequence continues at coordinate 20,162 of CAZBLR010000023.1, read as the reverse complement.
CGACGTCCGTTTCGTTCATCAGCTTCGGAAGCGGCCGGCTCTTGCGCATCTTCGGCAATTGCCGGGCCGGATGATCGCCGCGCAGCCCCTCCTCCTGCAGGAAAGTGAACCAGGTCGCCATGGCGCTGCGCCGGCGCTGGATGGTCGACTCGCGGAATCCCTGCTGGCGCAGGGCAGCGAAGTACTGCAACACCTGCTCCCGGTCCGCGGCGAACGCATCCGTATGCTGTACCGCCCGGAAATAGGCATCGGCATGGCGGATGTCGTGGACATAGGACTCGGTCGTGCGCGCCGACCATCCATGCAGCATGGACAGCCGCTGCAGCAGGCCGACCATCCTGTCCTGTTGTTCGCTTGCCATCCCCATGAAGCCCATTATGAGTAAGGGAAAGGCTGGCTACAAGGCAGGCGATTTACGTAAGCAACTCTGCTAGCGTGCCGGGGACGGCGGCGGCGAAAAAAAGCCCGGCGCCGAAGCGCCGGGCCTGTGGCCGGATACCCGATCATGGTACCGAGGACTGGAGTCGAACCAGCACGACCGTGAGGTCACTGGCACCTGAAGCCAGCGCGTCTACCAATTCCGCCACCTCGGCATCGACCCGCATGCGGCAAAGCGCCATGCGAGGGCCGGAATAGTAAAATGGAGCACCTACGTGTCAAGAAAGAATAGCGGACCCCCCCGTCACCATCAGCAACCCAAGGGCCGGCATCAGCCCCAACCGTCGCGCCTCCGGCCCCAGCAGGTCCTGGATGCCATCCGCCAGATGCCGGACGGCCGGGGCGACGTCCACGAGCTGGCCAAGTCCCTGCGCCTGCACCGCGCCGGTGACCGCAAGGCGCTGGAGCGGACCATCGCGCAGATGCTGGACGATGGCGAACTGAGCAGGCATGGGCGGCAGCTTGCATCCACGGGGCGCCGGCGCAGCTGGGTCGGTTCGCTGAGCCTGCACCCGGACGGCTACGGATTCGTCAGCGTGCAGGGCCAGGACAAGGATCTGTTCCTGCCGGCCGGCGAGACCGCCGGCCTGATGCATGGGGATGTGGTGGAGGTGCGGGTGGTGAACCGGCGCGGCCGCACCGCCGCCGAGCTGATTCGCGTGGTGCATGAGGCCAGCGACACGCTGGTCGGCCGCCTGGTCATCCATGAGGGCATCGGCATGGTGGAGCCGCGCTCGCGGCGCATGCCCCAGCGAATCCTGATCAAGGCGAGGGATGCGGCGGGGGCGCACGACGGCGACTGGGTACGCGTGCGCGTCGAGCGCGGCAGCGTCCCCTTGCGCGGCCATGTCGTCGGCGTGCTGGGCGACATCCTGGAGCCGGCCAAGCTGATCGACCTGGTCGTCGCCGAAAACGGCCTGCCCGGGGATTTCCCCGCCGACGTGCAGCAGGAGGCCGAAGGCATCGATCCCGAGGTGGTGCCCGGCCGCTTCCCGCATCACGCCGACTTCACGCATCTGGAGTTCGTCACCATCGACGGCGAGGATGCCCGCGATTTCGACGACGCCGTCTGCGTGCATCCGCGCGGCGAGGGCTTCGAGGCCTGGGTCGCCATCGCCGACGTGGCCGAATACGTCCGCCCGGGCACGGCCCTGGATCGCGACGCCGGCGAGCGCGGCAATTCCTTCTACTTCCCGGACCGCGTGATCCCGATGCTGCCGGAGCGGCTGAGCAACGGCGTCTGCTCGCTGAACCCGCAGGTGCTGCGGCTGGCCATGGTGGTGCGCATGCGCTTCGATGCCAACGGCACCCGCCGGGCGGTGCAGGTGCATGAGGCCGTCATCCGTTCGCGCGCCCGCCTGACCTACCGCCAGGTCGGCGCCTGGCTGCAGGACGGGGATGCCGGTGCCGTGCCCGATGAGGCGGTGCGCGCCATGCTGCGCCAGGCCGAACGGCTGTTCGGCATGCTGGAGAAGATGCGCAAAAAGCGCGGGGCGCTGGATCTGGACCTGCCCGAGGTGCGCGCCGTGCTGCACGACAACACGGTCAGTTCGCTCGATGTGCAGGAACGTCTCGTCTCCCACCGCCTGATCGAGGAGATGATGCTCGCCGCCAACACGGCCATGGCCGAATACTTCGAGGAACGGCAGGTGCCGCTGTTGTACCGCGTGCATGCGCCGCCCAAGCCGGAATCGGTGCAGCTGCTGAACGATTTCCTGGCCCCCTTCGGCCTGGCCCTGCCCAACAAGCCGAACCGGCCGCTGAGGCCCGCCGACGTGGAGCGCATCCTCGAACAGGCCTCGGACACCCCGGTGGCGCATGTGCTGCACCGGCTGATCCTGCGCTCGATGCAGCAGGCGCGGTATTCACCCGACAACCTCGGGCATTTCGGCCTGGCCTACCGCTCCTACTGCCATTTCACCAGCCCGATCCGCCGCTATGCCGACCTGACCGTGCACCGGCGGCTGAAGGCCATGCTCAGGAACGAGTCGCCGGATGCGGCGCTCCCGGCCTCGGAGCTGGCCGCCATCGGCGAGACCACCTCGGTCCAGGAACGCAAGCAGACCCAGTCGGAATGGGATACGCAGGCCATGCTGGCGGCACTGTACCATGCCAAGGACGTCGGCTCGGAATTCGCTGCCGTGATCTCCGGCATGAGCAAGCGGCGCATGTTCCTGGAGCTGCAGCCGACCCTGGCCGAGGGCTCGCTGTCGCTCGACAGCCTGGGCTCCCAGTACATCCTCGATGAGACCGGGCACCGGCTCGTGGCCCGCCGTGGCGGCCATGCCTACCATCTCGGGGACAGGCTGCGCGTGCGCATCGAATCCACCGATCCGGTGCGCGGCCTGATCAATGTGACCCTGGAGCCGGAATCGATGCCGACAAGGGATAAGGAGCGAGAGACGAGGGACGCGTAGCGAGTTTTTCCGGCACTCAGCACTCGTTCCTCGCTGCTCTAGCGCCGCCAGAACTCCGGCATCAGCAGCACGAAGAAACTGAAAATCTCCAGGCGGCCGATGATCATGGCAAAGGCGAGGATGCCCTTGGCCGCACTCGGCAGGCCGCCGAAATTCGAGGCCGGACCCACCAGCCCGAAGCCCGGCCCGCTGTTGGTCACGCAGGTCACGACGGCGGAGATCGACGTGATCATGTCCACGCCGGTCAGGGCCACCAGCGTGACCAGGATGCCGAAGCACACGACATAGAGCGCCAGAAAGCCCCACAGGGCCTGCACCACCGACTCCGGGATGCGGGTCAGGCCGAGCTTGATCTGGATGACCGCGTGCGGATGGATCAGGCGGCGCAGCTCGCGCTTGCCCTGGCGGAACAGCAGCAGCATGCGCACGACCTTGATGCCGCCGCCGCTGGTCGACCCGGCGCAGCCGCTGATCAGCATGCCGATGATCAGCAGAATGCCCGTCACCGGCGGCCACAGGCTGTAATCGGACGAGACCAGACCGGTCGTCGACACCAGCGACACCGTATTGAACACCACATCGGAGATGGTGGCGCCCTTGGGTACGGCGACGAGTCCGATGGCCAGCAGCAGGAACGCCAGCCATTTGACATAGGCGATGAACTCCTCGTCCTGCACATAGGCCTTCAGCGAGATGCCGCGCCTCAGCGCCGCGAAGTGCAGGTTGAAGTTCACACTGCCCAGGAACATGAACACGACGGTCACCCAGTCGATCAGCGGCGAATGGAAATAGCCGATACTGGCGTCATGGGTCGAGAAGCCGCCGGTGGCCAGCGTGCACATGGCGTGGTTGATCGCGTCGAACGTGCTCATGCCGGCCAGCCACATGCAGATGGCGCAGACGACGGTGATGCCGAAATAGATATACCACAGCGCCTTGGCCGTTTCCGCCACGCGCGCGGTCAGCTTGTCCTTGACCGGCCCCGGCACCTCGGCCTTGAACAACTGCATACCGCCGACACCCAGCAGCGGCATGACGGCCACGGCCAGCACGATGATCCCCATGCCGCCGATAAACTGTTCCATCGAGCGCCAGAACAACACTGCCCGCGGCATGCTGTCCAGGCCGCTGAGCACCGTCGATCCCGTCGTCGTCAGGCCCGAGGCGGACTCGAAGAAGCCGTCCCAGAAGGTATGGCACACGCCCGTGGTCCACAGCGGTACGGCACCCAGGATGGACAGCAATACCCACGCTATGGAGACAATCAGGAAGCCGTCCTTGTGGCTGAGTTGGTAATCGAGTCGGCCACCCAGCTTGCGCATCGCCAATCCCAGGACAACCACCATCAGACTGGCGAGGATGAAATGCAGCGCCTGGCCCGTTCCGTAGTACAGGTCGACCGCGGTTGGCACGACCATGCTCAGCCCGAACAGCGCCACGAGGACGCCGAGCGTGGAGATGACCCCCCTAAGATGCATGGCTTAGGGCCTGTTCACTAAAATACGAGCGCAGCGACACGGCCGCAGGGCTGCGCCCGCATTGGCGCCGTGCTGCGTCGCTCGTCGTTTATTCGGATTCACCAAACCTCGCTCCTCGCGCCTCGCCTTGCACCATTTCGGGTGCAGCGCTTCGTTCGCATTTTACGTGAACAGGCCTTAAAAGAATTCCAGATGGACTTCGAACAGCTTTTCCACCGCGCGCATGGCGGTACTCTGGGCCACCATGATCACGCGGTCGTGCGGACGGATCAGCGTCTTGCCGTCCGGGATGATCACCTCCCCGTTGCGCAGGATGGCGCCGATGACCGTGCCGGCCGGCAGCTGCAGCTGCTTCAGGGGCTTGTTCAGGATATTCGAGGTCTGCAGCGCCTCGGCCTCGATGACCTCGAGGGTGCCGTCGCCGAGCGGCGAGGTGCCGAGGATGCGCCCCTTGCGCACATGGCGCATGATGGCGGAGAAGGTCGTGAACTTGGGCGATACCGTGACGTTCAGGCCGATCTGGCGCACCAGGTCGGTGTAGATATCCCGGTTCACCAGCGTGATGATGTGCGGCACCTTGTACTGGCGGGCGATCAGGCTGGCCAGGATATTGGTCTCGTCGTCGTTGGTCAGCGCGATGAAATGCTCCATGCGATCGACCGATTCCTGTTCGAGCAGCTCGCGGTCCATGGCATCGCCGTGGATGACGACGCTGCGGCTCAGGTGCTCGGACAGCCACTCGGCCCGGGTCTCGTTGTGCTCGACCACCTTCAGGGACACCCCGAGCTGCTCGAGCTCGCGGGCCACCACATAGCCGACATGGCCGCCGCCGACCATCATCACATGCCGCCCGGTGCCCTGGACCGGCTGGGAGCCGGTGCTGGACAGGAAGCGCTGCACGTGCTGGCGATCGATCGCCACGTAGATGCTGTCGCCGGCCAGCAGCACCGTCGACGCATCGGGAACGCGCCAGCGATGGTTGTGCTCGTGCGCCACGACGTAGGCACGTACATCGGTGAGAACCTCGTCGATATCGGCCAGCGACACGCCGGCCATCGCCCCCTTCGGCGGTACCTGCAGCCCCAACAGCTGCACCTTGCCGTCGGCAAAATCCTGGGCATCGACGGCCGAGGAGATCTGGAAGCGTTTGATGATGGACTTGGCGGCCTCCGTCTCCGGGGAGATCACCAGATCGATGGCCATCTCGTCACGTGCGAACAGCGTGGGCGTGCCCGTATATTCGGTCTCGCGCAGGCGGGCCATCTTCGTCGGCACCTTGAACAGCGTGTGGGCCACCTGGCAGGCCACCATGTTGACCTCGTCGTTGGTCGTGGCCGCGATCAACAGGTCGGCGTTTTCCGCCCCCGCCCGCTCCAGCACGCTCGGATGCGAGGCATAGCCCAGCACCGTGCGCACGTCCATCTGGTCGGCCGCACGCTGCAGCCGCTCCGCATCCTGGTCCACGACCACCACGTCATTGCCTTCGATGGCCAGGCGCCGCGCCAGGTTGAACCCGACCTCGCCCGCCCCGAGTATCAATATGTTCATTCCTTCTTCCTTTCCGACTGCGCCAGATCGAAGGCGCGAATCTTACGATGCAGCTGACTGCGCTCCATGCCGATGTCCGCCGCCGTGCGACTGATGTTCCAGTCGTTCTTCTCCAGATGATGGAGCAGGAAGCTGCGTTCGAAATGATCCCGCGCATGGTGGAAACTGCCAGAAAAATCGACACGGCGCGCGCCGCCCGGCTGGCTCGGCTGCCGGAACGGATCCAGCGCCAGCATGTTCTCCGGCGTGATCTCGTCGCCGGGCATCAGGATATGGCAGCGCTCGATGTAGTTGCGCAGCTCGCGCAGGTTTCCTGACCAGGGATAGGCCTGCATGGTGGCGATGACCTCCTGGGAGAAGCGGACCGGCACGCCCCCGAGCAGCCGGGCCTGCTCGGCCGCCAGCACGTCGATGATGTCGGGCAGGTCCTCGATGCGTTCGCGCAGCGCCGGCATGCGCACCGTCACGACATTCAGGCGGTAGTAGAAATCCTCGCGCAGGCGCTCGTCGCGCAGTTCCCGGTCCAGATCACGGGAGCTGGCCGCGATCAGGCGCACATCGGCCGCCATCGGGGCCGGATTGCCGAGACGCTGGATCATGCGCTCCTGCAGCACCCGCAGCACCTTCGCCTGGGTGCCGAGGCCGAGTTCGCACACTTCGTCGAAATACAGGCTGCCGTGATGCGCCATCTCGAAGCGGCCGCGCTGGGTGTGCAGGGCGCCGGTAAAGGCCCCCTTTTCGTGCCCGAACAGTTCGGACTCCATGCGCGACTCCGGGATGCTGGCCGTATTGACCTCGACGAACGCCGCGTCGGCGCGGCGGGACCAGCCGTGGAGCAGGCGTGCCGCCACGCGCTTGCCGGTCCCGTGCTCGCCGAGCAGCAGCACCGGGGCATCGGTCGGCGCCACCCGCTTCAAGAGCTCCCGCACCTGCTGGATCGCCGGCCCGGTGCCGATCAGGTCCTGGCGGCTCTGCATCTGCATGTTCTGTTTCAGATCGACGTTCTCGAGCTCGAGGCGGCGCTTCTCGACGGCGTTGCGCAGCAGGATCAGCAGGCGTTCGGACGACAGCGGCTTCTCGAGGAAATCGTAGGCCCCCTGGCGCGTGGCGCGCACGGCGGTATCGATGGTGGCGTGGCCGGACATCACGATCACCGGCACGTCGGCATCGATCTGGCGCAGGCGGTTCATCGCCTCCAGGCCGTCGATGCCCGGCATCCAGATGTCCAGGATGATGCAGTCCGCCGGCTGCTTGCGGAAACGCGCCACCGCCTCCTCGCCGGAGGCGGCGCATACGACCGCGTACCCCTCGTCTTCCAGAAGCCCCTGCAAGGATTCACGGATGGGCTTCTCGTCATCCACGATCATGATACGCGCATTCATGTCTGGACCATGCTCATATGCGACATCGGAAGTCGCAAGCAGAAGTGTGTGGGATGGCCGGCCGACTCGAGCACCAGGCTGCCGCCGTGGTCCTCGGCGATGCGCCGCGCGATCGAAAGCCCGAGGCCGGAGCCGCTCGGCTTCGTCGAGTAATAATCCTGGAAGATGTATTCCCTCGCCTCTTCCGGGATGCCGATGCCGTTGTCCCGCACATGGAATTCGACCGCATCGTCCGCCAGCACCACCTCGAGGCTGACCTTGCCCTTTTCGCTCGTCGCGGCCAGGCCGTTGTCGAGCAGGTTGATCAGGATCTGCTTGATCTGGTCCGGATCGCATTCGCAGCGGATATCCTTGGCCGGCTTCCTCACCTGGACGCGCCCGTAGGCGCTGAACAGCTCGCGCATCTCGGTGACGACGCCGGCGATCGAGGTCGGCTGCATGCGCGGTTTCGGCATGCGTGCCAGCGTCGAGAAGTCGGCGATCAGGCGCTGCATGCGCTCGACCTGTCCGATGATCGCCTGGGTACAGGTATCGAAGACCGCGGTGTCGCTGGCATCCGCCCGGAAGCGGCGCTGCATGCGCTCGGCCGCGAGCTTGATCGGCGTCAGCGGATTCTTGATCTCATGCGCCAGGCGTTGCGCCACCTCCGCCCAGGCCTTGCTGCGCTGGGCCTCGGCCAGCGAGCTGATATCGTCCAGCACCATCAGCTGGCCGGAAAAGCTGGCCGAGCCGACCGAGGTCAGGCGCACCCCACGCGCCAGGATGTGCAGCGGCCGCTGGTCCAGCATCAGCTCGAACTCCCGCTGCAGCTGCCCGTGGGCATGGCCGACCAGTTCCTCGTAGAACTCGAGCACCGGCTGCAGGCGCCCGTCGAAGCCGGTGCGCACCTCGCTGCCGCTGCCCCACGTCTCCGGCAGGGACAGCAGATTCTTGAACGACTGGTTGACCAGACGCACGCGCCCGTCGCCGTCGGCCAGCACCACGCCCGACTGCAGGTTGCCGAGCAGGGTCTCCAGCACGTACTGGCGCTGGCGGCTGCTGGTCAACGCCTCGGTCAGGTCGTCCTGCGCCCGCTCCAGGGCCTGCACGTTCTCCCTGAGCCGCGCCGCCATGCGGTTGAACGAGCGCACCAGCAGGCCCAGCTCGTCCTGCGGCGCCTCGGGGATCGACACCGTCAGGTCGCCCTCGGTGATGCGGCCCAGGGCATAGGCGAGCTCGCCGATCGGCGCGGTCAGGCGGCGGGCGAAGATCAGCGCCACGATGCCCGCCACCATCACCACCATCAGGGTCACCAGCAGCATGACGTGGACGAACAGCTCGCGGATGGATTGGCGGTTGCGCTCCAGCTCGCGGTAGGTCTTGTAGTCCTCCTCGACCATGCGCGAGGTCTGCACCACGTTCTGGGGCAGCTGCACCTCCGCCCGCAGGAGGCCCACGAGGCCCTGCGGCGTGCGCAGGGGGGCGTAGCCCACCACCGACTCCCGGCCGTCGACCTGCTGTACCTCCGTCACCACCCGCCCCAGCGTCATGGCCGAGCGCGCCGCGTCGCTCAAGGGCTCGGCGGTCAGCGTACTCAGCGAGTCGGCATCGACGCCAGCGATCAGGCGCTCGTTGGCATCGAACAGCTGCAGGCTCCGCCAGCCCTCCTCGGAGCGGATATCCGACAGGCGGGTGGCGATGGCCGAAAAGTTCTGGTCGTCCATGGCCAGCAGCAGCGTGGTATCGGTCATGTAGGTGCGCAGGCCGTGCTCCAGCTCCGTCTCGACGCGCGTGTAGAAACCCTGGGCCAGCCCCAGGGCACGATCGAGCAGGGTATCGACGCGCACGTCGAACCAGACGTCCATGCCCCGCTCCACCATCTGCGAGGCGGCGAGCTGCAGGATCATCGAAGGCACCAGCAGCATGCCGACGAGGGCCATGACCAGCTTGGCCCTGAGCCTCGAACCCGGCCGCGTTTCGCCGCGTTCGCGCACCAGGCGCACGCCGTAGCGCAGGACCAGCAGCGCCAGCATCAGCAGCAGCGAGATGTTGATCCAGGCCAGCAGGCCGCCATGGGTGGTCGGCCACAATCCCAACGCCAGCGCGATCAGCAGCACGGCCATCACGAAAGGCAGGATCTTCATCCAGCCGAATTTCATGGCAAAGAGAAAACCAGCGTGCCCGTGGTCTGTTCATTCCCCCATAGGCGGGTCCACCACCCGCGCTCGATCTCGCCCTTGACCTCCTCGAGCTGGATCTCGAGCAGGTAGTTCTTTCCCGGCTGCAGCAGGCTGCGGTCGATGACGGGGAAATGCTGCAGGCGGGTCAGGAACGCCAGGGCATCGTCGAGCGATCCGGTGCGGCGATGGATGCCTGTCGTCAGGTCCGCCAGCATCCATTTGCGCGTCACCAGATCCGGCACGACCTGGCGCTCGATGCGCACGCTCGCCACCTCCGAGTCGAACCAGTACGGCTTGACCTCGTAGACCTTGACCGTCCAGGTAAAGGTCACCTGGGTTCCGTCCTTCAGCGTCGCGGCGAGGGCATCGGGATTCTGTCCGAGCTGCACGTCGCAATAGATCACGTCCGGCTCGATATCGGCATGCAGCTCGACGGCCTCCTGACTGGCCGACGCGGAGCCGGCCTGCATCGTCATGGCGACGAAAAGCAACAGCCTTGCCGTGCTGAGGCAATATGCGGAAACCCGTCCGGCCCGTGCATCCATGGCAGCCAGTGTAGCAGCGCCATTTCAAAGATTCACCGATGGCGACGGACGGCCCTTGCCTGCAGCGGCCGGACATGCCCGCGCGATCTGCGGGTACCTTTCCCCGCCCAAAGCCATTACATTGTCGTCGTATGGGCAACCGCATCAGCGATACCACGATCCGCATCGGCTACCACATCCGTCCCCAGGACATGAACCACTATGGCACCATCCATGGCGGACGGCTGCTGACGCTGGCCGATGAGACCTGTTTCCTTGCCGCACACGGCCATTCCGGCCAGCGCTGCCTGACCGCAGGCGTGTATCAGGCCCGGTTTTACCGCAGTGCCGCAGCTGGTGAGCAGATCGACATCGAGGCGAAGGTGGCGCTGGTCGGCCGTACCAGCATGTGGGTACCGGTCCGCATGTGCCTGACGGACGACGATCACGCCGCTGTCATGGACGCAGTCTATGTTTTCGTTGCGGTCAACGACCATGGACAGCCGGAACCCATCGCCCCGATCACCGCCCGGACAGAGGAGGAGAAGGCATTGCAGGCGCGAATCCTGGCCATGCGGGAAGCCTTCCTCGGATCACGCCATGCGTGATCTGCAACCCTGGCTGTGGATCATGGCCGCGGGCGTCGCGGTATCCCTGGTGCTGCTGCTGGTGGTGCTCCGGCGCCTGGCCGCCATCACCGAACTCCAGGAGAAGCTGGAAGCCGTCCAGGCGGCGCTGTCCGCGAGCGAAATCGCCCGCAAGAGCGAACAGGAGCTGCTGATCGCCCGCCTCGGCGAGGTCATGGAACAGAAGCAGCGCCTGCTTTCGGACAGCCTGCGCGAGGGCCTCGGAGAGAACCAGAAGCGCATCGCCGACAGCGTCCAGCTGTCCCTGAAGAATACCACCGACACCCTGAACCAGCGGTTCGCCGAGCTGTCCCGGATGGCCGAACGGCGGCTCGACAGCATCTCCGGCAAGGTGGACGAGCGCCTGAGCCAGGGCTTCGAGAAGACGCAGAAGGTGTTCACGGACGTACTGACGCGCCTGGCCGTGATCGACAAGGCCCAGGAACGCATCGCCGAGCTGTCCGAGAACGTCGTTTCCCTGCAGGACGTGCTGACCGACAAGCGCGCGCGCGGTGCCTTCGGCGAGATCCAGCTGCACCAGCTCGTGCGCCAGGCCCTGCCGGACTCCGCCTACGAGCTGCAGGCCACGCTCGGCAACGGCCGCCGGGCCGATTGCCTGCTGAAGCTGCCGGAGCCGGTCGGCAACATGGTCATCGACGCCAAGTTCCCGCTGGAGAATTACCAGGCCAGCGTCGATCCCGACCGCCCGGAGAGCGAGCGCCGGCAGGCCGCCTCGCAATTCAAGCAGGATGTGCGCAAGCACATCCTCGATATCGCGGAGCGCTACATCCTGCCGGGCGAGACCACCGACGCCGCGATGATGTTCATGCCCTCCGAGGCGATCTTCGCCGAGTTGCACGCCAGACATCCGGATCTCGTGTCCCTGGCCCACCAGCGCCATGTATGGATGGCCAGCCCCACCACCATGATGGCCATCCTGACCACCATCGCCTCGGCCCTGAAGGACGCCGAAACGCGCGAACAGGTGCATATCATCCAGCAGCACCTGGCCGAGCTCTCCAGGGACTTCGAACGCTTCGGCCAGCGCTTCGACAAGCTGGCCACGCACATCCGCCAGGCCAGCGAGGACACCCAGCAGATCCACATCTCGGCCAAAAAGATCAGCCAGCGTTTCTCGCGCATCGAACAGGTCGATCTCGAGGCACCCGAGGCCCTGGACATCCCCGACGACCGGGACGGCGCATGAGCGACAACGTGCCGTCGCGCTTCCGCATCGCCACCTACAACATCCAGGCCGGCATCGGCAGCGGGCGGCTTGCGCACGTGGTCACGCACAGCCTGCGTTACCTGATGCCGCATTCCCAGTCCCATGCCAATCTCGACCGCATCGCGGACGTCGTGTCGTCGATGGACATCGTGGCCATCCAGGAGGCCGATGCCGGCTCGTTCCGCAGCCGCTACATCCACCAGATGGACTACATCGCCCATCAGGCGGGCTTCCCCTATGCGCACGCCCTGATCACCCGTGAACTCAGCGATCTGGCCTGCATGACCCAGGGTCTGCTTTCGAAACTGCCGTGGTCCCGCCTGATCGAGCACCGCTTGCCGGCCTCACGCCACGGGCGGGCGGCGCTGGAATGCACCTTCCAGATCGCCGGCCGCTCCGTCGCCTTCATCGGTACGCACCTGTCGCTCGGCAAAAGCAGCCGCATGCGCCAGATGCGCTATCTGGCCCACCTCGTCCATCACCACCAGGACATCATCGTGGCCGGGGACATGAACTGCGCGCCGGATTCGCCCGAGATGCGCCACCTGCTCAAGGAAACCGGGCTGCGCCTGTTCGCCGGGCCGATCCCCAGCACGTTTCCCAGCTGGAATCCCCAGCGCCGCATCGACCACGTGCTGGTCGGCGGTGCTTTGGAGATCGAATCGCTGCAGACGCTGCCCGTCATCAGTTCCGATCATCTGCCGGTCGTCGCCGATATCCGCCTGACCTAGAAACGCACACAAACGTGATGACAAAAGAGAAGGCCCCGGATTGCTCCGGGGCCTTGGTGTCTGGCGCGAATCGCTAGGGAGGGGAGGAGGGATGGGCGCCAGACAGGTGTAACTGTGTCAGATGGCCATGATCTGGCCGTGAAGGCCGTATGAAGAATCGTTCATCACGGAAAACTGGCTGGGGGACTAGGATTCGAACCTAGATTGACGGAGTCAGAGTCCGCTGTCCTACCATTAGACGATCCCCCAAACGGAAGGGCCGCAACATAAGGGGACGGCCATCCATCGTCAACCCTGCAACGGAAATCAGCCCCCTAACCTTCGTCGAACCATGCCATCAGCTGGTCCTCGTCGACCACCGGGATGCCCAGTTCCTTGGCCTTGTCGAGCTTGGAGCCGGCGTTTTCTCCAGCCACGACATAATCGGTCTTCTTCGACACCGATCCCGCCGCCTTGGCACCGAGCGCACGCAGCTTCGCCTGTGCCTCCTGGCGGGTCAGGCGCAGCAGCGTGCCGGTCAGCACCACCGTCTTGCCGGCCAGCGGGTGCCCGGAGATAGGCCTGCTTTCGGGCGCCACCGGCCTGACGCCGGCCTTCGCGAGGCTGGCCAGCACTTCGAGATTATGGGCCTCCGAGAAGAAGGCCTGGATACTCGCCGTCACCTCCGGCCCGACATCGGGCACCTGTTGCAGCGCCTCGCCATCGGCTGCGCGCAAGGCATCCAGCGAGCCGAAGAAGCGCGCCAGGGTATCGGCGGTGGCCTCGCCGACATGGCGGATGCCCAACGCGAAGATGAATCGGGCCAGCGGCCGAGACCTGGACTGATCGAGTGCCTGCCTCAGGTTGGCGATCTTCTTTTCCCCCATGCCCTCCCAGGCGCCGATCGCCTCCCAATCCAGGGCATACAGGCCGGCCACCGAATCGACCAGCCCTTCATCGACCAGACGTTCGACGAGCTTCTCCCCCATGCCCTCGATATCCATCGCCGTACGCGAGGCGTAATGGCGCAGGCGCTCCTTCAGCTGTGCCGGGCAGGACAGACCTCCGGAGCAACGGATGGCCACCTCATCGGGCAGGGTCACGACATGGGCGTCACATACCGGACATCGCGTCGGCGCCGTTGCCGGTGCCTTCTCGCCCTTGTTGATGACGCGCACGACCTCGGGGATCACGTCGCCGGCGCGGCGGATCACCACCTTGGCGCCCGCGAACACGCCGAGCTCGCCCAGGATCTGCACGTTGTGCAGTGTGGCCCGCGACACCGTGACGCCGCCGACCGCCACCGGCTGCATCTCGGCCACCGGCGTGATCACACCGGTGCGCCCCACCTGCCAGACGACGCGCTCCACGCGCGTCTCGGCCTCCTGGGCCGGGAACTTGTGCGCCACGGCCCAGCGCGGTGAGCGCGCGATATTGCCCAGTCGCTCCTGCAGCACGAAATCGTCGACCTTGTACACCAGACCGTCGATCTCGTAGGCCAGCTCCGGCCGTTTGGCCTGCCATGCCGCGAAGGCGGACAGCAGCGCGTCCACCCCGTCCACCAGGCGCGTGTCCTGCACGGTGAAATGCATGTGCTTCAGGGCCGACAGCAGGGCGGACTGGCTGGCGGCGAGGCCCTCGGCACCGGCGCCGGCACCGTAGGCGAAGAAGCGCAGCTTGCGCCGGGCGGTCACGCGCGCATCGAGCTGGCGCAGCGAACCGGCGGCGGCGTTCCTCGGATTGGCGAACGGCTGGGCCCCGGCCTGCTCCTGGGCCCGGTTCAGCTCGGCAAACCCCTGGCGGGACATGTACACCTCGCCGCGCACCTCGAGCAACTCCGGAATGGAACGGCCCGCAAGCTTCCAGGGGATGTCGCCGATGGTGCGGATGTTGTCCGTGATGTCCTCGCCGTTGCGGCCGTCCCCGCGCGTCGCCGCCATGACCAGGTGGCCGTGCTCGTAACGCAGGTTCACGGCCAGGCCGTCGATCTTCGGCTCGATGATGTAGCGGACGGCCTTGATGCCGAGCCCCTCACGCACACGGCGATCGAAATCCCGGACCTCCGCCTCGTCGAAGGCGTTGGCCAGCGACAGCAGGGGCACGACATGCGCGCGCGAGGCAAAGGTCTGGCTGGGCGGGGCCCCGACGACCTGCGTCGGGGAATCGGCCGGGACCGGCTCGCCGAGCTCGGCCTCCAGCCCCTGCAGTTCCTTTAGAAGCCTGTCGTACTCGGCATCCGATATGGTCGGATCATCGAGCACGTAATAACGGTAATTGTGTTCCCGGAGTTCCTGGCGCAGGGCATCGATGCGTGCCACAAGCCCGGCACGCTTCCCCGCATCAGCTGGCCTTGGAGCCTCCTGGTTCATTCAGCATCCCCTCGATTCCATGGATCACCGGCGCGCTCATCCAGTTGACGGCGCCTATCAGATGCTGGCGGATGATGCCGTTGCGATCAATCAGAAACGTCTCCGGATACTTGTAGACACCGTATTCCTGTGACACCGCGGCATCGGGGTCGTGCAGGATCTGGAACGACAGATCGTACTGGCGGGCGAAGCTGATCACGTCGTCGGCATTCTTGTCCACCGACACGGCCACGACGGCCAGGCCCTTGTCGGCGAACTTGCGCTGCAGCATGACCAGCGACGGAATCTCCTCGCGGCACGGCGGACACCATGTGGCCCAGAAGTTCAGCAGCACCACCTTGCCCTTGGGCAGCGTCTGCGCCACGCCCTTCAGGTCCTTCAGCGTGAACGGCAGTTCGGGCGTGTTCGTCTTGGGCGGCTGGTTGATGGTCGGCAGCGATTTCCAGGCCACGCCGACGGCCACCCCGAGGATGGCGAGCACGATCAACCAGCGTTTCAGCATACCTGCATCTCCCGTTCCCGGCGCTTGACAGCCAGCATCTGCTCCAACTGCGTCGCATCGACATGGTGCCGGAAACAGGCCTCGCCATCGATCAGCACGACCGGGATATCCAGGCCATAGCGTCGGCTCAGCACCGCATCCGCATCGATGTCCACCTTCTCCCATGTGCACAGGCGACGCTGGCCGGCCTCGGCCACGACCAGCGCCGCCTCGTCGCACAGACAGCAATCGGCACGACTCATGATCTGCACATGCGGGAGCATCATCGCCTTACTTGTCTTTCTGTTCCTCGGGCAGCATCACCAGGGCGAATACCTGGTCGCCGCTGCGATCGATCATGATCCTCAGCGCCTCGCCGGGATGAAAATGCTTGGCCATCTTCAGGAAGGCATCGAGGTTGTCGACATCCTTGCCGTTGACGCGGTAGATCACGTCCCCGCGCTGGATGCCGGCACGATTGGCGGGCATGCCCGGGATCACCTGCCTGACCACGACACCGTGCTTGACGTGCGTACGCAGCGTATCGCGCAGCTGCGGGCTCAGGTCCTGCAGGGCCACGCCCAGCTGCACCTTGTCGGTGCCCTCGCCCTGGGCATTGGCATGCTCGGAGCTCTCCTCCGGCATCGCCTCGACCCGCACCTCCAGCGTCAGGGGCTTGCCGTCGCGCACGATGCCGACCGAGACCTTCTCGCCCGGCTTGCGGCTGGCCACGAGGAAGGGCAGGTCATGGGCCTTGCGGATCGGGTGACCATCGAACATGACGATGACGTCGCTGGGACGGATGCCGGCCTTCTCGGCCGCCGAACCGGCCTCGACCTGCTGCACCAGGGCGCCCGACTGGCTCTGCAGCCCGAGCGCCTTCATGGCGTCCTGATCGATATCGGTGATCTCGACGCCGAGACGGGCGCGCTGCACGTGGCCCGTGGTCCTGAGCTGGTTGAGCACGTCCTTGGCCAGGTTGATCGGAATGGCGAAGCCGATGCCGTTGTTGCCGCCGGAACGGGTGTAGATCGCGGCGTTGATGCCGATGACCTCGCCCTTGACGTTGAACAGCGGGCCGCCGGAGTTGCCGGGATTGATGGCGGCATCGGTCTGGATGAAATCATCGTAGGGGCCGGCACCGATAACCCGCTCCTTGGCCGATACGATACCGGCCGTGACGGTCTGTCCGAGGCCGAACGGATTGCCGATGGCGACGACCCAGTCCCCGACGCGGATCTTGTCGGAATCGCCGAGCTTGACCGGGCGCAGCCCCTTGGCGTTGATCTTCAGCAGCGCCAGGTCGAGCTTGGAATCCTTGCCCACCACCTTGGCCTTGTAATTCTTGCCGTCGGTCAGCTTGACCATGATCGTGTCCGCACTCTTGACCACATGGTTGTTGGTCAGGATGTAGCCGTCATCGGAGATGATGAACCCCGAGCCGAGCGAGTGCTCCTCCTGGGGCTGCGGGTTGTTGAAGAACTGATGGAAGAAATCGTTGAACGGGGAACCTTCGCCGAAGGGCATCGGCACCATCTGCGGCGCGCGCACCATCTCGGTGGTGCTGATGTTGACGACAGAGGGGGATTCCTGGGCTGCCAGGTCGGCGAAACTGTCGGGAAGTGCGGATGCGGTCTGGGACGTAAACAGGAAAAGTGCAATGGCAAAAATGGCTTTTAGATGGTTCAAACCCGCGTCTCCTTCTGGTCTGTGTTCGGTGTGGGAGCAGTATGTTCAGCACAGCGCATGAACAAAAGATGAAATATTACACCCTATGGGACTAAGCCATGCCCCGCCGGTGGCCCTGGATGCTCACGATCGAGGGCTCCCATGCCTGCACATCGGCACCGCTGGGGCTAAGCCAGCGCCGGCGCCCGAGCAGGTAATAGGCGGCCACCGCGGCGATGCCGCCGCAGGCCGCCACGGCATCCACGGCATGGATGCCCGCGGCCAGTCCCAGCTGGCGGCACAGCAGGCCGACGAGCAGGAAGGCGACCATCGGCCGTCCGTACAGCCGCCACGTGGCCTGCAGCACGAATCGGTCCGGCACCTCCACCACGACCTCGTCCCCCACCGTGGCCCCGAGCGTATTGCGCACGCGCATCCTGACCGGCTTCGTGTTCCACGAGCCGAGCGTGGCGCATGAGGCCTTGCCGGCACACGAGCTGCAGGAGGATTCCCGCACGCCGAGCACCCATGCCTCATCGCCTTCGACGGATTGCACCACCACGGTCTGCTGCATCTTGACGCTTCACCCCTTGTCCGGCCCGGTCACCCGACCATCGCCGGTACGATATCGTTACCGAACATACCACAAAATGCTAGCCTGTTGCTATCACGCGACGGGGAACCAGCATTGGCGAACACACTGCACGAGCATTGCGACTTTCTGATCATCGGCAGCGGTGCCGCCGGGCTGCTGACCGCGGTGAAGCTCGCCCCGCACGGCAAGGTCGCGCTGATCAACAAGGGCGGGCTCAGCGATTCGAACACCTATTACTCGCAGGGCGGCATCGCCGCCGTCGTCGACAAGGAGGATTCCGTCGAGTCCCACGTGGCCGACACCCTTGCCGCCGGTGCCGGGCTGTGCCACGAGGATGTGGTGCGCGAGGTGGCTGCCATGGGGCGCGCCATCATCGATGAACTGGTGGCCTTCGGCACCCCGTTCGATACCAGGGTGGACACCAACGCCGCCGCCCTCGACCTGACCCGCGAAGGGGCCCACAGCCACCGGCGCATCGCCCATGTCCAGGACGCCACGGGCAAGGCCATCGGCGAGGCCCTGCTGCGGCACGTCGATGCCCATCCGAACGTGCGGCATCTGCAGAACCATGTGGCGGTCGACCTGATCACCTCGGCCCGGCTCGGCGGCAGCCCGCAAGCCAACACCTGCATCGGCGCCTACATCCTGGCCCCGGACGGCCAGGTCCGGACCTTCACCGCCTCGCACACCATCCTGGCCACCGGCGGCGTCGGCAAGGTGTACAAGGTCACCACCAATCCCCATGCGGCCACCGGCGACGGCATCGCCATGGCCTGGCGGGCCGGCTGCGAGGTCATGAACATGGAGTTCATGCAGTTCCATCCGACCTGCCTGTACAACCCGCAGGGGTCGACGATGATGCTGACCGAGGCCCTGCGCGGCGAGGGCGCCCTGCTCGTGGACAAGAAGGGCCGCCGCTTCTGCTTCGATTACCACGAGGCGGGCGAACTGGCCCCGCGCGACGTCGTGGCCCGTGCCATCGACCATGAGATGAAGAAGTCGGGATCGGACTGCATGTACCTGGATGCCCGCGGCATCGGCGAGGACAAGATCCGCCACCAGTTCGTCAACACCAACCAGCGGCTGCTGGCGGCAGGCATCGACATGGGCCGCGACCTGATCCCGGTGGTGCCGGCCGCCCACTACATGTGCGGCGGCATCCGCACGGGTCTGGACGGCACCACCGGCATCGGCCACCTGTACGTGATCGGGGAATCGGCGTGCACCGGCCTGCACGGCGCCAACCGCCTGGCCAGCAACTCCCTGCTGGAATGCCTGGCCATGGCCGAGCAATGCGCCGCGCACATCCTCGAAAGCGGCAGCCTGCCGGCCCGCGACCGGGTACCGCTGTGGGACACCAGCGGCATCCGCCCGGAATTCGAACGCGTACCGATCAAGCACAACTGGGACGAAATCCGCGCCACGATGTCCAACTACGTCGGCATCGTGCGTTCCAACGAACGCCTGCGCCGGGCCCGGCGGCGCCTGCACCTGATCCAGGAAGAGATCATGGCCTATTACTGGCAGCACCCGGTCAGCCAGGAGTTGCTGGAGCTGCGCAACCTGTCGATCGTGGCCGAGCTGATCGTGCGCTGTGCCCAGCAGCGCCGCGAATCGCGCGGCCTGCATTATTCCACGGACTACCCCGAGACCCTGCCGGTGGCCATCGACACCATCCTGGCGCCGGGGACCGGCAACCATTGAACGACCCAGTCTGCTGCCTGGTGCGCATCTCCGGCCGGGTGCAGCAGGTCGGCTTCCGCATGTGGACCTTGCGCGAGGCCAGGCGCCTGCGCATCCAGGGCTGGGTGCGCAACATGCCGGACGGGCGCGTCGAGGCCTGCCTGGCCGCCACGCCCAGGCAGCTGGCTGAGATGCTGGAGGCGTTGCGCCAGGGCCCGCCACTGGCCCGGGTCACGGCGGTCGAGCGCCTGGACATCGACCCGCCGGAACCGCTTGAGGACTTTACGATCATGGAATAAAAAAAACGGGCCGCGAAGGGCCCGTTTTCGATGCATCGGATGGGGACGCTTACTCGGCGTCGGCTCCGCCCACCAGCTCCACGACCGCCATCGGCGCCGCATCGCCGGCACGGAAGCCGGTCTTGATCATGCGGGTGTAGCCGCCGGCACGATCCGCGAAGGTCGGGGCCACGTCGTTGAACAGGCGGTCGACGATCTGGCGCTGGCGCAGCGCGCCCAGGGCCTGACGGCGGGCATGCAGGTCGCCGCGCTTGCCCAGCGTGATCAGCTTCTCGACATAGGGACGGACGGCGCGGGCCTTGGCCTGCGTCGTCTCGATGCGGCCATGCGTCAGCAGCGCCGTGGCCAGGTTCGCCAGCAGGGCCCGGCGGTGCCCGAAATCAAGGCCCAGACGGCCGGAATGGTTACGATGTCTCATCGTGCGTTACCTCGTCAGAATTCTCAGGAATCCGCCAGCTCGGACATGTCCTGCGGCGGCCAGTTCTCCAGCTTCATGCCCAGGTGCAGGCCCATCTTCTCCAGCACTTCCTTGATCTCGTTCAGCGACTTGCGACCGA
>CAZBLR010000022.1:26429-29533 GCA_964492895.1 uncultured Zetaproteobacteria bacterium | reverse complement strand
GGCACTGCCTAGAGATCGCCAGATGCAAGCCGGACCGCTAAAGTACGCCGCCCCACCCACCCACGGATGGGTGGCGGGCGCATCCCATGCGCCCGGCAACGCAGCAAAACCGCGCTTTTGCGAAGTGGCAAAAGGCGAAAGGCAGGAGCCTGCAGCCGCATGAACGATATCGCACTGGTAAATTACGGCATGGGCAACCTGCACTCCGTGGGCAAGGCCCTGGAGCAGGTGGGCGGGCGCGTGCGCCTGGTGGACGGTCCCGACGGGCTGGCCGGGGCCGAGCGCATCGTGCTGCCCGGCGTCGGCGCCTTCCGCGACTGCGCCGGGGCCCTGGCGCGCACCGGCCTGGGCGAGGCCATCGTCGAACGCATCCACGGCGGCACCCCCTACCTCGGCATCTGCCTGGGCATGCAGGTGCTGATGGACGTCTCCTACGAGTTCGGCCGCTATCCCGGCCTCGGCCTGATCCCCGGCAGCGTCAAGGCCTTTCCCGACACGCACCCGGCCCAGGGCTTCAAGATCCCGCACATGGGCTGGAACGACGTGGTGCTGGCCTCCGAGGCCGAGCCGCACCCGGTGCTGGCGCCGCTGATCGGCCAGCAGGCCTACTACGTGCATTCCTACGTCTGCGTGCCGGCGGAGCCGAAGCATATCCTGGCCGCGTGCAGCTACGGCGCCTACCCGTTCGCCGCGGCCATCGGCCGCGACAACATCGTGGGCGTGCAGTTCCACCCCGAGAAATCGCAGCGCGCCGGACTGGCGATGCTGGAGGCATTCATCCGATGGCAACCCTGAATTTCGAACTGATCCCGGCGATCGACCTGAAGGGCGGGCACTGCGTGCGCCTGAAGCAGGGCCGCATGGAGGACGCCACCGACTACGGCGACGATCCGGTGGCCATGGCCCGGCGCTGGCAGGCCCAGGGCGCCAGGCGCCTGCACGTCGTGGACCTCGACGGCGCCTTCGCCGGCAAGCCGGAGAACCGGACCGTGGTACAGGGCATCTGTGCGGCGCTGGACATCCCGGTACAGCTGGGTGGCGGCCTGCGCGATCTGGCCACCATCGGGCAGACGCTGGAACTCGGCGTGCAGCGCGTGATCCTGGGCTCGGCGGCGGTGTCGAACCCGGGCCTGGTCACCGAGGCCTGCCGGGCCTTCCCGGAACAGATCTGCGTGGGCATCGACGCCAAGGGCGGCATGGTCGCCGTGCACGGCTGGGACGACGTCACCGACGTCGCCGCCGTCGATCTGGCCCGCCGCTTCGAGGATGCGGGTGTGGCCGCCATCGTCTACACCGACATCGCCCGCGACGGCATGCTGTCCGGCCCGAATATCGAGGAGACCTTGCGCCTGGCCCGCGCCGTGTCGATCCCGGTCATCGCCTCCGGCGGCGTGGCGCGCCTGGACGACGTGCTGCGCCTGGCGGCGCACCTCGACGAAGGCATCTGCGGCGCCATCACGGGGCGCGCCATCTACGAGGGCACGCTCGATTTCGCCGCCGCCCTGACGGAGCTCGCAGCATGATCTGGCGCGCTACATTCCCCGCAGGACGCGGGGCGGGCGAGCCAACCGAGCCCGTAAGCGCAGCAGGACCGCGCGCCTGCGCAGCGTCCAAAGCCGAAGGGCAGGATGCCCGCAGGCGGTCCAAGTAATGCTATCCAAAAGGATTATCCCCTGCCTGGACGTGGCCGAGGGCCGCGTCGTCAAGGGCGTGCAGTTCGTCGACATCATCGATGCCGGCGACCCGGTCGAGGCTGCGGTGCGCTACGACGAACAGGGTGCGGACGAGCTGACCTTCCTGGACATCCGCGCCAGCCACGAGAACCGCGGCACGCTGTACGACATGGTCACGGCCGTGGCCGAACACGTGTTCATGCCGCTGACCGTCGGCGGCGGCGTCAAGGAACTGTCCGACATCGAAGCCCTGCTGCATGCCGGCGCCGACAAGGTGTCGATCAACACCGCCGCCATCGTGCGCCCCGAGTTCGTGCGCGAGGCGGCCGAGCGCTTCGGATCCTCGACCATCGTCGTCGCCGTCGACGCCAAGCGCGTCGGATCCGGTCCCGAAGGGCACTGGGAATGCTTCACGCACGGCGGGCGCAAGCCGACCGGCATCGATGCCGTCGAATGGGCCATGCGCATGTGCGACTACGGGGCCGGCGAGATCCTGCTGACCAGCATGGACGCCGACGGCACCAGAGAGGGCTACGACATCCCGCTGACGCGGGCCGTGGCCGAGGCCGTGCCGGCGCCGGTGATCGCCTCGGGCGGCGTGGGCACGCTGGAGCATCTTGCCGAGGGACTGAGCGAGGGCAAGGCCGATGCGGTGCTAGCCGCCAGCATCTTCCATTTCGGCGAGCACACGATCGGCGAGGCCAAGCGCTATCTCGCCAGCCGTGGCATCCCGGTGCGCCTGTAATCGCCATGACCTTTCATTCCACAACGGTTTGCGGTAGCTAGGCGCCCTGTATGGATACGGCACACCATCTGATCGACCTGTACGGTTACTGGGCCGTCTTCATCTGGACCTTCATCGAAGGCGAATCCGTATTCATCGCCGCCGCCGCCCTGGCCGCCGCCGGCATCATGGAACCGTGGAAGGTCATCGTCGCCGCCGCCGGCGGCGCCTTCATCGGTCACCTGGTGTTCTTCGCCGTCGGCCGCTGGCGCGGCATGCAGATCATCCGCGCCGTGCCCTTCCTCTACAAACACTACCCCAAGGCCAACAAGATCCTCGATCACTACGCCCACTGGTCGATCTTCATCTTCCAGTACCTGTACGGCACGCGCCTGATCTCGGCCATCCTGTTCGGCTGCTCGTCGATCGATTTCAAGCGCTTCTTCTTCCTGCAGATCATCAACTGCCTGTCCTGGGCCTTCGTGATCTACCTGGGCGGCCACCTGCTGGGCCTGGCGGCGATCGCCATCATGGATCGCTTCGGCGTCCATGGCCTCGTGGTCACCGTCGTCACCATCACGCTGCTCGGCGTCGCCCTCTACTTCAAATTCGCCCACCATCACGTGGTGCGCAAACTCGGCGACGACGACAACGGCAAAACCGAGGGCTGAGCCCCTCCATAGTTCGAATCCCGTTTGGGACGCCAT
>CAZBLR010000022.1:0-26329 GCA_964492895.1 uncultured Zetaproteobacteria bacterium | reverse complement strand
ATCCCGTTTGGGACGCCATACGGGATTCGCACGCATGGCCAACGACCACCGTTACCGGTTACGACCCTTGTCTGCGCTCCTGCAGGTTCTGCACTGCACGGACGGCGGCGGCGATGCCGCGCGGGTCCAGGGTCAGGGCGGCGTGGCCGATGCCCGGCAGCAGCGTAACCGGCCAGGGCTTGCCCAGCGCCCGGAACGTCGGCTTCAGCCGGTCCGTGTAGAACACGTCGTCGGCGGCGCCGGCCACGACGGCGCAGGGGCGATGGATGTCCCGGATGTTCTGCTCGTAGTCGTGCTGCGGACGGAAGTTCTCGGCCAGCGAGTACGAATAGGACGGCGTCAGGAAGGTCTTCGCCTCCTCGTTCAGCGCGAAGCGGATGACCGGCAGGTCGTTGAACCAGCGGATGCCGACGGAATTCAGCGCGGCCAGGGCCAGCATGCGAGGCATGCCGACGTCGACCCAGCCGCCGCCGTTCGGACGCAGGTTCGGCGCGTCCTCGCCCAGGAACGGCGACAGCAGCAGGTAGCTATGGAACAGGCCCTGGCGCTCGCTGCCGGCGAAGCGGATCACGAAACCGCCGCCGGCCGAGAAGCCGACCAGGGTGACCGGCGCCGCCGGCACCGCCCGCCGCACGAAGGCCTCGAGGTCGTCCTCGAGCTGGCCGACGTAGGCGATCGTGCCCGTGCTGCCGGAGGCGCCGTGCCCGCGGATATCCGGTACGTAGACGGCAACCCCCGCGGCCGCGAAACCCTTGGCCAGCAGGTGCAGGCTGCGGCTGCTCCCCGAGGAACCGTGCACCAGCACCACGCTCCCCGCGGTTGGTACCGACGGCATGTAGGCGCGGTAGGCAAGCTGCTCGCCATCATTCGCCTCGTAATACAGCAGCGGCGGCAGGCCCGAGAAATCGATGGCCTTGAACTGCTCGTTGACGATGGTCATCGGCGGCGGCGTCTTCGGGCCGCCGAGACTCACCGCCAGCGCGCTCAGCGCGACCAGCAGCAGCGCCACCGACAGCGCGTCAAACATGGCGCCGCCGGGTGGATACGGGAAGGATCACGGCATGTGCACTGCCACGAGATGCGTCCATCGTTACTCCGTGTTGCTTGTCGGGATATGGCGGCGCCCTACTGTGCAACGAGTGTAGTCAACCGTTGCCGCTTTCGGAACCGAACCCGTGCCGCCGCGTCGGGGGATAAAACACCCCCCAACGCTCCCATTGAGCTCCTTTATCGGAACGGGCATGCCGGCTACGATCGGAGGCGGATTCGGCCGGAGGTTGTACCATTGAAGAAATGCATCTTTGTCTTCCTGATCTGCATGCCGTTGATGGGCTGCTCGAAGAGCCCTGGCAGCCAGGAAACCGGCTACCAGGGCCTGGCCTGGGGCGCCGGTGCCGAGACCGTGGCCAAGCACTTCGGTGTCGTGCCCAAGCTGACGAACGCAGATTCGCTGTTCGGCAGCTATTCCGGCACCTCCGAGCCAAGGGAGGCTGCCTTGCTGAAGCAGGGTTTCTCCAAGCTGTTGACCGGCAAGAGCACATACGATGTCGACAAGACCGATGCGGTGAAGCACATGGCCATGCTGGATCAGGACAAGGCCGGATACAGCCTGTTCTTCGACGGGAAGTTCGGCATGAACCTGGATGTCATCAAGCCGAGCGATTTCCACGACGATCACGACGCCCTGATGAAACGCTACGGCGTCATCGACAACAAGGTGGACCACATCGCCAACGAATACGAGTCGTCCTATTTCATCGAATGGCACAACAAGGACGGCGTCATCCTGCTGGCCCGGGAGACCTACACCAAGGATCCGTCGCACAAGCTGTATATGGCGGCCCAGATCATCCACATGGACAAGAAGGTATTCGATGCCATCTCCGGCGAGCTGAAGAAACAGGGGAAATGAGCGGAGATCCATGGGTTGACGCAGGCATCGGCCCGCCTGCGGCGGGGGCGATGGAAGAAAAGGCGATCCGGGTATAGAATCCACCCGACCTGAAGACGGTACCCGTGCGGACCGAAGCGGAAGGAAGGATATGAACGATCGACCCCCCGTCACGGCGGCGACGCTTCTGCGCGCCAAGCAGCGTGGCGAAAAGACAGCCTGGCTGACGGCATACGACGCCGTCTCCGCCAACATCGCCGAAGCCGCCGGCATCGACGTGCTGCTGGTTGGCGATTCGCTCGGCATGGCTATCCTGGGCATGGGCACCACCCTGCCCGTCACCCTTGATCAGATGATCCATCACACCGCCGCCGTCGTGCGCGGCCGGCAGAACGCCTGGGTGGTCTGCGACCTGCCCTTCGGCAGCTACCAGAAATCCCCCGAACAGGCCTTCGAGACCTCGGTGCGCGTGCTGCAGCAGACCGGCTGCGATGCCGTCAAGCTCGAGGGCGGTGAGCCGATGGCACCGACGATCCGTTTCCTGGCCGAGCGCGGCATCGCCGTCGTCGCCCACATCGGCCTGACGCCGCAATCGGTCAAGCGCTTCGGCAGTTACCGCAAGCGCGGCAAGGACGAGGCCGAGCGCACCGGACTGATCGCCGATGCCAGGGCCGTGACCGACGCCGGAGCCGTGGCCGTGGTACTGGAGAACATCCCCGCGGACCTGGCGGCCGGGATCACCCGGACCGTGGCCATCCCCACCGTCGGCATCGGCGCCGGCGCCTGCGACGCGCAGGTGCTGGTGTGGACCGATCTGCTCGGCATCTCCGAGGCCAATCCCCCCTTCGCCCCCGCCTACGCCCATGTCCGGCAGGTCATGACCGATGCCATCGGACGCTGGGCCGGCGACGTACGCAGCGGAGCCTTCCCGAAATGACGGTGGCCTTTCTCACCCCGCTTGCGGATGCGCCGAGGCAGGCGTTTCAAAGCGGATTCAGCGCAACATTCGTGTTCTATTTTGCGCCCGTTCTGAAACGCCTGGCGAGGATGAACGCATCCACCTGCGGGCGGCCTTCTTTGCTTCTTCTTGATGATGGCCATCCATGGACCTCACCCTTCGGGCGCACATACGTGCGTCCAAACTGCATTCCTGCATTTTTGTGGCCGCGCAAGAAAGAAGGTCTTGGTTTTTTCGCATGATCAGCGTCGAATCCACCGACGGCCTGCGCCGCGAGCTGCAGGCGCTGCGCAAGGGCAAACGCGTGGCGCTGGTGCCGACGATGGGCTGCCTGCACGCCGGGCATATCAGCCTGATCGAGCTCGCGAAGGAGCTGGCCGATCTCGTCGTCGTCAGCATCTACGTCAACCCGCTGCAGTTCGGACCTGCCGAGGACTTCGCATCCTATCCGCGCACCCTCGAGGCCGACGCCGAGGCATGCATCGAGGCGGGCGCGGACGTGCTGTTCCACCCGCTGAACCTGTACCCGGACGGCGAACCGAAGGTGTCGTTGTGCGTCAAGGATCTGGACGCGGTGCTGTGCGGCGCGGCCCGCCCCGGCCACTTCGACGGCGTGGCCACCGTCGTCACCATCCTGTGCAACCTCGTGCAGCCGGACGTGGCGGTGTTCGGCGAAAAGGACTGGCAGCAGCTGGCCATCATCCGGCGCATGGCCGCGGACCTGGCCATGCCCACGACCATCATCGGCGCCCCGATCGTGCGCGAGGACGACGGCCTGGCCATGAGCAGCCGCAACCGTTACCTGGGTCCCGCGGAACGCCGACAGGCCGCGGGGCTGTTCCGGGCCCTCACGGCCATGCGAAACGCCGCCGCAGCCGGCGAGCACGACGCGGACGTCCTGCTCGACATCGGCCGGGCCAGCCTGCATCAGGATGGCATCGAGCCGGAATACCTGGAAATCCGCGACGCCGAGACGCTGCAGCAGGCCGCCGCAGGCCGCCCGGCCCGCGCCTTCGTCGCCGCGCCCATCGGCGGGGCACGCCTGATTGACAACATGACCCTGGACGGGTTGGAGTAAGACCATGAAGCTGACGATGCTGAAATCGAAACTGCACCGCGTCACCGTGACGCATGCCGAGCTCGACTACGAGGGCTCCTGCGCCATCGACCAGGAGCTGATGGCCGCGGCGGGTGTCCTTCCCTTCGAGCAGCTGCACATCTACAACATCGCCAACGGTGAGCGCTTCACCACCTACGCCATCACCGCCCCGCGCGGTTCCGGCACCATCGGCGTCAACGGTGCGGCCGCGCACAAGGCCAGCCCCGGTGATCTGCTGATCATCTGCACCTATGCCGAGCTGGAGGCTGCCGAGGCCGAACGCTTCCGGCCGACGCTGGTCTATGTCGATGCGGACAACCGCATCACCCACACCAGCCACGGCAGGCTGGCCGCCGTCTCCTGAGCCAGCCGCCGGGCGGGCTCACTTCCGTGGCTTGTCGCTGTCGTAGTGCGGCACCACCGGATTCAGCTTCCAGATGTCGCGGTTGTAGTCGGCCATCGTACGGTCGGTCGAGAACTTGCCGCTGTAGGCCGTGTTCAGGATGCTCATGCTGAGCCACCGATCACGGTCCCTGTATGCCGCGGCCGCCCGGCACTGGGCGTCGACGTAGGAGCGGAAATCGGCAGCCACCAGCCACGGGTCGAACGGTGAACGGATGGCACCGATGACCGGCGCGAACAGCCCCGACTCGAACTGGCTGAAATGGCCGCATTCGAGCAGGCGCATGACCCCCTTCAGGTCCGCGTCGGCATCGATGATGGCATTGGGATCGTAGCCGGCGCGCGTCTGCTCGACCTCATCGGCCGTCAGACCGAACAGGAAGAAATTCTCATCGCCGACCTCCTCGCGGATCTCGATGTTGGCCCCGTCCAGGGTGCCGATGGTCAGCGCCCCGTTCATCATGAACTTCATGTTGCCGGTGCCCGAGGCCTCCTTGCCGGCCGTCGAGATCTGCTCGGACAGGTCCGCGGCCGGGCAGATGATCTCCATCGACGACACGCAGTAGTTGGGAAGGAACACCACCTTCAGCAGATGCCCGACGTCGGGATCGGCATTGACGACCTGCGCCACGTTGTTGACCAGCTTGATGATCTGTTTGGCCATGTGGTAGCCGGGCGCGGCCTTGCCGCCGATCAGCACGCAGCGGTTGGTCCAGTTCGCGGTATCGCCGCGCTTGATGCGGTCGTACAGATGGATCACGTGCAGCACGTTCAGCAGCTGGCGCTTGTATTCGTGGATGCGCTTGACCTGCACGTCGAACATCGCATGCACGTCGAAACGCACGCCGCACTGATCTTCGACCAGCCGGGCCAGTCGCGCCTTGTTCCGCTGCTTGCATTCACCCCACAGCCGGCGGAATTCGCGATCCTCGGCATGGGGGGCGAGTCGGGTCAACTGCGACAGATCGGTGATCCAGCCGTCGCCGATGGTCTCGGTGATCAGCTGCGACATCGGCTTGTTGCACCAGGCCATCCAGCGCCGCTGCGTGACCCCGTTGGTCTTGTTGTTGAACTTCTCCGGCCACAGCGCGTGGAAGTCGGCGAACAGGCCGTGCATCAGCAGGTCCGAATGCAGCTGGGCCACGCCGTTGACCGAGAAGCTGCCGACCAGTGCCAGATAGGCCATGCGCACCTGCTGCATCGGCCCCTCCTCGATGATGGACATGCGCGCCTGGCGTTCGATATCGCCGGGCCAGCGCAGCGCCACCTCGGCCAGGAACTGGGCATTGATCTCGTAGATGATCTCCAGGATCCGGGGCAGCAGGCGCCCGAACAGGTAGACCGGCCAGCGTTCCAGCGCCTCGGGCAGCAGCGTGTGGTTGGTGTAGGCCATGGTGCGCCTGGTGATGTCCCAGGCCTCGTCCCATTCCAGGTGATACTTGTCCAGCAGCAGGCGCATCAGCTCGGCCACGGCCACGGTCGGGTGCGTGTCGTTGAGCTGGAAGCAGTTCTCGTCGGCGAAGCTGCTGAAATCCGTGCCGTGCTGGTCCACCCATTGGCGCAGCACGTCCTTGAGGCTGGCCGAGGCCAGCAGGTACTGCTGGCGCAGGCGCAGCTCCTTGCCGTTCTCGCTGGCGTCGTTCGGATACAGCACCATCGTGATGTTCTCGGCCGCGTTCTTCGCGGCCACCGACTCCGGATAGCTGCCGGCATTGAACTCGCCGAGATCGAACTCGTCGGTGGCCGTGGACTTCCACAGCCTCAGCGTGTTCACCGTACCGTTCCGGTATCCGGGGATCGGCATGTCGAAGGGCACGGCCAGCACGTCGTGCGTGTCCACCCAGCGCTTGCGCAGCACCCCGGCCTCGTCGCGGTAATGCTCGACCCGGCCGCCGAAGTGCACGCGCTGCGCATATTCGGGGCGCTCGATCTCCCAGATGTTGCCGTTGCGCAGCCAGTGGTCGGGCTCCTCGACCTGGTTCCCGCCATCGATCAGCTGGCGGAACATGCCGTACTCGTAACGGATGCCGTAGCCGGTGACCGGCAGCTGCAGCGTGGCGCAGCTGTCCATGAAACAGGCCGCCAGGCGTCCGAGGCCGCCGTTGCCCAGACCCGCGTCGTGCTCCTCCCCGAACACGGTCTCCATGTCCATGCCCAGGCCGTGCAGCGCTTCGGTCACGGCCTCGTCCAGGCCCATGTTCAGCACCGCATTGCCCAGCGCCCGGCCCATCAGGAACTCCAGCGACAGGTAATAGGCCCGGCGGTTGGCGTGAGTCTCCTGCACGTGCTTGGTGTTGCGCCAGCGCTCCATCAGGTGGTCGCGGATCGAGAAGGCCAGTGCCTGGTAACGGTAATGCTCGACGTGGTCGGCCTCATGGCGGCCGAGGGTACGGGTGTAATGGCGCTGGATGCCGTTGATCAGGTCATCGCCGCTTCTGCCGAGCGGCGGCGCGTTCAGGATATCGAATGTCGGCTTCGTCTTTCCATCCATGCATGCCACCTTTGTCGATCTCGCCTCGAGGCCGTTCCGGACCCCGCATCGGGGGAGGACGCTTGCAAGGCATCGGGATGACCGGCCGCACGGTCTCTGCATCCGTGCCGGCGCATGCACCGGCACGAATCCCATGCGCCGATGCTAACCCGATCCGGGTAAGGTGTATAACCCTTCGCGTGCCTGCTATGCGCGTTCGCCACAGCCCGTGTCGGCCGGTATAAAAGATAAGGGCCGGCGATGTCGCCGGCCCCATCGTGCTCAAGCGGTCTCGGCTCAGGCGGAGGCGGGCTCCTCGGCCATTTCCTCCTCGACCCACAGCCCGTCCTTGCGCATGCGGCGGTTCCACAAAATGTAGGCGATGCCCATCACGACCGCGGTAATGACCACGTCGATCCACGACGACAGGAACGGCACGTGGTACACGTCGTCGGCATGCGGGCTGATGATCCACATGTAGCGCTCCAGGAAGGTGCCCATGAGGATGCTGGATGCCGGGAACAGCAGCAGCGCCGGCGAATTGCGCATGGCCTTGAAGATCAGCATGAAGAACGGGATGAACGAGTTCAGGAAGAAGAACAGCCAGAACAGGAACCAGTTCGGTCCGTCCATCATCTTGAAGTAGCGGATCATCTCTTCCGGCAGCTTGCCGTACCACATCACCAGGTACTGCACGAAGAAGGCGTAGGTCCAGATGATGGTCAGCGCCAGCATGATCTGCGAGATGTAGTTGAACACGTAGT
This sequence comes from uncultured Zetaproteobacteria bacterium, assembly GCA_964492895.1. Lineage (GTDB taxonomy): Bacteria > Pseudomonadota > Zetaproteobacteria > Mariprofundales > Mariprofundaceae > DATLWN01. Next base: position 18,745 of record CAZBLR010000022.1, on the reverse strand, counting down.
CGTGGACCGGAACCTTCAGCACATCGCGCTTGCGCAGGATGAACAGCGTCAGGATCAAGAAGGCCAGGAACATGCGCATCATGCTCTCGAAATGATACGGGCCGTAGATCGGGCTCCACCAGCGCGGGATCTGCGTCATCTCGAAATCCCAGGCGATGATGGTGCCGTAGATGCAGTACACGAACGGCACCAGCAGCGCCACGTTGCGGAAACGCCAGCGCACCGCCTCGGGCGCGTTCGGGAACTCGTTCTTCTGCAGGCGCACGAAGTAGGAGCAGAAACCCCAGACGCCCAGATACAGCACGATCTCGCGCACGTTGAAGAAGGTGATGTTATGCCAGCCGTTCAGGGGCTCGCCACCGACGTTGTCGCCACCCATCCACGGAAAGCAGCTTGGGCCGGATGCCAGGATGATCAGCAGCAACACGAAGCCGAGCGGGAACAAGGCGGTGGCGGAGGCGAGGATCGAACGCACCTCATAACGCCACTTGCCGTTGACCAGGTGCAGCACGGCGCACCAGAACACGGCTGCCAGCGGGATGTAAAGGATGAACAGGAAGTTGTCCATCAGGATGGCCCAGTTCGCATATGAATGCGGTATAATCGTAGCGGCGTGCATCAGTTACTCCTTGCTCAGCGACTTCGGCTTGGAGTACTTGGAGAAATACTCCTTCATCTCTTTGGCCCGCTCTTCCTTGGTCTTCACGTCCATCGGCTTCTCGAGCACGTTGCGCACGTAGTTGACCACGTCCCAGCGCTCCCACGGGCGCATGTCGTAGCCATAGTGAGGCATGATATAGCTGCCGAACGTGATCGTGCCGAAGATCCAGCCGTCGGACAGGCCCTTGACGTAGTCCGAGGTCAGATCGGCCGGCTGCAGCTCGAACACCTGCCCGACCAGGCCGTCGCCCTTGCCGTCGGGGCCGTGGCAGGGCAGGCAGTAGGTCATGAACAGGGCATGGCCCATGCGGATCGACTTCTCGGTGGCCGGCATCGGGTTCTTCATGTGGTCGGCGGCATCGCGGTCGGCCACCTTGGTCCACAGCCCACCCACCGGCACCGAATCCTTCGGATAGGTGAACAGCGGGGGCTCCTGCGGCTTGATCGAAATCTGGTTCATCAGATCACGGGACCAGGGCCAGGCCTGGGCCGAGATCGGCAGCGCGAGGATGCAGATGATCAAAAGGTACTTTTTCATGCTTACACTTCCCTGATCTCAAGGGCGCCGGACTTTTGCAGCGTCTCGCGCACCTTGTCCTTGTTCTCCGGCTTCATGAGGACCTCGATGCCGATCTGGTCCTCACTGACCTTGCGGCTGTAGAACGCCTTCAGGCGGCGGCGCGGCATGCCCGAATAGATCAGGAAGCCGACCAGCGTGATCCAGACGCCGAACAGAATGGTGAACTCATAGGTAATGACGAGGTCGGTCGGCAGCGGGATCACCGGCTTGCCGCCCTGCGGCTGCACCGTGAACATCGACTGCGCGGCCGCCGCCACCAGCAGGAAGCCGCAGATCGCCCCGGTGATGGCCCCGAAAAAGGTGAAGCGCTGGATGGGCTGTGAGATATCGCCCAGGATCTCCTCCACCTCCGGGTGCTCGATCGGCGAATACAGCTCGATGTCCTCGACCACCAGCTCCTTCATGTCCAGGATCTTCAGATCGGCGACGATATCGCGTGCCTTGTCGAAATCATCGTACAGCGCGAACAGTACGCTCAGATTCTTCCTTCTCATGCCATTCCCTCCTGAGCACGGATCGTCGCATCCTTCTCCTTACCCAGATCCTCGAGCTCGCTGCGGGCGCTGACACGACGGTGATGGAACACCAGCTCCTTGACCTCGTACATCGACACGCTCGGGAAGACCTTGCAGAAGATCAGGAACAGCATCGTGAACCATCCGAAGCTCGCGGCCGTGATCGTCAGCTGCACCAGGCCCGGCCACACGACGGCCCAGGTCCAGGGCTCGTGGTTGCTGGCCAGCGACGGGCTGACGATCTGGAAGCGCTCCAGCCACATGCCCAGCTGGATCACCAGCGACAGGAAGAACATGGCCCACAGGTTCTGGCGGAACTTCTTGAAGGCCATGGCGAACGGCGCCACGGTCGAGCACAGGATCATGCCCCACACCACCGGCCAGTACGGGCCGATGAACTTCTGGATCAGCACCTCATGCTCGTACATGTCGTTGCTGTACCAGATGGCGGCGTACTCGCTGAGGTTCAGGTAGTTCCAGACCATGGCGATGGCGAAGGTCAGCTTGGCCACCTTCTCCAGGATGTCGATGGTCATGTAGGCCTCGAACTTGAAGATGTAGCGCAGCATCACGAACAGCGTGATGATGGCCGCACATCCCGAGTACAGGGCGCCGGCCACGAAGTACGGCGGGAAGGACGTGATATGCCAGTCCGGCACGATGGACATCGCGAAGTCGGAGGCCACGATCGAGTGCACGGACACGGCCAGCGGCACCAGGAAGCAACCCATCAGCACGTAGGTCTTGCGGAAGGCGATCCATTCCCGGGCGCGTCCCATCCAGCCCAGCGACATGACGCCGTACAAGGCCTTGCGCCAGCCCCTGGCATTGTCGCGGCAGATCGCCAGGTCCGGGATCATGCCGATGTACAGGAACAGGGCCGAGCTCGTGGCGTAGGTGAAGATGGCCGACGCGTCCCACAACAGCGGCGAACGGAAGTTCGGCCAGATGGTGCGCTCGTCCGGGTACGGCAGCACCCAGTACAGGTTCCAGACGCGGCCCAGGTGGATCACCGGGAAGAAGGCCGCGGTCAGGATCGAGAACAGGGTCATGGCCTCGGCGAACCGGTAGATCGGCTTGCGCCAGTCCGCCTTGGTCAGCAGCAGCACGGCGGAAAGCAGCGTGCCCGAATGGCTCATGCCGATCCAGAAAATGAAGTTGGAGATGTACAACTGCCAGAAATGCGGGCGGTCCATCAAGGCCACGCCCAGGCCGTTGTTGTACTGGTACACCTCTGCCGCGACGCCGCACAATACAAGCACCGAGCAGACGGCCAGAACGATCCAGAATGTGATGCGGGGCGTTTCAAGGCTCCCCAGCACATCCTTATTGATTCTGGCCCATTCGATATCTTTCATGCTGTCCATGTAGTCGTTCTCCCCTCTTAACGGCTCTGGGCTCTTGCGAGCTGCTGCTTAGACCTCGATATTGCGAACCCGGTCCATGTACATGATGCACGGCTCGACGTTCAACTCACCGAACACGCGGTAGCCGCGCACGTCGCTGACCTTGTCCTGCTCGGTACGGCCCAGCTCGACCTGATGGCTGGCCCACAGCTTGGACACCCTGGCCTTCGGATCCTTCATGTTGCCGAACACGATGGCCTGCGTCGGGCAGGTCTGCTGGCAGGCGGTCATGAACGAGCCGTCCTCGACGTAGTTCGGATGGCCTGCATCCTCGGCCGCGTCCTTGGCGGCACGCTGGCGCTGCACGCAGAAGGTGCATTTCTCCATGACGCCCTTGCTGCGCACCGACAGATCCGGGTTCAGCTGCAGCTCCAGCGGATGCGGCAGACTCTCCCCATGCCACCCCTCTTCCCAGAAGTCGAAGAAGTTGAAGTAGCGCACCTTGTACGGGCAGTTGTTGCCGCAGTAGCGCGAACCGATACAGCGGTTGTAGACCTGCGCGTTCAGGCCGTCCGGCGTATGGTAGGTGGCCGCCACCGGGCACACCGGCTCACACGGCGCATGGTTGCACTGCTGGCACAGCATCGGGATGTAGTGGGCACCGCGCTCCGGGAAACTCACCACATCCGTCTGCGGGATACCGGCATGACCATCCATCGGCGTATCCGGCTTTTCCGGTATGTCGATATCGGCGTGACCGTCCGGCTCGTCCCAGTAGCGCTCGATGCGCATCCAGTGCATGGCATAACCGCGGGAGTAATGCTCCTTGCCGACCACCGGCAGGTTGTTCTCCGCGTAGCAGGCCGTCGCACAGGCACCGCATCCGATGCACTTGTTCAGGTCGATGGCCATGCCCCACATGTAGGGCTCGTTGTCGTAGTAGTCGTCCTTGCGGAAGTCCGACCAGTTTTCGAGCATTCGTTTCAGGCCCATGGTTATGCCTCCTCGGTACGGTTGAACTGCTTGGCCGTGACCGTCTTGACGAAATGACGTCCGGCCTGCGAATCGCTGCCGTTCTCGAGCACGAGATCACCGTGCGCCAGGGTCACGATCGGACCGCGATCGGCCACCTTGGCCACCTGCACGTCGGTGGCGAAGGTCGCCAGCTCGCCGGTCTTGGCATCGAACTTCGGATCCAGGATGCGGTACGGATTGACGCCGATGTCCTTGGCATAGCGGCCGTACTCGGTATGGCCCTGGCCCAGCGGGATGGCGACGCAATCCGGGTGGATGCCCGGGAACACGAAGGCCTTGACCTCCACCGAGCCGGATGAGGACGTCACGCGCAGCACGTCGCCGGTGACCACGCCCAATTTCTTGGCCGTGGACGGATGCAGCTCGGCCCACGAATCCCAGACCACCTCGGCCAGCTGGTCCGGCAGCTCCTGCAGCCACGGCAGGTTGGCATGGCGGCCGTCCCACAGGCCCAGGCGAGCCGTGGGCAGCAGGCGGAACGGGTACTGCGCGTTGCCCTTCGGGGCCTCCGGCAGGTTGACCGCCTCGAGCTTCGGCTTGATCGGCGCCGGCGCCTTGACCTTCAGGTGCACATAGCCGTCGGACAGGATGCCCTGATGGAAGGCCTCGCGCTCGGTCTGGCCGCCCACCGTCGGCTTCGGCGGATTGACCAGCACCGGCTTCATCGCCCACAGCGCATCCCGCACATAGGCCTCGTAGTCCTTCCAGGACTTGTACTTGGGATTCAACTCCTTGACGACCGTCAGCAGCAGGTCGCCGAAGCTGCGTGTGGTGCCGTCGCCGAACACCGGGTTCATGACCGGCTGCTGCAGGCCGACGAAGCCGTCCTCGGGCGAATAGGCCGGCAGCGCCGTGTTCCACTCCTCCAGATAGGAATGGAGCGGCAGCACCAGGTCCGAGGCCATCGCGGTCTCGTCCGGGAACATCGAGAAGACGATGCGGTAACCGGCCTTGGCGTAGGCCTTGTCCGCATGCATGAAGTCCGGAGCCTGGTACAGCGGATTGGTACCGAAGACCACGGCCGTATCGAACTTGCCGCTGTTCAGGCCGTCGAGGAAGGCCCTCATCTCGGACCAGCCACCCATCTTGGGCATCAGGTCCGGGAACGGCGCCTCGGATCTCGGCAGGATGGTTTCGCCGACATTGCCGAGGATCACGTTGAGCAGCAGCACGGCGCGGGCCGTCTCGGAGCCGTATTCCACACCCTCGGCCGAGGAGCCGGACAGCACCAGGCTCGGCGTGTTGGCGGTCAGCAGGTTGTGCAGGTTGTGCATGCGCTCGGCGGACACGCCGGTGATCTTCGACACCGCGTCGTGGTCGACCTTCTTGATCTCGGCGACCAGCTCCGCAGGCAGCCGCTTGGCATAGGTCGCATCCTGGACCAGCAGCGAGGCCAGGCCCATGGCCAGGTAGCCCTCGGTGCCGGGGCGGATGGGAACCCAGCGGTCGGCGTTGGCGCCGGTGATGGTCATCTTGGACTCGACCATGACCAGGGTGCCGCGCGGCGGCTGGCGGAACTCCGCATACTGGGTCGGAAAATGCACCGGGGACATCCAGGTGGCCAGGAAGTCGGCACCGAAGGACAGGATCACCTTGGCCTTCTTGAAGTCCATGCGCGGCATGGCGTTGCCGAACATGGCCTCGTTGGCGGCATGGCCGACGGCGGGCGGCAGGGTGTCGAACACGAAGAAGTTCTTCGAGCCGGCCTCGTCGAGATAGGCCTTGATCAGGGCCGATTGATGGCCGCTGACGGCACCGTTGAGCCAGGCCAGCTTGCCGTTCTTCTTGGCCAGCTTCTCCTTCAGGGTGTCCATGGCCTCGTCCCAGCTGACCTCGACCAGCTTGCCGCCCTTGCGCATCATCGGCTTGGTCAGGCGATCCGGGTTGTAGTGCGCATGCAGCCCGGCCTGGCCCATCGGGCACAGGCGACCGTGGTTGACCGGCGAACCCGGATTGCCCTCGAGCTTCAGCACGCGCGCCTCGCGGATCCGGGCATGCAGGTTGCAGCCGGCCGGACACATGCGGCAGGTCGATGCGTAGTACAGATCGACGCCCGGCTGGACGAAGTCCTGCGGATCGACGTTCGGCTCGACCTTTTCCTTGCGGACCTCGAGGTCCACCTCATTGATGATATCGGTGTCTCCGCAACCGCTTAGAAGCAGTGCGCTACCGGCTCCCCCCAGACCCATGGCCTTCAGGAATGTACGGCGGCTCCATGAATTACGGCTCATCGTCTCCCTCTCCTTCTCGACCAGCAGCTTAGATATGGCATTTCCAGCAATCGTGGGGCGCGCGGACCATATGTTCCTTCACGCTCTCCGGCAGCTGGTCGGTCAACTTCGCGATTTCGGCATGGGTCATGGTCTTCGGATCCTCCGGATTCAGCACCGCGGGCTGCGGATGATCCACCTGCATCAGCGGCGCCGTGCTGGTCGGCACCATCCAGCGGCTCGCCGGCATCGGCTTGCCGATATCGGAATCGCCCTGGAACTGCTTGTGGCAGCTCAGACACCAGCCCATGGTCAGCGGCCGGATCTTCCGGGCCGTGACGAAGGTCTTCACATCACCGTGGCACATGCCGCACACCTGCTGCGTCGGCCGGCCATCCTTGAAGATGAAACGCTGGATATGACGCTTGTGCGGGAAGTACACGAAATCCGGAAGGTCGTGCACCTTGAGCCATGGAATCGGCTCCTTCTTCTCCCAGTAGGAGAACAGCTTCTTGATGCGCGGCTTGTTGCGGACCGCCGGGATGTGCATATGGCAGCCGATGCACTTGGCCACCATCGGGATGCCCGACACCTTGCTGCGGCGCGCATAGGTATGGCAGTACATGCAATCAATCTTGAACTTGCCGGCATGAATATAGTGTGGGAAGTTGATCGGCTGCGGCGCATTGCTGACGTCGTCAGCCCGTGCAGCCGAAGGCAGTATGAGCCCCGTGGCAACCACGATTGCCATGCACCAGAATACAAACGAATACGGAGTCTTCGTACCACGCCTCATCGGCCCCTCCCCTCTCATTTTCAAGCTCAGCCTGATGCCGCACGGCATCCGCAATCTTTTTTCGGCTCAGGCTCCCCAGCCATTCGAACGGCCGATTCTACTCGCTTCCGCTTCCTTTTTATACCCTAAAAAAAATCAGCGTACTTATTACGCGGCCCCTTCGGCCAAGGTGCGCAATTCGCGAATCGCCGCGGCATAATCCGGTTTTCCGTAGACAGCCGAGCCGGCCACGAACGTATCGGCGCCAGCCGCGGCCACCTCGGCCATCGTGGCGGCGTTGACACCGCCGTCCACCTGCAGGCGCGCCTCGGAACCGGCCTCGTCGAGCATGTCTCGCGCCTCGCGGATCTTGTCCGTGACGGCATGGATATAGCTCTGGCCGCCGTAGCCCGGGTTCACGCTCATCAGCAGAATCATGTCCGTGCAATGCAGCACGTGCTTCAGCGTCGACACCGGCGTGGCCGGGTTCAGGCTGACGCCGGCCTTCTTCCCCAGCGAGCGGATCAGCTGCAGCGTGCGCTCCAGGTGGATGCACGCCTCCTGGTGCACGGTGATGATATCGGCGCCGGCCTTGGCGAAGGCCTCGACCTGACGGTCCGGCTCGACGATCATCAGATGCACGTCCAGCGGCTTGTCCGTATGTGGACGGATGGCCTTGACGATGTTGTCGCCGATGGTGATCGGCGGCACGAAGCGCCCGTCCATGACATCCACATGCACCCAGTCGCAACCACCCTCGTCGATGGCGCGCACGTCGGCGCCGAGGTTGGCGAAGTCAGCGGAAAGGATGGATGGAGCAATAACGACACTGTTCATAGGGGGGCATTTATAACGTCCGGCTCAGGGGCCGTCCAGCCGAAGCAACCCTATGTCTTCTGGGTATATATCGGCATCATGCGGGTAATATCATATTTCCCAAGCCCTGAGGGCAAATGGCGACGGTTACCCGCGTCAGTGCAGGCTTGCGAGCCACTGACTCAACGCCCGCACCTGCGCCGCATCCAGCGGCCCGCCGCGCGCCCTGGCGAACCCCGGCATGTAGTGGTTGCCCGCCCCGTTGCTGATCAGCCCGGCCAGCGCTTGTGCGTCGTGCCGGCCGCGCAGCGGCGGTGCATAACCCCCGCGCGCCCCGATACCGTGGCACATGACACAGACCGCCGCATAGATCTCCGGGCCGGTGGCCTTGCCGCGGGCCGGTGCCGCATGGCAGGAGGCGCACGGGGCATCGAACAGGCTGCGCCCGGACAGGGCCATATGCGGGTTGCGGCGCACGCGCAACAGCAGATGAGCCATGGCGGTATGCCCCTGGTCATCGCTGACCCACAGGGTCTTGTCGACCTTCCCCTGCTTGGCAAACGTGTCCACCCTGACGTGCACCAGCGTGAAGCCGCCCGGCGGCAACAGGCGCTGGCCGGGCATGCCGGTGGTGCAGCCGCAGGAGGTCTGGATGTCGGTGATGGTCAGCGGCACGGAGCCGGTATTGCGCAGAAGCAGATCGCCCTCGGCCGCCTTCCCCTCGGCCACCTGGCCGAGGTCCAGCGTGTCCGGCTGGAACATCAGCACCGGCAGCGGCTTCGCCGGGGCCACAGCCATCGGGGCGGGCTTGTCGGCGATGCCGCAGCCGGCGATCCCCACCGCCAGCACGACGGCGGCCAGGAAACGGAGACGGCGCATCAGCCCCTGCCGGGGCCGAGCCACGGCGCCAGGGCCGCCGGCACGGGCCGCTCCCCGTGCATCATGGCCAGCAGCCCCGGTGGCTCCTCGGCGAGCAATCCCTTCGCGGCCGCCACCAGCGCCGCATCCCCGTACGGCAGCTGCCTCACCAGCGGCTCCAGCCAGGCATCGAGCTCCAGCATCCCCTGGCGGCGCAGGCGATAGCACAGCTTCCTGAGCTGCACGTCCGTATCGTCGCTCATGACTTGCGGGCGATCAGGCGGCGGCGGATATCGTCGATGGCGGCCGTGGGATTCAGGCCCTTGGGGCAGGCCTCCATGCAGTTCATGATCTGGTGGCAGCGATACAGCCGGAAGGCGTCCTCCAGTTGGTCCAGGCGCTCGCCGCTGTGTTCGTCGCGCGAGTCATTGATCCAGCGGTCGGCATTGAGCAGCGCCGCCGGCCCCAGGAAGCGGTCGCCGTTCCACCACCAGGAGGGACAGGACGTGGTGCAACAGGCGCACAGGATGCATTCGTACAACCCGTCGAGCTGGGCCCGCTCGGCCGGCTGCTGCAGGCGCTCGTGCTCCGGCACCGGCGTCTCCGCCTGCAGCCAGGGCCTGACCGTGCGGTACTGCTCGAAGAAGTGCGTGGTGTCGACGACGAGATCGCGGATGACCTCCATGCCCGGCAGCGGCCGCACCATGATCGGCTGCTTCAGGCCGGCCACCGGCGTGATGCAGGCCAGGCCGTTGACGCCGTTGATGTTCATGCCGTCCGAGCCGCATACGCCCTCGCCGCAGGAACGGCGGTAGGTCAACGTGCCGTCGATGTGCCATTTGATGTGGTTCAGTGCATCCAGCAGCTTCATGTGGCTGCCCGTCACCGGCACCTCGAAGCCCTGCATATGCGGCGCCTGCCCGCTCTCGGCATCGAAGCGGTAGACGGAAAGCCGGATCATGTCAGCCATGTCGCCTCCCCCGCCCGTGCACCGATCCCGGCCACCCTTGGATGGGCGGCCTCTGATGCAGGAAATCCTTTCCCTTCAGGGCTTCGTCCCGCCTTGCAGGCGTCCGATTCGGCTCTCCCGCCGAATTGTGAGCGCCCGCAGGGCGAAAGCCATGGATGGCTTGAGTCAACGCTCCGAGGCCGGTCGCCTTAATCATCAATACACCCTCGCCTTCGGCGGGAAGGACTCGACGGTCATCGGCGTTTTGCGCACCGGCTTGTAATCGAGCATGACCCCCTTGTCGCCGAGATGGGCCAGCGTGTGCTTCATCCAGTTTTTGTCGTCCCGCTCGGGATAATCCTCCCTGGCATGCGCCCCGCGCGACTCGGTGCGGGCATGGGCGCCGGCCGCCGTGACCCGGGCCAGGGACATCAGGTTCTCCAGTTCCAGCGCCTCGATCAGTTCGCTGTTGAAGATCCGGTGCTTGTCGTCGATGCGGGCGTCGCCCAGGCGCTGCGCCAGCGCCTGCAGCTTCTCGACACCCTCCTCCATCAATTCGCCGGTGCGATAGACGCTGAAGTACTCCTGCATGATGCCCTGCATCTGCTCGCGCAGCTCGGCGACGCGCAGCGTGCCGTCGCCATGCGGCGCCTGCGACAGCCAGCGCTCGACGCGGTCGGCACCCCGCCGCCAGGAATCCGGCGAGATGGGCACATGGTAGCGGTGCTCGCGCAGGCGGTTCAGCACCTGGTTGCCGCAGGCCCGCCCGAACACCACGATCTCCAGAAGCGAATTGCCGCCCAGGCGGTTGGCGCCATGCACGGACACGCAGGCCGCCTCGCCGATGGCGTACAGCCCCGGCATGACGGTCTCCTTGTCCCGGCCCTTCGGATACACGACCTCGCCGAAGCGGTTCGTCGGGATGCCGCCCATCGTGTAATGCATCGTCGGCAGCACCGGGATCGGCTGTTTCGTGCAGTCCACGCCGGCGAAGCGCAGCGCCAGCTCGTGGATGTTCGGCAGCCGCTTCATGATCAGCGCCTCGCCCAGATGATCGAGCTTGAGCAGGATATGATCCTTGTTCGGGCCACAGCCGCGCCCGGCACGGATCTCCAGGGCCATGGCACGCGACACCACGTCGCGGCTGGCCAGGTCCTTGGCCGTCGGCGCATAGCGCTCCATGAAGCGCTCGCCCTCGCCGTTGATCAGATAGCCGCCCTCACCGCGCACGCCTTCGGTGATCAGCGGCCCGATGTGGGCGATGCCCGTCGGGTGGAACTGGAAGAACTCCATGTCCTCGAGCGGCAGGCCGGCGTTCAGCACCAGGGCCCCGCCGTCGCCGGTGCAGATATGGGCATTGGTCGTGGTGTGGAACACGCGCCCGGCGCCACCGGTCGCCAGGATCACCGCCTTGGCCTGGAACAGATGGTAACGGCCACCCGCGATGTCCCAGGCCATGACGCCATGGCATCCCTCATCGTCGGTGATCAGGTCGAGCGCGAAGAACTCCTCGTAGAAATGGGTGCCGGCCCGGAGGTTCTGCTGGTACATGGCATGCAGGATCGCATGACCGGTGCGGTCGGCGGCTGCGCAGGTGCGCGACGCCTGCCCGCCCTCGCCGAACTCGCGCGACTGGCCGCCGAACGGGCGCTGGTAGATCGTGCCGTTGTCCAGGCGCGAGAACGGCACCCCCTGGTGCTCGAGCTCGCGCACCAGCTGCGGGGCGGCCCGGCACATGTATTCGATGGCATCCTGGTCGCCGAGGTAGTCGGAGCCCTTGACGGTGTCGTACATATGCCAGTGCCAGTGGTCGGACATCACGTTGCCCAGCGCGGCGTTGATGCCGCCCTGGGCCGCCACCGTATGCGAACGCGTCGGCAGCACCTTGCTGAGCACCGCCACCCGCTTGCCCTCGTTGGCCAGCTGCAGGGCGCAGCGCATGCCGGCGCCACCGCCACCGACGATGACCACGTCGTGAAAGTGGTGCGTCACCTCGTTCGTGGACAGATAGGCCATCAACCCCCCCAGGCCCAGATAATGGCGAGCCACCACAGCCCCGAGATGCCGGTCAGCACCAGCATGGAACCGATCAGCGGTACCCTCAGCCCCGCGGTATGCACGTAGTCCTCGATGATCATCTTCAGCCCCAGGTAGGCGTGGGCGATCACCGCCAGGATCAGCGCCGTGTGCAACAGGCGCGACGTGAAGCTGTCGAGCAGGTCCAGCAGCCCGAGCTGATCCAGCCGTCCGCAGTAGACGCCGACCAGCAGCGCGAACGGCAACGGCAGCAGCACCAGGAGCACCACCGCCGACAGCCGCTGCCAGTACCACTCATCCAGGCCGTTGTGGGCCGCTCCCGCCTCGCGACGCCTCACCACAGCAATACCCCCAGCACGACGGCGGCCAGCGCCGCCGCGGCCAGCACGATGCGCGCGGTCAGGCGCATCATGCGGGGCGATTCACCCCAGCCGGCGTCCAGGCACAGGAAGCGGATGCCGCTGCAGAAATGGTAGATGATGGCCACACCGGCCACCCACAGCGTGAAGCGCTCCAGCGGCTGGTGCAGCATGCGCTGCATGCGGTCGAACTCGTCGGGGCTGGCCGTCATACCGTGCAACACCCACAGATAGAACGGCACGAACAGCACCAGCACCATGCCGCTGGCCCGATGCGCGAGACTGGCGATCATGCCCACGTGCCAGCGATAGACGGACAGGCGCGGCGATAGCGGGCGCGCCAACGGACGCGAGGCTGCCGCGGACTCGTGACGGGATGTGTCAGGCATGGGCTATGTATAGCACAGCGACGCCGCTGCGCAACGCGCGTTGCCGCCCCGCCGGCATCAGAAAACACCCCGTTCGATCAACGAGAACACGCGATCAGGCAGCTGTCCGGCCCGGTACCAGCCACCGCTCTCGCCGGCCAGCGCATGCAGGCCCACCGCCGCCGGCACCGCCACCTCGAGCGGCATCTGCCGGGCCCCACCCTGAGCAATCAGACCGCCGATCATGCCGGCCAGGACGTCGCCGGTACCGGCGACTGCCAGCCGGGGCGTACCGAAGGGACACAGCCAGGCCCGGCGTTCGGGCGACACGACGAGGCTGTCCGCCCCCTTCAGCACCACCCAGCAGGCGAAGCGCTCGGCCAGCTGCAGTGCCGCCGCCAGGCGGTTGGCCTGCACGGCCGCGCTGCTGGAGCCCAGCAGGCGTGCCGCCTCGCCCGGATGCGGCGTCATCACCACTGGCGCCTGCCTGTCCCTGAGCCCGGATGCCAGCCCCTCGTCCCGGGCCAGCGCATTCAGCGCATCGGCGTCGAGCACCAGCGGCATGCCGGCAGCGAGCACGGGCGCCAGCCGCCCGCCGGCATCCGGTCCCCAGCCCGGTCCGGCCACCACGGCATCCGCCTGCGCCCATGGCGCCGTGTCGTGCGGATGCACCATGGCCTCGAGGCAGGCGGCGGCGATCACCGGATAGACCTCCTCCGGGCAGGCGATGCTGACCAGGCCCGTGCCCACCGCGAACGCCCCCATGGCGGCCATGCGCGGGGCGCCGGTATAGCCACGGCTGCCGCCTAGCACCCACAGGTGCCCGAAATCCTTCTTGTGTGCGGCACGCGGTCGCGGCGGAAAGGCGCGGCGGATCAGCCCATTGCCGATCAGCCGGGCCTCGCCGGCCAGGCCCGGCACGGCGGACATGGCCTGGTCGAGCACGTCCGCGGGGATGCCGATGTCGGCCGGTTCCAGGATGACGCCGCTGCATTCGCGCCCGCGGCCCAGCCACTGCCCCCATTTGCAGGCGGCGATCGGCAGCGTCCACCGCGCCCGGACGGCCTCGCCGGCGACGGCGCCGTCATCGCTGCCGATGCCGCTGGCCACGTCGACGGCCAGCACCGGTCTGCCGCTGTCGTTGATCAGCGCCACCAACGCCGCGGCCTCGCCCGCGAGCGCGCGCGACAGGCCGGTACCGAACAGGGCATCAACGATGAGATCCGCCCATGCGGCCTGCTTGCGTGCGCGATCGAGAGCGGCTTCGTCGGCGACGGATTCGATGCGCACGCCGGCGGCCAGCGCCCGGTCCGCATTTGCCCTGGCCTCGCCGGAAAGGCGCTCGACCGCACCCAGCAGCGATACATGCACCGGGATGCCTTCCGCATGCAGCAGGCGCGCGGCGGCCAGGCCGTCGCCGCCGTTGTTGCCCGGGCCCGCGGCGATCCAGACCCGCTGCGCACCGCTGATGCGCTCGGCGGCTGCATGCGCCACGACCTTCCCCGCCGCCGCCATCAACGCCTCCCCGGAGATGCCGGCCGCCATCGCCTGGCGGTCGGCCCATCGCATCTGGGCAGCGGTCAGGATCCGGCCCGCCATGCGCTTCACGACTCGGCGATGGCGAAGGCCAGGGCGATGCCGTCGTCATCGCTCAGGGACACATGCACGGTACGGATGCCGAGATCGGCGGCCACGCGCGCCGCGCCGCCGTACAGGCTGACCTCGGGCTTGCCCGAGAGCTGGTGGATGGTCTCGACATGGCTGGGCGCCACCCCCTGGTGGAAGCCGGTGCCGAGCGCCTTGGACACCGCCTCCTTGGCGGCGAACAGCATGGCCAGGCGCCTGGCCGTGTTCCCCTTCGCCGCCGCCTGGGCGTACTCGGCCTCGGTGAACACGCGCTGGATGAAGCGCCGGCCGAAGCGGTCCAGGGTCGCCTGGATGCGGGCGATGGCGATGCGGTCCACGCCGATGCCGACCACGGCCATCAGCGGCGCATCGCCTGCTTGAAATCGCCCACGGCCCGCTTCAGGCCGCCGAACAGGGCATCGGCGACGATGGCATGTCCGATGTTCAGCCCCTCGATCTCGGGGATGGCGACGATCGGCGGCAGGTTGGCGAGCGTCAGGCCGTGGCCCGCATGCACGATCATGCCCAGCGCATGGGCGAGTCTGGCGGCCTCGCGGATGGCCGCGAGTTCCTCGACCTGCGCCTGGCCGCCCAGGTTGGCGTAATGGCCGGTATGCAGCTCCACGACCGGGGCCCCGATGGCGTAGCTGGCCTCGACCTGTTCGCGCACCGGATCGATGAACATCGACACGCGCACGCCGTCGGCGGCCAGGGCCTCGACGACGCTGGCCAGGCGCGCCCGGTGCGTCACCACGTCGAGACCTCCCTCGGTCGTCAGCTCCTCGCGCCGCTCCGGCACCAGGCAGCAGGCGGCCGGACGCAGGCGGCGGCAGATCGTCACCATCTCGTTCGTCGCCGCCATCTCCATGTTCAGGTGCAGGTCCATGGCGGCCAGGCGTTCCATGTCGGCATCCTGGATGTGGCGCCGATCCTCGCGCAGATGCGCCGTGATGCCGTCCGCCCCGCCCCCGAGGCACAGCTCGGCCGCCGTGATCGGATCCGGATAGCGCGTGCCGCGTGCCTGGCGCAATGTGGCCACATGATCGATGTTCACACCCAGATGCATTCCCGATTTCCCCTTGCCGATTCTCCGTATTCTAGGCCGACCCGAGACGCAGGCGCAGGCCGTGCCGCGTCAGCACGTCGTCGATCATCCGCCGCCAGGCGGCCACATCGCGTGCCGGCAGGCGCACATGATCCCGGGACAGGTGGGCCACCATGCCCCGCCTGAGGCCCAAGGATACCGGCATGCCCTGCGAACAACAGCCTTCGCAGCACAGCTGGCCGTCATGCCAGTGCGCCGCGGCGTCATCCGCCAGCGGCCGGCCGCAACCCCAGCAATGCTCCAGGTCGCCGACCCAGCCGCTCGCGATCAGCATCTGCCACGCCGCGGCCGCCAGGCCCGAATCCTCGGGTCGCGAGGCCAGCAGATGCAAGGCCTGATGCAGCTCGGCAAACCCGTGCGGATCGCCCTCGCGGTACAAGCCTGCAGCCAGCGCCACCAGCTGCAGGCCGGCACCGGCCTTCTCCAGCGGCAGCAGCAGCGCATGGCGGCCCGCGTCCGTCAGCGTGCCCATGCCAGAGCGACCCGGCCGCCACGCCACCGACAGGGCATACAGCGGCTCCAGCACGGCGCGCAGCGGGCTCTTGGTACGCCTCGCTCCCCTGGCCATCAGCGACAGCACCCCGTGCTGCTCGGTCAGCAGGTGCACCACCAGCGAGCTGTCGCCATAGGGGATGCGCCGCAGCAGCAGCGCCCGGTCCCGGATCTCGGCCATCAGTCCCCGAGGCCGAGTTCGCGCAGCTGGCCCGGGCGGTTGTACCACTCCGGCTCCACCTTGACCCACAGGTTCAGGTGCACCCGGCATCCGAGCAGGCGTTCCAGCCCCTGCCGGGCCACGGTGCCGATGTGCTTCAGGTTGGCCCCGCCCTTGCCGATCAGCATCGGCTTGTGGCGTTCGCTGCCGACCAGGATGGCCGCATCGATCTCCAGCAGCGCCCGGCCCCTGTCCTCGGCCGCATGCTCGGCGAAGCGCTCGATCTCCACGGCGGTCTGGAACGGGATCTCCTGCTGCATGGCCATGAACACCTGTTCACGCACGTACTCGGCCGCCAGCTGACGCTGGCTCTGGTCGGTGAACCACTCCGGATCGTACAGCGGCGGCGACTGTGGCAGGCATGCGGCCAGCAGGGCCAGCAGGGCCTCGACCTGCTGGCCCTTGCGCGCCGAGACCGGCACATAGCCGCGGGCATCCGGATCGATCTGCTGCGTCAGCGCCAAGCGCGGCAGCAGGTCCTGCTTGCGCACCTGGTCGATCTTGTTCAGCACGTGCACGCGCGGCCGGTCGCCCCCCTCGCTGGCCAGGCGTTCGATCATCCGGCGCGTGCCGGCATCCAGGGGCTTGCTGACATCCTGCATGATCACCAGCACATCGGCCTCCTCGGCCGCCGCAAAGGCCACGCGCACCATGTTGCGGTTCATCTGCTGGCTGGATTGATGGATCCCCGGTGTATCGACGAACACCATCTGACTGTGCGCGTCGGTGCGGATGCCGAGGATGCGGTGGCGGGTCGTCTGCGGCTTCGGCGTCACGATCGCCACCTTGGCCCCGATGATGTGGTTCAACAGCGTCGATTTGCCGACGTTGGGGCGGCCGAGCAGGGCGATGGTGCCGCTGCGGAAGGATTCATCGTTCATGCCGCGTCACCCCTTCACGGCGCGCAGGGCCTCGCCCGCCGCCCCCTGCTCCGCATCCTTCTTGCGTGCGCCGGTGCCGCGTCCCTGCAACACCCCCTGGATATGGCATTCGGCCAGAAAGCGCGGGGAGATACCCACGCCGGCATCGCGGATCACGTACTCGGGCAGGCCCCAACCATGCGCCTGCGTCCATTCCTGCAGCCGGGTCTTCGCGTCCCGGCCGTCGCCGTCGGCGATATCGGCCAGGGCCTCGTCCCAGGCGGCAAGCACCACGGCGCGCGCCGCCCCCCAGCCGCCGTCGGTGAACACGGCGCCGATCACGGCCTCGACCATGTTGGCGACGATCGACGGCGAGCGCAGGCGGCCGTCTGCGGTGCGTTCGCCGCCGCCGACACTGGCCTGTTCGGCCAGCTTCCAGCGCCGAGCGACCTTCAGCAGGCTGTCGCGGCAGACCAGGGCTGCCCGCATCCGGGACAAGGCCCCCTCGTCGATATCGGGAAAGCGCTGGTGCAGCTGTTCGGCAATGACCAGCCCGAGCACCGCATCGCCGAGGAACTCCAGGCGTTCGCAATGCTCCGACGCAGCCGAACGGTGGGTCAGTGCCCTTGCCAGAAGGGCCGGGTCATCAAAGCTGTAGCCGAGTCGCCTCGCAAGTTGCGTCGCCGGCTCATCCCTCATGGGGTCGCGGCATGGGGCTCGAACGTGAAATCCAGACGAGCCGCATCCCGGAGCTTGTCCAGGCCCTTCAGGTCGGCCTTGTTGTATGGGGAATCGGGGTCGACGCCCTGCACCGGCCCGAGCAGCCACACGGTCACGTGGTAGTAGGAGGAGATGTCCACATGGTCGCCGTCGGCCTTGATCTCCAGGTTCTTGTAGAATTCGGGTGGCAGATCCTCATGGGAGATGTACTTGACGTGCATGATGTCCGGCAGGCGCTCGCGGATCGTGGCCTCGCTGTCGTTTGCCAGATCCCGGCTGATGTTCTTGAACGTGTCGTTGATGTTCCAGTAGGTATTGTACACGGGGATCACGTTGTATCCGTACCAGATGCCGCCGGCGAGTACGGCCAGCCAGAACATCAGCTTGATCGTCGAAAAACCGGACTGTTTGCGCATCTGCATCTCCCTAGCGGATGATCTCGCCCAGCCGGTCCCAGCGAACGGAATCCTTCTCCTTGTCCCAGGACCACCAGATGATCGCAGCCCGGCCGACCAGATAGGATTGTGGCACAAAGCCCCAGAAACGCGAATCGCGCGAGTTGTTGCGGTTGTCCCCGAGCATGAAGTATTCGCCGGCCGGGACCTTCCACTCCCCGTCCTTGATCGAGAAGTCCTTGCGCAGCACATCGTGCTTGACGCCCATCAGGTCCTCCTGGAACAGGCCCGAGACGTCGACGTTGCCGTCGCCCATGAAATAGGCGCGGCTGCCCTCGGCCGTCAGGGGCATCTTCTTGCCGTTGATGTACAGCTCGTTGTTCTTGTAA
Organism: uncultured Zetaproteobacteria bacterium; assembly: GCA_964492895.1. Taxonomy (GTDB): domain Bacteria; phylum Pseudomonadota; class Zetaproteobacteria; order Mariprofundales; family Mariprofundaceae; genus DATLWN01. The sequence continues at coordinate 430 of CAZBLR010000022.1, read as the reverse complement.
TCGATGACGTCGCCCGGCAGGCCGATGAGGCGCTTGATGAAGTCCTTGCTGCGATCCTCCGGATAGTCGAACACCACGACATCGCCGCGTTTCGGCTCCGACGGCATCAGCTGGATGTTGGTGAACGGGATACGCAGGCCGTAGGGGTAGCGCAGCACGAAGATGTAATCCCCGACATCCAGCGTCGGCACCATGCTGGAGGACGGGATCTTGAAGGGGGCGACGATGAAGCTGCGCACGACGAAGGCGATGACGATCACGATCAGCAGCGACTCGCCCCATTCGCGCCAGACGGGTTTGTTGGACATCATTTGCTCCCTTCACCGAGGCGCAGCACTGCCAGGAACGCCTCCTGCGGCACCTCCACGCTGCCGATGTTCTTCATGCGCTTTTTACCGGCCTTCTGCTTCTCGAGCAACTTGCGCTTGCG
>CAZBLR010000021.1:0-30944 GCA_964492895.1 uncultured Zetaproteobacteria bacterium | reverse complement strand
CAGCGTCATCATCGACGGTTCGCCGGTGGCCGGCAGCACCGGGAACTGGGTCGTCGGCGGATTCGGGTTGGTCAGCGAATAGAGGAAGATCAAGAGGTCGTGCTGCTCGGCATCGGACAGGCCGAGCGGTTTCAGCTCGTTGTCCGGGTCGAGGCTGTCACCGCCCTTGTTGTAGAAATCGATGACGTCCTCGAGCGTCGGCAGGCTGCCGTTGTGCATGTACGGGGCCGTGCGCCCGACCTGCCTCAGGTCCGGGGTGCGGAAGGCGCTGCGGTCGTCGGCCTTGCCCGTGACCTCGTAATGGCCGGGATCGATGCTGTTCATGCCGGTGTTGTGGAACTTGAAATCGCTGAAGTAGGGCGGGGCATGGCAGCGTACGCATCCGGCCTTGCCGGTGAACAGCCGGAAGCCGCGCTTGGCTGAATCGGAGATCGCCTGGTCGTCGCCGGCGATCCAGTGATCGAACGGCGTGTCGCGCACGACCAGCGTGCGCAGGAAGGCGGCCAGTGCCGAGCTGATCTCCTGCACGGTGATCTCGGGGGTATGGAACACGGTCGCGAACTGGCTGCGGTATCCGTGCAGCGCGGCGATGCCGGCGACGACCTCGCGTCCGGCATGTTCGCCCGTGCCCTCGTTCTCGGTCAGGTGGCTGGCGATCGCCGCCTCGAGGTTCGAGGCGCGCCCGTCCCAGAAGAAGCTCTTGCGGTAACCGACGTTGACCAGGGAGATGGTGTTGCGCCCCAGCGTCAGCTGTTGCGGCATCGGTCGTGGGCGGCCGTCCGACCATTCCAGGCCCGGGATGTGGCATTGGGCGCAGGAGGTGGCATCGCTACCGGTCAGGCGTGGGTCGAAGAACAGCTCGCGTCCGAGATCGATCTCCTGCCTGCTGGCCGTGGACGGCGGCAGTGCTGGCAGGCGCCAGACGGCGAGGCTGGATGTCGGTGAAGGCTTGGCAGCGATGGTCACGGCGGCGGCATGGAGGTTCGGGGCCGTGCCAAGCAGGAACAGGACGCTGAACAGCGATAGGGCGCGGGTCCGCCAGATGATCGGCTGTCGCAATCTTACCTCCATGATTACTCCGCCCCGCGCGCTCATTCTATCATGTCACGAAGGCTTGGAAAGCCTCAGTCCTCGGGATAGGCCAGCGGATCCGCAAGCTGCAGCTCGGCGAAGCCCTGGCGGCGGAAGCGGCAGGAGTCGCAATGTCCGCACGGGCTTCCGTCCGGCCCGGGATCGTAGCAGGAGCGGGTCAGGCCGTAGTCGACGCCGAGCTCACGCCCCAGGGCGATGATCTCCGATTTCTTCAGCGTGATCAGCGGCGCTGCGATGGCCAGTGGCTGCCCGGATATGCCGGCGCGCGTGCCCAGGTTGGCGACGCGCGCGAAGGCCTCGAGGAACTCGGGCCGGCAGTCCGGATATCCGGAGTAATCGACGATGTTGGCGCCGATGACCAGGTGGCGCGCCGCGACCGTCTCGGCCACCGCGGTCGCCAGCGACAGGAAGATCAGGTTGCGTGCCGGCACATAGGTGACGGGGATCTCGTCGGAGTCCGCCTGGTCCTTGGGCACGGCGATGTCGTCGGTCAGCGCCGAGCCGCCGATGGCGGCGAGATCGACGCGGATCACGCGGTGGCTTTGTGCCCCGAGCGCGGCGGAGACGCGGGCCGCGGCCTCAAGCTCGATGCGGTGGCGCTGGCCGTAGTCGAAGGCCACGGTGTGGCAGTGCCAGCCCTGGCGGCGGACGGCCCAGGCCAGGGCCGTGCTCGAATCCAGGCCGCCGGACAGCAGCACGACGGCGGTGTTCATACGCCGACTCATACGCCTTTGGCCTCGCCGCCCCAGACGAGCTTGTGCTGCTGCAGGTGCAGGCGGGCGGGGAGGTGGTCGGCGATGACCCAGGCGGCCAGTTCGGCCGCCGCAAGCTCGCCCCAGGACGGCGACAGCAGCACCGGCAGCCCCCGTTGTTCCCATGCCTGCTCGGTGATCATGGCGCGGGCCCATTCGTAGTCCCCGCGGTCCGTGATCACGAACTTGATCTCGTCGCCGCCCCTGAGCTCGGCCAGGTTGCCGGCCAGGTTGCGCTCCGCCTCGCCGCTGCCCGGCGTCTTGATGTCGAGGATGCGGCGCACGCCGGCCGGCACATCGGTGATGTCGAAGGCCCCCGAGGTTTCGAGCTGGACCAGGCGTCCGGTTCCCACCAGGGCCGCCAGCAGCGCGATGCAGGCCGGCTGCGCCAGGGGCTCGCCGCCGCTGACCAGCACCAGCGGCCGGCCGCGCTCCACGATGTCCGCCACGAGCGCGTCGACGGCCATGTCGGTGCCGCGCTCGAAGGACCAGGCATGGGGGGTATCGCAATAACGGCAGCGCAGCGGGCAGCCGGCCAGGCGCACCAGCGTGCAGGGCATGCCGGCCAGGGTGCTTTCACCCTGGATGCTGTCGTAGATCTCGTGGATGCGGACCGATGGCAGCGAGTCTATTTCTTGTTCTCCTGCTCGATCTGTTGCAGGGCGAGGCGGGCGTTCGCGGCCATGACCGTGTGCGGGTATTCGCGGATCAGGCGCTTGAACACCGCCACGGCGTCGCCGGTGCGATGCAGATCCTTGTAGACGGAGCCGAGGCGAAGCAGGGCGGCCGCGCGCTTGACGCTTTTCGGATGCTGGCGCACCACCTGCTCGAGCACCTGCGCCGCCCGTTTCAGGCGATGCTGAGCATAAAGGCTTTCGCCGTACCAGTACAGGGCCTGGTCGATGTACTCTCCCTTTGGGTATTTCCTGACCAGGGCCGAGAAATCCTGCGATGCCTCATCGTAGCGCCCGCTCTTCAGGGCGAGGTAGGCGGCCGAGTAGGCATTCTTCTCGTCCTCGCCGGCAGGGGCGGCGGCCGATGACTCGTTCAGCGAGGCCTCGATCTGGTCGAGCTTCTTCTCCATGGCCCGGCGTGTCCTGCTGTCGGCGGGCAACAGCGTGTCGGAGGCTCCCTTGCCCGCCAGTCGCCCGCGGATCTGCGCGATGCTGGTGCGCATGACGGCGAGTGTGGCCTCCTGCTTGCCGGCCTGGTCCTGCAACTCGGTCACCTGTTGCCTCAGCTCGGCGAGCTCGGCCTGGGCATCGGCCAGGTCCTGCTGCGTGGAGGCCAGCTGTTGCTGCAGGCTGCCGTCACGGGGACCGGCGGCACAGCCGCCCAGCAGCGACACAAAGAAAATGGCGACCATCGGGATCGCCGATGGTCGCCATTTCACACCGAAGATCGTCAGATTACTTGCTGACAATATCCGCACGCCGGTTCTGGGCCCAGCAGGCCTCGCCGGTGCCCTTGCAGACCGGGCGTTCCTTGCCGAACGACACGGTCTTGATGCGGCTGGCGGCAACACCATGCTTCTCCAGATAGCCGGCCACGGAATTGGCACGACGCTGACCCAGGGCCAGGTTGTATTCGCGGGTGCCGCGCTGGTCGCAGTTGCCCTCGACCGTGACGTCGACGCTCGGATTGGCGTTCAGCCATTCGGCGTTGGCGTCGAGCGTGGCGGTGGCGGCCGCATCCAGCTCGGACTTGTCGAATGCGAAGTACACCGAGTTGGTGGACGGCTTGGCGACCGTCTTCTGCACCGGCTGCACGGTTTGCGCCTCGGGTTTGGCGGCGGGCTCAACCACCTGCTCCTTTTTGGCACAGCCCGACATGAACAGGCCGGCTGCAAGGCATGCAACGGCTGCAAGCTTGATATGGTTCACATGCATCGGAATCCCTCCGTGATTTTCGTCCAGGCTGCCTAAACGGCCGAAATGAACGAGTTTAACGCCGAGTATAGATGTCTTCGGGGTCTTGTCTAGCGGGACCAGGCCGGGTCGGAGGCGTCCTCGTTGACGGGGGTGATGGCTACCGGATGCCCGCCCCAGCTCGGGATGCGGTACAGCTGGCGGATGCCCTGGTGCTCCTCCGCGTAGACCAGCATCTGGCCGTTGGGGGACCAGGCCGGGGACTCGACCTTGCCCGTGGCCAGATAGCGGATGTCGCTGCCGTCGACCTGCACGGTCGTGATGGCATAGGCCCAGTTCTTCAGCGAGATGAAGGCGATGCGATCGCCTTTCGGCGACCAGGCCGGGGAGGTGTTGTAGGTGCCGACCAGGCTGACGCGGTCGACCTCGCCCGTTTCCAGGTTCTTGCGGTAGATCTGCGGTGAGCCGTCGCGGTTGGTGGTGAAGGCGATCCACTTGCCGTCGGGCGACCAGGTCGGCGAGGTGTTGATGCCGCCGGTATGCGTGACCAGCCGCCATTTCTGGGTCTTCAGGTCGTAGATGTAGATCTGCGGGGTGCCGGCATAGGACAGCGTGGCGGCGATACGGCGCCCGTCGGGCGAAAAGGCCGGCGTGCTGTTCAGGCCGTTGTAATCGGCGATGGTCTGGCGCCTGCCGCTCTGCAGGTCGAACAGCTCGATGCGCGGCTGGTCGCCGACATAGGTGTTCAGGGCCACGAACTTGCCGTCGGGCGACCAGTCCGGTGACAGCAGCAGCGTGAAATTGCGGGCCACGACCTGCTTGTTGGCGCCGTCCTGGTCCATGTACACCAGGTCGGAGGTGGTTTGCAGCTTGCGCACGTAGATGATGTGCGAGCTGAAATAGCCCGGGATGCCCAGCACGGTCCGGTAGATGTAGTTGGATACCTCGTGCGCCGTCGCCCGGAGGTTGTCGGCGGTGGCCGTGAAGCTGGCGGAGCCGAGGATCTTGCTGCGGAACGGGTCGTGCACCTGCACCTGGATCTGCCAGCCGCTGGCCGTGACCGTCATGTGGCACAGGGCCAGCACGTCGGCGCCGATCAGGCGCCAGTCGCCGTAATCGACCTGCTTCCAGGATTCGGAAGCGGAATCCAGGAAGCTCAGGGGGTTCATGGCTGCGAAGGACTGGCTGGAGCCCAGGTCGTTCTGCACCACATTGTCGATCAGCGAGGACTGGACCTGCAGGCTCGGGTCCGCATCGACCTCCAGGGCCAGCTGCAGCGGTTTGTAGCTCGACTGGTAGATCTCGAATTCGGCGCCTGCGGCCTGCTGCGGGATGGATTGGGAAATGGCGAGGACGAGCAGGCAGAGCAGGGATGGAATCAGGCGCATGGGCAGCTTTCTAGCGCCGCAACCGCCGGCTTACAAGGGTCTGTTCCTGCCCTGTCCGGGCGGGCCTACTGCGGCTGGTTGACCTTGGGCACGAAGCGGATGCGGTTGTCGCGGAAGGCCTCGAACTGCTTCTGCGGCAGCTGGAAGGGCGCGGCGGCCATGATGGCGCGCCCGAGCGAGTCATCCAGCGCGGCATTGCCGGAGCTTTCGAGGATGCGGATCGAGGCCACGCTGCCGTCCGGGTTCAGGCGCAGTTCCACGAGAGGGTTCTTCACCGGCCCGAGGCTGACGGGGACCTTCCAGTGGCGTTCCACGGATGCCTGGATCATGGCGATGTAGCGGTTCATCTCCTGCTGCGACAGCTGCTGCATCTGCATGTTCGCGAGGGTGCCGCTATTATTGCTGCGGGTGGTGGTCGCGGTCGTGTCCTGCTTGGACTCCAGCGGCTTGAAGGGATCGAACGGTGCTTCGGCCTTGGCCGGCTTCCTCGCCGGCCGGGTCGGCGCCGGCATCTTCGACGGCTGCGGCCGGGCCTTCTCGGGCCGAGCCTGCTGCCGGGGCTTCGCTTGTGGCCGGGCCGCCTGGCGCAGCATGCGGTCCAGGGCGGCCGGCGTGATCATGCTGACCTCGATGCGCTGCAACGGCTTCGGGGTATGGTGGACCTCCCACAGCGCCAGCACGACGATGGTGCCGATGACCAGGGCGTGGACCAGCAGCGAGACCAGCAGATCCAGGCCATGCAGGTCCGCGGGGTCCGCGTGGGGATCAGCGGCGGTACGGCTCGGTGACAAGGCCGACCTTCTGGATATTGGCCGCTTCCAGGGTGCTCAGCACCCGCGCCACGTTCTCGTAGGGTGTCCTGGCATCGCCGCGGATGAACACCGGCAATCCTGGCTTCTGTGCCCGGATGGCCTTGATGCGCGGGGCCAGCTGATCCAGCGCGATGGCGTGGCGCTGCAGGAAGATGCGGCCGTCCCGCTGGACCGTCAGCACCAGCGGCTCGGTGTTCTGCTGCATCGGCGGGCTGTCGGCCTGCGGCAGGTCGACGTTGACGCCCTGGGACAGCAACGGGGCCGTGACCATGAAGATGATCAGCAGCACCAGCATCACGTCGACGAGCGGCGTGACGTTGATCTCGCCCATCGGTTCCGCGTCCTTATCCCAGCGGCTCTGCCCCGTCCACATCAGCCTATGCCCCAAATGACGCCACTCTGCGTTGCTTGTCGTTTATCTGGATGTACCAAACTTCACTCCTCGCGCCTTGATTGGCCCCATTTTGGACCCGGGTGGGGCGACAGCGCATCGGTCGGAATCCGTGCCATATCCGCTAGTCCTTGACGTGGCGGGCGACGATGTTCAGGAACTCGGAGGAGAACTGCTCCATGTTGCCCGCCATGCGCTTGAGATCGGCCGTGAACTTGTTGTAGGCGACGACGGCCGGGATCGCGGCCAACAGGCCGAAGGCGGTGGTGATCAGCGCCTCGGCGATGCCGGGGGCGACGGCCGCCAGCGAGGTGTTGCGCGTCAGGCCGATGGCCTGGAACGCGTTCATGATGCCCCAGACCGTGCCGAACAGGCCGATGAAGGGCGAGGTGGAGCCGACCGTGGCCAGGAAGGCCAGATGGCGCGACAGGCGCTCCATCTCGCGCGAGAAGGCGGCATCCAGGGCGCGCCGGATGCCGTCCAGGCCGCCGCCGGCCGTGATCTTCCTGTCCGCCTGCGTCTGGGTCGCGTCCCGGCGCTGACGCATGAACTCGCGGTAGCCGGACTGGAAGATGTTGGGCAGGGCGCTGTCCGGATAGCGCTGCGGGATGCTGGCCAGCACCGTGTCCATGTCCGAGCCGCCCCAGAAGGCCGAGGAGAAGGACTCGGCCTGCCGGCGCGTACGCCGGTACAGCCGCCATTTATTGAACATGATCGCCCACGACATCGTCGACAGCAGGATCAACAGCAGCAGTACGCCCTTGACGACGATACCGGCATTGAGAATCAGGGCCCATACGGAAAGATCCTGGGTCATGCTCACTCCTTGGTGGGTGGGGTAGTCAGGTGGATGCGGATCACGGACTTGACCGATTCCGGGATGCGCCTCGCCTTGCCCTGGCGATCGATGCAGGCGACGTGCACGTCGGCCTCGACCAGCAGGGCGTCGTCGGCCGTGCGGCGCACGACCTGATGGAACGACAGGCGGGCCCCGCGCAGGCCCGTCAGGGCGCTCTCGACCGCCAGCGCATCGTTGAAGCGGGCCGGCTGGTGGTAGCGCACCCGGATGTCGGTGACGGCGAACAGCACCCCGGCCTCGGCCTCCAGCGCATCGAGCTCGATGCCGCCGGCACGCAGGAATTCGGTGCGGCCGCGCTCCATGTATTTCAGGTAATTGGCGTGATAGACGACGCCGCCGTGGTCGGTGTCCTCGTAGTAGACGCGCACCGGCAGTCGGTGGCTGAAGGCGGTCATATCAGGCTTCCCTGGCGCCCCGGCCCGTCCGGCAGTTCGCGCTGCATGTGATTGTAGGCCAGCGGCGTGGCCACGCGGCCGCGCGGGGTGCGGGCGAGCAGGCCTTCCTGCATCAAAAAGGGCTCGATGACGTCCTCGATGGTGTCGGACTCCTCGGACAATGAGGAGGCCAGCGTGTCCAGGCCGGTCGGCCCGCCGCCGAACTTGTCGATCAGCGTGGACAGCAGGCGGCGGTCCATGCGGTCCAGGCCGAGGATATCGACCTCGAGCCTGGCCAGGGCCTGGTCGGCCACCTGCTGGTCGATGACGCCCTCGTGCTCGATCTCGGCGAAGTCGCGCACGCGGCGCAGCAGGCGGTTGGCGATGCGCGGCGTGCCGCGGGAACGGCGGGCGATCTCCATGGCACCGTCCTCGCTGGCGGCGATGCCGAGCAGCGCGGCGGAGCGGCGCACGATATGGGCCAGTTCCCCATGGCTGTAGAATTCCAGGCGCAGGATGACGCCGAAGCGGTCGCGCAGGGGGTTGGTCAGCAGCCCGGCGCGCGTGGTGGCGCCGACCAGCGTGAAGCGCGGCAGATCCATCTTGATCGAGCGGGCGGCCGGCCCCTGGCCGATGACGATGTCCAGCTGGAAGTCCTCCATGGCCGGATACAGGATCTCCTCGACCTGCGGGTTCAGGCGGTGGATCTCGTCGATGAACAGCACGTCCCCCGGCTCCAGGTTGGTCAGCATCGCCGCCAAATCGCCCGGGCGCTCGATGACCGGCCCGGAGGTGGCGCGCAGCTGCACGCCCATTTCGTGGGAGATGATGTTGGCCAGCGTGGTCTTGCCGAGCCCCGGCGGCCCGTACAGCAGCACGTGGTCCAGCGACTCGCTGCGCCGGTTGGCCGCCTTGATGAACACGGACAGGTTGTCGCGGATCTTGTCCTGGCCGACGTATTCGTCGAGCCGTTTCGGGCGCAGCGCCGCGTCCCAGGTGTCCTCGCCCCCCTGGTCGGCCGCGACCAGCCGCTCCGGTGCATCGTTCGGGTCCATGGTCAGCCGATCGCCTTCAGCGTTTCGCGGAACATCGATTCGAAGTCGTCATGGGCCCCGGCGCGCTTCAGCGCCGGGTCGATCTGCGCCGGCTTGTAGCCGAGGTTGATCAGGGCGGAGCGCACGTCCTCGGCGACGGCGCTGCCGGGCAGGGAGGTGGTGCCGGCCACGTGGCCGGTATCGAGCTTGCCCTTGAGTTCCAGGATCAGGCGCTGCGCCGTCTTCTTGCCGATGCCCGGGGTGCGCGCGATGGCGTCGTCGTCTCCCTGGTCGATGGCCCGCATCAGATCCTCCACCGAGATGCCGGACATCAGGTTCAGCCCGAGGCGGGCGCCGATGCCGGAGACCGTCGTCAGCTTGCGGAACAGGGCGCGCTCGGCCATCGAGGCGAAGCCGAACAGCGTCAGCTGGTCCTCGCGCACGTGGGTATGGACGAACAGCTCCGCTTTCTGTCCCTGCTGCAGGCGGCACAGGGTCTGCAGGCTCAGGTGCAGCTCGTAGCCGACGCCGCCCGTGTCGAGCACGACGACGCCGATCGGGTCGATGTCACGCACGGTTCCGGAAAGCCAGCCGATCACGGGCGGCTCCGCGACTGTTGCCTGTCCGCGATTGCCTGCATGCGGCTATGATGGGCATGGCAGATGGCAACTGCAAGGGCGTCGGCGGCATCCTCGGCCGGGGTCGGGGAGGGCTTCAGCAGCACCTGGATCATGTGCTGGATCTGGGCCTTGTCGGCGCGTCCGAAGCCGACGACGGCCTGCTTGACCGCGGTCGGGGAATACGCGGTCACCGTGAGTCCCGCATCGGCGCAGGCGGCGATCAGCGCACCCCTGGCCTGGCCCAGTTTCAGGGCCGAGGCGGCATTCTTGGCCACGAACACGTCCTCCATGCCGGCCGATTGGGGGCTGTAGGCGGCGATCACGGCCTTGAGCCGCGTGAACAGGATGTGCAGCCGCTCGGCCAGCGTGCCGTCGCCGGTATGGATGACCTCGTGGTGCACATGGAGGATGCGCGAGCCGTCCGCATCGATGATGCCGATGCCGGTATGCCGTGATCCCGGGTCCACGCCCAGCAGACGCATCATGCGCTCAGGCGCTGCATGGCTTCTTCGGAGATATCGAAGTTGGCATAGACGTTCTGCACGTCGTCGAGATCCTCGAGCCGCTCGATGAGCCGCAGCACCTTCTCGGCCTCCTCGCCTTCGATGTGGATGGTGTTCTCGGGTATCCACGAGATCTCGCCGACCTCCGGGGACAGCCCTTCCTGCTCGAAGGCCTCCTGCAGCGCCACGAAGTCGGTGGGGGCGCAGGTCACCTCGATGGCGCCCTCGTCCGGCTTGTCGACGATGTCCTCGGCGCCCGCCTCCATGCCGATCTCCATCAGCGTCTCCTCGCCGGCCTTGGTCCGGTCGAACACGAACAGGCCCTTCTGGTGGAACATCCACGATACGCAGCCGCTTTCGCCGAGGTTGCCGCCGCCCTTGGTGAAGGCCGAGCGCACATCGGAGACGGTGCGGTTGCGGTTGTCGGTCATGCAGTCGACGAGGATGGCCACGCCCGCCTGGCCGTAGCCTTCGTAACGGATCTCCTCGAGGGCGGCGCCGTCATCGCCGCCGGCCCCGCGCGCGATGGCGCGCTCGATGTTGTCCTTGGGCATGTTGACGGCGCGCGCCGCGTTGACGGCGGCGCGCAGGCGGGGATTGGCATCCGCATCGCCACCGCCCAGGCGTGCGGCCACGGTGATCTCGCGGATGTAGCGCGTGAAGACCTTGCCGCGCTTGGCATCCGCGGCCGCCTTCTTGTGCTTGATCGTTGACCATTTGCTGTGTCCGGACATGACGGCTTTTCCTTGTATCGCGCGGCTGGTATCGCTGTATCGGCAGCTCGAAATCGGCAGCAGGCTACAGGTTTCCGGCTACCGCGTCAGGGTGCGCCTACAGGCGTTCGGCCAGGGTCGTCATGATCTTCGAGGTCAGGCGCATCATGCCCTTGACCGGGGCAGGCAGCTCGGCCGCGCCCAGCGACTCGGCCAGCGCGGCATGCTGCCCCTCGTCGATCTTCATCTGTTCGACAATGCCTCGGCTGCGTGCATCTTGTGCGGGAAGCCGCGCAAGGTGGCTGTCCAGGTGGCGCACGACCTGATGCTCGGTCTCGGCCAGGAAACCGAGGTTCCAGCGATCGCCGGCGATGCCGGCGGCAATGCCGATGGCCAGGGATCCCGCGTACCACAACGGATCGAGCAGGGACGGCCTGGCATCCAGCTCGGTAAGGCGCCGGCGGCACCAGTTCAGGTGGTCGGCCTCCTCGATCGAGGCCTGGCGGAACTTGTCGCGCAGGGCCGGGTTGCGCGCCGTCAGGCTCTGGCCCTGGTACAGCGCCTGTGCCGCCATCTCCCCGGCATGGTTGACACGCATCAGCCCGGCCGACAGGCGGCGCTCGGCGGCCGGCAGCGAAGGTTCCTCGCGCTGCTCGGCCGGATACGGACGGGAGCTGGGCTGTTCGCAGAAGATATTGAACAGGGCATGGTCGAGGTGGGCGATGGCCCGGTCGCTGAGGGTCTGATGGCGAAGGGGAAGCCGTGCGGTCATCGCAAGGATCATACGAGTGCCGACGGCTGATGCAAGGCGGTCCGCGCCCGCCTGCAGGCGACGATCGAACATGACAGGATGATTACATTGATATTACAAGGGCTTGTGGCAACCATCCACAGCATCTGTGGATAACCTGGTGGATAAGGTTGCCGCAAGGCCGGATTTTTTTGGCCGCCGCCCACCTTTCGGTCAAATGCCTTAAATTTAAGCATGCAATATTATCTTTTTAAAACAAATACTAATGGAATTATGATAAAGTATCGCCTGCATAAAATCGGCGGAAGCCTAGAAGCAGCCACGTAGGTGGTGGATAAGCCGGTATGATTCGTTCCCGTGCGGCCCTAGCGCCCGTGCGTCGACAGGATGCGAGCGGCCGTGTCCATGCCACGCATCACGGCCGTTTCGATGGTCGCGGGCAGGTCTCCCGGCTGCGGTTGTTCGCCGGCGTCATGGACCGCATCCGGCAACACCGGCCGTGCGCCCGCGCGCACCAGGGTCGTGGCCCGCTGTTCGTGCACGATACGGACGTGACGCGGCTGCAGGATGGTCCGGCGGCCCAGCATGCGGCCGAGCTCGTCGCACAGCCGCGTCGTCCAGTCCTGCGACGGTCCGGGGCTGTCGGCACTGACGACGGCGCAGACATGCCGGTAGCGCTCCGGGATGCCGGGCATCTGCCGGCCGATATCGAAGAACCAGTGGCCGAGGGTGCCGATGCCGCCGACAAGTGGATGCGGCAGGTGCAGGTCCTCGTCGAACCACAGGTGGACATTGGTGATCGGGCGCGTCTCGATCACGCGATCGACGCCCAGCAGGCGGTTGCGTGCGTGCGCAGGCATGGCCAGCACCACGCGCCCGAATCGTCGCGTCTTCCCCGAGCGGAGCCGGATTGCGGGCAGCCCGTCCTGCGCCTGCAGCGCGCTGACCCGGGTGGACAGGTGAATGCGCACACCATGACGCTGCATGGCCTGTTCGAGCGGGGCGACCAGGGCCTGGGCGAACGGCGCGGTGAACCAGCCGAGGCGGGCGCCATCGTGGTCGGCGAAGGCCTCGCGCAGCACGTGCGCAAAGCTGGCGACGGGTGCGTGCGCCGCAGCCTCGTTCATGGCGCCCAGGCACAGCGGATGCAACAGGTCGCGCGTGAGCGGCGGCGGGATGTCCAGGGCGGCAATCCAGGCATCGACGCTCAAGCCCTGCGGCACGGGCCGGTGCATGGCCATGCCCAGGCGCCGCATCGCCAGCAGGGTTTGCAGGCCGTGACCGGGCAGGCGCGCGGATGCCCATGCCAGCGACCACGGCAAGGGCAGCCAGCGACGGGTCCTCAGCGCGAAATGCCCGCGTGCGGCATCCCACAGCGGCAGGGTCAGGTGCGGTTGCCAGGTAAGCTGCGTGACGCCGTGGCGGGCGAAGAAGGCCCTGGCATGGCGGTAGGCGCCGATCAAGAGGTGCGGGCCGTTGTCGACCCATGCGTCCACGGCCTCGTCGTGGAAGGAGCTGGTGCGTCCGCCCAGGCGCGGGGCTGCCTCGAACAGCTCGGTGTCGATGCCGTGTTCGGCCAGATGCAGGGCGCAGCTGATGCCGGCCAGGCCGCCGCCGATCACCGCCACCGGTTCCATGCTCAGAAGTCGAGGCGTACGGGAAGCGCGGGCGTGCGGGCGGCCGCCTTCTTCTCATGGCGCCAGGTACGCCAGGCGATCCAGATCTTGCGGAGCGGCGACAGGCGTACCGGCTGCCTCCAGACATCGTAGCCGGCCGCCTGCAGGCGGCCCAGGTGGGCGTGGTAGATGGCCGCCATCAGCAATGAGGGCCGCAGTGAGACACGGTCCTCCGGCGGCAGGATGGCGAGGGCCTTCTGGTACTCCTGTTCGGCCTCGGCGGCGTAATGCCGGAGCAGGGGCAGCAGGGCCTCCATGTTGCCGGTCTTGATGTCCTCGTCGGTGACGCCGAAGCGGATCCTGTCCTCCTGCGGGAAATAGATGCGTCCGCGCAGGGTATCCTCGTGCACGTCGCGCAGGATATTGGTCAGCTGCAGCGCCTTGCCCAGATGCACGGCGAAATCGCTGGCCCGGCGGTTCGTATGCCCGAACACCTCGATGGAAAGCAGGCCGACCACGCCGGCCACCCGGTAGCAGTACAACGAAAGGTCGGCCGGCTTGACGAGCGGCTGGTGCATCACGTCCATGCGCATGCCGTCGATGATCTCGGCGAACAGCTCCTCGCTGAACCCGAAATGCTGCCGGGCCCAGTTCAGCTCCTGTCCGACCGGATGCGTCGGCTGATCCGCGAAGACGCGTGCGATCTCCTGGTGCCAGAACGCGAGTTTCTGCAACGCCACCGCCTCGTCGCTGACCTCGTCGGCGATATCGTCGACCTCGCGGCAGAAGGCGTACAGGGCCATCATGGCCCGGCGCTGCCGTTCCGGCAGGAACAGGAAGGCGTAGAAGAAGGATGAACCGGAACCGCGGGTCTTGTTCTCGCAATATTCCTGGGGATTCATGCCGCCTTCCTGCCCGGTTGCAGGTAACTCATGCCCAGGCTCAGGCCCATGCGCGGCACCAGGGCCAGCCAGGAGGCGCGCGAAAGCGCCGGCCGGCGGGTCATCGGGTCGCCGCGGCGCAGCCGGCGCAGGATGGCGCGGCCGCCGCAGATCGTGGCGATGCTCTGCAGGCGCAGCCGGAACGGCAGATAGGCGGGCAGGGCACGGGCCTGGCGGAACAGGCCGTCGGTGAAGGCGATGGCTTCATCGAGGGCCGGGCGCAGGGCCCGTGCGTCCACGCCGCCCTGCAGCAGGCGCTGCGAATCCAGGCCCGCCCGGTTCAGCCATTGCTCGCACAGGTAGCAGCGCCCCCGCGGCAGGTCGATGGACAGATCCTGCCAGAAATTGGCCAGCTGCAGCGCCGTGCACAGCTGGTCGGAGGCCGCCATGGCCTCGGGGTTGCGGATGCCGTGCAGGGCCAGCAGCAGCCGGCCGACGGGATTGGCCGAATGCCGGCAGTAGAACAGCAGCTCGTCCGGGCTGGCATAGGCCTGGATGCTGACATCCATGCGGAAGGCGACGAGCAGGTCGTGGAACGGTTCCAGCGGCAGCTCGAAGCGGCGGATGGCGTCGCCGAGGGCCAGGAAGATCGGATGGTCCAGCGGCTCCTGGACACAGCGCTCGAGCAGTGATTCCCAGGCATCCAGGCGCTTGAGGCGCACCTCGGCACTGGTGTCGCCCTCGTCGGCGATGTCGTCGGCATGGCGGGCGAAGGCATAGATTGCGGCCACGGCCGGGCGTATATCCGGCGGCAGCAGGCGAGACGCGGTGGGAAAGTTCTCGTAGTGGTTCCGTGCCAGCCCAAGGCAATGCTGATAGGCTTGACTCACATCCGGGCTTTCGTGCGGCATGCCTGCATGGTGGCGGCGCACCTCGCGTCCGGCAAGTCATTGTGATCACGGAGGTTCCGATTGGTCGGATCCCAGCTAGGCGGCGCTCCCAGGGTGGCCATTGTCGGCGGCGGCATCATCGGTTGCCTGACCGCCTGGCGCCTGCGCCTTCTGGGTGCCGAGCCGCTGGTGCTGGACCGGGGCGGAATCGGCGCTGAATCGTCCTGGGCGGGAGCGGGCATCCTCAGTCCGATCCACCCCTGGCTGTATCCCGATGCGTTCTCCCACCTCGTCAACGCCAGCCTCGCCCTGTATCCCGAGTTCGTGCACGACCTGGAACAGGCCTCGGGCATGTCCGTCGAATGGGTGCCGAGCGGCCTGCTGATCCCCGCGTTCGCATCGGACCGCGTGGACCACCGGCCGGCGGCGACGGCCTGGTCGCAGCGATTCGGCTGGCGGCTGGAGCACCTGTCCGCTGCGGCGGTGCGTCTGCAGGAGCCGGCCGTCTCGGCCGAGGCGAGCGGCGCCATGCTGTGGCCCGAGGTGGGGCAGGTGCGCAATCCGCGGCTGCTGCAGGCCGCCCAGACGGCCATGCAGGGACTCGGCATCCAGGTGCGCGAGCATGTCGAGGTGACCGGGCTCGTCGAACGCGACGGCGGCGTGGCGGGCGTGCGCCTGGCGAGCGGGGAGGAGATCGCTGCCGATGCCGTGCTGCTGGCCGCCGGCAGCTGGAGCGGGGGGCTGTCCGAGGCGATGGGGCTGCACCTGCCGGTGCGGCCGGTCAAGGGGCAGATCGTGCTGTTGCATTGCGAGCCCGGCACGGTCCGGCATATCGTCAAGCACGACGATGCCTATTTCGTGCCGCGCCGCGACGGGCGGGTGCTCGTCGGCGCGAGTCTCGAGGACGCCGGGTTCCGGCGCGGCAACACGGTGGCGGAGGTGGGCCGGCTGCTCGATGCCGTGCGCACGATGATGCCGGTCCTGGGCGAGGCCGAGATCGAACGGCAATGGATGGGCTTCCGCCCGGGCAGCCCGGACGGCCTGCCCTATCTGGGGCCGGTGGCGGGGCGCCGCAACCTGTGGGTGTCGACCGGCCATTACCGCAACGGCGTGGTGCTGGCGCCCATCAGTGCCGACCTGATCGCCCGCTGGATCATGGGCCAGCCGCCGTCGCTGGCGATGGCGGCGTTCAGCCCCGACCGCACCCCCGACAGCCACCCGCAGATCGGCTATCCGCAGCGCGCCTGAGGATCCCTTACGGGGTATCTTGCTTCTTTGCGGCTGCCTCCTATAATGCGCAAGGTCTAAAAGTGAGCCGCGGCTCGCTTTTTTTGTTTTTGGAGTGCCGGCACACATGGAAGCGAGGATCGTGGAGTTGGTGACGCCGATCGCCCGTGAGCTCGGTGTCGAGGTGCTGAAGGTGCGTCTGGGCGGCGGTGGCCGCACCCGTCTGGTGCAGATCATCGTGGACCGGCGCGGCGGTGTGGACAGCGATACGCTGGAACGCATCAGCCGCGGGTTGTCGCTGCAGATGGATGCCGAGGACATGATCCCCGGGGCCTACCGCCTCGAGGTCAGCTCCCCGGGCTTCGACTGGCCGCTGGTGACGCCTGCCGACTACGCCCGTTACGAGGGTGACTGGCTGAAGGTCGATATGGCCGACGGGCGCTCCGTCGAGGGCTACAACCGCGGCTGGGATGCGGCGTCCATTCGGCTCGAAGGGACGGACGGAATGGATGTGAGCGTACCCCGCCAGGAGGCGGTGCGCGTGGTACGGGCGATCAACTGGAAGGATGTCTCCCGCAGCAAATGATGAAGGGCCGGAGCCCGAGATTAACTGACAAAGAGGTTGGAACAGCAATGAATCTGGAGATGTTGCATGTGGCCGATGCCGTGGCCCGCGAGAAATCTGTCGATCGCGAACTGGTTCTGGAAGCCATGGAACAGGCCATGAAGACGGCTGCCCGCCGTACCTATGGCACGAAGCATGTCGAAGCCAGCATCGACCGCGAATCGGGCGCCATCAGCCTGTATCACGTGCGCACCGTGGTCGAGGAGGTCGAGGATCCCGAGAACGAGCTGACGCTGGACGAGGGGAAGGCGCTGAATCCCGAGGCGACGCTCGGTTTCGAGTTCCACGAGTCGCTGCCGCCGATCGAGATGGGGCGCGTGGCGGCGCAGACCGCCAAGCAGGTGATCAATCAGAAGATCCGCGAGGCCGAGCGCGAGCGCGTGATCGAGGAATACGAGCCGAAGGTCGGGCAGCTGATCACCGGCATCGTCAAGCGCGTCGAGCGCGGCAACGTCTATGTGGATCTGGGGCGCGGCGAGGCGGTGATGTACCGCGAGGACATGCTGCCGCGCGAATCCTACCGGCAGGGTGACCGCGTCCGTGCCTACCTGCGCGAGGTGCGCAACCAGCCGCGCGGTCCGCTGGTCTTCATCTCCCGTGCCGATGCGGGCATGGTGATGCGCCTGTTCGAGCAGGAGGTGCCGGAGATCCAGGACGGTCTCGTGGCCATCCAGGCCATCGCCCGCGACCCGGGCTCGCGCAGCAAGATCGCGGTGATCTCCAATGATGCGAGTGTCGATCCGGTCGGCGCCTGCGTCGGCATGCGCGGTGCGCGCGTGCAGGCCGTGGTCAACGAGCTGCACGGCGAGCGCATCGACATCATCGAATGGACGGCCGACCCGGCCGCCTTCGTGGTCAATGCCCTGGCCCCGGCCAAGATCGACCGCGTGCTGGTCGACGAGGGCCGCAACACCATCGAGGTGGCGGTCAACGAGGAGAACCTGGCCATCGCCATCGGGCGTCGCGGCCAGAACGTGCGCCTGGCCTCGCAGCTGACGGGCTGGAATATCGAGATCATGACCACCGGCGAGGAGATGAAGCGGCGCAAGGAAGAGGTCGAGGAGGCCCGCGTCACCTTCCGGGCGGCCCTGGACATCGACGAGGATTTCGCCGACCTGCTGGTGACCGAGGGCTTCATCTCCCTGGACGACCTGGCCTACTGCCCGCTCGACGAGATCACCGCCATCGAGGCGCTGGACGAGGAGCTTGCAGCCGAGCTGCAGGATCGTGCCCGCAATGCCCTGCTGAACCGGGCGCTGAGCCAGAGCGAGGCGGAAGGCGGCGGTACGCCGCTGCTCGAGCTGAAGGGCATGACGACCGAGATCGCCGAGCAGCTGGCTGCCCGTAACATCGTGTCCGTGGAGATGCTGGCCGATGCGGCCGCCGATGAACTCGACGATATCGTCGGTCTGTCGCGCGAGCAGGCGGAGGCCCTGATCATCGCGGCACGTGAGGCGAGCGGCTGGTTTGACTGATCCGGGCACCGACGCCGGCTTGCACGGCGAGACGGGTCCGGTGCGGAGCTGTTTCGCCTGCCGCACGCGCGGCGCCAAGGAGGAGATGCTGCGTCTGGTGGTCGACGCCGAGGGTCAGGCATGGCCGGACCTGTTGCAGAAGGCCCCGGGGCGCGGTGCTTACCTGTGCATGCAGCAGGACTGCTGGCAGCGGCTGAACGACAGGCGTTTCGGGGCCTTGAAGGCGAAGCTTGACGTGGCGGCGGGTCAATGGGAGCCATTCCGTGCCCGTTTGCGCGATGCGCTGCCGGGGCGCATCGGGCAATTGCTGACCCGCATGAAGGGCACGGCGGCCGTTGGCAGGGATGCAGCGATGGAGCATTTGTGGAAGAATGCGCCCATGCTTCTGCTGATCGCCGGCGATGCCGGAGAGGCTCTGGTACGGCAGCTGCGGGATGCCGTGGACAAACGCCGGCAGGCCGGTGCGGAAACGCAATGGTGCAAGGCGCCCATGTCCGGGCAGTTGGGTGAATGGTTGGGCCGGGAGAAGGTGTCGGTGCTGGTGCTCGATGCCTCTGTCCAGGCCCGGAAACTGGAGCAGGCCTGCGCCTGGTTCCATCGTGTGAATGAAGCGGAGTGATACGATTATATGACCGATATACGCATTCTTGATCTGGCGAAAGAGATGAAGCTCGACGTGGCCGAGGTGCTGCACGCGGCTTCATCGTGCGGTGTTGCCGCATCCGGCCCGACTGCCAAGCTGGATGACAACGACCGCAAAAAGATATCGGTCTATCTGCAGGCCAAGCGGGATACCTCCGCCGGCAAGCCGGACGGCAAGAAGACCCTGACCCTGAACAAGCCGATGGTGGCCGGACAGGCCAGGGGCGGCAACGTCGAGGGACGCGGGCACACCGTGCAGGTGGAGGTCCGTCGCCGGCGCCGTCCCGGACGCCCGGCCGTCGCCGAATCCGCGTCGGCGCCCGAGCCCAGGGAGGCCGCATCGTCCGCGATGAGCCCGGCGGAGCGGGCGGAGAAGGCCGTGGAGCAGCAGCGCAAGACCATGGCGTCGCGCGAGTCCAGGCCGGCGGCCGCCGAGCCCGTCAAGCGCGAGCCGGCGGTCGAGCCGGCACCGCGTTCCGAGGAACGTCGTCCGCGTGAGCCTCGCACGGCGACCGGTCCGAGGACCACGATCCGGCGCAACCTGACGCCGGCACAGATCGCGGCATCCCGCGCCCCGCGTTCCTCGATCAAGGAGATCGAGGCGCGCATCAAGGACGAACGCGAGCAGCGCCGGCCGGAAGGTCCGCGCAGCGGCCGGCCGCAGCAGCGCCCCGCCGGCGGTGTCGGACCGCGCCGTACACCGTCGGTGGCCGTATCTCCCGATGCGATGCCGTCCGGTCCGGGTGGGGACAAGCGCCGTGGCCCGGGCGGTGCCCAGGACGCCAGGACGAAGAAGCGCCTGAATCCGGCCGAGAAGGCCGCCATGCGCGAGTATGCCGAGAAGCGTCATATCGTGATGACCGAGGAAGAGGAAGAGCGCATGGCCCGCCTGGCGCGCGGCGATCGCAAGCGTCATGTGAAGCGGTATGGTATCGATAAGGATCACGCCGATTTCGTCAAGCGCGAGGTCGAGGTCACCGATCCGATCATGGTCGGCGAGCTGGCCTCCCGCATGGCCGTCAAGAGCGGCGAGGTGGTCAAGAGGCTGTTCGAGATGGGCATGCCGGTCACGGTCAACGAGAGCGTCGACGCCGATACGGCCGTACTCATCGTCGAGGAGTTCGGCCATACGCCGAAGCTGATCAACCGTGCCGCCGTCGAGGACGTGCTGTTCAAGGACGAGCAGGACGACGAGGCGAACCTGAAGCCGCGTCCGCCGGTCGTCGTGGTCATGGGCCATGTCGACCACGGAAAGACCTCGATCCTGGATGCGATCCGCAAGGCGCATGTGGCGGCGGGAGAGGCCGGCGGCATCACGCAGCACATCGGCGCCTACATGGCCAAGCTGCCGGACGGCAAGCGCGTCGTGTTCATCGACACGCCCGGCCACGAGGCCTTCACCAGCCTGCGTGCGCGCGGTGCCGGCATGACGGATGTGGCCGTGCTCGTCGTGGCGGCCGACGACGGCGTCAAGCCGCAGACGGTCGAGGCATTGAACCACGCCCGTGCCGCCGGCATCCCGATCATCGTGGCCATCAACAAGATGGACGTCGAGGGCGCGAACCCGGACAACGTCAAGCGCCAGCTGGCCGAACTGGAACTGATCGCGGAGGACTGGGGCGGCGATACGATCTTCGTCGAGGTCTCGGCCAAGACCGGCCAGGGGCTCGACGACCTGGTCGAGATGCTGGCCCTGCAGGCCGAGGTGCTGGAGCTCAAGGCCAACCCGGATCGTCCGGGCCGCGGCATCATCATCGAGGCCAGGCTCGACCGCGGCCGCGGTCCGGTGGCGACGGTGCTGGTTAAGACCGGCACCTTCAACACCGGCGACATCGTCGTGGCCGGCGTGGTCATGGGGCGCATCCGTGCCCTGGTGGACGAGAACGGGGTGTCGCATCGCACCGCCGGGCCGTCGATCCCGGCCGAGGTGCTCGGCCTGGAGTCGGTGCCCGACGCCGGCCAGGAGATGCATGTCGTCGAAACCGAACGGCAGGCGCGGGACATCATCCGCTTCCGCATGGACAAGATCCGCGAGGCGGGCGTGGCGGCCGACACGGCCAAGCGCGCCAGCATGGAGGACCTGTTCGCCGGCGTGGCCGCCGACCGTCCGAAGGAAGTCAACGTGCTGATCAAGGGCGACGTCAGCGGCTCGATCGACGCCCTGGCCGATTCGCTGCACAAGCTGGCGACCGACGAGGTCAGCGTGCGCGTGGTGCACAAGGCGATCGGCGGCATCACCGAGTCCGATGTCATGCTCGCCTCGGCCTCGAACGCCATCGTCATCGGCTTCAATGTGCGGCCGGAGGCCAAGGCCAAGAAGCTGGCCGAGAGCGACGGCGTCGATGTCCGCTTCTACAAGGTCATCTACGACGCCATCGACGACATGAAGGCGGCGATGGAGGGGACGCTGGCACCGGAGAAGGTGGAGAAGGTCATCGGCAGTGCCGACGTGCGCGAAACCTTCAGCGTGCCGAAGCAGGGCACCATCGCCGGCTGCTATGTCACCGACGGTCACGTGGAGCGCAATGCCGGCGTACGCGTGCTGCGCGACGGCGTGCTGGTCTACGACGGGGTCCTGTCCTCGCTGCGCCGCTTCAAGGACGACGTCAAGGAGGTCCGCAGCGGTTACGAGTGCGGTATCGGCGTCGAGAAGTTCAACGACATCAAGGTCGGCGACACCTTCGAGTTCTACGTCATCGAGGAAGTGGCGGCGACGCTGTAGGCGACGATATGGCAGCAAGCTCACCCAGCCAGCGCCGGCTCCATGCGGATATCCATCGCCTGCTGACCACGCTGATGCAGCGGGAGATCAGCGATCCGCGCCTGATCGGCATCGGCATCACGCGGGTGGAGGCCGTGCACCACAACCACATGCTGCACGTCTGGGTCTACCGCAGTGGCGAATCCGACGCCGAGGCCAGCGTGCGTTCCCTGAACCGCCTGGCACCGCATTTCATGCACGAGCTGCGCCGGGCCCTGCCGCGCAGGCGCCTGCCGACGATACGTTTCGTCTGGGACGAGCCCTTCACCGAGGGCGGCCGGGTGCTCGATATCCTCAAGCGCCTCGGCGAGGAGACATGACGGCGGCCCTTGCCGCAGACCTCTGGCAGGAGGCCGAGACGGCGATCCGCCAGAGCCGCGGCGTGCTGCTGATCACGCACCGGAACCCGGATGGCGACGGCATCGGTGCCCAGCTGGCACTGTACGACGCCCTGAGCGCCGCCGGCATCCCCGTGTTCATGCACAACCGGGACGGTATCCCGCGCCTGTACCGCTTCCTGGCCGGTGCCGACCGCGTCGGTGGCGGTGCCCAATGCCCGGTTGCCGGCGATGTCGACCTGATCGTCAGCCTCGATGCCGGTTCGCGCCAGCGCCTGGGCATGGATGACGGCTTCTTCGCCGGCAAGCGCCTGGTCAATCTCGATCACCACGCCAGCAATACCCGTTTCGGGGATATCAACCTCGTCGATGCCGCGGCCTGCTCGACCGGGGCGATGGCCTATGCGCTGATCCGCCACATGGACCTGCCACTGTCATCCGATGTGGCGATGGCCGTGTACGTGACGCTGTTGACCGACACGTCCAGCTTCCGCCTGTCGACCGTTACCCCGGCGGTACACCGCCTGGCGGCCGAACTGATCGAACTGGGTGCCGAACCCGACGTGGCGGCCCGCAACATCTACGCCTCCCACCGTCCGGAGTGGGTGGCCCTGCTGCGCCGATGCCTGGCGACGCTCGAGCTGCGCAACGACGGCCGGTCCGCATGGCTGTATGTCGATCAGGCGATGTATGCGGCCACCGGCAGCGATGTCGAGGATAGCGAGGGCCTGATCGATTACGGCCGGGCCATCGCCGGTGTCGAGGTGGCCGTGTTCGTGCGTCCCGACGGGCCGGATACCTGGAAGGCCAGCTTCCGCGGCAAGTCGACGGCCGATGTCGGTGCCCTGGCCGCATCGCTGGGCGGCGGCGGGCATCGCTATGCATCCGGCTGTACCCTGCAGGGCAGCCTCGCTGAGGCGATGCAGCGGCTGCAGGTGCAAGTCGACCGCCTGTTTTCCTGAATCCGATATCTTCCGTCATGGTTTCGGGCATCGTCTTTCTCGACAAGCCGCGCGGCTGGACCTCCAGGCGGGCGGTCAACGAGGTGGCCCGCCTGTTCGCAGGCGGGCGCAGGCCGCGCCTGAAGGCCGGGCATGCCGGCACCCTCGACCCGATGGCCACCGGCATGCTGCCGATCCTGCTTGGCGAGGCCACGCGCTTCGCGGAGCTCGGCCTGAGCGCCGAGAAGACCTATGCGGTGACCATCGATCTCAGCTACCAGACCGATACCCTGGATGCCGAGGGGGAAACGCTGGCGCATTTCGACGAGGATGTGCCGGATCCGGCCCGGATCGAGGCCGTGCTGCCGCGTTTCCGTGGCCGTTACGCGCAGGTGCCGCCGCAATACTCCGCGCTGCATGTCGATGGCAGGCGGGCGCATGCCCTGGCCCGCCAGGGGGCGTCGTTCACGCTGGACGCCCGACCGGTGGAGATCAGGGATCTGGTGCTGATCCGTTATGCCTGGCCCGAACTGGCGCTCGAGGTGCGTTGCTCGAAGGGGACCTATATCCGTGCCCTGGCGCGCGATATCGGGGCCGCGCTCGGCCTCGGCGGCTGTGTGGTGGCCCTGCGCCGGCTCAGCACCGGCGGCTGGCCTGCCGGCATGATGGTGACGCCCGAACAGCTCGCAGAACAGCGGGAGGCGGCGCTGGTGCCGGTCTCGACCTGGCTCAAGGGCTTGCCGTCGGTTCGTCTCGATCCGGCCGAATCCCGGCGTTTCCTGCTCGGGCAGCGCCTGCGCATGGCCGATGACCGGACATCCACCGGGCTTGTCGCGGCCTACGGGGACGGCATACTGCTGGGAACGGCCGAGTTGCGCCCGGGTGAAGGGGAGCATGTGGTGCTGCATCCGACCCGGATACTGCCGTCCGCCCAGGAGCGATATCTGCGATGAAGCACGCCCGTCCCCTGGTTTCCCTGGCCGCCGCCATGAGCCTGTTCTCGGCCGGGGCGGTGTTCGCCGACGATATCCCGTACGATGTGACGAAGGAGAAACGAATGAGTCTTCCCAAAAAGGCCCCGCTGGCCACCGATCCCGGCATTCCCGAAGGTAGGCACGTGAGGCTGGAACTCGACGACGGCGCGGTGACCATCCGAATGCTGCCGGAGGTGGCGCCGAATACCGTCGCGAACTTCAAGACGCTCGTGGCCGGGGGGTTCTACGACGGCCTGAGCTTCCATCGCGTGATTCCCGGCTTCATGGCCCAGGGCGGTGATCCGAGCGGCAACGGCACCGGTGGTCCCGGCTACCGCATCAAGGCCGAGTTCAACGCCACCCGCCATGTCCGCGGTACCGTGGCCATGGCCAGGACCTCCGATCCGGATTCGGCGGGCAGCCAGTTCTACATCTGCTACGGCCCGCAGCCGCATCTGGACGGCCAGTACACGGTGTTCGGCGAGGTGACCGAGGGCATGGAACTGATCGACAAGGTGCATAACGGCAGCGTGATCCGCAAGGCCACCCTGTTGCCGTGACGCGCCTTCTTCGGTCGTGCTCCCTGTCCGGAAGCCGCAGCGGCTTGGCGTTCATGTGGCAGCGGCACTAAGCTAGACTGTGACAGGTCGCTCGCCACCCGGGAACGACACGGGGTAAAGGGGCTTCGATCATGGCGCAGACGGAATGGATCGAGATCCGATTGCACGACGGTCGTACCGAGAAAGGGCGGCTGGCGTCGCCGTTCCATCCCATGGAACAGAAGCTTGTGCTCACCACGGACGCCGGAAAGAACAAGATCGTTCCCTTGCAGCATGCCATGTACATCCTTTTCCGTGACGAGGAGAAACAGAAGCCGGCCCCGCACCTTCCGGGTGAGGTGGACGAGGTCGTGAGCACCAAGGACGACAGGAGCTTCCAGGTTCGCGTGCTCAGCCAGCAGGATTTCAGTATCGGTTTCTTTGGTGTCCTGACCGAGGATGGCCAGGAATACGAGCGCGTCTTTTTTCCCTGGCATGGCGTGCGCAATCGCCAGGAGTTGCGCCATCTCGGTGAGATCCTGCGTGACGAGGGCGTTCTGACCGAGCCCGTGCTGGAGAAGATGCTGAAGGAACAGGAGGATCTGCGCGCGCAAAGGGTCGGCGATATCCTTTCCAAGCAGCATGGCGTGCCCCAGCAGGACATCAACAGATTGGAGCGCGAGAGAAGGACGTCGGCATCGGATTCCATGCAGCCGATCGGCGAGATCCTGATCTCCGCCAACCTGATCACCCGCGAGCAACTGAACGCCGCCCTGGCCGAGCAGCGAAAGACCCATAACCAGCCGCTGGGCGATCTGCTGGTCAAGAAGGGTCTGATCACCGAGGAGCAGCTGTTGATGGCGTTGGCCCTGAAATTCAGGCTGCACTATCTTGATCTGCAGAATATCGTTCCGACCGCCGAGGTGCTCCAGATCGTCTCGGTTGATATGGCGGAGCGCTTCAGGGTTTTTCCCATACGTATGGATGAGCAGACGCTCGTTGTGGCGACCTCCGAACCGACGAATGCCGATATCTCGGACATGTTGCGCTTCCGCACCAATCACCGGGTGGAACTGGTCGTTGCCCTGCCGGCCCAGATCAAGGCGATGATCCAGAAATACTACCTTGCCGAACAGCGTGCCTCCGCCGATCTGTCCCAGATGGCGGTCGATTTTTCGCCGGTGGAGGAAGACGAGGAGCAGAACAGCGATTTCGAACTGCAGATCGAGGCCGAGAAGGCCCCGATCGTCAAGCTGGCGAACCAGATTCTGCTCAGTGGTATCCAGGAATCGGCAAGCGACATCCATGTGTTGCCGGTGGCGCAGGGACTGAAGGTCTCCTTTCGTATCAATGGGCAGCTGCGTCAGCATCTGATGCTCGACAAGCGGGTGCACAAAACGCTGATCACCCGCTTCAAAATCATCTCCGGCATGGATATCGCTGAACACAGGCTGCCTCAGGACGGGCGGGTACTGATGACGGTCTCCGGCCGGCATATCGAGCTTCGCGTATCCTGCATGCCGGGACAGTACGGGGAGAATATCGTGTTCCGCATCCTCGGCCGGGACGGAAAGATGCTGGAGTTGAAGTCCCTGGGATTCGAGGATGACGACCGGGACCGCATCCTGCACATCTCCCATGGCGCGCACGGCATCCTGCTGGTCACCGGCCCGACGGGCAGCGGCAAGTCGACGACGCTGCTCACCATCCTCAAGGAGATGACGAATCAGCCCAAGCACCTGATTTCCCTCGAGGATCCCATCGAGGCGAAGCTGGACGGCATCAACCAGATCCAGATCAACTCGAAGATCGGGTTCACCTTCGCCTCGGCCCTGCGCAATGTGTTGCGCCACGATCCCGATGTCATCATGGTCGGTGAGATCCGCGATACGGAGACGGCGCAGATCGCGGTACAGGCCGCTCTGACCGGCCATACGCTGCTGTCATCCCTGCATACCAATCATGCCGTCGGCGCCGTTTCCCGGCTGGCCAATATGGACGTGGACCGCTACCTGATCGCCGCCACCGTCAGGGGGGTATTAGCGCAGCAACTGATTCCGAGGCTGTGCAGCCACTGCCGGCAGGAGGTGGCGGTGGATGAAATCACCCGAGGCATCCTCCGGGGCCACGGTATCACGTGGGGGGAGGATGGCGCCTGTATCGCATCCGGTTGCGAGCAGTGCCACGGCACGGGCATTGTGGGGCGGTTGCTGGTGTACGAGCTGCTGCTGGTCACCGAGGAGATCCAGCGGCTCATTGGCGAGAATGCATCCGAAGAGACGCTGATGCAGGCAGCCAGGAAGCAGGGGATGGTCAGTATGGCCGAGCGCGGCGTTGCCCTGGCCCGCCGCGGTGAAACCGCACTGGAGTACGTGCTGCCGTTGCTGGTGGAGTAGGGCCTGGCTAGATGCCGTGGATGAGCAGGGAGCCGAGGCCCATGAGCAGGCAATAGATACCGAAGGGCCTGAGCGCCTTGACCTCGTGGCTGCGGAAGTAGCGCATCAGGAACCAGGTGCTCAGATAAGCGAATACGCCGGCCACAACACCACAGATCAGGATCGCCATCATGGGCGCCTGCTGCGCATGGTGCAGCAGCTTCGGCACCTCGAGCACACCGGCAGCGGCGATGATCGGCGTGGCCAGCAGGAAGGACATGCGCGCCGCCGCATCGTATTCGAGCCCGGCTGCCAGGCCCGCCACCAGGCTGGCACCGGAGCGAGAGATGCCCGGGATCAGGGCCAGGGCCTGGGCGCAACCGATGCCCAGTGCCCGGACCCAGCTGAGCTCCTCCAGCTTGTGCCGGGCCTGGCGATGCTTGAGTCGGTCGCCCCAGATCAGCAGCAGGCCGTTCAGGGCCAGGAAGATGGCCACGATGGTAAAGCCGCCGAACAGGTCGCGGATCCGGTGCTCGAGCAGCAGGCCCAGGATGCCGGCCGGAATCGTGCCCACGACCAGCAGCCAGAACAGCCTGGCCTCCGGAACGCCCGTGCCGCCGCGGGCACGCCACAGGCCGCTGAACAGCTGCAGCCAGTCGCGCCGGAAATAGATCAGCAGGGCGATGGCCGTGCCGAGGTGCAGCACGACGATGAAGGGCAGGAACCAGGACGATTCGCGATCGATCGGCCAGTGCAACAGGGCCGGGACCAGAACGCTGTGGCCCAGGCTGCTGATCGGGAACAGCTCGCTGATGCCTTGCATGATGGCCATCAGCAGCAGATGCAGGGTGTCCATGGGGAGATCCTTGGTGCAGGCGTGCCGCTGGAAAGTAAGCAGCCACGGATCGGATTGCAACCACCATGCCGGCTTGCCATGCCGGCATCACGGTTCTACGTTCCTAGGAACATGCGGAAAGACGGGAGGGAGCCATGGAACATCAAACGAGAGGCAGGACGCGTGCGGGCATCTTGGCCCTGTCCAGCCTGGTGCCGGCATGCATGGCCTTTCCCGGTACGGCGTCGGCGCACATCATCGGTGTACACGGCATGGGGTTCGCCGGCGGCTTCGAGCATCCGTTCACGGGCTATGACCACCTGCTGGCCATGATGGCCGTCGGCTTCTGGGCCGCGAGGATGGGTGGAAGGGCCCTGTGGATGCTGCCGGCGACCTTCCTGTCCGCCGCGGCCGTGGCCTGCCTGCTGGCCATCGGCGGCGGCGGCCTGATCGCCATGATGGAGGGCGGCATCGCCGTATCGCTTGTCCTCCTCGGCCTGTTGATCGCGATGGAGGCGCGCCCTGGCCTGCCGGCGGCGGTGCCGATGGTCGCGATATTCGGGTTGTGCCACGGCTATGCGCACGGCGTGGTGATGCCGGCCGCCGCATCCCCGCTCGCATACGCCGCCGGCTTTCTCACGGCCACGGCCTTGCTGCACACTGTCGGCGTGAGATTGGGCACGATGACGCTCCGGCATGCATCACGGATGCTGCCGCGCCTCGCCGGCGTCGCCGTGGCGTTGCCGGGACTGGTGCTTCTGGCCTTCGGCTGAAGGCCTCAGCCGGGGTTTTTCTTCAGGCAGTCCTCGCGCCAGGTACAGTCCATCTGCGAGCAAGAGAAACGCCACTCGGCGCCGAAGCATGCCGCATTGCCCTCGGCGCTCTGGATTGCCCGGATCAGATCCCCCTTACGCATCTTCGCACCACGAATACCAAGATCATTGGCTTGTTGCTGGATTTGGCTGACCAACATGCACGGCCTCCTGTGCCATCGGACGGTATCAAGCCGATGGATAGTCGATTCCACGTAACTCGGCAAGGTCAGCAGTGTGTCATATGCGCATGCGGGCCCCAAGGATTCGCCCGGCGCAATATGTGCACGCCTGTTTGCCTGGTTCCCCATTGCGGCTTGCCCGGATGTGGGCAAGCATCGGCACAGGTCGGGCCGGCATCCGCGCTGGGTGGAATGCGATGGCCGTAGCCGTCATGCAGGCGATAGGGAAGGGGACAGGGATAACGGCAATGGGAAGGCTGCAGGACATCTTCTATGCGTCACGATTCATGACCGCACTGGCAGAGCTTGAGGGCGCCATCGTGCATCAGGACAAATCGGATGAGGACGCGATGTTCGACGCCGCCAAACAGAGCAAGCGCCAGGGAATGAATCCTGCGGAGGCGGCTGTGTCGTACTTCGTGGATCAGGCGGAGCGGGGCCTCGCGGCAGACCCGGTAAGGTGGAGAACCATGGCCGAACAGGCGTACCGCCGGGTCCAGATATGGCTGGCGCAGAAGAAGGTCGGCCCGCACTATGCCGACCTGCTTTTCGAGTTTCTCCGCGATACGAAACCGGACGAGGCCTGATCCTTTGTAAGGGCCTACTTGCGGGCGGCCGTGACGGCGCGCTTGCGCTCATGCTCCTTCAGGAAGCGCTTGCGCAGGCGGATCGACTTCGGCGTGATCTCGACCAGCTCGTCGTCCTCGATGAACTCGATGGCGCGCTCCAGCGTCAGCTTAATCGGCGGCACCAGATCGATGGCGTCGTCCTTGCCCGAGGCGCGCACATTGGTCAGCTTCTTCTCTTTGGTGGCATTGACGACGAGATCGTTGTCGCGGCTGTGGATGCCAATGATCATGCCCTCGTAGAGCTTCACGCCGGAACCGATAAACATTCGTCCGCGCTCCTGAAGCTTCCACAGGGCGAAGGCAACCGATTCGCCATCGGACATGGAAACGAGCACGCCATTCTTGCGGCCCGGCAGCTCTCCGACGTAGGGGCCGTATTCGTGGAAGACATGGTTCATGACGCCGGTGCCCTTGGTGTCGGTCAGGAACTCGGAGGTGTATCCGATCAACGAGCGGGTCGGAGCCATGAACTCGATGCGGGTGCTGCCGTCCGGATTGGTCTGCATATGGGACATCTCGGCGCCGCGGGTGCTGAGCTTCTCGATCACCGTGCCCTGGTACTCGGAATCGACATCGACAGTGACGTGCTCATACGGCTCCTGCTTGACGCCATCGACGACCCGGACGATGACATTCGGGCGCGATACGGCCATCTCGAAGCCCTCGCGGCGCATATTCTCCAGCAGGATACCGATATGCAGCTCGCCTCGGCCGGAGATCTTGTAAATGTCGGCCGAACCGGTTTCTTCGACCTTCATGGCCACGTTGGTACGAATCTCCTTGAACAGGCGGTCGCGAATCTGGCGGGTGGTGACGAGCTTGCCTTCGGTTCCGGCCAGCGGCGAGTTGTTGACGTGCAGTTCCATGGTCAGGGTCGGCTCGTCCACCTTGATCACCGGTAGGGCGGTCGGATTGGTGGCGCAGGCGATGGTCTCGCCGATGTTGATCTTCTCGATGCCGGCCAGAGCGACGATGTCCCCGGCTTCGGCTTCGGCGATCTCGACGCGCTTCAGGCCCTTGAAGCCGAGCACCTTGGTGATCTTGGTCGTGTGGGAGCTGCCATCGGCATGCATGACGCTGACTTCCTCACCCTGGTGCACGCGACCGTTGGCGATGCGGCCGACGACGATGCGGCCGATGAAATCGTCCCAATCGAGCGTGGTGGCCAGCATCTGCAGCGGCGCTTCCGGATCGCCCACGGGAGGGGAGACCTTCTCCAGAATGGTATGGAACAGGCACTCCAGGTTGTCGGTCTCCTCGGCTAGGTCCATCTTGGCATAACCGTTCTTGGCCGAGGCGTAGACGATGGGGAAATCAAGCTGCTCGTCAGTGGCGCCAAGCGCGGCGAACAGGTCGAAGGTGGCGTCGACAACGGCATTCGGGTCGGAACCCTCACGGTCGATCTTGTTGACGACGACGATCGGCTTCAGTCCGAGAGCCAGGGCCTTGGAGGTGACGAATTTGGTTTGCGGCATCGGGCCTTCGCGGGCATCGACCAGCAGCAGTACGCCATCGACCATGTTCAGGATGCGCTCCACCTCGCCGCCGAAATCGGCGTGCCCCGGCGTATCGACGATGTTGATCGTCGTGTCGCCGTATTGGATGGCGGTGTTCTTGGCCAGGATGGTGATGCCGCGCTCGCGCTCCAGATCGTTCGAGTCCATGACGCGCTCGGCCACATCCTCGCGTTCGGAGAAGGTGCCGGACTGCCTGAGCAGGCCGTCGACCAGCGTGGTCTTGCCGTGGTCGACGTGGGCGATGATGGCGATGTTGCGCAGCTTGCGGGACATAGGGGGTACCTCGTGATTGCGGCGCATGGTAGCAGGCGCCGCGCGCAAGGAAAGGGGCGCGTGAAAGCGCTGGCTTCGATGCCGCGGATGCCTAGGCTTGGCGCATGAGATTCACACTGGCAGGCGATTTCACGCCCCAGGGCGACCAGCCCGAGGCCATCCGGCAGCTGGTGGCCGGCATCCGCCAGGGCGAGAAGCATCAGACGCTGCTCGGCGTCACCGGCTCCGGCAAGACCTACACCATCGCCTGCGTCG
>CAZBLR010000020.1:0-34919 GCA_964492895.1 uncultured Zetaproteobacteria bacterium | reverse complement strand
GGTGTCTTCGTCCGGTTCGTTGTTTGTCATGGTCCATCTCCCGAATGCCGCAATTCACTGACACTCAGTATATCACAAACTGGGCCCGGCTTTCGGTAAGCGCGGACAAGGTTCCGGGAACACCAGACGCAAGGGTGAGGATGCCTACCGACTGATTGCAGAGGCGGAAGGTAAAAGCGGCGAGGCGATAAGAATGCGTGCATACGGGTTGTGTCCGTATGCCGTAACGACGATCGGCCGCCCGTCCATGGGCGGCCTGATCGGGGATCGCGCCAGGCCATGACCGCCTTCGGCGGCCGATGGCAGGCGCTTGCTGGTCTTACGGTTCCCGCTTATGCCTTGGACATGGCTTTCGACATGAAAGCGAAGAACGTGATCACGGCCAAAACGAACACAACGAATTCAGCTACACCATCAAAACCTGACAACCACATATGACCCTCCTATGAACACCATCTGGCGATGGCTGTGAAACATCGTGAAACACGATGGGGCGGATGCAATCGCGAACAATCATGAGGGTCAAGGGCAGTAATTGCGCGTGTCCAGGGGAGAGAATTACCTTGTCCGCTTCCGGGCGAAGGCCGCCATCGCCTTTATTTCGGAGTGAACGGGTCTACAATAGGAGCGGGAGACGGGCACCGCCTCCCGCGACAGTCCGGTTTGACGCCCCGAAGTGGTAGCAGCCGGGACAGACAGCATCGCATCGACGCATCGCATCGACCTTGCCGCCGGACTGCAATGGCTACCGAGGAGGTGCATGGATCATGTTGGAAACCAGATCGAGATGGCAGGACTGGATCAACCTGGGGCTCGGCGCCTGGCTGTTCCTGATGCCGTTCTTCGGCTACGTGCCGATGGATTCGGCCGCAGGGATGAACAGCGTGCTGTTCGGTTCGACGATCATGGTGATCTCGGTGGCGGTGCTGACCAAGTTCTTCTCCTGGGAGGAATGGATCAGCTTCGCCATCGGCCTGTGGCTGATCGCCGCGCCGTTCGTGTTCGGCTTCGCCGTCGGCAGCCTGGCGATGTGGAACAGCGTCGTCATCGGGCTGTTCATCGCCGCCGACGCGCTGTGGTCCGTATTCTACAACACGCACCAGCACGGCGGGCATCACCCGACCCACGCCTGACACCCACACCAGGGAACGATCAGGGCGCGGAGGACCGTCTCCGCGCCCTTGTCCTTCCTGTCGACCGAATGCTAGTGAAAGATCGGGCGGCCGAAGTCCACGCCGGAATCGTGCGTGGGGCCGGCGTTGGCGGCCACCGGGGCCACCTTCGGGGCGCCCTTGACCACCGGCCGGGTGACGGGGGTGGGCCTCGGCGCGGCATCCGGGCCGGGCTTCAGTTCGATGGCCGAGCGGCAGGTCGGGAAGGTCGAGCAGACCCAGAAGCGCCTGCCGGCACCGTCGCCCTTCTTGGCATCGCGCAGCACCATGGGGCTGCCGCATTGCGGACAGGCCTTGGCGGCGTCGTCGATCTTCGGATCGCCCTGCCTGGCGTAGGCCAGGCGCTCCTCGATCTGGTGCAGGATGCGGGCCACCTCCGACTTGGTCAGCACCGGCACGGTCTTCGATTTGAGGTAGCGCACATAGCCGCCCGCCCGCGTGACGTTGGCCGGCATGGACGTGGCGAAGCGGCTGCCGACGAACACCACCACCGGGAACACCTTGCCCGCCTCGAGCCTGAGCATGGCCGCGACCATCCTGGCCTGGCGGTCCACCTCGCCCAGCGGATTGGGGAAGGCGTGCTTGCGCTTGCCGACCTCCTGCACCCAGGCCTTCTGGACCGCACCGCCGTAGATGCCGCCCGTCATGCGCTGCGTATCGACCACGAAGACACCGTACGGCGAGACGATGATGCGATCGACACCCTTGCCGGCCGGCAGCGGCACGTGCCGGATCTGGCGGTAGTCCTTGCGCCCCAGGCGCAGCCGCGCCAGAAAATGCAGCGCCCGGGCGCCGATCCACCCGGCCAGCCCGCCGGATTCCGTCGTCCGACGCCTCGCTTCCCCGATCACCTGTGCGTGCTGTCCATGCATGGCCGCCTCCTCTCAATGTTCCGGCAACCATCCGACACGTTTTGCCCGCCCGGCGACATGACGGAGATCACGCCGCCGGCATGATCCCCGTCACAACCTGACCAACCAGCCATTTACCGCAAAGGACGCCAAGGACGCAGAGAGAGCCCTGAATCATTTCGGTTTTCCCCTCTGCGCCCTCCGTGTCCTCTGTGGTGAATGGGGATTGCTTGATCCGGTTTCGGGCCTCCTGCCCGCAACCCCGGAAGCCGCACGTCCTGTGCGGTCGAGGAACCTATCCATCATGCCTTTCCTTTGCGTTCCTTCGCGCCCTCTGCGGTGAGTTCCCGCTTCGCGGCATCTTCGCCTATGCTTGGTAGTCGGATCGCGGGACGGGGGCGAAGGAGTAGAGCCATGGCGACGGAAGGTGCACAGCCCGACTGGGGCAGGATCGCGGAGAAATTCGACCTGTGGCTGCCGCACCTGGCGCCGGTCGGCACGGCGATGCTGGAAGCGCTGCCGGTGGCCCCCGGCGATCGGGTGCTCGACGTGGCCTGCGGCACCGGCGAGCCGGCGCTGACGCTGGCCCGCAACAACCCGCATGCGCGCGTCACCGCCATCGACGCCGCCCCGCCGATGGTCGAGGTGGCCCGGCGCAAGGCGCACCAGGCGGGGCTCACGAACATCGATTTCGAGGCCATGACGGCCGAGCACATGCGCTTCGCCGACGCCGGCTTCGACGCACTGTGCTGCCGCTTCGGCGTCATGCTGTTCGAGGATTCCGGGAAGGGCCTGGCCGAGATGCGGCGCGTGCTCAAGCCCGGCGGCGCCTTCGTGCTGGCGGTGTGGAGCACGCCGGAGACGATGACGACGATGGACTGGGCCTGCCGCGCCTTCGCCGGGCGCATCCCCGAGGAGCAGTACCCGGCCGTCGAAAAGATCTCCTCGCTGGGCCAGCCCGGGCGCCTGGAGGCGATGCTGGCCGAGGCCGGCTTCGCCGAATACGCGGTCGAGGCCCGCACCTTCCACTACCGCTTCCCCTCCTTCGACGCATACTGGGACCTCGTCGAGGCCTCGGACATCCTGAAGCAGCAGTTCGACGTCCTGCCCGACGGCGGCAGGCGCGAGGTGCGCGACGAGGTGGCCGCCTTCGCGCGCGATTTCCACGGGGCCGAGGGGCTGGCCATCCCGCACGACTACCTGCTCGCCAGCGGCCGCGCCTAGCACGTCCGTCGCCGCACCGGGGGTGCTATCATCGTTGATGCCGCTGCGCGCGAAAGAGGGAGGGGCGGATGGCATTTGCGACGGAATTCATCGACGTCGGGCGCGGCGTGCTGCACACCGGCAGCGGCACCGTCACCGGCCAGGAGCTGATCGCCGGCGCCAGGCTCGACCTGCAAGCCGCGCGCGACGGCCTGCCGTTGCGCTACGGCCTGGTCGATTTCACGGACATCGCGCGTTTCGAGGTCGGCAGCGGTGACATCCGCGAGGTCGCCCGCATCGACATCGAGCTGGCGAAGATCATCGGTACGGCCCGTGTCGCCGTCGTCGCCCCGCAGGACGTCGCCTTCGGCATGTCCCGCATGTGGGAGGCCTACGTGCACGCCACCGCCTGGCAGACGCAGGTGTTCCGCGACCCCGCCGAAGCCCGGGATTGGCTGGCGATGCATGTCAGCCGCTGAGCGGCGCCATCATTGCACTTGGTCGGGGCCGTGCTTGCGGCTAATCTGAGCCGCAGTTCGCAACAATCAGGGCGCCTACAGGGCGCGGACTTCGGCACGCACGACGGGAGCAGACATGACGGATCAGGACAGGGCCGCACTCATCCAGGGCATCAAAAAGACGCAGGAGAACATCGCCATCACCATCGGCATCATCGTGATCTTCATCCTGCTGTTCTACTTCTTCACCTACGCGCAGCTGGCCACGGCGGGCTGGACGGGCCTGTTCTGGGCGGAGGGCATCACGGCCCTGCTGTGGGTGCTGGTGCTGTTCCGGCTGGGACCGATCTCCTTCTTCTTCACGCGCCTGTGGCTGGGCCGGCGCGCCAAGTACCGCGAGCTGCTGGCCACGATCACGCGCGCCGACCTCAGCAACCCGTCGTAAACCATCCGCCGCAGTGCCGCCTGCCATCACGGCCGGCGTCCACGATCGGTCTATAATGGGGCTATGCGCAAGACTCCGGGAACATGGCTCAGGATCGGCCTGCTGGCGCTGATCGCCGGCGCCGTGCTGCTCGGCCTGTTTCACCTCGCCGACCCGGACACCCCCATCACCGACGCACCGATGGCGCTGATCATCGTGCTGGCGCTCGCCATCACGGCCTTCGCCGATTCGGTGCGCCGCCGGTGGAGAAGCGGCAAGGGGGATGCCGATGGCAACGACTGAGCCCCTGGCCGCGCCGGTCCTAGTCGCAGGACAGGCCGTGGCGGGCCAGGCCCTCCTCGAGATAGAAGGCGACCTCGGGATGGGCCAGCAGGTAGGTCGGCGTATGGTCGCTGCGGGCCAGCGCGGCATCGGCCAGCGCCGTGTTCCAGTCATCCAGCAGGTAATCGCCGCGGCCCAGCCACATCAGCGCCACGAGCTCGTCGAGCTCGTCGTCGTTCAGGGCATTGATGGCGGCACTCGCCTCCTGCAGCGTCGGGTCGCCGGCATGGTCGGCCAGCACCTGCCTGGCCCAGTTCTCCGACGGGCTGTCCGGGAACAGCTCGGGGATCACGACCTCCTCCTTGGCCTGGAACTCGCGCGCCTTGGCGATGATGTAGCAGACGGTCTCCAGATCGATGTTCAGCATGCGCGCCTCCTCGGACAAGCCTCTCGGTCAAGGGGCATCCCATATGTGGAACGTAGACCCTCCATCCCCGTGTGCGCCATGCCGCGGCGGCAAAACCGCGGCCGATGTGGCCAACGGACACGCCGGGCGGCGGCGGTCCGCCGAAATTCCTTGCATTCCCGGCGGGCATTGGAACTATTGTCCGCAGTTACGTATAATTCCGTATCAGATTCCTCTTTTTTGTCCGGACGGCGGGCCAGGGAGACCCATTGATCGAGATATCGCAACGGCTTAGGGGCTTGAAAGCGTCCTGGCAGGGTCTCGAGAACAGGCCGGACGACCTGGGCTGCCTGGGGCTGCCCGGCAAGGACAGCCGCTACATCGAGGACCTGCTCGACCAGCTGGTGCGCATGTCCAGCCAGCTCGAGGGCGGCCACGAGGACGACCTGGCGATGACGCGCGCGCTGTGCGAATCGCTGCTGAAACAGGCCGAGGCCTTCTTCTCGCCGGCCAGCACCATCACCTACCCCAGCATGCGCATGCTCAGCTTCGTGACGCTGCTGCAGCAGCTGAGAACCACGCTGAAGGCGCACCTGACCGGCACCCTCGCCGAAAGCGAACGCTCGGGCCGGGTGGCCTGATCCCCACCACGCCATGACGCGATGGCTCGCCGGCCTGGCCCTGGCGCTGGCCCCGGCACTGACGATATGGCCGGCTCCGGCCCGGGCCGCGGAGCGCGCGGTGGTGCTCGACAACGCCAGCGAGCTGCGCCAGGGCTACTGCGAGGGCACGATCACCGCCCAGGACGGCGCCAAGGCGACGCTGGCCATCGAATCCTGCGCCCAGGGCGGCATCGCCGGCGTCACGCCCGGGACCACGCAGTCCTTCCCCGAGGCGGATGTGCTCGCGGCGCAGCAGGGCCTGGCCGTGGCCGGGGCGCGCAAGCGCTTCTTCGCCTCCCCGCGCATCGCCGCCATCCTGCGCGGCGGCTACGTGCCGGCCGGCGGCGAGGACCTGACGGCGCTGGCGACACTGGCCGGCCAGGCGGACCTCGCCGACTGGCATGCCTTCATCGGCATGCTGCAGCCGATCGCCAACCTGAGCGGGGCGCTGCACCACAAGCGCATCGCCGACTACAGCAGCGACGACTTCCACAAGGCCATGGACGCCTACGGGCGTTTCGCCGCCGCCGAGGACGCCGCCATCAGCGACTATGCCGCGGCCATCGCCGATCTGCACGCGCCCGGACCGCGGCGCGGACCGGGGCTGGGCGCCGCCATGCTGGTGCAGAGTGCCATGCGCGGCTACGACCTGCCGTTCGCCCCGGCCATGCCGGACGCCTGGCTGCAGCTGCAGCAGCGGGCCGCCCGCACCGGCTCGGCCACCCTGGCGGCCTACCGCCGGGCCCTGACGCCGCTCGGGCTGTCGCCGTTCTTCGTCTCCGAGCTGCGCAGCCAGGAGCAAAGCGGCGCCCGCATCCGCCAGCGGGCCGAGCGCACCTACGCCAAGGCGGCGGAGCAGACGGCGCTCGGCGTGCTGACCGATGCCGAATTCGACAAGCCGGATGCCGCCATCCTCGCCGACGTCGAGCGGGCCGTGGCCCCCTACACGCAGGCCAAGCCGGCGGCGCTGGCCTTCGCCAAGGCGGAGATCGCCCACACCCGCCGCCTGATCGCGGTCTCGGATCGCACCATGGCGGCCATGCACAGCCGGCACTGGCAGCTGACCATCGCCGAGACCGACGGGGATCCGGTCCGCCACTACACCATGGTGTTCACACGCACCGGTACCCATGCGCTCGGGGCCAAGGTCTATGAGCAGGACATGCAGACCGGCAATCCCATTTTGATCTATACCTGGCCGGTGTACGTGCAGGCCGACGGCAATATCAAGGTCCATTCCTCGGTGTCGGGTGTGGACAACGACTTCGTCATTCCCGCCAAGGCGTTCGCGACCGGCCGCTTCCGCGTGCGCAGCGAGGGTTTCTCGGAGGTATTCAATGCCGGCGGCACCCTGCGCCGCGACGCGCCGGTCCGCTAAGGCCTGATTTCCGGCCGGCAGCCGCGCGCCGGATTGAACCGGCGGGGCGGCCGCATCTATGATGTGTGCATGAACGAAGCCTGGCCCATCCTGATCGCAGCCCCGCTGGCGCTGGCGGCGCTGCTGCTGTACCGGCCGCATGTCGCCGGCTGGCTCGGCGATCTGCGCGTCGGCATGGCGCTGGCCGGGCTGCCGAAGAACAGCTACACGCTGATGCACGACGTCGGCATCCCGGACGGCGCGGGCGGCAGCATCCGCATCGACCACCTGATCTGCGGCCCGGCCGGCTACGACATCGTCGGCACCATCAACCTCGCCGGCCGCATCAGCGGCGACGCCGACGGCGACTGGACGCAGGCGCCGGCCGTGGGCGAGCCCCGCCGTATCACCAACCCCCTGGTCGAAAACCGGCTGCGTGCCGAGGCCCTCGTGCGGCTGGTCGGCCCCGCCCCGGTGCGCACCCTGACGGTCGCCGCGCGCGCCCGTTTCGCGAAAGGGCGCCCGGACGGCGTGCTGTCCGTGGGCGAGCTGGCGGGCCGCATCCTGGACATGGACGCGCAGGCGCCGCCCTTCGACGGTCGGGCGGGCGTCAGGGCGCTGGGCCTGGCCATGGACACCGTACCCGCAACGCCGGCGCGGCGGCGCTACGGCAGCACCTGGCGCAACCCGGCCGGGCATGCGCTGCTGGCCGCCGCCGCCTGCGTGCTGGCGTTCGCCGCCGGCCCGCGGCCGCCCACCTCCGGCCCGGCCACCGTCGTGCACTATGTGCCGGTGCCGCTGGCCGCCGATGCCCCGGCGGCGCGCCCCGGGGCTCCCGCGGCCGGACCGCCGTCCGCCATGGTGGAGACGGTCAAAAAGCGGCACGGCACCCGGCATGCCGCGACGCATCGCCGGCGGGCCAGGGAGCCGATGCAGGTGGTCGCCATGAGCGACGGACTGGCGTCGATCCTGGAAGACGGGCACATCATCACGCTGCGCCCGGGTCAGCGATCACCGCATGGCTGGCGGCTGGTGCGGGCGACCCCGCGCTATGCCGACATGATCGACCCGCACGGGCGCCACTTCCATTTCACCCCTTGACCCCGGGCAGGCCGGGCGGGTCCTTCCTGAACACGCGGAAGCGGCGGTAGCTGTCGCTGTCGTCCGGCTGGCGATCGAGGATGGCGGTGAAGGCGGGCGGATAGCTGGTGGCCGGATTGATGCTCGCATAGACCCTGGACGGGAAATCGCGGTCGCTCTGCACCCAGATCTCGAACGGCTCCTTGTCCTTGTTGACCACGAAGCCCGGCTCGCCGCCGCGCGCACCCCGGCCGGATTGCGAATGCATGGTGATCAGCGCCGTGTAGTCGGTCCGCGTCACGAGTTTCAGCCCGGCCTGCGAGCCGCGGCCGGTGCGGCGGCGCAGCCAGCGCACCACCGCATGCCCGTCCTGCTGCTTCATGTTCGGGCGCCGGATCGTCACCAGGCTGCCGACGCTC
This sequence comes from uncultured Zetaproteobacteria bacterium, assembly GCA_964492895.1. Classification (GTDB taxonomy): domain Bacteria; phylum Pseudomonadota; class Zetaproteobacteria; order Mariprofundales; family Mariprofundaceae; genus DATLWN01. The sequence goes on along the minus strand of CAZBLR010000020.1, from coordinate 26,605 downwards.
AGGCTGTCCTCGGGGAGCTCGCTGATGTCGATCGCCATGCCCTCGTCGGTGGCGTTGATGCCGGCGCAGGCCACGAAGCGGGCGCTGCTATCCAGCACGACACCCGGATGCACCAGCACCGACTCGCCGTTCAGCGGCACGCGCTTGTCGCGCCCCTTGGTTGCGGTGAATGATTCGAGGATGCGGGCCAGGAACTTGGTTTGCTCGTATTCGGTCTCCAGCACCAGCCCGGCATGGCCGCCGGCCGCCAGCTTGGCGCGGATGTCCTCGATGCGCCGTTCGGCCAGGCGCAGCACGGCCGAGAAGTCCGTGATGATGCCGTCGTGACTGGCCGGCAGCGTCGTCTTGTAGATCTCGGGACGCTGGTGGGACTTCATCAGCAGCGACACCAGGTAGCTGTTGTTCTTGACGGCCTTGTAGCTCGACACCACGCGCACGGCGCGGATATCGATGTCGTCCGTCTCGACCAGCTGGTTCAACAGCCCCGGCAGGCGCTCGATGTCCCGCTTCGGCAGCGAATGGAAATCGACCTTGCGCAGCAGCTCGAACTGGATCGAGGCGCGCATGATGCGTATGCGGTTGCGGCGATCGACGGGCCAGCCCTGGATCACCGACAGCCCCATCCAGATGATCTCCAGGCCCTGGCGCACCTCGAGCGGCGACGGCGCCCGGTAATGGCGGGCCTCGTCGAGCATGTAGCCGACGAGCAGTTCCAGGGCCACGCAGCAGATCTCGGCGAAGTTGTCGACCGTATCGGCATCGACCTCCTTCTCCTTCTCGGTGGCCTGGCGCATCTGGTCGTAGGTCTGCTGCACGCCGACCTTGTAGGCGCGCAGGATGACGCCGCGCATCTCGCCGGTCAGCACGGCCAGGTACTGCTCGAGCATGCGCAGCGCGCGCACCCGGAAATCCAGCGGGATCAGGCCCGAGGTGTTCAGGGCATTGATCCAGGCGCGGATCTTGGAGGAGATCTGCGCCCGCTCGTCCATGCTGCTGGCATCGGTGATCTTCTCGAGCTGCTTGTAGACGTCGACGAACTGCACCCGCAGATAGCCGACCACGGCGTTGCCCGACATCGCCGTGGTATTGCCGAGGGCCAGCAGACCCTCGCCGCCCTCGAGCTCCAGTTTCGGGGCCATCTTCTCCAGCGCATCCCCGGCCTGCTCCGATGCCGACGACGGGGCCTGCTCCGGAACCGGCGTATCGTCGTTCAGCGATTGCAGATCGATCCACTCGTCGGCCATGCCAGCAGCCTCCTTGCCTTCCCGCCAGCATAACGCATTCTCCGACGGCATGCCTAGCGGCGCGGACTTGATAAATTAGCATTTCATAATATAATGACGATTCCATCGCGGTGGCGCCGCGGTGGCGGACGACAACACGCAAGGAGGCCGTGATGGCAACCGTAGAACTGACCAAGGACAACTTCGAGAAGGAGATACTCGGCAACGACATCGCCGTCATCGACTTCTGGGCCCCGTGGTGCGGGCCGTGCAAGGCCTTCGGCCCGACCTTCGAATCCGTGTCCGAGCAGCACGGGGACGTGCTGTTCGCCAAGGTCAACACCGAACAGGAGCAGGAGCTGGCGGCCCAGTTCAACATCCGCTCGATCCCGACGCTGATGATCGTGCGCGACAAGGTCATCGTGTTCACGCAGGCCGGCGCCCTGCCGAAACCGGCGCTCGAGGACGTGGTGAACCAGGCCAAGGCCCTGGACATGGCCAAGGTGCACGCCGAGATCGCCAAGCAGGCCGCCGGCGCCTGAGCGGGGGCGGGGGCGCCTAGCCCGCCATGGCCTCGCCAAGGCGGCGGATGCCCTCCGCGATCTCGGCCTCGCCGGCGCAGGAGAAGTTCAGGCGCAGCGTGTTCACGTGCGTCCTGCCGACATAGAACGGATCGCCCGGCACGAAGACCACCTTCCGCGCCAGCGCCCGCTCGAACAGCGCCAGCGCCGACATCCCTTCCGGCAGTGTCGCCCACAGGAACATGCCGCCGTCCGGGTGCGTGATGCGCACCCCGGACGGGAGATGGCGGTCGATGGCCGCCACCATGGCATCGCGCTGGCGGCCGTAGGTCTCGGTGATGCGCGCGATGTGCGCGTCCAGGTCGTTGTCGCACAGGTAGCGGTGGAGCAGGCGCTGGGCGAAGGCGTCCGTATGCAGGTCGGCGGCCTGCTTGGCCGTGATCAGCTTGTCCATCAGCCGTGGCGGCGGCGCGATCCAGCCGAGACGGAAGGCCGGCACCACGGTCTTGGAGAACGAGCCCAGCAGCACGGTCTGTTCCGGCAGCAGCTGCATGAAGGACGGCGCCGCCTGTCCCGAAAAGCGCAGCTCGCCGTAGGGATTGTCCTCGACCAGCAGCGTCCGTGATCCGGCGAGCAGCCCCGCCACCCGCTCCCGGTTGGCCGCGGTGTAGGAGATGCCCGACGGATTCTGGAAGTTCGGCACCGTGTACGCCAGCTTCGGCGCCGAGCCGCGCAGCACCGCCTCCAGCACCCCGACGTCCATGCCCTCGTCGCCGACCGGTACCGGCCTGAAGCGCGGCCGGTAGACCGAGAAGGCCTGGATGGCGCCGATATAGCCCGGCTCCTCGATCAGCACCTCGTCACCGTCGTTGAGCAGGATCTTGCCGAGCAGGTCCAGGCCCTGCTGCGAGCCGGTGGTGATCAGGATGCGCTCGGCCGGGATCTCCAGCCCCTGCCGCCGGTAGCGCTCGGAAATGAAGGCGCGCAGCGGCCCAAAGCCCTCGGTATTGCTGTACTGGAGCGCATCGCCGCCGGCCTCGGCGAACACGCGCGCAGCCGCCCGCGCCAGCGCCTCGACCGGGAACAGCGTGCGGTTCGGCAGGCCGCCGGCGAAGGAGATCACCGTATCGTCCAGCGTCACGTTCAGGATCTCGCGGATGAAGGAACGGGGCACATCCGCGATGCGATCGGAAAAGATGCCGTCCAAGGGATTCTCCTGCCGGGGGCGCCCGGGTATGCCGATTTATATCCCCGCCGGCGGCCCGGCGCCATCGGCGGAACGTCGCGGACGCGGCTCAGCGCCCCGCATCAGCGTTGATAGACAGCCGTCAGCCGCGCCAGCCCCAGGGCATGCCGGCGGATCAATGCATCCGCGTAGCCGGGATCCGCATCGGACGTCAGCGGCAGCCGCGCCGTATCCAGCGCATAGACGGTGATCACATAATGGTGCACGCCGTGCCCGACCGGCGGGCACGGCCCGCCGTAACCCACCGACCCGAAGCTATTGAGTCCCTGCACGCTGCCGCCCGGCCCGCCGCCCGGCCGTCCGGCACCGCCGGCCAGGGCCGTCACGTCGGCGGGGATGTTGACCATCAGCCAGTGCCACCAGCCGCCGGGCCGCGGCGCGTCCGGGTCGTGCATGGTCACGGCAAAGCCCTTGGTGCCGGCAGGGGCGCCGTGCCAGGCCAGCGCCGGCGACACATTGCCGCCGTGGCAGCCGCCGCCGGCATAGACCTGCGCCTCGGGCATCGTGGCGCCTTCGGCCACGTCGCCGCTCGTCAGGGTGAATCCGCCGGCCATCGCTTGCATCGGTATCCAGCATAGCAAAAGAACCCAGACCGTGCGCATCGTCCACCCCCATGCCTGGGGCTAGCATAGTCGACAGCGCCGGCACCGCGCTGCAGGCTGCGCGGAAACACCGGCCACAGGAGGCACCCATGCACGAGACCACCGGATTCATCGGCCTGGGGATCATGGGGGCGCCGATGGCGGCCAACCTGCTGGCCGCCGGGCACGCGCTGACCGTGTACAACCGCAGCGCCGGCAAGGCCGAAGCGCTGGTCCGGGCCGGGGCCGTGGCGGCCGCCGACCCTGCCGGCGTCGCGGCCGCCGCCGACACCGTCATCCTGATGCTCACGGGCCCTGCGGCCATCGATGCCGTGCTGGCCGGACCTGCGGGCCTGCTCGCGGTACCGCTGGCCGGCAAGCGGATCGTCAACATGAGCACGGTACCTCCGGCCTATTCGGAACAACTGGCACGGACGCTGGCGGCGCACGGCGCACGGCTCGTCGATGCGCCGGTCTCCGGCTCGAAGCAGCCCGCCGAGGACGGCACCCTGGTGATCCTCGCCGGGGGCGACGAGGCGGACATCGCCGCCGTCGAACCGCTGCTGCTGGCCATGGGCAGCCGGGTGATCCGCTGCGGCACCGTCGGCCGCGGCTCGGCGATGAAGATGTCCGTGAACCTGCTGCTCGCCACGATGATGGCCGGACTGGCCGAAGCGGTGACCCTCGGCGAGAAAGGCGGCCTGGATCCGGCCGTGCTGCTCGACACCGTGCTCGCCGGCCCCCTGGGATGCGGGCTGTTCCGGCTCAAGCGCGACATGGTCGTGACGCACGCGTTCCCGGTGCAGTTCCCGTTCAGGCACATGGCCAAGGACCTGGGCTTCATCCTGGAAACGGCGCGGGATACGGGCGCGGCCTTGCCGCTGGGCCGCATCGTGGCCGGGCTGTACCGCCCCGATGCCGGCCCGGAACTCGCCGATCAGGACTTCGCGGCGGTCAAGCGGGTGCTGGAGGCCATGGACTGAACCGGCTCAGCCGGTTCCCAGCAGTTCGCGGATCTCCCGGCTCAGCTCATCGATGCGGAACGGCTTGGCGAGCACCCGCGAGCGCTCGCCGATGAGCATGGCCAGCTCGCCGCCCGAGTCGTAACCGGTAACGAACATGACCGGCAGCCTGGGCTGCATCCGGCGCATGCGCTCGGCCACCTCCGTACCGTTGATGCCGGGCATGACCACGTCGAGCACGGCCAGCACGATCTCGTCCCGGTGCTTGCCGAACAGCGACCAGGCCTCGCTACCGTCGGCCGCGGCCAGCACCCGGTAGCCCAGACGCTCGATGACCTCGGCGATGGAATGCAGGACGTCCGGCTCGTCGTCGGCCAGCAGGATCAGCTCGCCTTGTCCGCGCAGGGCCACGCCGGCGTCGACGCCGGTGGCGGTGTCCACGCCATCGGCCAGCGGCAGGTAGATGCGAAACACCGTACCCGCGCCCTCGCTGCTTTCCACCTCGATGAAGCCGCCGTGGCGCTGCACGATGCTGTAGGCCATCGCCAGCCCCAGCCCCGTGCCGCTGCCCACGTCCTTGGTCGTGAAGAAGGGCTCGAAGATGCGCTCCAGGTTCTGCGGCGCGATGCCCTCGCCATTGTCCGCGACCGTCAGGCACGCATACGCGACGGCGGCGTCGCCGGGATGGGCCCGCCGGAAGTGCGTATCCGCCACGAAGCGCTCCAGGCGCACGGTGATCTCGGGGTCCGGCCGTCCCACCAGGGCATCGCGGGCATTGAGCAGCAGGTTCATCAGCACCTGCTCGATCTGGGCGATGTCGCCAAGCACCGGCAGCGCCTCGGCGCAGAACACCCGCTGCAGCCGGATGTTCTCCGGCGCCATCAGCAGGCGTTTGTCGAAGGACTCACCGAGGCGGGCGTTCAGCTCCAGCGGCTGCATATCGAAGCGGCCCTTGCGGGCGAAGGTCAACAGCTGTGAGATCAGCTCGGCAGCCCGGTAGCCCATGTCCTCGGCCACGACCAGGTACTGCATGAGCTCGGGGGGAAGCTCGTCATCGCTCTGCGCCAGGTAGATGTTGCCGAGCATGCCGGTCAGGATGTTGTTGAAGTCGTGCGCGATGCCGCCGACCAGCGTACCCAGCGCCTCGATCTTCTGCGCCTGGCGCAGATTGGCTTCGAGCGCGCGCTGTTCGGTGATGTCCTCCATGACCGCCAGCACCCAGGTGCGCTCGCCGCCGTCGGCGATCACCGGCGCCGAGGAGATGCGCAGGATGCGTTCCTCGCCGCCGTGGGTGACGACGCGGGTTTCAAGCCCCCGCACCTGCCCGCCGGCCTCGACCATCGTCATGCGCTGGTGCGCCTGCGCCTGGGCCTCGGGCGCGCCATACAGGCTCTGGTACCAGCCGAGGCGGTTGATCTCCTGCATGCTGTAGCCGGTGATCTCCTGCATGCGCTGGTTCCAGACCGTGAATCGCACGAAGGGATAGTGCGCCACGCGCTGCCACAGGCAGATGCCCTCGGCCGCCGATTCGATCAGCGTCTCCAGAAACCGTGTTTCCTCGCGCATCTGCAGCTCGGCCCGCTTGATCTCGCGGATGTCGCGGAAGATGCCCTGGATGACGCGCCGGCCGTCGAGCTCGACGACGGCCGAGCTGACCGACACCGGGATATCGCTGCCGTCGCGGTGGCGCATCACCAGTTCGACGACGGCGTTCCCCCCCGCCGCCACGTGGGCGCGGAACTGCTCGCTGTAGCGCCGGCGAAGCCCGGGCGGGTGCATGTCCATCACGGGCAGACCGATGAGCTCGTCCCGGCCGAGGCCCAGCATCTCGCAGGCACGGCGGTTGGCGTCGATGACCACGCCCAGCTCCACGTCGGCCATGATGATGGCATCGTTGGCATGCTCCATCAGCGCCCGGTAGCGCGCCTCGGAGGCCTGCACCCGCGACGGCGCCCCGTCGCCCGCCGGTCGCCTCCTCCCCTTCCCGCTCATCCCTACGGTACGCTCACTGGCCGAGCACCGCGTAGCACCGGACCGGATCGGCCCGGTTCCGGACCTTGATCTCACCCTTCTCGACCGCCTGCAGCCCCTCGGGCAACCGCTGCCGCGTGGCCTCGCCGATCAGCACCATGCCGCCGGCGGCGATCTGCTCCAGGCGCGCGGCCACGTTGACCGTGTCCCCGATGACGGTGTAATCCATGCGGTTCTTCGAGCCGACATTGCCGACCACGACCGGACCGGTGTTGATGCCGATGCCGACCCGGAACACCGGCTGGCCCTGCATCCGGCGCTCGGCCATCAGCATGCGCAGGCGCTCCTGCATCTCCATACCGGCCCGGATGGCGTTCTCGGCCCCGAACTCGGCCTGCCCGAGCAATCCGAACACCGCCATCAGCTCATCACCGACGAACTTGTCCAGGATACCATGGTGCCGGAAGATGATTTCGACCATGTCGTCGAAGTACTCGTTGAGCATGGCGATGACCTCCTCCGGCGTCATGTTCTCGGACAGGGCCGTGAAGGAACGGATGTCCGCGAACAGCACCGTCACCTCCCGCGAGTAATGCGGCGCCGGCAGGTCCCCCTCGACCTTCAGCAGCTGGTCCACGACATTCTGCGGCACGTAGCGGTTCATGCGCGCGCGCAGCACCGCCTCCTCCTGCAAGCGCTCCTGGTAGCCCTCGATATCCTTGGTGTAGAGCATCATCTTCGTGGTCATCTCGCGGAAATTCCGGCGCAGCCCCTCCGTCTCCTCGAACACGGCGTTGAACGCCCGCTCCAGATCGGCCACCTCCTTCGGCTTGCTGCCGTGGATATCGATGGTGACCGGCGATTTCGAGGTCACGGCCTTGTGCACCCTGTTCCCGAGCTCGACCAGGGTGCCGCCGTAGCGCCGCAGCAGGATCAGGCCGAACAGGTGCGACAGGAAGATGGCCGATGCCACCACCAGCAGGTCCTGGGTCACCGGGAGATCCATGGCCACGACGATGTAGATGGTCAGCAGGTAGGGGATCAGGCCCAGCAGGCTGAAGGCCCAGTTGATGACCTGCTGGATGCTGGTGCGCTCGCTGGACCGGCTCACGCGTCACGCCCCGGATCGTTCCGCGCCGACATCCGGTGCTGCACCCCGGCGATGAAATCCAGCGGCTTGTCCATGGAGACGCCGACAAACATGCCCCTCTCCGGGTCCTGGGCCACCCGCACCACGGTGGCATCGCCCTCGAGACGGGCCTCCAGCCGGTCGGTTCCGGGCAGGATGATGGTGACGTGCAGGCGCTGGCCGGGACGGTACATCTCAGACCGACGCGTCAGAAAGCAGATGCCGACGCCCGACACATCATGCAACACCGAGTCTTCCAGGAAGGACTGTTTGCCATCGCGGACCTCATGGATACTGACCTTGAAGTCCATGGCAAAGCGTTCACTTGCCCGGCGATCCGGACCGTTTTCCTGAACCATCGCTACCTGCTCCACTGCCCTTCACGCGCGCAGAACCCTTGGGATTGCTTAGCATATCCCAGCCACATGACCAAGACCAGCCTGCACCCGCCCGCCCGCCGGGTTCGATGCGCGCCGGTGCCGGCCGGCGGAGGCTTGCGAACGGCCGCGGCGCGATGGATGATGCACCGCTTTTCAATCCGTCGGTCGGGTGGTTCGCGCATGCGGCTGGTGTCGTTCAATCTGTTCCGCAGCCTCGGCATCCCCGGGGTGGACTACGTCAAGCCCACCGAGATGTATGCCCGGCGGGCGCTGATCGCGCAGGCGGACTGGGTGCTGTTCCCGGAAACCTGGCAGGTCAACACGCTGCATTACGCCTGGCGCAAGCGCATCTTCCCGAGCCCGGCCAGCTACCACCTCGGCTTCGACAAGGTCCAGATGACGCGCGCCTTCTGGGCCGTCTGCCCGGATCACGTGCCGCACACCCGCATCGAGGCGGGCGACGCCGCCGGACGCGAGGCCATCCTGGATGCGTTCTCCTTCCCGTTCGTGGCCAAGGAGGTCCGCAACGCCATGGGCCGGGGCGTGCACCTGATCGCGGATGCGGCCGACTGGCGGCGCCATGCCGACGAAAACACGGTACTGTACGCGCAGGAGTTGCTGCCCATCGGACGCGACCTGCGCGTCGTCGTCATCGGCCGCCGGGCCGTCGCCGCCTACTGGCGGGAGCGCCCGGCATGGGGATTCCATACGAACGTGGCCCGCGGCGGCCGCCTGTCCTTCGAAGCGGCACCGGCGGCGGCGGTGGCCCTGGCCGAGCGGGTGGCCCTGAGCCTCGGCGTCGACCATGCCGGTTTCGACATCGCCTGGGTGGACGGCCATCCCTACCTGTTCGAGTTCAACGTCCTGTTCGGCAACCAGGGCCTGGGGGAATGCGGCGTGCGCCCGGGCGAGGAGATCCTCCGCTATCTCGAGGCCATGACGCCGCGGGGCAAACCGACGCGCCCCCCGCGGCGGCGCCTGCGCCGGGCGGCTTAGCGTCGGGGCCTAGTACGCCTGACCCAGCGCCTTGCACAGAAAGCGCATCAGCGGCGCGCCGTCGGCGAAACGCGCCGCCGTGAAATCCGCGAAATCCGCCTCGACGACCGATTCGGGCAATATCGGGCAGATGCCGATGAAATCCTTGCGCTTCAGGTCCCCGGCCATGGGATGGGCGGCATCGAAACCGCGCGGCACCCGCACGAGGCTCTCCCCGTCCAGGCGGAAGCTGCGCCGGAAGGCCGCGTCGTCCCGCGCCGCCCGCCAGCGCCGCGGGTAGCGGTCGATCTCGGTGCGTATCCTCGCCAGCGCCGGCGCATCCGGATGCCAGATGCCGACGGCGAGGAACACCTCCTCCGGCGCGATATGCACGTAGAATCCCGGCGCATGCACGTCGCGGCCATGCTCGTGGCGGAAATGGATGCCGATGTTGGTCTTGTACGGGGTCTTGTCGCGCGAGAAGCGCGTATCGCGGAACACCCGCATCAGCGAGCCGCCCTGCTTGCGCGGGATGGCCGTGAAGTGCGGGGAGACGGCCGCCAGCCGCGGCGCCATGGCCGCGATGAAATCCAGTGCCGGCGCGCGCACGGCATCCTCGTAGCGCTGCCGGTTCTCTTCGAACCAGTCGCGGCGGTTGTTGGCGGCCAGGTCCGCCAGGAAACGGAAGGTCCCGGGGGTGAACAAGCCGCTCAATGCGCGGACAGGCCCATGGCCTGCGCGATCGAGGCCTCGGTCTGGGCACCCTCGAAGCGGTGCACGAGCCTGCCGTCCGGACCGTACAGGAAGCTGGCCGGCAGGCCCCTGAAACCACCGAATTCGGCCGCCATGCCGGCATTGCCGAGCACGATCGGATAGCCCATGCCGTGCCGGTGCACGAAATCGGCGACGGATTGCGGATCGCGATAGCTGACGGCGATGCCGATGATGGTCAGCCTGCCGGCCTCGTCGTGCTGCAGCCGGATCAGCTCCGGAATCTCCTTCCTGCACGGCGGGCACCAGGTGGCCCAGAAGTTCACCAGCACCCACCGCCCCTGATAGGCGGCCTGGTCCAGCGTGTGCCCCTGCATGTCCTGCAGTGTCCAGGCACACGCCGGTGCCGGCATCAGGGCCAACAGCGTTATGGCCAGCCATGCCCCGAGCTTCATGCGTTGACCCCCCGCGGCTTGCGCCTTACAGATTGTAGGTGATGCCGAAGCTGAAGACCTGCTTGGGCACCAACTGGATGCCGGTGACGTGATAATAGACGGGAACATACAGCTCCGCATTGGCCTTCCAGTGACGACTCAGATCCAACAGGATGCCGGGTGTCACGAATACGGACGTGAGGCCGGAAGCCACCGGGTTGGCGGCGTTGATGCCGGAATCGGACAAGCGGTGATTGTAGTGGATCTGCAGCATCGGTGCGACGTGGTATTGGAAGCGGAAGCCGTCGTAATGCACATTGCCCACGAGATGCAGGCTGTTACCCGGACGATAGCCGTCGCGCGAATTGACGGCACTGCGGAACATGCCCTGCACGGACCAGTTCCAGTTCGGCGCCAGGCTGCCCCACTGGTAGCCGCCGATCAGGATGTCGGTCGTCCCCGTTCCCGGCTGCGTATCGCGATCGAAGCCGGCGGCGGTATGGGTGCCGGTCGGCAGCTTCAGGCCGAAGATCAGGCCCGTCGACATGTCCGGGGAGAAGCCGCTGTAGATGCCCTCGACGCGGATATCGGACAAGGTATTCACCGTTGCCCGGGGTGCCCCGGTGGTATCGAACCTGCGCTGCCAGTACGGGATCATGGTCATGATCCCCCAGGAGCGATTGATCTGGTACTGCACGTTCAGGTTGTAGAAGATCGTGTTGACGCGCTGATCGGCGCTTTGGGACAGCGGAATCTTGGCGCCGCCCTGCATGGCCTGGTTCTGGTCGAGCAAGGTGGTCTGCAGGTTGATCGCCAGCCCCGACTCCGTGGGCAGTCCCAGGCCCGGCATGCCCACCGAATACATGCCGCATCCGCAAGCGCAGGCGGCCGCGACGGACGGCGCAAGGGCAAATGCCAAACAAACAACGGCCACGAGGCCGGTGCGGACGGCCTTGCTGGTTTCGTATCGCTTCATCTTAATCTCCCTCCTTGGCTTGGCGCGGGGCGCCGACGACATGCTTCAAAGCGGGATAAGGATTGGCAATGTGGCAAATTGTCGCAGCCGGGCAGCCCCCTAGCCCTTGACGGGGCGCTTGGCCAGCTTGCGCTGCAGGGTGCGCCGGTGCATGCCGAGCCGGCGCGCGGCGGCCGAGATGTTGCCGTCGCATTCGTTCAATACCTTCTGGATATGCTCCCATTCGAGACGGCGCACCGATACCGGCCTGTCGCTGACGTGCACGTCGGCATCGCCCTCGCCCTGGTGCAGGGCGGCGATGATCTCCTCGGTGTCGGCCGGCTTGGCCAGGTAATGGGTGGCGCCGAGCTTGATCGCCTCGACCGCGGTGGCGACGCTGGCATAGCCGGTCAGCACCAGGATGCGCATCCCGGCATCCATCTCCCGCAGCTGCCTGACCAGCACCAGGCCGGAGGCGCCGGGCATGCTCAGGTCCACGACGGCGTGGGACGGCGGATCATCCCCCACGACGTCCAGGGCCTGGTCGACGCTATGGGCGGTGACGACCGCGAAGCCCCGCCGTGCCAGCGCCTCGGACAGCACCCGGCAGAACATCCGGTCGTCGTCGACGACCAGCAGCCTGCCTGTCCGACCAGTCGCCCCCATCAGCCAGCCCCGGCCAGGAAGTGCGCATACGGCAGCGTCAGGCGGGCGCAGACGCCGTGCGGCTGGCGCTCGGCCAGGCTCAGGCTGCCGCCGAGGCGCTCGACGACCGCCCGGCTCAGGAACAGCCCGAGGCCGCGGCCACCGCTCTTCGTCGAGACGAAGGGGGAACCGATCCTCTGCCGCAGTTCGGGCGGCAACCCCTCGCCCTCGTCGCAGACCTCGATCTCGATGCGCCCGTCCTGCCAGCGGCACGACAGGCCGACCCGCTCGGGCGAGGCGTCGGCGGCGTTGTTGAGCAGGTTGATGATGGCCTGGGTCAGCGTCACGTCGGCCACCAGCGACGGCGCATGCCCGGGCTGCATGTCGACGGATACGGACGCATCCGGGCGTGTGGAACGCCATTGCGCCAGCACCTCCCGGATATAGGCATCGACGGCCAGGCCGCGGCCCTCCTCGGCGCGCGCCTGACCGGCGCTGGCCGAGATCTGCGACAGGATGTGCCGGCATCGCCGGATCTGTTCCCTGAGGATCTGCACCCGTCCGACGGCCTCCCGGTCCTCTGCCAGATCACCGGCCAGCTCGCCGGCAACCACCGCCATCGTCGACAGCGGCGTGCCCAGCTCGTGCGCGGCGCCGGCGGCCAGCGCCCCGAGCGCCACGACCAGCTCGTCGCGGGCGGCCTGCTCGCGCATGTCGGCCAGCCGCTTTTCCCGCTCGCGCAGGGCATCGGACATGCGCATGATGAAGAACACGATCAGCGCCACGCTGAGCACGAAGCTGAACCACATGCCGACGAGGTGCAGGTGGAAGCCGGCATCGGCATGACCCTGCTGCATCGAGAACAGCGGCTGGTAATAGAACACCAGCAGCGAATAGCAGCCCAGCACCAGCCCCGCCATCGTCCAGGCATAGCGTCCCGGCAGCGTGGAACTGGCGATGAACAGCGGCAGCAGGTACAGCGAGATGAACGGGTTCGTGTAGCCGCCCGAGAAATACAGCAGCAGGGTCAAAAAGGCCACGTCGAGCAGCAGCTGCCCGAAATAGGCCCGCTCGGAGATCTCCTGCTGGCCGCGGAACATGGCGATCGAGGCGAGATGGACCAGGGCGTAGACGGCGATGATGCCGGACATCGCCCACAGCTGCAGCCTGAGTGCGGGCAGCAGCAGCGAGGACAGCACCAGCGCGGCCTGGCACAGGATCAGGGTGCTGCGCACCTGCAGCAGGCGTTTGAGGTTGCGCGACAATGTCGGCGCGTCGGTGGTCATCAGACTGTCGCCCGGTATGGGCATGCCCTCTCCTCCTTGAACCGCATGGGCGGGTTCGGCGATGCCGGAGCCGGGAAGTATCGCAGCATACGCCGCCCCCGTGGATGCGACAATTTGTCGCGCTGACCGGGCATCGGGCGCACGGATACGGGCATCGCGGCCGACGCGGCGATCAGGCCCGGAATGGCGACAATGCCGGAAGGAAGCCTCAGTCCCGGAGCAGCAGGCGGTGCATCACGGCGATGCAACGATCCATGACGCAATGCATCCCCGCCCCGGTGGCGATCCGCCACGCCTCGTCGCTGACGATGCCCTGCTGCAGCCACAGGGTGCCGGCCCCGATGTCCGCTGCGGCACGCGCGATGGCTGGCGTGAACTCGGGCTTGCGGAACACGTCGACGATATCGATGGGCTGCGGCACCGAGGCCAGGTCCGGATACACCGGGCGCCCCAGGATCACGTCGGCGCGCGGGTGGACCGGGAACACCTCGTAGCCGTGCGCGATCAGGAAGGCGGTGATCTGGTGGCTGGCCCGGTCGGGCTTCGGCGAACAGCCGACGACGGCGATGCGGCGCGCGGAGCGCAGCAGGGCCGCGATCGTGTCGTCGTCCGGGTTCTGCCAGGCATCCATGCTAATCGACCCCGTACATGAACTTGAAGATCAGGTAATCCCGGTATTCGTCCAGTGCCATCTTGCCCAGGATATACAGCTCCTGGTCGGCCAGCGCATCCGCATCCGGCAGCCCCTGCGCGCGATGGTGCGCCTCGGCAACGGCGCGGCGACGCCTGATCTCCTCCGCGGCGATCGTCGTGGTGCGCCGCATCGCCGCGGCCCGCCAGGCATCGGGTGTCGCATAGGGCATGGTTACGGTGCTCATCCGTCGACGCCCAGGCTCTCGGGGCGGACCGTCAGGGTCCAGGGCGGGCGCCGGCGCAGCAGTGACAGATCGCCCCGCTTCAGGGCGTGCATCAGGTAGCGCCGGTTCTTCTCGATCGCGTCCATGTAGGCATGCCGGCCGCCGAGATACGGCCGGGCATATGCGTGCACGCCCCGGAACGTTCCGTTCAGGCGCTTGTCGACGGCATGCCGGAAGAAGCCCGGGGTTTTGCGGATCAGGTCCTCCGGGGAATCGAAGGTCCAACCCATGCCGTCGGGACCGGGGTGACGGCGTGCCAGTTCCAGTTCGAAATACAGGCGGTCCCGGCATTTCTCGAGATAGCACCGGTCCGACATCTGTGCCAGCAGGTCGGCGCTACCGAGCATCGCCCCCAGCTTGCGCAGCACCGGATCGCGTTGCGCGATCGCCGGCACGTCACGGCCGTAGGCCGTGAACCGGATCAGGTGCCGGGCCATCCGCGTCTGCCGCCGGTCCATGCCCAGATCGGGCAGATAGGAGGCCAGGAACCGCGCACCGCGATCGATATGCCGGCTGGTGTATTCGGCGCCGTTACCGTGCAGACGGTCGTGCCGCCGGCGCAGATAGCCGACGTCGTGGAACAGGGCCACCACGACCCCCAGAAACGCCATGTCCGGGCCGAGCCTGTGGGCGGCCGTCTGGACCCTGTCGTGGCCGGCGACGATACGCGCCATCGCCAGCGTCACATCCAGCACATGCTGCAGATCGTGGTACGGAGTGTCGCAGGGATGGAAATGCGGGTGCTGGCCGCTGAACAATACGGCGATGTCGTCGAACGCCTTCGCAAGCCTCGGCATGGCATCATCGCCGTAGGCCCCGGCAAAGATCCGTGCCACCGCCGCGTTGACCGCCGCCGGGCTGGTGATATCCACCGTACCCGTGATATCGAGTCCTCGCTTGCGCATAGCCACAAATATAGCCCGGCGCTTCGGTCGGGACCAAGCGATGGCTATCTCCGGTGATGGTCGACCATGCGTTCCCGGGCGTGGGACTCGGCATGATGGATGATCTCGAGCAGGTCGTCCTCGGTGGCATCGATCGGGGAATCGATCTGCTGCAGGGCATGGGCGACGTCCTCCCGGCCGACCTTCACCCCCCCGGAGGCCCTGGCCGGCAACGCATGCTGCTGCAGCGCGGCCGGATAGCGACGCCAGCGGAACAGGTTGTTGAAGGCCAGGGCGATCGCCAGGATCGTCAGGGCATTGAGCATCACCGGCGTCCAGATGTAGTCGTAGCCGAGCGCATGGATATCGGGGCCGCCGATCACGGCGATCAGGGCCGTGGCTCCGCCGGGCGGATGGATGCAGCGGGCGTAGTGCATGGCCAGCACCGCCAGCGCCACGGCGCAGGCCGCCGCCGGCACCGGCGCGGCGATCCAGTGCGCGCAGCTGACGCCGACGAAGGCCGAAATCATCTGCCCGCCGGTCGCCGCCCAGGGCTGGGACAGCTGCCCGTGCGGGACGGCGAACAGCAGCACGGCCGAGGCCCCCATGGAACCGACCATGAGCCAGGTACCACCGACCGTCAGGAAATGGGCACTGATCGCCGCCGTGGCCAGGATGCCCAGAAACGCGCCCAGGGCCGCCACCCAGCGCTCGGCATGGCTGACGCCGTGGCCCTCGACGCCCAGCCACTGTCCGATGCTCCTGCGCTTCACGCGACCCCCCCATCCCCGCACCGCGGGGCCGGACCACTCTACCCGGGGTCAAAACGCCTGGAAACCGGTCCGCGATTGGGTGATTTTGTACGTAATATCACTTATATGCGCAAAATGAACAAATTGACGGCATGGCCACTGACGGTCCAACCTCATCGGATGGGAATCAAGTACGTTTGATCCCCTACATCAAAACCACCAAGGAGCCTTCAGATGAAACATTTTGCCAACAGCCTCAGGAACGACTTCGTAACCGACCTCGAAACCGGATACGCAACACTGGACATCCATTACGAACATGACGTCGGCCTGGCCTGGTACTACATGCACCCCCGGCCCCGGCCCTGCGTGACCCCCGCGCTCGTCCAGGATATCCGGCATTGGTTCGGTGAACTCGAGACCAGCCCGGAGCTGCAGGAGGTCAGGTACATCGTGCTGGCATCGAAGGTGCCGGGCATCTTCAACCTGGGCGGGGATCTTGAGCTGTTCACCGGCTTCATCCGCAACCAGGACGGGCAAGCCCTGCTCGACTATGCCATCGCCTGCATCGACACCATGCTGCTGAACCACCACGGCCTGAACCGGGGCATGACGACCATCAGCCTGGCGCAGGGGGACACCCTCGGCGGCGGCCTGGAGTATGCGATCTCCAGCGATGTCTTCATTGCCGAGCGCAGCGTCAAGATGGGCCTGCCCGATATCCTGTTCAACATGTTCCCCGGCATCGGGGCCTACAGCTTCCTGTCGCGGAAGGTGGGCGCCAAGTTCGCGGAGGAGATGATCACCAGCGGGCGGCTGTACTCGGCCGAGCAACTGTACGAGATCGGTGTCGTCGACGTGCTGGCCGAGGATGGTCAGGGGGAAAGCGCCGTACACGAGTACATCGCCCGCGAGGAGAAGGCCCGCAACGGCCTGAAGGCCTTCCGTGCAGCCAAGAAGTGCACCAACCCCGTCACCCGTGACGAGCTGGTCGAGGTCGCGCGCATCTGGGCGGATGCCGCCATGCAGTTGCGTGACAAGGACCTGCGCATGATGGAGCGCCTCGTCTCCAGACAGAACGCCCGGGTGTAATCGTGGTTCGTGACGGACTCCGGGCCAATCACGCCCGGAGTCCCCACGCACTTATTGCACGACGAAGCGCTTGTGGTACTCCTGCAGGGCCACGCAGGTCTCCTGGAACACGTTCTCCAGCTCCCCGGCCAGCACGGACATGTCGTTTTTGGACAGCGCCCGCCCCTGCGCCTCGATGCGGCGGCAAAGGTGCACGACGCGAATGCCTCCCAGCTGGCCCACACTGCCCTTCAGGGCATGGATCTCGTCCAGGAACATCGACAGGTTCCCCTGTTGGATCGAAAGATGAAGCTTGGACAGGCGCGTACGGCCGTTCGCCTCGAGCGAATCGATGAAGCCGGCGATCTTGTCCGGCGACTTGATCAGGCGGTACAGCTGCGCCAGGCATTCCCCGTCGAGGATATCGGCCGGCATCGCCTCCGCCGAAGCGATCTCGGGGGCGCTTTTCCTGACGACGTCCCGCTTGCCGAAGCGGGCCACCGCGGCCAGCAGCGCGGTCGCCTCGATCGGCTTCGTCAGGTAATCGTTGGCACCGGCCTCCTTGCTGGTGCGGATGGTGGACGGCATGGCGTCCGCGCTCAGCATGACCACCGGCGTCTTGCCGCTGGTATCCATGAAACGGAAGTTCTTCAGCACGTCCAGGCCGCTGACCTTGGGCATGTTCATATCCAGCAGCACCAGGTCGAACGCCTCGTCGCCAGCGAGCATGTCGAGCGCCGCCTCGCCGTCCTCGGCGATCTGCACGCGATGGCCGGCTTGCCTGAGCACCTCGCTGATGACCTCCTGGTTCACGGGATTGTCCTCGGCCAGCAGGATACGCATCGGCCGGATGCCCTGCTTGCGGGCCGTCAGGCTGGATATCGGCACGATCTCCCCGGACGGCTGGCGCGAGATGCTGGTGAAATGCATGGCATTGAACAGCGGCGATTCCTGCAGCGGCGTCGACAGCACGGCCGAGAATCCCTGCGCCAGCAGCCCATAGTGCTCGTCCGGCCGGTTCTCCGAATCGACCAGGATGACGTCCAGGCTTGCCAGCTCCTTCTTGCTGCGCACCACCTCCATCAGATGCACCGGCTCGAAATCCAGACAGGCGCGATCGATGATCATGACCTGATAGGCCTGACCGTTCGCCCACGCATCGACGAGGGCGGAGAACAATGCCGCCACATCGTGCAGCACGGCCGGCGCGACCCCCCAGCGTTGCAGCGGCTTCTTCAGCTCGGACGTGATCGCCGGCCGGCCGACCAGCAGCACCTGCATCCTTGCCAGGTCGCGCGGCTTGGCGGCGGTCTGCTGCTGCAACGGCAAGGTGAACGAGATCTGGGTCCCTTCCCCTTCCTTGCTGCGCAACTCGATATCGCCGCCCATCAGGCGCACCAGGTTCCTGGCGATGGTCGTTCCCAGGCCGGTCCCGCCGTAACGGCGGGTGACGCTCTCATCCGCCTGGAAGAACTGGTCGAAGATCCGCTCCTGGGCCGCCTCGGGGATGCCGACGCCGGTATCGATGACGGAGAAGCGCAGCATCGTTCCGGCCTCGCCAGGACGGTCCAGGGATACGTAGACCGACACCCCGCCCTCGTGCGTGAATTTCACGCTGTTGCCGATCAGGTTCAGCAACACCTGCCTGAGGTGTTTCGGATCGCCGAGCAGGTCAAACGGCACCTCCGATTCGAAATACGCCTCGATGCGGATCCCTTTCTCCTTTGCCTGGGACTCGAACAGGGCCACGATGCCGGTCACCAGCTGGTGCAGGTCATAGGGCTCGCGGGCGATCTCGACCTTGCCGGCCTCGATGCGGGAGATATCGAGAATGCGCTCGATCAGCGACAGCAGGTGGTGCGCGGATTCCTTGATCACCACCGTAAAGCGCTTCTGGTCGTCGCTGAGCGCGGTGCTGGAGAGAAGGTCGCTCATGCCGATGATGCCGTTCAGCGGCGTGCGCAACTCGTGACTCATGTTGGCGACGAACAGCGATTTCGCGCGGTTCGCCGCCTGGGCCTGCTCCAGCGCACGATGCAGTTGTCCGAGCAGGCGGGCCATGAACAGCGGCACGAAGATGATCACGGCCAGGTAGCCGAGCACGATCGACACGTGCTGGTTCCAGAAGGGCGCGAAATAGACGACCGATGAGAAGCCGATGCTCGAGAACGCCGTGGCGATCAGCAGATAGCGCACGCCGTAGCGGAAGCCGTAGCCGGTGATCACCCAAAGGTAGATCGCCACGAACGGGGCGCCGGTATCGCCGTCGAGGTTGATCAGGCACAGCGTCGGCACCGCGATATCGCCGACGAGCCCGATCAAGCGCCGTACCGCATGGGGCTGCGGAGACAAGGATATCCAGACGTAGACCGCCAGCGCCACGCCGAGGTAACCGGCCAGAATCAGGGCGGCCAGATACTTCCCGATCAGGAAGAAATAAAGGCATGGCAGACCGACGACCAGCAGGCGTGTCACTGCCTGCGCTTTCTCGGGATCTACCTGGCGTTTGCGCCTGGCCCGGGCGAACCAGTCCGTGATCTTACGATGCGGCATTTCTCAAACCTAGCACAGTTTGCCATGACCATCATAGGCGCCCATGGCCAGGGGATCGCTACAGGCCGATATCGACCTGCAGCACGCCGGCTTCGACCCGCACCGGAAAGGTTTCGATGTCCTCATAGGCCGGACGGGTCAGGGCCTTGCCGGTGCGGATGCAGAAACGCGCCCCGTGCCGCGGGCAGATGATCTGGTCGCCGTCACAGCGGCCGCTGGCCAGATCGCCGCCGTCATGGGAGCACAGATCCTCGATGGCGTAGAATTCGCCATCGAGATTGAAAACGGCGATCGGGCCGGCCTCGGTATCGACGACCTTCTTGCTCCCCGGCGGCAACTCGCCCACCGCTGCCACATCCAGCCAGTCACTCATCGCATCCCTCCATGCATCGCGGCAGGCCTCAGAACATGCCCAGCTGCAGCTTGGCCTCATCGCTCATCATCGAACGGTCCCACGGCGGTTCGAACGTCAGCTCGACATCGACATCGGTCACGTTCGCCACGGACAGGACCTTCTGCCGCACGTCCTCGACGATGAACGGGCCCATGCCGCAACCGGGCGCCGTCAGGGTCATGACGATGTCGACATGGTTGCCGCCGTCGTCGGTGTCCACGACATGGCAATCGTAGACCAGGCCGAGATCGACGATATTGACCGGGATCTCCGGGTCGTAACAGGTCTTCAGCACGGCCCAGAGCTCGTCCTCGTCGACCGGTCCTTCCGCCGTCCGGCGGGGCGCCTCGGCGGCCGGCGCGGCCGCGTCGCGTCCGAGGGCGTCGGCATTGGCCGCATCGATGCGCGCCAGGTTCGCGTTGACGACGACCGTAAAGCTGCCGCCCAGCTCCTGGGTGATGCTGACGTGCGTCCCTTCCGGGATCGTCACCGGCGTGCCGAGCGGGATCAGCACCGCGTCGACATCGCGCAACACCCTGACCATCGTACCCGACTGCATCGCTACTCCGTTCTCGCCACGCCGTGATCACCCCGGACCGCCGATTTCACGGTATGCCAGCACAGGGAGGCGCACTTGATGCGGCTGGGGAACTCCCGCACGCCGGCCAGCACGGTCAGCTTGCCGAGATGCGCCTCGTCCGGGGGCTCCGAGATATCCGAGGTCACCATGTGCTGGAAGGCCTCGAACAGCTTCGCGAAGTCCGCCAGCGGCTTGCCTTTCAGTGCTTCGGTCATCAGCGATGCCGAGGCCACCGAGATCGCGCAGCCCTCGCCCTCGAACGACACATCCTCGATCACGCCGGCCTCATTGACCTTCAGGTACACATGCAGCCTGTCGCCGCACAGCGGGTTGTAGCCCTCCGCCTCGTGGTTGGCATCCGCGAGCTTCCCGAAATTGCGGGGGCTCTTGTTGTGATCGACGATCACCTGCTGGTACAGATCCCTCAGATCGAACATCGGAAACCCCGATCATTCACCGCAGAGGGATGCAGAAGGGAAGCAAGGAAATCCAATAACGACCAGCGGCCGGCAAACCGGGAATGCGCAATCGCGGCAGTTGCTGCGGCAGCGGCAAGCATGCCTCCCATAGAGCTTCCCTTGCGTCCTCTGCGGTGGGTAGTCATGCGAACATGTCCCTGGCCCTTTCGAGGGCGGCGAACAGCACATCGACCTCCTCGAGCGTGTTGTAGACCGCGAACGAGGCCCGCGCCGTGGCCGGCAGCCCGAAACGCTGCATCACCGGCATGGTGCAGTGATGGCCGGCGCGGATCGCCACCCCCTCGCGATCGAGGATCGTGCCCAGGTCGTGCGGGTGCACGCCGGCCAGCGTCAGCGACAGCACGGTGGCCTTGTCGGCGGCCGTGCCGACGATGGTCAGCCCCTCGAAAGCCTCGGCCTTCGCTGTCGCATATGCCAGAAGCCGCTGCTCGTGCGCGCCCAGATTCGGCACCCCCTTGTCGACCAGCCAGTCCACCGCCGCGCCGAAGCCGATGCCGCCGGCGATGTTCGGTGTCCCGGCCTCGAACTTGTACGGAAGCTCGTTGTACAGGGTTTTCTCGAAGGTGACCATGGCGATCATGTCGCCGCCGCCCTGGTACGGCGGCATCGCATCCAGCAACGCCTCCTTCGCATACAAAAAGCCCGCGCCCGTCGGCCCGTACATCTTGTGCGCGCTGCTGACATAGAAGTCCGCATCCAGGGCCTGCACGTCGACGGCGAGATGCGCCAGCGCCTGGGCGCCGTCGACCAGCACCCTGGCCCCCGCCGCATGCGCCAGGCGGACGATCTGGTCCACCGGGTTGATCGTGCCCAGCGAGTTGGACAGATGCACGATGCCGACCAGCTTCGTGCGTTCGGAAAGCCGTGCCTTGAATTCATCCATGATCAGCTCGCCGGCGTCGCTGATCGGCGCCACGACGAGCCGGGCGCCGACGCGCTCGCACAACAGCTGCCAGGGCACGATGTTCGAATGATGCTCCATCTCCGAGATCAGCACCTCGTCACCGGCCTTCAGGTTCGCATTGCCCCACGAGGCGGCCACGAGGTTGATCGACTCGGTGGTGCCGCGCGTGAACACGATCTCGCGCGTGGAGGCGGCGTGGATCAGGGCCCTGAGCTTCTCCCGCGCCGACTCGTAGGCGGCCGTGGCCCGTTCGGACAGGGCATGCACGCCCCGGTGGATGTTCGCATTGTCGGCCGCGTAGTAGTGGCGCACCGCCTCGATCACCGCCGCCGGCTTCTGCGTGGTGGCGGCGTTGTCCAGATACACCAGGGGCTTGCCATAGACCTGCTGGTGCAGGATCGGGAATTCCGCCCGCAGGGCGTCGATGTCCAGGCCGGGGACGGCGGTCCTGGAGCTCGGCGCCATGCTCACGCCAGCACCTCCGTTGCCGCGGCCAGCCGGGACAGGCCCACCCGCTCCAGGTAGGTGCGGACCGGGGCGTCCGGCATGCGTGCCAGCACCTCGTCGGCAAAGGCCACCGTCAGCGTCTGCCGCGCCGCCGGCTCCGTGAAGCCGCGCGAACGCAGGTAGAACAGCTGGTTGGCATCGAGCTGCCCGACCGTGGCGCCGTGCGCGCATTTGACATCGTCCGCATAGATCTCCAGTTCCGGCTTGGTGTCGATCTCGGCCTGGCGGGACAGCACCAGATTGGCGTTGGACTGGGCCGAATCGGTCTTCTGCGCCTCGGCGTGCACCACGATCTTGCCGTTGAATACGGCATGCGAACGGCCGTCGATCACGCCCTTGAAGAACTCCCGGCTGCTGCATGAAGGGGCGTGATGATCGACGTGGGTATGGCAGTCCGTGTGCTGGCGCCCGTCCGTCATGTACAGGCCGTTCAGTTCACAGCTGGCGCCCTCCTGCCGCAACCCGGCCACGATATCGAGCCGGCACAGGTGGCTACCGAGATTCACGGCATGCGAGGCATAACGCCCACCCTGCTGCGTCACCTGCACACGTCCGAGGTGCAGGTGATGCGGCCCGTGCTGCTGCAACCGGTAATGCGTCAGATCGGCACCCTCGGCCAGGGCCACCTGGCTCATGGCGTTGTCCAGCGCACCATCCTGACGATCGGCGGCGTGGGCGGAGGCATACTGCTCGATCACCGTCGCCCGGGCACCGGCGCCGAGCCGGATATGATGGCGAAGATGCGCCACCTGCCCGCTGCGGCTCAGACAGATCGCCTGTACCGGACGCGGTAGCGCCTGGCCGTCCGGCACATGCACCGCCAGCCCGTCGGTGAACAGGGCGCCGTTGGCGGCGTTCATCCCGTGGTAGAGCGGGGCTTGCGCCTCTGCGGCATCCAGCTCCAGCCACGTCGGCGGCACATCCAGCAGCGGTGCGATCGGCCCCACGTAGAGCCCGGTATCGGCGCGAAGCGGCGCATCGGACAGGCCGGCGTGGAAGCACCCGTCGACGAACACCAGCCGATGCACGTCCAACCCGTCCACGAGCAGCGCATCCAGTACGCCGGCGTCGAGCATCGCCTCCCCGGCGGCCGGCGTCGACAGCTTCGGCCACCACGGCGCCAGCGCCCGCGGCAGGTCGGTGTACTTCCAATCCTCATGCCGGGTCGTCGGAATGCCTGCCTGGGCGAAATAACCGGCACAGGCCTGGCGATAGGCAGAGGCACCGGGAAGGTTGCTGATTGCTGCCAGAATCTCCGGCGCCACATCTTCGGGCGGCACCTGCATGGCCATGCTCATGCGGCCGCCTCCTCCAGCACCCACTCGTAGCCGCGGGATTCCAGCTCCTTGGCCAGCATCTTGTCGCCCGACTTCAGGATGCGGCCACCGGCCAGCACATGCACCACGTCCGGCTCGATGTAGTCGAGCAGGCGCTGGTAGTGCGTGACCATGACGATGGAACGCTCGGGGCTGCGCAGCGTGTTGACCCCGTCGGCGACGATGCGCAGGGCATCGATGTCGAGTCCCGAGTCGGTCTCGTCGAGGATGGCCAGTTGCGGCTCCAGCACCGCCATCTGGAAAATCTCGTTGCGCTTCTTCTCGCCGCCGGAAAAGCCTTCGTTGACCGAACGCTTCAGGAAGTCCGGATCGAGCCGGACGAGCGAGGACTTCTCGCGTACCAGCCCCATGAAGTCCATCGCATCGAGCTCGGACAGTCCCTGGTGCTTGCGCTTGGCATTCAGCCCGGCCTTGAGCAGGTAGACGTTGTTGACCCCCGGAATCTCCACCGGGTACTGGAAGGCCAGGAACACGCCCTCCCAGGAGCGCTCCTCGGGGCTCATGGCCAGCAGGTCCTTGCCGTTGTAGCGGATCGTGCCCCGGGTCACCTCATAGCCGTCGCGGCCGGCGATGACATTGGACAGCGTGCTCTTGCCCGAGCCGTTCGGCCCCATGATGGCGTGCACCTCGCCCGGCTTCACCTCGAGGTTGATGCCCTTCAGGATCGGCTTACCGTCGACCGCGGCATGCAGGTCTTCAATCTTCAACATCACTTCAATCCTTTGTTAGCCGCAGAGGACGCAAAGGACACAGAGGGGAATGGATACCGGTATCGCCCTCTCTGCTACCCTTTGCGTTCTCTGCGGTAAATATTCTACCCGACGGCACCTTCCAGGCTCACCGCCATCAGGCGGTTGGCCTCCACCGCGAACTCCATCGGCAACTCGTTGAACACGTCCTTGCAGAAGCCGTTGACGATCATCGACACGGCGTCCTCTTCGGAGATGCCGCGCTGACGGCAGTAGAACAGCTGGTCCTCGCCGATCTTGGAGGTGGTGGCCTCGTGTTCGACGATGGCCGAGGGATCCTTGACCTCAATGTACGGGAAAGTATGGGCACCGCAGGTGTCGCTGAGAAGCAGCGAATCGCACTGCGTGTGGTTGCGGGCCCCTTCCGCCCCCTTCGCGATGCGCACCAGGCCGCGATAGGACTGCTGCCCGTGGCCGGCCGAGATGCCTTTGGACACGATGGTGCTGCGCGTGTTCTTGCCCAGGTGCACCATCTTGGTGCCGGTGTCGGCCTGCTGGCGGTTGTTGGTCAGGGCCACCGAATAGAACTCGCCGACCGCATCGTCGCCGCGCAGGATGCAGCTGGGATACTTCCAGGTGATGGCCGATCCGGTCTCGACCTGCGTCCACGAAATCTTGGCGCGCGCACCCCGGCACTCGCCGCGCTTGGTCACGAAGTTGTAGATGCCGCCGCGGCCCTGCTCGTCGCCCGGATACCAGTTCTGCACCGTCGAGTACTTGATCTGGGCATCGTCGAGCGCGACCAGCTCCACCACCGCGGCATGCAACTGGTTCTCGTCGCGCTGGGGGGCGGTGCAGCCCTCGAGGTAGGACACGTAGGCACCTTCCTCGGCCACGATCAGCGTGCGTTCGAACTGGCCGGTGTTCGTGGCGTTGATGCGGAAATAGGTGGAGAGCTCCATCGGGCAGCGCACGCCCTTGGGCACGAACACGAACGAGCCGTCCGTGAACACCGCCGAATTCAGCGTCGCATAGAAGTTGTCCGTATACGGCACCACCGAGCCGAGATAGGCGCGGACCAGATCCGGGTACTCGCGCACCGCCTCGGAGATCGGGCAGAAGATCACCCCGGCGTCGGCCAGCTTCTCCTTGAAGGTCGTGGCCACGGACACCGAATCGAACACGGCATCCACCGCCACGCCGGCCAGCATCTCCTGCTCCCGGAGCGGGATGCCGAGCTTGGCGTAGGTTTCCAGCAGTTTCGGATCGACCTCGTCCAGGCTCTTCGGCGCGTCCTTGCGGCCCTTCGGAGCGGAATAGTAGGAGATCGCCTGGTAATCGATCGGCCCGTAATGCACGTGGGCCCACTGCGGCTCGGCCATCTGCTGCCAATGGCGGAAGGCCGTGAGGCGCCAGTCGAGCAGCCATTGGGGCTCATCCTTCTTGGCCGAGATCAGGCGGATCACGTCCTCGTTCAGCCCGGGGGCCACCGTATCCGACTCGATATCGGTGAAGAATCCGGCCTTGTACTCGCGGTTGACCAGCTCGTTCGCCTGCATGTCAGCAGCCATCGGCGACCTCCCGGATCAGGATCGGCGTCCTGAGCTCGTCGATGCGGAACACCGGCCGGTAGTCCGGACGCGCCATATCTTCCAGCGAGATCATCTCCAGCGCCTCACGGATGGCATCGTTGATCTTCAGCCAGTGGGAACTCGTCGTGCAGAACGGCAATTGGTCGCATTCGCTGCCCTCCAGGTTGCATTCGGTCAGGGCGATCGACCCTTCCAGCGAACTGATGATCTGGCCGATGGAGATTTGCGCCGGCGGCCGCGCCAGGCGGTAGCCGCCATGCGCGCCGCGGATCGATTCCAGCAGGCCCTGGTGCAACAGCATCTGCATGACCTTGCTGACCGTCGGCAACGGCACGTGCGTATGCTCCGCAAGCTGTGCCGCCGTGTACGTATCGTCATTGGCTGCCGCCATGTGCGTCATCAGCAGAATGCCGTAATCGGTCAATTTCGTCAGTCGAAGCATGGCACCTCACCGCTAAGTCAGACCATTCTAGTCCTATTTAAACGGCTGCGCAATTATTGGCGCAATCTAGCATAACGGCCCATGGCGGAAGCCCCATGGGATTTAGGGCATTGCCTCCGCTGCATGCACAAAAAAAAGCCGCCCGGAGCATGGCTCGACGGGCGGCTTGGTGAAATTCCTGGCAGTGACCTACTCTCCCGCAGCGAAACTGCAGTACCATTGGCGCGTAGGGGCTTAGCTTCTGAGTTCGGGATGGGATCAGGCGTTTCCCCCTAGCTATGACCACCAGGAAACCGGTGCGGGGAATCTGCTTGGACCGCAGACATACTCCTGTATGTCTGCTCCTGTCGCCATCGAAAAGCGTGGTTTTCGATGCCTCACTCATCCTGCGGATGAGCCACCCGTCCTGGGTGGAGCAAAATCCCCATGAAGATGATCGAATGTCTTAACGTTGCATGGTCAAGCCGCACGGGCAATTAGTACTG
>CAZBLR010000019.1:10997-39851 GCA_964492895.1 uncultured Zetaproteobacteria bacterium | reverse complement strand
GCCATGCCCAGAATGTGTTTGCTCATCCGCAGCTCTCCTTTGGTCACGGTTTATCCTCTCCCCCGCATTCCGGAATCCGAGCCGAAGGCAGCGTAGGGTCGCATGCTGAACTGGAGATGAACGCCCGCGGGCCCGGCGACGCGCGATAGGGGGATGCAGGCCCGCCGAAAAACCATTATGCTGCGCCCCTTTCCGTTCGACTTGCCTGCGGGCAAGCGGTTCCGGGACAGTTCTGAAGCAGGAGGAGTAGCCGCCATGGGCCTGACCGTGTATTACGACAAAGACGCCGATCTCTCGATCATCCGGGGCAAGAAGGTGGCCATCATCGGCTACGGCTCGCAGGGGCATGCCCATGCCAACAACCTGCGTGACTCCGGCGTGGACGTGACCGTGGCCCTGCGGCCGGGCTCCGCCTCCGCCGCCAAGGCCGAAGCGGCCGGGCTGCCGGTCACCGGCGTCGAGGAGGCGGTCAAGGCTGCCGACGTGGTCATGGTGCTGACCCCGGACGAGTTCCAGTCGCAGCTGTACAAGCACCAGCTGGAGCCGAACCTGAAGCAGGGCGCCACGCTGGCCTTCGCCCACGGCTTCGCCATCCATTACAACCAGGTCGTGCCGCGCGCCGACCTGAACGTGATCATGATCGCCCCGAAGGCGCCGGGCCACACCGTGCGTTCCGAGTTCGAGAAGGGCGGCGGCATCCCGGACCTGATCGCCGTGCACCAGGACGCCACCGGCGATGCCAAGGCCATCGCCCTGTCCTACGCCTCGGCCATCGGCGGCGGCCGCACCGGCATCATCGAGACCACCTTCAAGGACGAGACCGAGACCGACCTGTTCGGCGAGCAGGCCGTGCTGTGCGGCGGCGCCGTGGAGCTGGTCAAGGCCGGCTTCGAGACCCTGGTCGAGGCGGGCTATGCCCCCGAGATGGCCTACTTCGAGTGCCTGCACGAACTGAAGCTGATCGTCGATCTGATGTACGAGGGCGGCATCGCCAACATGAACTACTCGATCTCGAACAACGCCGAGTACGGCGAGTACGTGACCGGGCCGCGCGTGATCAACGACGAGTCGAGAAAGGCGATGCGCGAGGCGCTGCACAACATCCAGACCGGCGAGTACGCCAAGCAGTTCATCCTCGAGGGTGCGACGAACTACCCGTCGATGACCGCCTACCGCCGCCTCAATGCCGCGCATCCGATCGAGCAGGTCGGCGAGCGCCTGCGCGCCATGATGCCGTGGATCAAGAAGATCGTGGACAAGTCCAAGAACTGATCGATTCCGCTCGCATGAACAAGGAGGCCCCTGCCCGACAGGTGGCCTCCTTTTTTATGTGCGCCGCAACCTTACCGGCCGGCCGGCGGGTTCGGCTGTTCGCCGAGCTGGCCGTAGCGCGCGTTCTGCTGCTGTTCGGCCTTGTCGAGCTGCCGCTCCATCGCATGCTTTTGGTCCATCATCTGACCGCCCGAGAGCGTACGGACCGTTTGCCGGCCCTGCTCCTTCGCCTTGTCGCATGCCGCCAGCGCCAGCAGCACGGCCATCACGCAGATCAGGCTACGCATGGCGCCTTCCCCGAACTTTCCGGTTTGAGATCATCGCCACCTCCAGCGTCATCCAGCCTAGACGGCGATCATCCCGCTGTCGAAACGTGGACCACCCCGGTCCCTGACCCGTGAATCCATCGGCGTGACCCCATGCAAAAAGGGCCACCCGTTTCCGGATGGCCCCTTTGCGAATGGTGGACGTCTTAGCTGTTGTGCGTGGCCGCCACAAAGTGGGCGAACGAGGTGGTGCCGAAAAAGGTGAGCACCGCAGCGCCGATCGTGTAGAAGAGTTCTTTCATTTCATACCTCCCTTGATTGGGTGTTTGGTTTGACCCGTCGGTCCTTACTGGACGGACTCGACGAAGCCTGCAAAAGCAGCGGTGCCGAAAAAGGCCAGCACGGCAGCGACGATCGAATACATCAGTTCCTTCATGCCATTGTTCTTCATGGTCCTTTCTCCTTGTGTCCTGGTTTCGCGAACGCCGAAGCGCCCGCCTCACAACCAGCAATGTACGCAGGCAACATGGGACCAGTGTGAACCCATGATTAGAAAACTTTTATTTTCAATGCTTTATGGTGACAGGCATCACCAAGCAGGCGGCAGGCGGCAAAAAATGGCCGCCTGCCTGCCCCGGAATTACATCTTGTAACGGCGCTGCAGGTCGCGGCGCACATCGCGCTCCTTGGCGGCCTCGCGCTTGTCGTGGAGCTTCTTGCCGCGGGCCAGCCCGATCTCCAGCTTGGCGAAGCCACGATCGTTGAAATACAGCTTCAGGGGCACGAGCGTCAGGCCCTTCTCCTTCAGTTTGCCGGCCAGGCGGCCCAGCTCCTGCTTGTGCAGCAAGAGCTCGCGCGAGCGCGTCGGATCGCCGGGGTTGTTCATCGCCGCCGGTTTGTAGGGGCTGATGTGGCAACCGATCAGCAGCACGCGGCGGTTGCGGATGATGCAGTGGGCCTCGGCCAGGTTGGCCTGCCCCAGGCGGATCGACTTGACCTCGGGCCCGGTCAGCATGATGCCGGCCTCGAACGTCTCCAGGATGTGGTATTCATGGCGCGCGCGCCGGTTGAGGATGGCCATGCACGGATGCTACGGGGGTGCGCCGCCAACGTCAGCACAAAAAAGGGCGGCCCGTGGGCCGCCCTGTCGATGCATCGCCTAAGCTCGCCTGTTTCCGGGCTTACTTGTATCCGGCGATTTCCTTCAGCTTGGCCAGGACCTCGTCCTGGGCCGCCTTATCGCAGACATGCTGCGGCGGCATCATCGTCCGCGCATCCGGATTGCCGGTGAACTTCTTGATGGCTTCCTTGGAATTGCACATCCACTGGCGCAGATGATCCTCATCCCAGTGCCAGGCCTTGCCGGCCGGGATGTACTTGGCAAACACATAGTGGAAGCCGGGATGGGTGCCGGCCACGCGCATGTAGTCGCCCGGCTCTTCCTTACCGTTCAGCATGCCCTTGCCCAGGCCCGGACCCACCTTGTTCACCGGGGTGAAATTATGGCAGGCCTTGCACTTTCCCCAAACGGCGGCGCTGGCATCCGTGCTGGCGACGCACATGCCGCCAACGATCAATACAGCGGCCGCGGCGATCATCATCGTCTTCTTCATAGGTCCTCCTCCAACGATCGAATCGGAAACGATTTACTATCGCAAATCCATCCACCGCGCAAGCTTGCGCCCCATATGGGAATCCACGAATGCCACAGGGCATCGGGCCATGGAGCGGGGGGAAAGCCGCTGTCCGAACGAACGAAGGGCGGCCCGCAGGCCGCCCTTCATGTCAACCCAGACAGGGATCAGTAGTTGCCGAACTTGTCGTTCTTCACAGACTCGAAAAGGGCGTGTGCCGCTTCCTTCTCGTGACCCTTGATCAGGTGGTTGAACTGGCTGGTCATCAGGCCAGCCTTGGACTTCCACTTGGCGATGGAACCAGCGACCTTGCGGTCGGAGACCTTGAAGCCATCCTCGAACACCTTGGCCAGGGTGGCCTCGTCGCCATAATGCTCTGCGACGGTCTTCCAGGCCGGGCCGACCTTGTCATGATCGATGTTGTGGCAGGCCGCACACCGTCCGGTGTTGAAGGCACTCGCCGTGGTGGCCATCGACATCATTCCAACAGCAGCAACAGCTGCAAACACGAATACTTTCTTCACGTACATCCTCCTCCAATGATCGAATTGGAACCGGCTTGCTATCGCAAATCCGGCCACAGTGCAAGCGTACTGCAGGTATGGGATCTGCAGCATGCATATGGATAGAGATGTACGTCTGCCGGGGAGAGAGGGGTCAAGGGCGGCCGAAGCCGCCCTCTCCATCAATCCCAACAGGTCTTAGTAATCGCCGAACTTGTTGTTCTTCACGGTCATGAACAGGG
This sequence comes from uncultured Zetaproteobacteria bacterium, assembly GCA_964492895.1. GTDB lineage: Bacteria > Pseudomonadota > Zetaproteobacteria > Mariprofundales > Mariprofundaceae > DATLWN01. Next base: position 35,934 of record CAZBLR010000019.1, on the reverse strand, counting down.
CATGAGCCGCTGCCTTCTCGTGACCCTTGATCAGGTGGTTGAACTGGCCGGTCATCAGGCCTGCCTTGTGCTTCCACTTGGACGATTTACTGGCAATGGCGCGGTCTTCCACTTTAAAGCCGGCCAGGAAAACCTTGGCCAGGTTCTCCTCGGTGCCATAGGCCTTAACGTCCTCCGTCCAGGCCGGACCGATCTTGTCGTGATCGATGGCATGGCAGGCCATACAATGTCTCGTATTGAAGGCACTTGCCGTGGTAGACAAGGACATCATTCCAACAGCAGCCACAGCTGCAAATACAAACAATTTCTTCACCGTTTCCTCCTCCAAAGCATTCAATGGGTATCGGATTCGCAATCGCAAACCCGTCCATGTAACCATCATACTCAGGATAGGAAACCCATGGAGGGGAAAAAATACTCCCTCTTTGGCTGTGAAATCCCCCAATACCCATAGCCGTCACACGGCCTCCCGGCTGCGCCCGGGATATGCCCGGGCGCAGCCGCTCAGACGTGCGCGGTCCGGACCTCAGTAATCGCCGTAGGCATTATGCTTCACGGTCTCGAACACCGCGTGTGCAGCCTGCTTCTCGTGGCCCTTGATCTTGATGTTGAATTGCGCCGTCATCACGGGCGCCTTGGCCTTCATCACCGCATCGCTCGCGGCGATCCTGCGGTCCTTGACGGCAAAGCCGCTCTTGAACGCCTTGGCCAGGGTCTTCTCATCGCCATATGCCTTCACCACATCCTTGAACGAAGGCCCTACCTTGACGATATCGATGGCATGGCAGGCCATGCACGCGTTGGTATCGAAGGCATGCGCCGGGGCCGACACGGCCATCAGGCCGATCGCTGCTGCTGAAAACACCAATGATTTCTTCATGCTCTTTCCTCCTGATCGCTTATCAGTTTACTTGATTAGCATATACTAATATAAAGCGCGCGCCGTTGCACGCATTATGTTTGCACGTGCAGCTTCCCGGCCTCGACACCTACACGCACCGTGCCGCCTTCCGCCACCTCGCCGCCGACGATCACGCGTGCGATCGGCGTTTCCAGCTGCTGCTGGATGAAGCGCTTCAGCGGCCTGGCCCCGTACACCGGATCGTAGCCTTCGCTGGCGATCAGGTCGCTGGCGGCCCCCGTCAGCTCCAGGCCGAGCCCCTGCTCGCCCAGGCGGCGGCGCACATCGGCCACCAGCAGGTCGACGATGCTGCGCACATCCTGGTGGCTCAATGGCTTGAACAGCACGACGTCGTCGAGGCGGTTCAGGAACTCCGGACGGAAGAACTCCCTGAGCTTGCCCATGACCTGGTCGCGCGCCTTGTCGCGGATACGCCCGGCGTTGTCGATCCCTTCCAGCAGGAGGTCGCTGCCGATGTTGCTGGTCATGATCACGATCGTGTTCTTGAAGCTGACCGTATGTCCCTGGGCATCGGTCAGGCGCCCGTCGTCCAAGAGCTGCAGCAGGATGTGGAACACGTCCGGGTGCGCCTTTTCGACCTCGTCGAGCAGCACCACCGAATACGGCTTGCGGCGCACCGCCTCCGTCAGCTGGCCGCCCTCCTCGTAGCCGACATAGCCGGGCGGGGCGCCGACCAGGCGCGATACGCTGTGCTTCTCCATGTACTCGCTCATGTCGATGCGGATCATGTTGTCCTCGGAATCGAACAGGCTGGCGGCCAGCGTGCGCGCCAGCTCCGTCTTGCCGACACCGGTCGGGCCCAGGAACAGGAAGGAGCCGATCGGCCGCTTCGGGTCCTTGATGCCGGCGCGGGCGCGCAGCACGGCATCGGCCACGGCATCGACGGCCTCGTCCTGGCCGACGACGCGTTCGTGCAGCACGTCGGCCAGATGCAGCAGCTTCTCGCGCTCGCCCTGCATCAGGCGCGCCACGGGGATACCGGTCCAGCGCCCCACCACGCGCGCGATCTCCTCCTCGGTGACCTCCTCGTGCAGCAGCGACACGTCGCGGCCCGCCGCCTCGAGATCGGCCAGCTCCTTCTCCAGGGCCGGCAGCACGCCGTGCCTGAGCTCGGCCGTCTTGTTCAGGTCGTAGGCGCGCTCGGCCTGATCGATCTCCAGGCGCACCTGCTCGATGCGCTCGCGCAGGCGCTGCACGCGGTGCAGGGCCTCCTTCTCCTTGTCCCACTGCGCACGCATGGCATCGCGCCGCTCCTTCAGATCGGCCAGCTCGCGCCGCAATTCGGTCAGTCGACCCTTGCTGGCCTCGTCCTTCTCCTTCTTCAGCGCCGTCTCCTCGATCTCCAGGCGCATGGTGCGGCGCGTGATCTCGTCGAGCTCCGCCGGCATCGAATCGATGGCGGTGCGGATCGAGGCACAGGCCTCGTCGACCAGGTCGATGGCCTTGTCCGGCAGGAAGCGGTCGGAGATGTAGCGATCGGACATCGTGGCCGCCGCCACCAGCGCCGCATCCTGGATGTGCACGCCGTGATGCAGCTCGAAACGCTCGCGCAGGCCGCGCAGGATCGAGATCGTGTCCTCGACGTTCGGGGCATCGACCATGACCGGCTGGAAGCGGCGCTCCAGGGCCGCATCCTTCTCGATGTGCTGGCGGTACTCGTCGAGCGTCGTGGCCCCGACGCAGTGCAGCTCGCCCCGGGCCAGCATCGGCTTGAGCATGTTGCCGGCATCCGTCGAACCCTCGGTGCGGCCGGCGCCGACGATGGTGTGCAGCTCGTCGATGAACAGGATGATGCGCCCCTCGGAGGCCTTGATCTCCTTGAGCACCGCCTTCAGGCGCTCCTCGAACTCGCCGCGGTACTTGGCCCCGGCCATCAGCGCCGTCATGTCCAGCGAGAACACCGTGCGGTTCTTCAGCCCTTCCGGCACGTCGCCGGACAGGATGCGCTGGGCCAGGCCCTCGACGATGGCCGTCTTGCCCACGCCCGGTTCGCCGATCAGCACCGGGTTGTTCTTGGTCTTGCGCGACAGGATGCGGATGACGCTGCGGATCTCGGCATCGCGGCCGATGACCGGATCGAGCTTGCCGGAGCGCGCCATCTCGACGAGATCCGTGCCGTACTTGTTCAGCGCCTCGTAGGTCGATTCCGGATCGTCCGAGGTCACCCGCTGGCTGCCGCGCACCGACTCGAGCGCCTCGAGCAGCTTCTGGCGCGTGATGCCCAGCTCGCCAAACAGCCGCCCGGCATCGGTATCCTTCTCACCGGCGAAGGCCAGCAGCAGGTGCTCGACCGACAGGTACTCGTCATCGAGCTTTTTGGCCTCGGCCTCGGCGTGGGCGAACAGCTGGTTCAGGCGCTGCGTGATATAGACGCGCCCGGCCTCGCTGGAACCGCCGGTGACGCGCGGCCGCTTCTGCAGCGATTCCTGCACCCGTGCGGCCAGCGTCGGCAGGGACACACCCACGCGCTCGATCAGGCGCGGCGCCAGCCCGTCCTGCTGGGCCAGCAGCTCGGCCAGCACATGCTCGCCGTCCACCTCCTGGTGGGACAGGCGCGCCGCCAGCGACTGGGCCGAAGCCAGCGCCTCGCGGACCTTCTGCGTCATGCGGTTCATATCCATCGGTCGGACTCCTTAAAGACTCGTCCGTCTTTATATAGGGGTCACGACCTATGGTTTCAAGGCACTCAGGGAAGCTGGACGACGATCACCGTCACCTTGGCGCTGGCCGCCGGGTTGGAATTGGCGATAGCCACCATCAGGTCCGCCTGGCCGTCGGTATTGTCGAACTTCAGATGGAACTCGTGGTCGTGGATATGGTAGCTGCGGTACTGCTTCAGCGTGACCTCGTGATCGCCGCGCACGCGCATGACCTTGAACGTCAGCGGCCCCACCGCTTCCGATACCAGGGTCACCTCGTAGCTGCCGACGCGGTTCGGCAGGTCGAAGAACTCGCGCAGGCTCTGGAACGGCGGCACGTTGAGATCGCGGTAATACAGGTACTCGTGGTCCGGCCCCTGATCATCCGCGGCATGGGCGAGCATGGGCATGCCCAGCACCAGCAAGGCCGCCAGCAGCAGACGCCGCATCACAGGTCATCCACCTGGATGCCATACTTCTCGCACAGATAGCGCATCTTGTCCTTGGCCCGCTCCCCGAATCCCAGCCAGCGCCCGGCCCTGGCCTTGACCCCCTGGTTGCGCTCCAGCGCCTCGAGCAGCAGGCGCCGCTCGAAGTCCGCCACCGCCCGCTCGGCATCGAGGCCGGTATCGGGCAGCTGCTCGAACCACTGGTCGAGCAGGTTGCCGTCGGTCAGCTGGGCCTGGGGGCTGGCCAGCGACGGCAGGCGTTCGATCACGGGCCCCGCGGCCAGCACCACCGCGCGCTCGATGACGTTCTCCAGCTCGCGCACGTTGCCGGGCCAGGCATAGCGCTGCATGGCATCGAGCACGTCGGCGTCGATGCCCTGCATCTGCTTGCCGCAGACCATGGCCTTCTGCTCGAGGATGCGCTGCGCCAGCACCGGGATGTCCTCGGCATGCTCGCACAGCGGCGGCACGTCGACGACGACCACGTGGATGCGGTAGTACAGGTCCTCGCGGAACGAGCCCTCCTCGACCAGCTGCTCGATGTTCTCCTTGGTGGAGCAGATCAGGCGCACATCCGATCGGAGGATCGACTCGCCGCCCAGGCGCGAGAACTCGCCGTGCTCCAGGGCCCGGAGCAGCTTGGCCTGCACCGACAGCGGCAACCCCGCCACCTCGTCCAGGAACAGCGTGCCGCCGGCCGCGCGCTCGAACCAGCCGAGCTTGCGCTTCGACGCGCCCGCGAACGCCCCCTTCTCGTGCCCGAACAGCTCGGACTCCAGATGCTCGGCGGCCATGGCCGCGCAATTGATGGCGATGAACGGCCGCTGCTGGCGGGGGCTCTGCGCATGCAGGCTGCGCGCCACCAGCTCCTTGCCGCTGCCGGTCGGCCCCTGCACCAGCACCGTCGACGGCGTCGGCGCCACGCGCCCGATCAGCTGGCGCAGCTCGCGCATGGCGGCGGAATCGCCGAGGATCTCCGTGCCCATGCGCGTATCGAGCAGGCGCTGCAGCTCCTGCTCGCGCAGCTGCTGCCAGCGGCTCTCCATGGCCCGGTCGATGGTGTCGCGGACCTCGTCCGGATCGAAGGGCTTGCCGAAGAAGTCCAGCGCCCCGGCCTTGCGCGCACGCACGGCCAGGCGATGCTCGTCGTGGCCGGTGATCACCACCACCGGCAGGTCGGGATTCTCGTCCCGGATCTCCGTCAGGTAGCGCATGCCGATCTCCGGGTTGTCCGGCTCCGGCGGCAGGGCCAGGTCCAGCACCAACAGGTCGACGCGATGCTGGCTCAGCATCTCTTCGGCCACGTCGAGATCGCCGGCCTCGATGACCTGGTAGCTGTCCTTGAGCAACAGCTTCAGGTTCAGCCGGTTGATATCGTTGTCGTCCACCACCAGTACGGTGCGCTGCATCGGAATCACGTCTCCTGTATGGCCGGGGAAGGCTTGCTTGTCCCAACCTGCCACATGGGCAGGCGAATAAAGAAGGTGGAACCTTTACCCTCTCCCTCGCTTTCGGCCCCAATCTCTCCCCCGTGGGCCTCGACGATGCGCCGGCTCAGGTACAGGCCGATGCCGAGGCCGTTCGGGCGGGTGGTCGAGAACAGCCGGAACAGACGGTTGCGGATGAAGGCGTCGCTCATGCCGGGGCCGGTATCCCGGACGCGGATCTCGATCAGATCGTCCGCATCCGCACGCGACAGGATGCGGCCGGTCACCGTCAGCTGACCCCGACCCTGCATGGCCTGGGCGGCATTGTCGAAGATGTTCTCGAACACGCTCTGCAGCAGGCCCGGATCGCCCTGGATGATCGGCATCGTCGGCAGCTCCACGCTGACCGCGATGCCCTCGGGCCACAGCCGCTCCTGCACGATGCGGGCCAGCCAGGCCGGCATGTCGACCGGCGCCAGCACCGGCGCGATCTTCTCGCGCGGATCGGCCAGGCGCTGCATCAGCGTCTGCATGCGGCCGACGACCTTGCGGATGGCGCCGACCAGCTGGCTGATGTCCTCCTTGTCCAGACGACCCGATTCGATGTTGTGCGCCAGGAAGGCCAGGTCGTGCAGGCGGTTCTTCAGATCGTGCGAATGCAGCTGCCTGGCCACGCGCGTCAGCGAATCCAGGCGCGCCGCCTCGGCCTGCTGATGCGTCAGGCGGGCATGCTCCAGGCTCGTGGCCGCGAAGCGGGCGAGGCTGGCCAGGCTTTCGAGCTCCGAGGCATCCGTCGGCCAGCCGTCGGCACGCGGTCCGAGGTACAGGTAGGCGCGCCCGGTGCGGCGCGGCAGGGGCAGGCGGATATCGTAGTCGCCGAGCTCCTGGCCCAGCGCTCCCGGCACCGTCGGCGCGCCTTTCGGGTACAGGTGCAGGCGGCCGCCGCCGACCTCCCGTTCGTCGAGCGCCGCGAACATCCGGTGGCTGACCTGGCAGATGCGCTCGAGCACCGCCCGCTCGATGTTCTGGATCGGCATGTCCGCCAGGTCGCCGGCCCCGAGCTGGCGGATCGCCGCCAGCGTGTCCACGTGATGGGGGAACAGCACGCGGTCGATCCAGCGCTGCATGCCGTGCACCAGGGGGGAGAAGAACAGCGCCGCCGCCAGCGCGGCGAACACCAGGGCCCAGACCGACACCGGCTGCCCGGTCAGCGAGTACAGCGCCGCCTCGGCCAGCATCAGCACGATGAAGAAGGCGGCCAGCGCCACGCCGCTGGCCAGGAAATACGCGAAGGAATGGATCAGCCGCCGGATCAGTCCCTTCAGGCGGCGGACGACGGCCGAGGCTTCAGTCTGTGGACTGAAGGACAAGCGGTTCCGCCTCGAATGCCAGCATGGCCCGGCGCACCAGCTCGCGGTTGGCCTCGCTCATCGGCACCAGCGGCAGGCGCAGGGTGCCCGTCATCCAGCCGAGCATGGCGCAGGCGCCCTTGACCGGCACCGGGTTGCTCTCGACGAACATGGCATCGGTCAACGGCAGCAATTGCCGGTGCAGCGCGCGTGCCGCATCCATCTCGCCGTCGCGTAGCGCCGCGATCATGCGCTTCATCGTGGCCGGCGCGATGTTCGACACCACCGAGATCACGCCCACCCCGCCCAGCGCCATCAGCGGCAGCACCGTGGCATCGTCGCCGGAGTAGAATTCGATGCGGCCCTCCGAGGCCAGCATCGTGCGCGTCAGCTGCGCCATGTCGGCCGTCGCATCCTTGATGCCGACGATGTTGGCCACCCGGGACAGGCGGCCCACGGTCTCCGGCAGCATGTTCGACTGCGTGCGCCCCGGCACGTTGTACAGGATCTGCGGCAGGTGCACCGCCTCGGCCACCGCCCTGTAATGCTGGTAGATGCCCTCCTGCGAAGGCTTGACGTAGTACGGGGAGATCAGCAGCGCCGCGTCGGCGCCGAGATCCTTGGCCGCCCGCGTCAGCTCGATCGATTCCTCGGTGCTGTTGCTGCCGGTGCCGGCGATGACGGGGACGCGCCCGTTCACCTGCTCGACGGTCAGGCGGATCACCCGCTTGTGTTCGGCCATGTTCAGCGTCGCCGCCTCGCCGGTGGTGCCGGCCGGCACGAACCCATCCACCCCCGCCTCGATCTGGCGCTCGATGTGTGCCCGCAACGCCTCCTCGTCGACGGCGCCGCCCTCGGTGAACGGCGTTACCAGTGCTGTCATGACGCCATGAAACATATTGCCCTCGCTGCTCGTCGGCGGACGCTCTGGCCGCCGCTGGTGCCAACTATAGCCGCAGGAGAAGCCTGCCGTGAAGGATGCGCTCGCGCCTCAGGCGTTGGCCAGCCGGCGGGAGGAAGGGGCTTCGGCCTGTTGCGGGTGCAGCCCCAGGCGCGCGAACAGGGCCCGGTCGCGTTCGGCCTCGGCATTACCGGTCGTCAGCAGCTTCTCCCCGTAGAAGATGGAATTGGCGCCGGCCAGGAAGCACAGGGCCTGCATCTCGTCACTCATGGCCTCGCGGCCGGCCGACAGGCGCACATGGGATGCCGGCATGGTCACGCGCGCCACGGCGATGGTGCGGATGAACTCGAACGGATCGAGCGCCTGCTGGTCGGCCAGCGGCGTGCCCTCGACCTTGACCAGCATGTTGATCGGCACCGACTCCGGCGGCGGGTCCATGCGCGCCAGCTGCGCAACCAGCCCCGCCCGGTGCCGGCGCGACTCGCCCATGCCGACGATGCCGCCGCAGCAGACGCTGAGCCCGGCGGCGCGCACATGGCGCAGCGTATCCAGCCGATCCTCGTAGCTGCGCGTGGAGATGATCTCCCGGTAGAACTCCGGATCGGAATCGAGGTTGTGGTTGTAGTAATCGAGCCCGGCCTCTTTCAGCCTGGCCGCCTGCTCGTGGCTCAGCATGCCCAGCGTGGCGCAGGCCTCCATGCCCATGGCCTTGACCTCGCGCACCATGTCCAGCACCAGCTCGAAGGCGCGCCCCTTCGGCTCGCGCCAGGCCGCGCCCATGCAGAAGCGGCTGGCGCCGTTGGCCTTGGCCGCCCTGGCCGCGCGCATCACCTCGTCCTTCTTCATCAACAGCTCCGATTCCACCTCGGTGCTGTAATGCACGCTCTGCGGACAGTACTTGCAATCCTCGGGGCAACCGCCGGTCTTGATCGACAGCAGCGTGGAAAGCTGCACCTCGTTGGCATCGAAATGGGCGCGGTGCGCCTGCTGGGCGCGAAACAGCAGATCGTTGAACGGCAGGGCGAACAGCCCCTCGATCTCATCAATCGTCCAATCATGACGCATGGCGCACCCCCGTTCGTCAACCTGATCCGGGCCAAGGGTAAACCGCACGGCCGCGGCTTCCAAGCCCCGGCCCCGTTCGCGGCTCACACGGAAGGCCGGTAGCGCAGGCGGCTCAGGTGCTTACGGATCGGCAGGATCTGGTTCAGGCTCATCGACAGCGTGTCCATGCCCATGTTCAGAAAGGTCTCGGTCCATTGCGGGTCGGCCGCCAGCTCGCCGCAGACGGACACCGGAATGCCGGCCTTGCGCGCCGCCTTCACCGTCAATTCGAGCAGCCGCCGCACGGCCGGATGGCCGGGACTGTACAGATGGCCGACCTGCTCGTCACTGCGGTCGACAGCCAGCGTGTACTGAATCAGGTCGTTGGTGCCGACCGAGAAGAAATCGGCGACGTCGGCCAGCTGCTCGGCGATCATGACGGCCGCGGGCACCTCGATCATCGTGCCCAGGCGCACATCGCTGCCGGCCCCCACCTGGCGCCGGCATTGCTCCAGGATGTCACGCACCTGCTCGACCTCGGTCGCCGAGCAGACCATCGGGATCATGATCTGCAGCGGGCCGTATTCGGCGGCGCGCAGCATGGCGCGCAGCTGGGTCTCGAGCAGTGCCGGCCATTGCAGCAGCAGGCGCACGCCGCGCAGGCCCATGGCCGGATTCTGGCCGTCGTAGCGATAGCCGGAGAGGTTCCGGTACAGCCCCGGCTTGTCGCCACCGACATCGAGCAGGCGGAAGGTCATCTGGCGGCCGCCCATCATCTGCACCACGCGGGCGTATTCCGCGAACTGCACGTCCTCGTCCGGCAGCTGGCTGGCATTCATGAACATGAACTCGGTGCGGAACAGGCCGACGCCCTCGGCACCGATCTCGCAGGCCCGTTTGGCCTCTTCGGCGAACTCGATGTTGGCCAGCAGGCGCATCGGATGGCCGTCGACGCTCAGCGACGGCTTTTCCGCAAAGGCATGCAGGCCGGCATAGACGATGGAGATGGCCTCGGCGAAACGCCGGTATTTCTCCTGCTCCTCCTCCGTCGGGTTCAGGATCCAGATGCCCTGCTCGCCGTCGAGGATCAGCAGGTCGTCGTCCTCGGCCTGCTCCAGGATGTCGGAGGCCCCGACGATGGCGGGAAGGCCGATGCCGCGGGCCACGATGACGTTGTGCGCGTTGACGCCGCCCTGCTCGGCCACCAGCCCGGCCACGCCGGCGCTCCACAGCGCCACCACGTCCGGGGGCGAGAAGTCGACGCCGACGAGAATCTGCGGCAGCTCGTCCACGCCGTCGGCCACGGCCAGAAGCTCACCCGTCAGGTGCCGCATCACGCGGTTGACGGCCTGTTCCACGTCCACCTTCTTGCCGCGCAGGTACTCGTCGTCGATGGCGTCGAACACGGACAGCACGGCGTCCATGCGCCGGCGCATGGCCCACTCGGCGTTGATGCCCTCGTCGCGGATCATCCTGGCGGCCCTGCCGACGAGTTCCGGGTCCACCAGCAGCATGCGGTGCGCCTCGAGGATCAGCAGCGGGTCCTGGGCCCCCATCCTCGCCAGCTGCTCCTGCTCCTGCACCAGGTCGCCCAGCGCCTGCTCGACGGCCATCTCGAGCCGGCCGACCTCGACGTCGACCTGGCCCTCGGTCAGGTGGTACTCGGGGATCGGCTGCCGGCCCTCGAGCAGCTTCTGCACGCGGCCGATCACGACGCCGGCGCTGCTGTCGATGCCGCGGCCGCGCACCGGATCCCCGCGGACGGGCACGCGCGTCATTCGGGCTCTCCGAAGCGGTCGTTCACCAGGTCCTCCAGGGCATCCAGCGCCATCTCGGCATCCTCGCCCTCGGCGGACAGCGTCAGCTCGGAGCCCTTGGCCGCCGCCAGCATCATGATGCCCATGATGCTCTTGCCGTTGACCTCGATCTCGCCCTTGCGCAAGCGGATGTCGCAGCCGAAGCGGCTGGCCGTCGACACGAAGCGGGCGGAGGCCCGCGCATGCAGGCCCAGCTTGTTGCGGATATACAGGCTGCGGCTGGGCATGGTCATTTGGCCGCGGCGGGCGGCATCGCTTCCTGCTTGCCCTCCATCAGGCTCGTGGCCACGCAGATGTAATGACGTCCGGCCTCGGCCACCTGCGCGGCCAGTTCGCTGACGCCGATCGCCTGCTGGCGCAGGGTGGCCGCCTTGATCAGGGCCGGCAGGTTCATGCCGGACACCACCTCGACATCGCCCGAGCGCATCATCGCCAGCGCCACGTTGCACGGCGTACCGCCGAACATGTCGGCCAGTACCAGTACGCCGGCCCCGGCGTTGCAGCTGCGGACGTCCTCATCCAGGCGCTGGCGCAGCGTCTCCGGCGGAAAATCGCAGGAGACGTCCACGGCCCGGATCAGCGACTGCCGACCCAGCACGTGTTCGAGCGCGGCCAGCATCTCGCTGGCGATGTGTTCGTGTCCGACCAGCACGATACCGATCATCGGCTTCCTCCGGAACGGGAGACCTTGCCGAGCTCCCGGTGACGGATCACCGGCTCGGCCACGCCCTGGCGGCGCAGCCAGCCGCCGAGACGCTCCACCAGGTACACGGAGCGATGGCGCCCGCCGCTGCAGCCGATGGCCAGCGTGAAGTACTGCTTGCGCTCGCGCTGCAGCCGCGGCCAGATGAACAGCAGCCAGTCCTGGATCCGGCGCTCGGTTTCGGCCACATCGTCATGCTTTTTGAAGAACGCGTCCACCTCGGCGTCGCAGCCGGTCAGGTGCGCCAGCTCGGGCTCGTAATGGGGGTTCGGCAGGAAGCGCGCATCGACCACCATGTCGGCATCCTGCGGCAATCCGCGCTGATAGCTGAAGGAGATCAGCGAGCACACCAGCGTGCGCTCCTGCCGGCCGCGATGCTTGCGCCAGTAGGTCTCCACCAGCTCGGCCAGCTCGTAGGGGTTCATGTTGCTGCTGTCGAGCACCAGATCCGCCTCGGAACGCAGCGGCCCCATGGCGTCCCGTTCGGCGGCGATGGCCTCCGGCAGGTCCATGTCCGGGGCGAACGGATGACGCCGGCGCAACAGCGAGTAGCGGCGGATCAGGGCCTCGTCGGAGGCCTCGAGGAACACCAGCCGGCAGTCCGGGTCCATACGCCTGGCCTCGGCCACCGCCTGCCCCAGGGCCTCGGGCGTGGCCGTGCTGCGCAGGTCGATGCATGCCGCGGCCAGGCGCCCGGTGTCGTGCATCTCCTGCATCCAGCCGGGGAACAGCGACAGCGGCAGGTTGTCGGTGCAGAAGACGCCGAGATCCTCCAGCGCGTGCAGGACCGTGCTTTTGCCCGCCCCGGACAGGCCGCTGACGAGAACGATCATCCGCGCCCCTGTTGAATCCGCTGCTCCAGCGCCTCCATGAACGCCCGGCCGCTGTCGATGCCGCGCTGCTTGAGCAGGCGGTTGCGGGTCGCCACCTCCACCAGCACCGCCATCGAGCGGCCCGGACGGATGCGCAACAGCACCTTGGGCAGCTTGACGCCGTGGATCTCGGTGGTCGATTCCTCGCCCAGCACCCGGTCCTCTTCGGCCAGCTGGTTCCACGGGATCATCTCGACGATCAGGCTCAGGCGCTTGGCGTCCGTGATGGCGGCCGCGCCGTACAGCTCGCGGATGTTCAGGATACCCAGCCCCCGGATCTCCATGTGGTAGCGCAGCGATTCCGGGCTGCGCCCGACGATGATCTCCGCACCCTGCCGGGCCAGCTCCACCATGTCGTCGGCGATCAGCCGGTGGCCGCGCGAGATCAGCTCCAGGCCGATCTCGCTCTTGCCGATGCCGCTGGCGCCGATCATCAGCACGCCCAGGCCGTAGATGTCCATGTACACGCCGTGCTGGTAGACGGTGGGTGCCAGACGGCGCGACAGGTACAGCATGGTGTTGGTCATGAAGGTCGAGGACGGCTCGTCGGTGACCATCAGCGGCGTGTCGGTGCGCTTGGCCGCCTCGAGGACGATATCCGGCGGCGTCAGCCCGCGGGTGATGACGACGCCGGCGATGCGCAGGTCGAACACGGAATCGACGACGCGCTTCTGCTCGGCCGGCGGGCGCGTGGCCAGATAGCCCAGCTCCGTCTGCCCGATCACCTGCAGGCGGTAATCGTTGAGGTGTTCCAGATAGCCGGCGAAGGCCAGCGACGGCTTCTGCATGCGGGGATGGTCGATCACGCGCTCCAGCCCGGCCTCCCCGGCGATCAGTCGCAGCCCCAGCGCCTCCCCCCGCTCCTCCAGAAGTTCACGGATGGTGATGCGCGGCGCCGCCTGGCTCATGCCGCCGCGCTCCGGGGCATGGCGGCGAAGATCCGTGATATCTGGTCCGCCGTCTCGGCCTCCATGATCTCCCGGCGCACATGCTCCTGCTGCAGCGTTCTGGCCAGATGCGCCAGCAACTCCAGGTGTCCGCGCTCCGCTTCCTGCGGCACCAGCAGCAGGATGGCGATGTGGACCGGATTGCCGTCGATGGCGTCGAAATCGATGCCGGCCTTGTGCCGCGCCAGGGCCAGCACCGGCTCCGACAGGTCGGGCAGGCGCCCGTGCGGAATGGCCACGCCATTGCCGATGCCGGTGCTGCCGAGCTGTTCGCGGGCCATCACCACCTCCAGCACCGGATCCGGATCCATCGCCGGCAGCACGCTGGCCAGCTCGGTGATCAGGGCCCGTTTGCTGCCGGCCCTGGAATCCAGAAGGATGTGATCCGGAGGGATCAAGCGGTCAGACTTGGCCATGCGGTTGCTCCGTGTTCGTGTGCTTGCTCAGGAGGATGCCGGCTCGATCCAGCCCAGCTGGCCGTCGGCCCGCCGGTAGATGACATTCAGGCTGTCCGTATCCTGATTGGTGAACACGATCAGCGTCTGCTGCTCGGACAGCTCCATCTGCATCACCGCCTCGTCCACCGACATCGGCTTGATCTCCATTTCCTCGTGATGCACGGTTTCCGGCTGCTGATCCACAGCCAGCTCCTCGTGCGGGGGCATGCTGACCACGCGGTGCGACACCTTGATCTCGCGGCCCCGTCGCTGCGCGTGGTTGGTCTGGTGGCGGTGCATCTTGGCGCGGTAGCGCTTGAGCTGGCGGTTCAGCTTGTCGACGACGCCGTCGATCGAGGCATACATGTCCTCGGATTCGTGCTTGGCATGGACCACCATGCCGCTGGCCTGGATGGTCACTTCGCACTGATGGTGAAACTTCTGGACGGACAGCACGACATGCACATCGACCACGTGATCGAATGAGTGCTTCAGGTGCTGGAGCTTGTCATTGACGTAGGCCTTCAGTGGCTCCGTCAGCTCCATGTTCCGTCCAGTGATCGACACTTGCATGCTCTACCCCCTTGTGATTGCCGGACGTTCCTTGACGGTACGCCGTCGTTGGCTGCTCGTCGGCAGCCCGAGATTCTCACGATATTTGGCGACGGTTCTACGGGCAATATCGATCCCTTCGGCCTGCAGGCGGTCGGCGATATCCTGGTCGGAGACCGGTTTCCCGGCAGGCTCGGATTCGATCAGCGCCTTGACGCGCTGCTGCACGCGGTACACGGAGATGCTGCCGCCGCCGCGCGTCGGCAATCCCGAAGAGAAGAAACGGCGCATCTCGATCAGGCCCAGCGGGGTCTCCGCATACTTGCCGTTGGTCACGCGCGAAATGGTCGATTCGTGCAAGCCCACCTCCTCGGCCACATCCTGCAACGTCAGCGGCTTCAAGCCCAGTATTCCGTGTTCGAGAAAGGCGCGCTGCCGCTGGGCCAGGCACTGGGCCACCTTCATCAGGGTTTCGCCGCGCTGCTCCAGCGCATACATCAGCCATTTGGCCTCGCGCGTGGCATGGTCCATGAACTCGCGGTCGGCGCCGGCCCACTGGCGGCCCTGCCACTGCTCGTTCAGGCGCACGCCGCGCCAGCCGTAGTCGGGGATCTCGATCTGGATGTCGCCATCGGCCAGGCGGCGAAAGATGACCTCCGGCCGCACATAGACATTCTGGTCGCCGCGCAGGCCGTGCCCCGGGAAGGGATCGAGCCGGCGCATGCGCGCCCGGGCCCGCATCAGCGCGTCGGAGTCGCAGCCCAGCTTGCCGGCCAGCGTGGCATCGTCGTCGAACAGATCCTCGGCATGGTGCAGCAGCAGGCGTCGGACCAGGGCGGTCGACGGCTCGTCATCGTCCAGCTGCAGCAGCAGGCATTCACTCAGGTCGCGGGCACCGATGCCGGCGGGCTCCAGCTCCTGGACCACCTGCTCGAGCACGTCGACCAGCTTGCCGGGAGCAATGCCGAGCTGGGCGGCGAGGGTGGCCGGATCGCTGCGGAAATAGCCGTCGTCGTCCAGCGAATCGATCAGCGCGTGCGCCACCGCCCGTTCGTCGTCGGCCATCGGCTGCTGCTCCACCTGCTCATGCAGGGATTCGCTGAGGCTCTGTTCCTCGTGCCAGTTCTGCTCGCGGTTCGGGAAATCGTCGCGGCCGGCGGCCGCCGAAGGCGTATAGAGCTGCTCCCAGCGATCGTCGCCGGACTCCTGCCAGTCGTCATCCGCCTCGGACCCGGCCTCCGCCTCCGCCACCGGCGGCTCCGGCGCATCGTGCTCCAGCATCGGGTTGCTCTCGAGGCATTCCTCCAGGTAGGCCTCCAGCTCCACGGCATTCATCGCCAGCACCTTCAGGCTCTGGGTCAGCTGTGGCGTCAGCGCCAGGCGCTGGCCCAGTTTCTGGGAAAGCTTGGTCTGCATCCTAGCGGGAAGTCCAGCGCGCCGTCGGATCAAACGGGAAGGGCATGATGGCTGGCCCCGTGGTGGCCCGGCGCCTGCATGCGCTCAAGCCATGTCTCCTTATGCGTCCTTGCGGAACGAATCGAGCATCTCGTGCAGCTCGCCCGATTCGTGCATCTCCGAAACGATGTCGCAGCCGCCGACGAGCTCGCCCTTGACGTAGAGCTGCGGAATGGTCGGCCAGTTCGCATAGGCCTTGATGCCCTCGCGCACGGCTGGGTCGAGCAGGACGTTGACGGCCACATACGGCACGCCGTAGCCGCCGAGGATCTGGGACACGCGCTGCGAGAATCCGCATTGCGGGAACTGCGGCGTGCCCTTCATGAACAGAATGATGTCGTGCTCGTGCACCAGTTTGTCGATCTGCTGTTGAACCTCATCCATGAAATCACCTCAATCTTGTAGTACGCGGGTCTGCAGGGCGAGCGCATGGATGGCCTCCCGCATGTGCGCACCCAGCGCATCGTACACCATCTGGTGCTGCGCCACCCGCGATTTTCCGGCAAACCCCCGCGAGGCCACGGTCATCTCGAAATGATCGTCGCCGGAATACAGCCGCACCTCGACCTCGGCATCCGGCATCGCCGCCAGCACCAGGCTTCGCAATTGTTCCGGGTCAACCCGTTCGGGAGCAGCCATGATCGTCCACCTCTTGAATACGGAAGTCTTCTCCGCCCATGTCCGCGGGCTGGACTGGTGGGCCCACCAGGACTCGAACCTGGAACCAACCGGTTATGAGCCGGTAGCTCTAACCAATTGAGCTATAGGCCCGAAGGAAAGCGAACGATAATCGTATCGCTTTTGCCAGGCAATGGAATCTCCCGTATGCTGCCCCCTTCTCCAGCACGAATTCCGACACGAATTCCGGCAAGGACCAGCCCACAGGATACCACCCCAGGACACCAATCATATGCGCTTCGACGAACTCGACCTCCCCCAGCCGCTGCTGCAGGCCATCCACGACCTCGGCTTCACCCAGCTGACCGCCGTGCAGGAGGTGGCGCTGCCGATGACCCTGGCGGGCAGGGACGTGGCCGGCCAGGGACGCACCGGCACGGGCAAGACCGCCACCTTCCTGATCACTATCATCACGCATCTGCTGAACCACCCCCCGCGCGACGGCCGGCGGCTGCGCGACCCGCGCGCCCTGATCATCGCCCCGACGCGCGAACTGGTGGCGCAGATCTCCGCCGATGCCAGGAAGCTGGCCGCCCATGCCGGCCTGAAGCTGCACGTGGTGTTCGGCGGCGTGGACTACGACAAGCAGAAGCAGGCCTTCGACGAGGGTGTGGACATCCTGATCGGCACCCCGGGCCGCCTGATCGACTACTTCAAGCAGGGCTGCTACGGCCTGAAGCACTGCGAAATGCTGGTCGTCGACGAGGCCGACCGCATGTTCGACCTCGGCTTCATCAAGGACCTGCGCTACCTGATGCGCCGCCTGCCGCCCTACGACCAGCGCCAGTCGCTGCTGTTCTCGGCCACGCTGTCCCACCGGGTGCTGGAGCTGGCCTACGAGCACATGAACAACCCGGAAAAGCTGCGCGCCGAGGAAGGCGACATCACGGCCAGCAATATCGCGGAATCGCTGTACCACACCGGCATGGACGAGAAATTCCCGCTCTTGGTCAGCCTGCTGCGCGAACAGAATGTCGCGCGTGGCATGATCTTCATCAACGAGAAGCGCACCGGCGAGCGCCTGGCGGACCGGCTGGCCCGCTACGGCTTCGATGTCGGCATCCTGTCCGGCGACGTGCGCCAGAAGAAGCGCCTGCGCATCCTCGAGGACTTCAGCAAGGGCAAGCTGCACCTGCTGGTCGCCACCGACGTGGCCAGCCGCGGCCTGCACATCGACGGCGTCACGCACGTGTTCAACTACGACCTGCCGGAGGACGCGCAGGACTACGTGCACCGCATCGGCCGCACGGCCCGCGCCGGCGCCACCGGCGTGGCCATCTCGTTCGCCTGCGAGCGCTTCTGCTTCGGGCTGCCGGACATCGAGGCCTACATCGACCACACCATCCCGGTGCCGGCCTGGGACCATGCGCGCCTGGACATCGGCAAGCCGACGCGGCCCGAGCGCCATGCCGAGGGCACCGGCGCCGAGGATCGCCAGGAGGCGCGTCCGGAGGGCGGCAACAAACGCCGGCCGCGCCGGCGCCGGCCCGGAGGCAAGCCGAAGGCGGGCGCCTGACCGGCCGCCGGGGGCCAACCGCATGGCCACGGTTCTGCACCTGACCGACACGCATATCGCCCGTGACGCCGCCTATGCCCTGAAGGGGGTCGGGGTGCGCGACGGCCTGACGCGGGTGCTGGCCCACTGCACACGGTCGGGGCCTGCGGACCTGCTGCTGGCCACCGGCGACCTGGCCCATGACGGCAGCGAGGCGGCCTATCGCTGGCTGGCCGAGTCCTTCACTCCAGCGGCCGCCCGTGTCGCCGCGCTCGCCGGTAACCACGACGAGCCCGCTCGCTTGTCAGCCATATTGCCGGCACCGAAAGAGGTGGAGATCGGCGGCTGGCGCATCGTGCTGCTGCATACGCAGCGCACGGATGCGGAGGGCGGGCACCTGGCCGACACGGAGCTCGCATTCCTCGACGAAGCCCTCGCCGCCCCGCCGATGCCGACGCTGATCGCGCTGCATCACCCGCCGCTGCTGCTCGGCAGCCGCTGGCTCGATGCCATCGGCCTGGACAATGCCGGCGACTTCTGGCGCCTGGTCGAGCGCCGGCACCCGGTGCGGGCGGTGCTGTTCGGCCATGCGCACCAGGCCTTCGACGCACTCAGGGGGAATGTGCGCGTGCTCGGCACGCCGTCGACCTGTGTACAATTCCGTCCGCATGCCATTGAGTTCGCGCTGGATACGCTGCCGCCCGGCTACCGCACGCTGGCCCTGCACCCGGACGGAGGGCTGGAAACGGCGGTGCATTACCTGCCCCGGGCCTGAACACGCCCGCGCATCCGCCGTCTTTTCCTATGTCATGGCCGGCGGCAATATGGGCATCGAACCCGCCTCCAAGGAGTATCGGATGGATGAATTCTCGCCAACGTTCACCCTGAGCACATCGGCGCTGCTGAAGCGCGTCGTGCACGATGTCGAACGGCATTGCCCCGGATTGAAGGGCAGGAAGATCGCCTACCTCGACATCGGTGCCGGCACCGGCGATCTGATCAACCTGGTCTCGCACCGGCTGGACGTCATCCCCCATGCCTGCGATTACACCGACGAGCTGATGCAGCTGCCGGGCCAGAAGGTGGACACCTGCAACCTGAACACCGACCCGCTGCCCTATGCCGACAACAGCTTCGATCTCGTCACCTTCACCGAAGTCATCGAGCACGTCGAGCACCACCAGGACGTGCTGCGGGAGATCCACCGGGTGCTCAGGCCCGACGGCTACCTGATCGTCACCACCCCGAACATCCTGAACATCAAGTCGAGGCTGCGCTTCCTGTTCTTCGGCTTCTGGAACCTGTTCGGCCCGCTGTACTTCAAGGACAGCCACAAGTACACCACCGGCGGCCACATCAACCCGATCAGCTATTTCTATGTGGCGCATTCCCTGCTCGAGGCCGATTTCCGCGTCATCACCGAGGACGTCGACAAGCGCATGCGCTCCGGCGTCCTGCCCTTCCTGCTGCTGTACCTGCCGATCCGCATCGCCGGCTTCTTCGCGCTGAAAAAGGAGGTGCGGAAGTACAGGACCGTCGACGATACCAACCGCGAGCACGTGCTGAAGATGAACAGCCCGCGCATGCTGCTCGGCCGCACCCTGATCGTCGTCGCCCAGAAACCGAGGCCGGACCCGGCCTAGCCCCGGTCGAGCGGACGCACGGCGAAGGACAGCGACTCGCCCGCCTCGTCGCCGAGGCAGAACACCGAATGCCAGACGCAACGATCCAGATCCCGCTGCGGCAGCAGGATGGCATCCCCCGGCTGCAGCATGTGGGCGTAGCCGCCCGAAACGAGGAAGGCGGTGAAGGCCGGCAAGCGGTCCACCAGCGCCTCGACCAGCTCGTGGTCGTAGCGCTCCATGTACTCGGATAGTTGGCCCCGGTCGGCGGCCAGCCGGCGCAGCGCGTCGCGGTCCGTCGCCTCCGGCAGCACCTTCGCCAGCTCGGCATCGGCGTCGGCGCGGGCCAGGAAGGCGACGATCTCGTCCATCAGCCTCGGCTTGGACAGGGCCAGCCAGAAGGTGTGGCCCGACAGCTGCGCGAACACGACGCCGGCATGGCCGCGCTCGACGTCGTGGTGCATCTGGGCACCGCCGTCCGGGGCGTTGAAATAGACGATGCGCTCGCCGTACAGCACCCGCTCCGTCTTCAGCAGGCGTGAGAACAGCGCCTGCATCTGCGGGCACTCGGCCACGATCGCCGATTCCGGGAAGATCACGTCCGTCAGCTCGGCCGCCAGCTGCTGGCGCCCCGGGTCGGCCGCGACGTCCTCGAAGCCCTCGATGCCGTAGGAGAAGCGGAAGCGCAGCGACGCGTCGTCGGCGTGGTAGGACAGCCACGAGGCCTTGCACCACAGCTCCTCGGCGACCACCTCGCCGTCCCGCTCGGCATCGAAGTACAGCTTCTCGATCTCCTGGCGATCGCCCTCGTCGTGCACCGAGGCCACCAGGGCGAAGCGGCCGGCCAGGCGGGAGGCATACGGCTCGGCCTCGAACAGGTCGACCATCTCCTTCTCGTCCAGCGTCTCGTCCATCAGCAGGCGGGCCTGGGCGATGTCGCCGGCATGGCGCTCAACGTTGTCGGACAGGAATCCGGGCAGCATCACGGCCTCGTCGGCATGCCAGGCACGCGCGATCTCGGCCGCCGCGGGCATGTCGGGGCGCTCCACCTCGAGCACCCAGCCGAGCGACAGCCCGCGCCGGCGCAGCGCATGCAGGCCGCTCCGCTCCTCAGGCCACAGCTCGGGGCCGGCGATATAACGGATCATCCACCCCTCCCGTCAACAACGCTTCCGCAAGCCCCCCGGCCCGCGGCCCCCTACCCACAAGGCACAGTATACCATCCCTGCCCCGATATGAACGGCACGTATCATTAAGTCTTCCAGCACAACGCCGCGTTCAATCCGACCGGTTTTCGGCTCAGTTTCGAAATAATTTCATTATTGAAATGGCTACAGACACGCTAAAGCCTTTACAATCCGTCGTAAGGAAGCCTGGGAGCCAACGCATGGTTTCCTTCGAGATCGGTGGGGAATCTACTGTGTCGTTACGCCAACATTGATGTTGGAAGCATCCGTTACGTAGATACCATCATAATAGCGAAGACGGACATACCCGGGCACTCCGACCGTGAGGGTTGTCGAAACGATGTTTCCAGTCACATCCCGCGAAAGGGAGAATACGCCGGTCGCTCCCGTCATCAGCTGGCCATTCCTCATCGACATCACAAGCCATGTTCCGTTCAGGTCCCTATCCATAATACCGATGAAGACCATATCCGACCGGAAACCCGGCGAATCCAGCTCACCGCCGTAGTCGTACGTGGCATCCTGATACACAACGGGATTGGTATATGCAGGAACTGCAAATGAAACAGGGAGATATTCAAGAGGTCCGGAGCAGACCGTCCTTCCAGGATAAGGACAAATATAATTCGTCACGCTCATTGCGTGTTCGGGCAACGCAAGCTGACTGGATTGTTCCGACCATACACCTGTCGTTTTATCCCATGTGTACGAAATCAGATGCAGGGTGGTCGTGCCGGCACCGGCAGAATCGTCGCTGGCACTGTCAAACGAATAATAAGCCGTTTCAACCGAATCGGCGTACACAATCCCGACGCCACTGGGGATCGGCAAGATGCCAATCGGTTGGCGCCCGCCTGGTATAGACGTGGCCGTCATCGTTGTTTGTACTGCCGGGATCAAGCCGGCGTGCTGTGTCGGATTTGCCGTGCTTCCTTGTAAAGGCGTAACAGAAATATTTACCTGGCCGTAATAGGTCGTATCAACGGCGAAACCAAGGTGATTCGCATCATCCAGAACGCATCGGGAAGCATCCACGAAGGCGTACCACAGATACGGAGTGGACTTGATGATGGTCTTTGGGGAGTTCTCAAATGGGGCCTGCAGCCTATTGAGTGTCTGTACAATCGCATCCAGGATGAAATTCCGGGAAAACGTTCCAGCCAGATACCATTCGACAAAACCATGGCCATCCGATGCATTTCCCCATGCAACCGACCCAAGCTCCCCCATATTGGGAGATACCAGACCGACCGGCTTGGACGGTAGTGTGGAAGGATAAATATTGCGAACAGCAGAAATCACTGCATCTTCCGGAACCGTGATGTACATACCATTGCCAGCCACGCGGCTATCCGGTGTTGCCACCGCCACAATCCCTAAGCGATTTGCATAGTCGGGATATTGCTGCACCAGTCCGTCATACGCCGTATTAGCATAGAAGTTCCCTTGCGAATGGGCAACGATGACGACGCGCTTCCCCTCCTTGAGCAAGGGTCGGTATCCCGGCTGCAGTACTGGATCGGCCGGATCTCCGTTCAGTTGTAGCTGCAGGGCAACATCGTCGACATACGCATTTGCATTGGTGGCCGTCGCCAGATCATTCATCATCGTCTTGAACCAGGTGGGCGCTGCCGCAATGCCACCAAGCCAACGCCAGAATGAGCTGTCATTCGCGGCCTGTTTCTGCACGAAGGCCTCGTACAACTGCGCCAGGCCAGCCAACGACCCCGGGGCCGTTGCGCCGCCATTGTCAGCATATGCCAAATCAAACTCTAATTGAGCAAAATATACATTCCCTTGGGGATAAACACTGATATATATCTTTAGCTGAGCCAAAGAAGCAACAGCGTCTTTTCTGTCGTTATATATTCCATTGCTGTACACAATGGCCGTTTTTTCCTGACAGATAGCTGCCTTTGCAGGTTTCGTCATGACATAACAGCAGATGAGCAGAATAATAAACGAAAATAACAAACGAGTTGCTATCAATGTCTTATTCCTCATTTTAATTCGGCATCGCATCAGGGTCGAAATCACACCCTTGCTTTGGATCGGGAAGAAGACCAAAAAACTTTCCACTTAAATTGTGGTCTGCTTGTAGCCACGCCCGGGATCGCATCTCGGTATTCAGGAGAATCGCTTTATGTTCAGCTAACACATGATAAAAATCACCAGGGCGTATATATGACAAGCACTCCATCGCCCTATTGTCTTGCAAGGCATCCTTATATGATTTAACCGGGTCTGCAGAATCGATCAGGATTTGTTGCATTGCTTTGGTATCTTGCGTCAACGCTGCTCTCGTCTTCTGGGAGTTCGGATAGGCCTGCGCAATCCAGCGTTGGACATCGTCGCGTACGCCGTCGTTATCCGAATCGATGCCGGCAAGGGTCGCCTCGCCTGCAGGGCCGGGATCGGGCGGAAGATTGGCAAGGAAAGAGGTGTCGTTCACCGTCACGGTCTGCGTAGCTGTGGCACTGTTGCCATTCGCGTCCGTCGCTGTCCAGGTCACGGACGTGATGCCGATCGGGAACACTGCCGGGGCGTTGTTGCTGATGGCTACCGGGCCGAAGGTGTCCGTGGCCATCGCTGTACCGATGGCGACCGCGATCGGCTGACCCGTGGTGGAGTCCGCCGTGACCGCTGCCGGGGCGCTGATTGTCGGTGGGGTCGTATCCTGAACCGTCACCAGCTGTTGCGCCGTCGCCGTATTGCCTGCCGCGTCCGTCGCTGTCCAGGTCACGGTCGTGACGCCGATCGGAAAGGCTGCCGGGGCATTGCTCACCGGCGTGATCGCGCCGTCCACCGTATCGGTGGCCGTGACGCTGCCGAGATCCACCACCATGGTCTGGGATGTGGCTTCCACGGTAATCGCAGGTTGCTGGATTTGGATGACGGGGGGCGTCGTGTCCTTTGCTGCCGATGACGAATGACGCTTCTTGTTGTCCTTCCTCTCGCGGTCGGCGTTCCCCTCGTGTTTTCGGTGCCTTCCTTCCTGATCTCGATCCTGCTCTGCGGCCGCGACATGGTGTTCTGAGATCTTTTCATGCTGATCCGAGGCAGATGCCGCGAACGGCCATGCGAGGGTCATCATCGCAATCATCAGGATACGAGACATATGTTCCTCCGGGGCACTATCCTTTGCCGCATTCCTCCTAAGTTGTTCAAAAGTGCTGTTGCGTATCAGTTTGATACGATTTAATCCCTTTGCCTAGCTGGCCATTGGTCTAGGCTGATGGCTGGGGAAGATATAACGATGGCCCCGATGCAAACCAAACAACGTGGTGACGGGATCAGCGCAGACCAGTTTGAATTTTAGTTTGGCATCGCATCGGGGTTAAAATTACACGCTTGCTTCCACTGACTATAAGGGAGGCTTGGAAATATTTTGCCGTTTAAATGGTGATCTGCCTGCAACCACTCTCTGGTACGTAAATCGGTATTCAAAAAGACTGCCTTGAGTTCAGAACTGGGTTTATAAAAACCAGCAGATAAAATATAGGCTAGGCAATCGGTATCTTTCCCCATCTGGACAGATATATGATATGACTGCGCAGGATCGGCGGCGTTTAGCAAGAATTGTTGCATAGTTTTGGTTATTTGCGTCAGAGCCGCTCTCGTTTTTTGAGAGTTCGGATAGGTCAGCGCAATCCAGCGCTGCACATCATCGCGTACGCCGTCGTTGTCCGAATCGACGCCGGCAAGGGTCGCCTCGCCGGCCGGGCCGGGATCGGGCGGCAGGTCGGCGAGTACGGACGTGTCGTCCCCAATGCGGTCGTCGGCAGGATGTTGATCCGAGGCGGATGCCGACATCGGCCACACGAGGGCCATCATCGCAATCATCAGAATCCGAGGCATATGTTCCTCCGGGGCACTATCCTTTGCCGCGTTCCTCCTTGGATGGCCAAAAACACTTGGATACCAGTTTGAGCCGAATTGAACCATTTGCCTAGCTGGCCATTGGTCTAGTGACCAGTATGGATACGACCTGGAACTGGCGTTAATTCGATAGGGTGAGTTCGGCGTCGACCAGGCCGGGCTGGTCGATGGCGTAGAGCTTCGCCCGCGCAACCCGCATCCCCTGGGCCCGCAGGCGGCCGAGGAAGTGGACGAGATCGGCATAGGGCGCCGCCTTCAGGTTCACGATCAGGCGCTGCTTGCCGTCAGCAGGGGAGAGATCCGGCTTGATGCGGGTGATGAAGCCGCGCACCTTCGTCTGCTGCGCGGCCGTTTCGATGCCGGACATCGGATTGGCGGCCGCCGGCGCCCTTGTGCCGTGCAGGCGCAACTGGTCGGCGAGGGCGTTCGCCACGCCGGCCTGCGCGGCCAGGGCACCGATATCCGAGCGCAGGCGCACGACCCTGTCGTGCAGGGGCAGGATCAGGCCGAACACCAGGACCAATGCCGGAACCAGCCACGCCGCCACCTGCAACAGGCGCTG